>NZ_LMRM01000033.1:0-18772 GCF_001426045.1 Methylobacterium sp. Leaf94
CGTGATCGCCGCCGTCAACGACGTCTTGCCGTGATCCACGTGACCGATCGTGCCAATGTTGCAGTGCGGCTTCGTACGCGCGAATTTCTCTTTGGCCATGATAGGCTCCGTCTGATCTGATGTTGCGTCTGAAGGGGTGCGGGAGGCGCCCCGAAGGGCGCCGCCGGCTTAGGCGTACTTGGCGACGACCTTCTCGGCCTCGCCGCGCGGCACCTCTTCGTAATGGTCGAACTGCATCGTGAAGTTGGCGCGGCCCTGCGAGAAGGACCGGAGCTGGTTCACGTAACCGAACATGTTGGCCAGCGGCACCATCGCGTTGATGACGTTCGCGTTGCCACGCATGTCCTGGCCCTGGATCTGGCCGCGGCGGGAGTTGAGATCGCCGATCACCGAGCCGGTATACTCTTCCGGCGATACGACTTCGACCTTCATGACCGGCTCAAGGAGCACCGAGCCGCCCTTCTGAAGGGCCTCACGGAGCGCGGCACGCGACGCGATTTCGAAGGCGAGGGCCGACGAGTCGACATCGTGGTAGGCGCCGTCGATCAGCTCGACCTTGATGTCGACCACCGGGAAGCCGGCCAGAATACCGGCGCCGAGCACCGAATTCAGACCCTTCTCGACGCCCGGAATGTACTCCTTCGGCACCGTGCCGCCGATGATCTTCGAGGAGAACTCGAAGCCCTTGCCGGGCTCGTTGGGCTCCACGATGAACTTCACTCGGGCGAACTGACCAGTACCACCGGTCTGCTTCTTATGGGTGTAGTCGATCTCGGTGCGCTTCGTCAGCTTCTCACGATACGCCACCTGCGGCTGACCGATATTCGCATCGACCATGTAGGTCCGGCGCAGAATGTCGACCTTGATGTCGAGGTGAAGCTCGCCCATGCCGCGAAGGATGGTCTGGCCCGACTCCTGGTCCGTCGAGACCCGGAACGACGGGTCCTCGGCGGCGAGCTTGGCCAGGGCGATTCCGAGCTTCTCCTGATCGGCCTTGGACTTCGGCTCGACGGCGATCTCGATCACCGGCTCGGGGAACTCCATCTTCTCGAGGATGACGGCGTCCTTCGGATCGCACAGCGTATCGCCCGTGCGGGTTTCCTTGAGGCCAGCCAGGGCGACGATGTCGCCCGTGAAGGCTTCCTTGACGTCCTCGCGGTTGTTGGCGTGCATCAGGAGCATGCGGCCGACACGCTCCTTCTTGTCGCGCGAGGAGTTCAGTACGTTGGCACCGGACTCGATCTTGCCAGAGTAGACCCGGCAGAACGTGATCGTGCCGACGTGCGGATCGTCCATGATCTTGAAGGCGAGCATGGAGAAGGGATCGGAATCGGCCGGGTGACGGACGGTCTCTTCCTCGGTCTTGAAGTCGAGGCCCTTGATCTCGCCGCGATCGGCGGGCGACGGCAGGTAATCCACGACCGCGTCAAGGAGCGGCTGAACGCCCTTGTTCTTGAAGGCCGAACCGCAGAGCACGGGATGGAAAGCACGACGCTGCACGGCCGTGCGGACCAGGCGGTGCATCGTTGCCTGATCCGGCTCGACGCCGTCCAGATACGCGGCCATCGCCTCGTCATCCATCTCGACGCAAGCCTCGACGAGCTTGATGCGGTACTCCGCAGCCTGGTCGGCAAGATCGGCCGGGATCTCGGTCTCGGAGAAATCCGCGCCAAGCTTCTCGGAGGTCCAGACGATGGCCTTCATCTTGATCAGGTCGATGACGCCCTTGAAGGTCGTCTCGGCACCGATCGGCAGCTGCAGGCATACAGGCTTACCGGCGACCCGGTCGATGATGTCGGCCACGCACTTGAAGAAGTCGGCGCCGATCTTGTCCATCTTGTTGACGAACACGACGCGCGGCACGTCATACTTGTCGGCCTGGCGCCAGACCGTTTCCGTCTGGGGCTCGACGCCCTGGTTGCCGTCGAGCACGCAGACGGCGCCGTCGAGAACGCGGAGCGAGCGCTCCACCTCGATGGTGAAGTCCACGTGGCCGGGAGTGTCGATGATGTTCAGGCGCTTGTCGCGCCAGAAGCAGGTGGTCGCGGCGGACGTGATCGTGATGCCACGCTCCTGCTCCTGCGTCATCCAATCCATCGTCGCGGCGCCGTCGTGGACTTCGCCGATCTTATGGGATTTGCCGGTGTAGTAGAGGATCCGCTCGGTGGTCGTGGTCTTGCCAGCATCGATGTGAGCCATGATGCCGAAGTTGCGGTAGTCCTCGATCGCGTGCGTGCGGGGCATCGGATTGCTCCTGAAAGGGTCCGGGTCCGCTTACCAGCGGTAGTGCGAGAAGGCGCGGTTGGCTTCCGCCATCCGGTGGGTGTCTTCCCGCTTCTTCACGGCGTTGCCGCGGTTGTTCGCGGCGTCGAGCAGCTCGGCCGAGAGACGCTCGACCATGGTGCGGTCGTTCCGGCCGCGGGCAGCCTGGATCAGCCAACGGATGGCGAGCGCCTGGCGGCGCTCCGTACGCACTTCGACGGGGACCTGGTAGGTCGCGCCGCCGACGCGGCGGGAGCGGACTTCGATGGCCGGGGCGACGTTCTCGAGGGCAGCGCGGAAGACCTCGATCGGGTTGGCGCGGGCGCGGTTCTCGACGATGTCGAAGGCACCGTAGACGATCCGCTCAGCGGTGGACTTCTTGCCCTCGTACATGATCGAATTCATGAACTTGGTCAGCACGATGTCCCCGTACTTCGGGTCCGGGATGATCTCACGCTTCTCGGCAGAATGGCGGCGGGACATCGCTCGCTCCGTCTTAAACTTGGTCTTCTTGAAACCACCCTGCGCAGGCCGCCTTGAGCCTCTGGGAGGCCGGCGACATCCTTACAGGGTGCGCGAATATCGGTCTTACTTCGGACGCTTGGCGCCGTACTTGGAGCGGCGCTGCTTGCGACCCTTGACGCCCTGCGTGTCGAGCACGCCGCGCAGGATGTGGTAGCGCACGCCGGGAAGGTCCTTCACGCGGCCGCCGCGGATCATCACCACGGAGTGCTCCTGAAGGTTGTGGCCCTCGCCCGGGATGTAACCGATGACCTCGAAGCCGTTGGTCAGGCGAACCTTGGCAACCTTGCGGAGCGCGGAGTTCGGCTTCTTCGGGGTCGTCGTGTAGACGCGGGTGCAGACGCCACGCTTCTGCGGGCAGGCGTCGAGCGCCGGCACCTTGTTGCGGCTCTTCTGCGCCTTGCGCGGCTGAGCGATCAGCTGGTTGATCGTCGGCATGCCAATCCTCTCGAAACGCGTCACCTGCAGCGGTGACCGTCGAAATCCAAATCTCGTTCTGGCCGGCCCCGGCATCGCACGTGGCGTGCGACGAAACGCAAAGCCGCGCCCCAGGCTGATGTCAGCCTTTGGCGCGCCGTTGCAAGCAGAGGATCACCTGCATCGAAGCAAGCGATCGTGCCGGGCTGACACGTGTTCGTCTGTTGAAGTCGGATGCGTTTAGGAAGCCTGGATCGAGGCTCTAGGCCTCACGATCGATTGCTGCCTACGGCCAGCCGTTCAATGAGGGCCTGATAGAGGCGGATTCGCCCCGCGTCAACCCATTCCGTTACAAGTTCATGAAGTTGCGGGGCACGAACGCGCAGCAGATCCGTACGGACGGCACCCATGCGAAAGGGGCCGCCCCTTGGGGCGGCCCCTTCCTGTTCGTCGCAATGGAGCGGTCGCTTATTCCGCAGCGGGCGGCAGCTCGGAGAGGGGCTGAGTCCCGCTCTCGGCGGCCTTCTGCTGCAGGATGAGGTTGTCGCGACGCCGCGCCACGGCGCGGATCTCGGCGGCCATGGAGCCCGTGCCGGCCGGGATGAGCGACCCGACGATCACGTTCTCCTTGAGTCCTTCAAGGTAGTCGATCTTCCCGTTGACGGCCGCCTCGGTGAGCACGCGGGTGGTCTCCTGGAACGACGCCGCCGAGATGAACGACTTCGTCTGCAGGCTTGCCTTGGTGATACCCAGGAGGACCGGAACGCCCACGACCGGCTTCTTGCCCTCGGCAAGTAGCTTCTCGTTGATCTCCGCCAGCTCCGTCCGGTCGATCTGGTCGCCCGTCAGGATGTCGGAATCGCCGCCGTCGGTGATTTCGACCTTCTGCAGCATCTGCCTGACGATGACCTCGATGTGCTTGTCGTTGATCGACACGCCCTGCAGTCGGTAGACCTCCTGAATCTCGTTGACGAGGTAGGCAGCGAGCTCCTCCACGCCCTTGATCGCCAGGATGTCATGCGGGGCCGGATTGCCGTCGACGATGTAGTCGCCGAGCTCGACCACGTCGCCGTCCTGAAGGTGGATGTGCTTGCCCTTCGGGATCAGGTACTCGACCGCCTCGGACCCATCATGCGGCGTCAGCGTCAGGCGACGCTTGTTCTTGTAGTCGCGCCCGAACTGAATCGTACCCGACTTCTCCGCAATGATGGCCGCGTCCTTGGGACGACGGGCCTCGAACAACTCCGCCACCCGCGGCAGACCGCCGGTGATGTCGCGGGTCTTGGCCGAGTCGGCGGAGACGCGGGCCAGGATGTCGCCGGCCTTCACCTTCGCACCCGGATCGTAGCCGATGATGGCGTCGACGGGCAGGAAGTAGCGGGCGTCCGAGCCGCGCGGCAGCTTCATCGGCTTGCCGTCGGCATCGAGCACCAGCATCGCCGGCTTGAGGTCGGCGGTGCGGGCCGTCCCGCGCCAGTCGATGACGACGCGCTTGGCGATGCCGGTCGACTCGTCGGTGGTCTCGGTGATCGACTGGCCGTCGATGAGGTCCTCGTAGGCCACGATTCCGTCCGTCTCGGTGATGATCGGACGGGTGTAGGGGTCCCACTCGGCGATGCGCTGGCCCCGCTTGACGGTGTCGCCCTCGTCCACGCGCAACTTCGCGCCGTATTGCAGGCGGTGGTTGGCGCGCTCGGTGCCGTCGACCCCGACGATGACGATGGAGACGTTGCGGCCGGTGGCGATGAGATCGCCATCCGAGTTCCGTGCCAGGGCGCGGTTCCGGATCTTGATCGTGCCCTCGAAGCTCGACTCGATGAAGGACGAGTCGGAGATCTGGGCGGCGCCGCCGATGTGGAAGGTGCGCATGGTGAGCTGGGTGCCCGGCTCGCCGATCGACTGGGCGGCGATGACGCCAACGGCCTCACCCATGTTCACGGGCGTGCCGCGGGCGAGGTCGCGCCCGTAGCAGGTGGCGCAGACGCCGCTCTTCGTGGCGCAGACGAGCACCGAACGGATCTTGACCTCCTGGATCCCGGCGGCCTGGATGGCCGGCAGGTGCTTCTCCTCGATCGTCTCGTTGGTCTTGACGATCACCGTGCCGTCGAGGGCCACCAGATCCTCGGCCGTGGCGCGGCCGAGGATGCGGATGGCGAGCGGGGCCACGACCTGGCCGGCATCCACGATGGCGCGCATGCGGATGCCGTTGGTGGTGCCGCAATCGACCTCGCGGATGACGGCGTCCTGGGCCACGTCGACGAGACGCCGGGTCAGGTAGCCCGAGTTCGCGGTCTTCAACGCCGTGTCCGCGAGACCCTTACGGGCACCGTGGGTGGAGTTGAAGTACTCGAGCACGTCGAGGCCTTCCTTGAAGTTCGAGATGATCGGCGTCTCGATGATCTCGCCCGAGGGCTTGCTCATCAGGCCGCGCATGGCGGCGAGCTGGCGCATCTGCTCGCGGGAGCCGCGGGCGCCGGAATTCGCCATCATGTAGACCGAGTTGACCTGCTTGTCGGTCCCGTTCTCGTCCTTCTGGACCGCAGAGATCGCGGCCATCATCTCGTCCGCGAGCCGGGCCGAGCACTTGCCCCAGGCGTCGACGACCTTGTTGTACTTCTCACCCTGGGTGATCAGGCCGTCGTTGAACTGCTGCTCGAACTCCTTGACCAGATCGCGGGTCGACCCGACGATCGACCACTTGTTCGCAGGCACGACCATGTCGTCCTTGCCGAACGAGATGCCGGCCTTGAACGCGTGGTTGAAGCCCAGCGCCATGATGCGATCACAGAAGATCACCGACTCCTTCTGACCGCAGTGGCGGTAGACGGTGTCGATCATCGCGGAGATCTCCTTCTTGGTCATCAGCTTGTTGACGACGTCGAAAGGCACCTTGGCGTGCTGCGGCAGGGCCGTGGACAGGATCACCCGGCCCGGCGTGGTGTCGTAGGTCTTCGTCAGCGGCTCGCCATCGGGGCCGATGCCGTTCCAGCGCCAGCGGATCTTCGTGTGCAGCTTGACGGTCTTGGCCGCCAGGGCGTGCTCGAGCTCGCCGATGTTGCCGAAGACGCCCTGCATCGGGTTCTGCTTGTTGGTGGGGTCGAAGGCGCCGATCGCCCCCTCGGCCACGATCGACAGATAGTAGAGGCCGAGCACGATGTCCTGCGACGGCACGATGATCGGGTGACCGTTCGCCGGGTGCAGGATGTTGTTGGTCGACATCATCAGGACGCGCGCTTCCAGCTGAGCCTCGAGGCTCAGGGGGACGTGGACGGCCATCTGGTCGCCGTCGAAATCCGCGTTGAAGGCGGTGCAGACCAGCGGGTGCAACTGGATCGCCTTGCCCTCGATCAGCTTGGGCTCGAAGGCCTGGATGCCGAGGCGGTGCAGGGTCGGCGCGCGGTTCAGCATCACCGGATGCTCGCGGATCACCTCATCGAGGATGTCCCAGACCTCCGGCTTCTCCTTCTCCACGAGCTTCTTGGCCTGCTTCACCGTGGCGGAGAAGCCCTTGGCGTCGAGGCGCGCGTAGATGAACGGCTTGAACAGCTCCAGTGCCATCTTCTTCGGCAGGCCGCACTGGTGCAGCTTCAGCTCCGGACCGACGACGATGACCGAACGGCCGGAATAGTCGACGCGCTTGCCGAGGAGGTTCTGACGGAAGCGGCCCTGCTTGCCCTTCAGCATGTCGGCGAGCGACTTCAGAGGACGCTTGTTGGCGCCCGTGATGACGCGGCCGCGGCGGCCGTTGTCGAACAGCGCGTCGACCGCTTCCTGAAGCATGCGCTTCTCGTTGCGGATGATGATGTCCGGCGCCCGCAGCTCGATCAGCCGCTTGAGCCGGTTGTTTCGGTTGATGACGCGGCGGTAGAGATCGTTGAGATCGGACGTGGCGAAGCGGCCGCCGTCCAGGGGGACGAGCGGGCGCAGGTCCGGCGGGATCACCGGAACCACGGTGAGGATCATCCACTCGGGCTTGTTGCCCGACATCTGGAAGGCCTCGATGATCTTCAGGCGCTTGAGGAGCTTCTTGGGCTTCAGCTCGGACGTGGTGGTAGCAATCTCCTCGCGCAGGGCATCGGCGATGCCGTCGAGGTCGAGTTCCTGCAGGATTCGGCGGATGGCCTCGGCGCCGATCATGGCGGTGAAGCTGTCCTCGCCGTACTCCTCCTGAGCGCGCAGGTACTCCTCCTCCGACAGGAGCTGACGCTCCTTGAGTGGGGTGAGGCCCGGCTCGATGACGCAGTAGGACTCGAAGTACAGGATCCGCTCGAGGTCCTTGAGGGCCATGTCGAGCAGCAGGCCGATGCGCGAGGGCAGCGACTTCAGGAACCAGATGTGGGCGACGGGGGCGGCGAGCTCGATATGGCCCATGCGGTCGCGCCGGACGCGCGCGAGGGTGACCTCGACGCCGCACTTCTCACAGATGACGCCCTTGTACTTCATGCGCTTGTACTTGCCGCACAAGCACTCGTAATCCTTGATCGGTCCGAAGATCCGCGCGCAGAACAGGCCGTCACGCTCGGGCTTGAACGTGCGATAGTTGATCGTTTCGGGCTTCTTGATCTCGCCGAAAGACCACGAGAGGATCTTTTCCGGCGACGAGATCGAGATCTTGATCTGGTCGAAGCTCTGGGGCTGAGCCTGCTGGTTGAAAAGATTCATGACCTCTTGGTTCATGATCTACTCCTGCTGACGTGGCGCACCCTCCGCCGAGGGGCTGACCGCGTGCTGAAAACGGATGCGGCGCAACGACCGGCCGGATCGTCACTGACCGTAGAACGGGAGGCCCTGCCCCTCCCCGCTCCGACCGCGCCGGGGTCGAACCCGGCGCGGGAGCGTGATGCGGTGGTTATTCGGCCGCCTCTGCGGGCGGCTCGATCTGGTCGTTGGCGAGCTTCTTCGAGGAGGTGAGCTCCACGTTGAGACCCAGCGAGCGCATTTCCTTGACGAGCACGTTGAACGACTCGGGGATGCCGGCCTCGAAGGTGTCGTCGCCGCGCACGATGGCCTCGTAGACCTTGGTGCGGCCTGCGACGTCGTCCGACTTGACCGTGAGCATCTCCTGCAGCGTGTACGCGGCGCCGTAGGCTTCGAGGGCCCAGACCTCCATCTCACCGAAGCGCTGACCGCCGAACTGCGCCTTTCCGCCCAGCGGCTGCTGGGTGACCAGGGAGTACGGGCCGATCGACCGGGCGTGGATCTTGTCGTCCACGAGGTGGTGCAGCTTCAGCATGTAGATGTAGCCCATCGTCACCTTGCGATCGAAGGGCTCGCCCGAGCGGCCGTCATAGAGCGTCGACTGGGCCGACCGGTCGAGACCGGCCATCTCCAGCATCTGCTCGATGTCGGCTTCCTTGGCGCCGTTGAACACCGGGGTCGCCATCGGTACGCCGCGGCGCACGTTGTTGGCGGCCTCCGCCATCTCCTCGTCGGTCAGACCTTCCAGCTCGGACGGCGAGTAGATCGCCTCCATCTCCGCCTTCAGGGGCGCGATGTCGTTGCTGCGCAGGTAGGCATCCACCGCCTGACTGACCTTGCGGCCAAGTCCGGCCGCGGCCCAACCCAGGTGAGTCTCGAGGATCTGGCCGACGTTCATGCGCGAGGGCACGCCGAGCGGGTTCAGGACGATGTCGGCATGCGTTCCGTCTTCCAGGAACGGCATGTCCTCGATCGGCACGATCCGGGAGACGACGCCCTTGTTGCCGTGGCGACCGGCCATCTTGTCGCCGGGCTGGATCTTGCGCTTCACCGCCACGAAGACCTTGACCATCTTCATGACGCCGGGCGGGAGCTCGTCGCCGCGCTGCAGCTTCTCGACCTTGTCGAGGAAGCGCTGCTCGAGGCGCTTCTTCGATTCGTCGTACTGCTTCTGCATCGCTTCCATCTCGGTCATGAGACGGTCGTCGATGACGGCGAACTGCCACCACTGCGAACGCGGGTACTCGCTGAGGAGCTCGCGGGTGAGCGTGGCCTCCTTCTTGAAGCCCTTCGGCCCCGCGATGGGCGCCTGGCCGATGAGGACCGTGGCGAGACGCGCGTAGGTGTTGCGATCCAGGATCGCCTGCTCGTCATCGCGGTCCTTGGCGAGGCGCTCGATCTCCTCGCGCTCGATCGCCTGGGCGCGCTCATCCTTGTCGACGCCATGGCGGTTGAACACCCGGACCTCGACGATCGTGCCGGTCACGCCCGGGGGAACCCGGAGCGAGGTGTCGCGCACGTCGGACGCCTTCTCGCCGAAGATGGCGCGGAGGAGCTTCTCCTCGGGCGTCATTGGGCTCTCGCCCTTCGGCGTGATCTTGCCGCACAGGATGTCGCCGGCGTGAACCTCGGCGCCGATATAGACGATGCCGGCTTCGTCGAGGTTCTTGAGCGCCTCTTCGGAGACGTTCGGGATGTCACGGGTGATCTCTTCCGGACCGAGCTTGGTGTCTCGGGCCATCACCTCGAACTCCTCGATGTGGATCGAGGTGAACACGTCATCCTTCACGATCCGCTCGGAGAGCAGGATCGAGTCCTCGAAGTTGTAGCCGTTCCACGGCATGAACGCGACGAGCACGTTCCGGCCGAGGGCGAGCTCGCCGAACTCCGTCGAGGGACCGTCGGCGATGATCTCGCCCTTCTTCACGGCCTCGCCGACGCGAACGAGCGGCTTCTGCGTGATGCAGGTCGACTGGTTGGAGCGCTGGAACTTCTGCAGGCGATAGATGTCGACGCCGGGCTTGTTGGCGTCGGCCTCTTCGGTGGCCCGGATGACGATACGGGTGGCGTCCACCTGGTCGACGATGCCGGTGCGTCGGGCGGCGATGGCGGCGCCGGAGTCGCGGGCGACCACGGCCTCCATGCCGGTGCCGACGAAGGGCGCATCGGCGCGCACCAGCGGCACCGCCTGGCGCTGCATGTTCGAGCCCATCAGCGCGCGGTTCGCGTCGTCGTTCTCGAGGAACGGGATGAGCGCGGCGGCGACCGAGACGAGCTGCTTCGGCGACACGTCCATGAGGTCGACGCGATCGGGGGGCACGACGATGACGTCACCGGCCCGACGGCAGACCACGAGGTCCTCCGTCAGCTTGAAGGTCTCGTCCATCTGCGCGTTGGCCTGGGCGACGTAGTACTTCGCCTCCTCCATCGCCGAGAGATAGGCGACGTCGGTGGTGACGACGCCGTCTTTCACCCGCCGGAAGGGGGTCTCGATGAAGCCGTACTTGTTCACCCGCGCGAAGGTGGCGAGGGAGTTGATCAGACCGATGTTCGGGCCTTCCGGCGTCTCGATCGGGCAGATGCGGCCGTAATGGGTCGGGTGAACGTCGCGCACCTCGAAGCCGGCGCGCTCGCGGGTCAGACCGCCCGGGCCAAGCGCCGAGAGGCGACGCTTGTGCGTCACTTCCGAGAGCGGGTTCGTCTGGTCCATGAACTGCGAAAGCTGCGACGAGCCGAAGAACTCGCGCACGGCCGCGGCCGCGGGCTTCGCGTTGATGAGGTCCTGCGGCATCACCGTGTCGATGTCGACGGAGGACATCCGCTCCTTGATCGCGCGCTCCATGCGGAGCAGGCCGAGGCGGTACTGGTTCTCCATCAGCTCGCCGACCGAGCGCACCCGGCGGTTGCCGAGGTGATCGATGTCGTCGATCTCGCCCTTGCCGTCGCGCAGGTCCACCAGCGCCTTCACGACCGCGAGCATGTCCTCGCGGCGGAGCGTCCGCACGGTGTCCTCGGCGTCGAGGTCGAGACGCATGTTCATCTTCACGCGGCCGACCGCCGAGAGATCGTAGCGCTCGGAATCGAAGAACAGCGAGTGGAACATCGCCTCGGCGGTGTCGAGGGTCGGCGGCTCACCCGGGCGCATGACCCGGTAGATGTCGAACAGCGCGCCTTCGCGAGCCGAGTTCTTGTCCACCGCAAGGGTGTTGCGGATGTAGGGACCGACGTTGATGTGGTCGATGTCCAGAACCGGAAGCTCGGAGACGCCGACCTCTTCGAGGCTCTTCAGGAGCTTGTCGGAGATCTCGTCGCCGGCCTCGGCCCAGATCTCGCCGGTCTTGGCGTTGACGAGATCCTCGGCGATGTACTGGCCGATCAGGTCCTCGTCGGTGGCCTTGAGGAACTGCGCGCCGCGCTCGGCGATCTGCCGGGCGTTGCGGGCGTTCAGCTTCTTGCCGGCCTCGAGCACGACCTCGCCGGACTCCGCGTCGATGAGGTCGACGGAGGCCTTGAAGCCCTTCAGGCGCTCGGCGTCGTAGGGCACGCGCCAGTCGGCACCGTCCCGGTCGTAGATCACGCGGTTGTAGAAGGTCGACAGGATCTCCTCGCCGTCGAGGCCGAGGGCGAACAGCAGCGACGTCACCGGGAGCTTGCGCTTCCGGTCGATGCGGACGTGCACGATGTCCTTGGCGTCGAACTCGACGTCGAGCCAGGAGCCGCGATACGGGATGATGCGGGCGGCGAACAGGAGCTTGCCCGACGAGTGGGTCTTGCCCTTGTCGTGGTCGAAGAACACGCCCGGGGAGCGGTGCATCTGCGAGACGATGACGCGCTCGGTGCCGTTGACGATGAAGGTGCCGTTCTCCGTCATCAAGGGCATGTCGCCCATGTAGACGTCCTGCTCCTTGATGTCCTTGACCGACTTCGCACCGGTATCCGGGTCCACATCGAACACGATGAGGCGCAGCGTGACCTTGAGCGGGGCAGCATACGTGATGCCGCGCTGGCGGCACTCGTCGACGTCGTATTTCGGCTGCTCGAACGTGTACTTCACGAACTCGAGGAGGGCCGTCGAGGAGAAGTCCGAGATCGGGAAGACCGACTTGAACACGGTCTGCAGGCCTTCGTCGCCCCGTCCGCCTTCCGGCTCATCCATGATCAGGAACTGGTCGTAGGACGCCTTTTGAACCTCAATGAGGTTCGGCATCTCGGCGACTTCCTTGATCTTGCCGAAGAATTTGCGAATCCGCTTGCGACCGACCAGCGTGTTGGCCATGGGTGACCTCGCTCCTACGTCCCGCGTACCGGGTGCCCGGGGAAGGCGTCTGCCTCCCGCAACCAGGCTTCGGGCCCGCCCCGCCGGACGACGCCTTCCCGAACTGAAAATCCCGTGGCCCTCGCGCGGGCCGGTCGGGCCGCTTGAAGCGACCATGGCCCACGGGCGTGAACCCGCGGGCCGTTGGTGCCGTCAGGCCCGGAGGGGCCCGACGGAGAGTGACGGGCCGGAACGGCCCATCGCAGTGTCTTACTTGAGCTCGACCTTGGCGCCAGCCTTCTCGAGCTGAGCCTTGAGCTTCTCGGCCTCTTCCTTGTTGACGGACTCCTTGACGGCCTTCGGAGCGCCCTCGACGAGGTCCTTGGCTTCCTTGAGGCCGAGGCCGGTGATCGCGCGGACCTCCTTGATGACCTCGATCTTCTTGTCGCCAGCGGCGGTCAGCATGACCGTGAACTCGGTCTGCTCCTCGGCGGCGGCGGCAGCGCCACCACCGGCGGCCGGGCCGGCAGCCACGGCGACCGCAGCGGCGGCCGAGACGCCCCACTTCTCTTCGAGCATCTTGGCGAGGTCGGCAGCCTCGAGAACGGTCAGCGAGGACAGGTCGTCGACGAGCTTGGCAAGATCAGCCATGTTGGTATTCCCTTGGATATCGGTTTGAACGGATGGGTTGAAAAGGGCGATGCGGCCTCAGGCCGCTTCGCTCTGAGCCTCGTCCTTGGTGGCATAGGCCCCGAACACGCGGGCGAGCTTGGCCGCCGGTGCGTTGACGACCTGGGCGATCTTGGTCGCGGGAGCCTGGATGAGGCCCACGATCTTGCCGCGCAGTTCGTCGAGGGACGGCAGCGAGGCGAGGGCCTTCACACCGTCCGGGTTCAGGGCGGTCGTGCCCATGGCGCCGCCGAGGATCACGAGCTTGTCGTTGACCTTGGCGAAGTCCACCGCAACCTTGGCGGCCGCGACCGGATCGCTCGAATAGGCGAGCAGGGTCGGACCCTTCAGGAGGGGCTTGATGGAGGCGACGTCCGTGCCATCGAGAGCGATGTTGGCGAGGCGGTTCTTGGTGACCTTCACGGTGGCGCCGGCCTGCTTCATCTGCGAGCGCAGCTTCTGCATGTCGGCGACCGTGAGGCCCTTGTAGTGGGCCACGACGACGACGGCGGTGTTCGCGAACACGCCGTTGAGCGTCGAGACGAGATCAGCTTTGGCTGTCCTGTCCACTGGGGCTCTCTCCGGTTGGCGGAACCCGAAAACGGGTCCGCCGGTTGCACATGCCGCCCGGGACGGAACTCGGCTTAACACGAAGCCGGAACGTCCTTGGCGACGTTTCACGGCCCTGTCCCCTACCGCCCCCCGGAACGGGTGGACGACATGGGTGAGATGGTTCAAACCGATGCCTCACCCTGCCCGCGCGATGCGGACCCGGCGAGGGCAGTAGAATTTCGGTCTTCCCAGTCTGTGCAGGCGTGTGGATTAAGCCGGTGACCCGGCGCCTGCAGTCTCGGACAGGACATGGCCGGACGAAGCTCAGAAGGGGTTTCATGCCCCTCAAAGCCTTCCGGCCAACATCACCTGGTTGCCCAGGCGATCTCTCAATCGGAATGCGACCGATCGGTCGATTCCTTTCTCATGTATGAAAACGTTGAGCGGGGTCTATAGAGCCTTGCAAGCAGCCTGCCAAGTGCCCCGGGGCGATTATTCCGTCGCAGGCGCCGCTTTTCCCTTGACGCCGCAGGCGGCCCGAAGCCGCCTGCGGATGGGCCGCAAAAACCGGTCAGGTCGGCAGGAATTTGCGGGCGGCCCGCCACCAGGGCTCGCGGGCGTCACGCTTCTGGTCCGCCTTTGCGGCGTAGAACGAGGCATTGTGCTCGCCGCGCAGGGCTTCCCGGGTGAAGCGGATGAGGTGGTGGGCGACGAAGCCCATGTTGAACACCGCCTCGATCTGTCCGCGCTTCAGGGCGTGGCCGGCGGCGCGCCAGAACACCCGCCGGTAATCGGACAGCAGTCCGACGCGCACAGCGATGTTGAAGCCGAGCACGAGGCCGCGGCGCAGGTTGGTGCGGGTAAGCTTGCCCCTGACCGGCGTCTTGATCCGGTTCGGGTAGGTCACCTCCACCTGGTGCCGGAATCGCTCGAAGATCTGCGCCGGCTCGTAGGCGTGGGCGATGGCCCGGCGCCAGGAGGCCACGACGTCGTCGTGCGGACGCTTGAAGAGCACGTTCGATTCGAGCGCTGCATCGTGGACGAGGCGGTTCTCGCGGGTCAGGCGATCCCAGAGCGGCGTCTTGGGCAGCGCCTGCAGGAGGTTCATCGTCAGCACCGGCACGGCCGACTTGTCGATGAAGTCGATGAGCTTCTGCTCCGACTGATCGGTGTCCGTGTCGAGGCCGAGAATGATGCCCGAGGTCACCTCGAGGCCGAAGCGGTTCAGGGTCTCGATCGCCTCGTACATCGGCACGGCGGCGTTGTGCTTCTTGTCGATTCCCGCGAGGGCGTCCTCCTCGGGCGTCTCGATGCCGACAAAGACGGTCATGAAGTTGGCCTGCCGCATCAGCTCGAGGATGTCGGGCTGCTTGGCCATGTTCAGCGTCGCCTCGCAGGCGAACTGGAGCGGATAGTCGTTCTTCTTCTGCCACGCCACGAGGTGGGGCAGCATGTCCTTCGTGGCCTTGCGGTTGCCGATGAAGTTGTCGTCGACGAAGTAGACCACCGCCGGATGGCCGGGCTGCGCGATGATGGCGTCAAGCTCACCGAGCATCTGCTCGGGGCTCTTCAGGCGCGGTTGACGGCCGTAGAGCTGCGGGATGTCGCAGAACTCGCAGCGATAGGGGCAACCCGAGGAGAATTGCAGCGATCCGATGAGGTAGCGCTTGAGGGGCGCCGCTTCGTAGGCAGGGGCCGGGAAGTCCGAGAGCGGGAGCCGCTCCTTGGTCTCCAGGCGGACCTGGGCCGCCGGGATCGAGACATCGCGGTCGAGGATCGCGACCAGCTCGTCGGTGGCGTCACCGATCTCGCCGAGATGCAGGTAGTCGAATTCGGGATACTGCTCGGGGGAGCCAGAGACCGAGGGGCCGCCCAGCGCCGTCACCTTCCCGGCCGCGTGGGCGCGGGCGTAGATATCCCGGATCTGCGGGGCCTGGATGTGCATGCCGGACACGAACACCGCGTCGGCCCAGGCGAAGTCCGCTGCGCCGGCCCGGGCGATGTTCTCGTCGATGAACCGGTACTCCCACGACTCGGGCATGTAGGCCGCGATCAGCAGGAGCCCTTGCGGGGGCATGAAGGCCTTCACGCCGCCCATCAGGGGGTAGGCGTGAGAGAAGGTCCCGAAGGACGGCGTGTAGGCGGGAAAGACGCACAGAATGCGTCGCTTCGAGGTCACGGAGAGGGAGCATCGCATGACTGCATACCTAGCACAGGCCTACGCGAAGGCGTCACCCTCCTGTGTTCTTTTCTTGGGCGCTCCGACGACCGTCCGCTCTTGGAACGGCGCGGGGCATTCCTCCCTCACGGCTCTTTGATCGTGCGTCGGCCCCCACCGCCGATCCTTGGTAATCGGGGAACACGTTCCTGAGGGCTTGGGCCGGCCGCAAGCCGAGAAGCCCTTCCGGCGAGCCTGAGCACAAACGAAAACGCCCGGCCGCGAGGCCGGGCGCTTCCAGTGTGTTCAAGCCTGAAGGATCAGGCGGTGAGCACGCTCGCAGGCTCGACCTTCACGCCCGGACCCATCGAGGAGGTCACGGCGACGCGCTGGACGTACTGACCCTTGGCGCCGGCGGGCTTCGCCTTGGAGACGGCGTCGGCGAAAGCCTTGATGTTCTCGACGAGCTTGTCGGCGTCGAACGAGACCTTGCCGATGCCGGCGTGGATGATGCCGGCCTTCTCGACGCGGAACTCGACGGAGCCGCCCTTGGCGCCGGCGACGGCGCCCTTCACGTCCATGGTCACGGTGCCGACCTTCGGGTTCGGCATCAGGCCGCGCGGGCCGAGCACCTTGCCGAGACGGCCGACGAGCGGCATCAGGTCGGGGGTCGCGATGCAGCGATCGAACTCGATCTTGCCGCTCTGGACGATCTCGAGGAGGTCCTCGGCGCCCACGATGTCGGCGCCGGCAGCCTTGGCCTCGTCGGCCTTGGCGCCGCGGGCGAACACCGCCACCCGCACCGTGCGGCCGGAGCCGTTGGGCAGGTTGCAGACGCCGCGGACCATCTGGTCGGCGTGGCGCGGGTCGACGCCGAGATTCATCGAGATCTCGACGGTCTCGTCGAACTTGGCGCTGGCCTTCTCCTTCACGAGCTTGATCGCCTCGTCGATGGGATAGAGCTTGAGCGCGTCGATGCCCTCGCGGGCGGCGCGGATGCGCTTGCCTTCGTGTGCCATTGTGCCCTCCCCTTAAGCGACGACGTCGAGGCCCATGGCCCGCGCGGAGCCACGGATCATGGCGACGGCGGCGTCAACCGAGTCGCAGTTCAGGTCGGGCATTTTCTTCTCGGCGATCTCGCGCAGCTGCGCTTCGGTCACCTTGCCGACATTGGAGCCGGCCTTGCCCGGGGTCTTCGAGCCGGAAGCCGGCTTCTTGCCGATCTTCAGGCCGGCGGCCTTCTTCAGGAAGAAGGTGACCGGCGGCTGCTTCATCTCGAAGGTGAAGGAGCGGTCCTGGTACGCCGTGATGACGACCGGGATCGGGGTGCCCTTCTCGATCTGGGAGGTCTTCGCATTGAAGGCCTTGCAGAATTCCATGATGTTGAGGCCGCGCTGACCGAGCGCGGGGCCGATGGGCGGCGACGGGTTCGCGGCGCCGGCCGGAACCTGAAGCTTCACGTAGCCCGTGATCTTCTTTGCCATAGGGACTGCTCCCAAAGAATGCCCGGCATCCGGCTGGCCTCAGCGCGGACGGAACGGGCGGTTGCAGGTCGCGGTTCGGTCCGTGGACCCCGGTGGCGAACCGGGCGGGCCTCCCGCGTATGACACCGTCGCGCGGGACGGTGGTTTCGCGCGCGGCCGAGGCCGGGCGGGAAGTGACATGGGGCGAGCCGGGGACGGCTCACCCGAAATGGGGCTGGATCAGACCTTCTCGACCTGCCCGTATTCGAGCTCGACCGGCGTGGCGCGGCCGAAGATCGACACGGCGACCTTGAGGCGCGACCGGCTCTCGTCGATCTCCTCGACGGTGCCGTTGAAGGAGGCGAAGGGACCGTCGGAAACCCGAACCGTCTCGCCGATCTCGAAGGACACGGAGGGCTTGGGACGGTCGACGCCCTCGGCGACCTGCCCCTTGATGCGCTCGGCCTCCGCATCCGGGATCGGAACCGGCTTGGACTTGTCGGCGCCCAGGAAGCCCGTCACCTTCGGGGTGTTCTTGATGAGGTGGTAGACCTCGTCGGTCAGGTCGCACTTCACCAAGACGTAGCCGGGGAAGAACTTGCGTTCCGCATCGACCTTGCGGCCCCGGCGCACCTCGACGACCTTCTCGGTCGGAACCATGACCTCGTCGAACAGCTCCATCAGGCCACGCTGGGCCGCCTGATCCTTGATGGACTGCGCGACCTTGTTCTCGAAATTCGAGTAGGCGTGGACGATGTACCAGCGCTTCGACACGGTTCTCACCAAATCCTGACGTCAGTCAGCCCGATCACGCCGCAGCGCGCCCGGGCCGAGAAGTTGTTAGGCGCCGACCCCGAGGATCAGAGTCACGAGATAGCGCAGCGCCTGGTCCACCACCGTGAAGAAGATGCTCGCCACCACAACCATGATGAACACCATCACGGTGGTCACGACGGTCTCCTTGCGGGTCGGCCACGTGACCTTGCGGCCCTCGTCGCGAACCTGGCTCAGGAACTCGGCCGGACCCACGCGCTTCTGCGCGGGGCGCACCGGCGGGGTCGCCCGAGGGGGCGTCGGCGTGGTGGAGCCGCGCTGCGGGGTGCGCGCGAGATCCACTTTCTTCGATGCTTCGTTCGATGCCATGGCGCCAACAACAGGGAGATCGGCCCGAGCTTCGGGAAAGCGCAACGCGGCAGCTCCGGGGAGGAGCCTGCATCGACGGCCTTCATCGATCTCGGAAGGCGACCGCTCTAACGCAAGTCGCCGGGCTTGTCGACTACGCCCGGCCGGACTTCGCTGAGGAGCGATCTGCTGAAAGGGAAGAGGGCTGGGAGGATCGACGGGTCTGATGCGGCCAAATGGCAGGAGTGGAGGGACTCGAACCCGCAACCTCCGGTTTTGGAGACCGGCGCTCTGACCAGTTGAGCTACACTCCTATGCGAAGGACGAGTCCTCCGCCGCGGCGCTGCTATAGAACGGTCGCGAGGGCTTCGCAATGGTCAAACGGCGTCGTCGGCGAAGAACCTTCGCGACGGCTCGCAGGCCGGCGCGGACCCTGGAAACGCGGACCTGGGAAATGCGGACCTCGGAAACGACAACGGCGCCCCGGAGCGATCCGGGGCGCCGCGTCGTGTCACCGGTCGGGTGTCCCGCGAGGGGCGCCCGATGGCGGCGGGTCTACTCGTTGATGGCGGCGACGACGCCTGCGCCGACGGTGCGTCCGCCTTCACGGATGGCGAAGCGCAGCTTCTCTTCCATGGCCACCGGCACGATCAG
>NZ_LMRM01000034.1:0-511485 GCF_001426045.1 Methylobacterium sp. Leaf94
GCGCCCCTGTTCAAGACGGATCGGGGAGCGACGTTGGCGAACAACCAGGTCCGGCTGCGCTGATCGGGCGTCCCCGGAGCGCCGGTGTGGGCTCGGCTCCGCCCGGGCCCGGGGCCGGGCCGACCCGGGGGGCGGGGACGAACCAGCTCCCCCGGCGCCACACGGGAAGCTCGGAGTCACACGAGAAGAATGTCGTGGGCGTGCAGGTTGGTCTGCGGGGTTGCGAAGGTGGCCACCACCACGGCCGCGCCCGCCCCCGTACCGTCGGCGTCCCACAGGAGCTGCTTGTGAGCGACGTCGTTGAGGAACTGGCCATGGCCGGCCAGAGTCGCGGCGGTGCCGGTCACGAAGTAGTCGTCCGGCAGCACGCCCGCCTCGGTGTGCCCGCCCAGCGCCGTGTGCTGGAACGACAGGGTGTCGCCCGCGCCGAAGCTCGGCAGCGCCTTCTTGGTCAGGCCCTGGAACACGAACTGGTCCGCGCTGCCCGTCAGCGTCACCGTCACGTCCTGGCTCGCCGCCCCCGACTTCCCGTCCCCGACCTGCATCGTGTAGGTCTGGGTCACGCTCTGGCCGGCGGCCAGGCCGTCCAGGGCCTTGTCGGCCACCTGGAACGTCCAGCCCACCGAGCCGGTCCCGCCGCCGGTCGTGTCCGAGACCACGCTGGCCGCCAGCGTGCCGAGGTAGCCGCCCGCCTTGGGGGTGATGCGCACGCTGTGCGCGTCCGACAGGTCGGCATCCGCGAAGGCGAAGGCGCCCCCCGTCTGCTGCAGGCCCGCATCGCCGAACACGCCCGCCTTCTCCGTCACCGTGCCGGCGATGGCCGCGTCCCCGGGGGCGTAGCCCTTGATCGTCGGCGCGTCGTTGACGCCCTTGAGGGTGATCGTCACCGCCTGCTGGGCGCTGCCGCCGTGCCCGTCATCGGCCACCACCGTGGTGACGAGCTTGAGCGCGTCGTTCTGCCCGATGAAGTCGAGGGCCGTGTCGGCGATCGCGTAGGTCCAGGTCGCGCTGCCCTTGTTGGCGCCCAGGTCCCCCGTCGGCATCGTGAAGGCGGCCTTGAGCGCGGCGATCTGGTCGGGCGTCAGGCTGGCGCTCAGGTCGACGCCCGCGGCGGTGACGTAGCTCAGGCTCTGGCCGGCCACCGAGACGGTGAGATGGTCGCTCAGGTCGGCATCCGCGAAGGCGAGGGTGCCCGACCGGCTGTGGTTGACCGCCGCCCCTTCGTACCAGGTGGCCCCGGCGCTGCCCGTGATGGTGGGCAGGTCGTCGCTGCCCACCAGGGTCACGGTCACGTCCTGGCGCACTAGGCCGCCCTGCCCGTCCGAGAGGGTGAKCGTGTAGATCTGGTCCAGGGTCTGGCCGGCAGCGAGGAAGTCCAGAGCCTTGTCGGGCGCGTTCCAGGTCCAGACGAGCCGGCCCGCTCCGCCGCCCGTGGTGTCGGCGACGATGGCCGCGCTCATGGCGCCGATGAAGCCGCGCCCCTGCATCGAGACGCTGACGCTGTGGGCGTCGGTCAGGTCGCGGTCGGCAAAGCCGGCCGTGCCCTGCAGGGTCAGGGCCGTGGCCGAACCGGTCGACCCGGCCGTCTCCAGGACGGCGACGCGCGCGGGCGCCGAGGTGAAGGTGGGCGCGTCGTTGCTGCCCTTGAGGGTGACCACCACGTCCTGGCTGGCGGTGCCGCCGTGACCGTCGTCGACCTGCACCGTGGTGGTGACCGTGGCGCTCTCCCCGCGGCCGAGACCGTGCAGGGCGTCGTCGGCCAGGCTGTAGCTCCAGGTGCTGCTGCCGGCATTGCCGCCCACGGCCCCGGTCGGCATCGCAAACCCGCCCTTCAGGGCCGCCACCATCGCAGGGCTCAGCAGACCCGTCCGATCCACCCCCGACGCGTCCGCGTACGAAACGCTCTGACCGACGATCGACGTCGTCAGCANTCAGGGCCGCCACCATCGCAGGGCTCAGCAGACCCGTCCGATCCACCCCCGACGCGTCCGCGTACGAAACGCTCTGACCGACGATCGACGTCGTCAGCAGGTCCCCCAGATCCCCATCCGAATAAACCAACGTGCCGGTCGTCTGCGCCGCATCGCCCGCATCCTCGATCACGGTGCCCGCGGTCGTACCGGAGATTGTCGGCGTGTACAGGTTCACGACCGGAGGTTCGCTCAGACTGATCGTGAGCCAGGCGGAGTTGAGTTGGCCGCTTCCATCCGCAACCGCGTAATGGAAACTGTCTTGTGCGTTCGCCGGCAGGGTGTCGGTGGTCCGCGTGTAGGCGTAGCTGCCGTCCGGAGCCATGACGAGGGTGCCGTATAAGCCTTGAATCGTTGAGCCGACCGGAACGCCGCCGACACCCACAA
This sequence comes from Methylobacterium sp. Leaf94, assembly GCF_001426045.1. Classification (NCBI taxonomy): domain Bacteria; kingdom Pseudomonadati; phylum Pseudomonadota; class Alphaproteobacteria; order Hyphomicrobiales; family Methylobacteriaceae; genus Methylobacterium; species Methylobacterium sp. Leaf94. The sequence goes on from NZ_LMRM01000034.1 coordinate 2,358, forward strand.
CGGCGAGGGCCCCGTCCGGATCGCTATCATTGGCGAGGACGCCGGTCGCCGCGTCGACGGACGCCCCTTCGCCCGAATGGATCGTCAGGTTCCGAGCGTCGTCACCGGCAGTCCCGGCGCGATCGACACGAAGCGTCAACGTCGCACTGGAGTTCGCGCCGTGACCGTCTGTCAGTGCGTAGTTGAACGTATCGTAGAGCGGCGTTCCCAACGGACCATCAAGGGTCGTCGTGACGTACTGGTACGATCCGTCCTTCGCCATCGTCAGATCGCCGTAGCGACCGTGGACCACCTGCCCGACGTTGAACCCGTCGTGGTCGACGGCGATGATCGACAGCACATCGCCGTTGGCATCGACGTCATTGGCGAGCACGCTGGCCGTTGCGGAGACGGTCAGGCCCGATGAGAACACTGTGGCGACGTCGTTGGCGGCGCTCGGTGCGGCATCACCCGTCACCGAACCGACCGGGAAGGCCACTCGGCCCTCGTTCGCGCCGATCTGGAGAAAGTGCACCAGAGGATTGAGACCCGATGCGGCGACATCGGGATTCATCGCCAGGTAGATCGCTCCGTCGAAGTCCGCACTTGGATTGCGTCCAGCTTGCCAGCCGACGCCCAGGTAATCCTGCAGCGGGTCGGCTCCGGATGCTGCCACGTCCGGGTATTGGGCCAAGTAATACGACACATTGAAGAATGCGTTGGGATTGTACCCTTCGTGCCAACCGACGCTCAGGTAGTGGCTGTAGGGATCGAGACCGCTCGCGGCCACATCCGGGTGGGCCAGGAGGTAGTACTCCGGGTCGAACCCCGTGCCCGCAATGGAATCGCCGATCGCCCCGTACGCCACACGGCCTGCCGATTTGCCGACGGTGATGTAGTCTGTCAGCGGATCGACGCCGGGCGTGATGACGGTTGCGTAGCGCAGGAGGTAGCTTTTGACATCGAAGCTCGCGCTCGGGTCGTAGCCGAGTTGCCAGCCGAACGACGACCAGTGGTCGAGGGGATTGAGGCCAGCTGAGACGAGATCGGGGTGAAGCGCGAGGTACCCCTTGGTCGAAAAATACGGGTTCGGGTCGTACCCGGCCTGCCATCCGCCCTGGGTGTAGCCGACGTCGGGGACATGGTACGATGCGAGGTACCACAGATCATCGATCAGCGGCGACCCGTCATTCTCGACGACGGTCCGGTCGAGGAACACGTAGGTGCCCATGCCGGAAATGGGCAGGAGCGTTCCGTCGCTGTCCTGGAGCGCGACGACACCGTCACGCACGACGAGTGGCGCCTCGGCGGCGTTGAACGGAAGCGTCAGGGTCGTGGTCGCAAGATTGAATCCGCTACCGGACCACAACGCGCCGAGGACACTCGCAGGCTTATCCGTGTGCTCGAGCACGAAATTGGATTGGGTGAGCGTCTGCCGACCGGAAATCTGGATCTGAAAATCCGTCTTGAGGTCGCCATTGATATCAATCGCGACGACCGTTCGATCGAGGGCGGCATTGTAGGTGTACGTGATCTGGTGCGCCCGTCCCGTGAAGGCGCCGCCATCGAGCCACAACCAATCGGTGGCATGGAGTTGCTGGCTCTCCAATTCCACGAGAGAAGAAAGATCGATCTTGTCCGTCGCGGCGTTGAAGACTTTGATCCAGTCGTTTCCGTCCGCGATCGACTTATAGAGAAAGATGTTCTGACCCGGACCACCCGCGATGAAGTCGCGACCGAGACCGCCTTGGATGACGTTCAGGGCACCGGATTGAGCATTTAGGATGTCGGACCCAAGGCCCCCAATGATGTAGGCCCCTCCGAAAGACGTCACGACCGACGGAGACGCGCCGCCGCTCATCACCGACATCTGTCCCAGGTTCGGCATCGCACCGGTCGCCTCGGATCCGAAGAAGACGCCAGAGCCGGTGGTCGCGGAATTATGGGCGATATAAAGATCGGTCGGACGATCCTCCGGATCAATCGAGCCTGTGACACCGTAATCGATGACGTTGTCGTAGATGCGGACGTTCGTGATCGTTCCGACCTGATCGGCCGTATGGGTCCAGGTCGCGCCGGCGGTCACCGTGATGGTGTAGTTGCCGCCCAGGAGGACATTGTTCCGGATCGTCACGTCGTTGACGTTTCCGGCCTCGCCGGAGATGCGGATCGCATTGTTGGGCGCCACACGCGCATCGGCCGGCGTACGCCAGTCGATCACGTTGTTCTCGATCACGACCGAGCCGGTGGTTTTGCCGATCCAGATCGCGTCTGAGTGGCCGGGTGGGAAATAGCCACCACCCGCGATGTAGTTTCCGACAACGCGTCCGTTCTCGATATAGACGCCATCGACCGGTGCATTGAGGATCAGATTGTTCGATAGGGTCGTATTGATGCCATTCGAGACGATCAAATCCGGAACAGAATAGTTCCGCTTCAGGCCATCGAACGTCGAGTGGTCGACGACGGTGTTGGCATATCCAGCCATGATCGTGAGCGGGCTCTGCCCAATCAAAGCGGATGTGTCGAAGTAGCAGTTCGTGAAGGTGACGTTGTCGGCTTTGACAATGACCTGCTTTCCACGGAAGTCGATGCTGTCGAAACTGGCGCCATTCTGATTGATCTCGACCGTGATCGGAGCGCGGAACGTTACGCCATCCTGACCGGTCAGCGCACTCCAGGCGCGCAGCGCCCCGGCGGCAGACTGGCTTCCCACCGAAAAATCAGAGCCAATCGTGGCGAGGTAACTCTTGTCGACGATCGAAGCGACGTGGTCCTTCACGGATGTCGCTGCGTCAGCGCCAACCAGCGTGACACTGATCGGCTGGATCACCGGCGGTCCCGATGCTTGACCTGATGCGGCCACGTCCTGGACCACGACGTCCGAACTCAGTTTCACGCTTTCGCCTGCACCCAGGAAGCTGAGCTTCGCCGGATCGATCGCGTAGCTCCAGGTGATCGTCCCCGAGCCCCCGGAGGTCGTGGGCGTGATCGTGAGATACTGCCCGAGTCCCTGAACCTGAGCGATCACGCTGCGCTGGGCATCGGTGAGCGACTCGCTGGGCTGCGCGGAAACATCGTTTCCGAAAACATCGAAGTAGTGGATCTGGTAGGCGCCGACACTGACTGACAGGCGATCGGTCGCATCGGGGTCCGCAATGCTGATCGTACCGCCCCGACTGATCACGGATCCGGATGCCGCCACGAGCGGCTCGTAGATCGTCGTCCCACTGGCGACACCGGTCAACACCGGAGCGTCGTTCACGCCGGTCATGTTGACAGTCACGTTCTGGACGACAGTGCCGCCCTTACCGTCGGCGATCGTAATTGCGTAGACTTGCGTCAGATTCTGACCGGCCGCCAAATAGTCGAGCGCCTTGTCGGCAACCGTATAGGTCCAGTTGATGGCACCAGCCTGACCGCCGGTCGAGTCCGAGATCAGGGTCGGAGTGAATTTTCCGATGTAACCGGCACCCACCGGCTTGAAGCTCATCGTATGAAGGTCGTTGACATCGAGATCAGTGAACGCGAACGTTCCCTGGGTTCCCAGTACGGCTGCCGAGTTCAAGGCACCGGCGGCTTCCGTGATATTCGCTGTGACCTTGGGGTCGCCGGCGCTCAGCGCCTCGATCGTCGGGGAATCATTGATGCCGCTGATCGTGAGCGTTATGGGCTTGGCAACGATCCCACCATTGTGGTCGTCCGCCTGAACTGTCGTCGTCAGGGTCAGGACATCGAGTCGGCCCAGGAAGTCCAGGGCACTGTCCGCAACGGCGAAGGACCAAGTGGCCGATCCCTTGTTGCTGCCAAGGTCCCCGAGTTGCAGCGAGAACGCCTTCGTGATCGCGAAAATCTGATCGGTCGTCAGCTTTGCAGTGAGGTCGACGCCGGCCGACGTCTTCCATTGCAGCGACTGGCTTACGATCGATGTTGTCAATTGGTCGGTGGCGTCGATGTCCGAGAACAGGACGGTTCCGCTCTTGGCGTAGCTCGTCGCGCTGCCCTCGGAAAAAACCGCCGATGTTCCGCCGCTGATCGTCGGGACGTCGTTGGACCCGGTCAGGACGACGGCGATGTCCTGCTTGGCAAGACCGCCTTTTCCGTCCGAGACAGTGATCGTATAGAGTTGCGTGACCTGCTGACCCACAGCCAAAACATCGAGAGCCTTGTCGGCCACGGTGTAGGTCCAGTCGACCCGACCTGATCGTCCGCCGGTGGAATCCGCAGATACGACTGCCGAGACGGCGCCCGCATAGCCACCCGCCTTCGGACTCACCGTGACGGTATGGGCATCGGTGAAATCCAGATCGGAGAAGCCGATGTTTCCCGTGCGCACCGAAACCGTGCCGCTCCCGGTCATCCCCGCAGATTCGGAGACCGCAGCCGTGATCGTGGGGTCGCCGTTGGCAACGGCCGCAATGGTCGGCGCGTCATTGGTACCGGTCAGTGTGACGACGACATTCTGCGCTGTGATCCCACCGTTGCCGTCAGAGGCCTGAACCACCGACGTGACCGTGATCGTTTCGCCCGCAGCAAGGAAGTCGAGGCTGCTGTCGCCGAGCGTGTAGGTCCAGCTCTGCGACCCACTGTTGCGCCCGAGATTCCCGCCGGGAATGGTGAACGCCTGGAGAAGACTGGCGCGCTGCGCGTCGCTCAAACTTGCCGTCAGGTCAGCTCCGGCACTCGAACGGTAGGCCACGGACTGGCCTGCCAGCCCGACGGTGATTTGGTCGGTGGTATCCGCGTCCGAGAACCAAAGGTTGCCGCTGCGCGCGTAAGTCGAAGCGCTGCCCTCCCTCAGCGTTAAAGTGGTTGTGCCGGAGATCGTGGGCGCGGAGTTGGCCATGTGGTCCCTTCAACGAGGCGGAAACTGGCGGAGCGACCAGGCGGGCCCTTAAAATTTCGGTAACCGACAGACTTGAATTTGTGAAGAGGGCTATTTGTCCTAGCAGCATCGCCCATCTGAGAAGTTGGCAGATGAGTTCGGAGCAGATTTACAAGCGCCGAAATGCAACCAAGCTCGAAATTTCTACGTAAGCAGTCCGCGGATCATCGATATTTTTGGTGATCGTCTGAGGGCGAACGGACACCTTCCGACGATCAAGAAATTTTGATCGACGACTTCTGAGTTCCCAGGCTTGACCAGTGAACTGTCCTGGGACATCGCGTTGAACCATTCATGCTCACCAAATTTCTCAGCCAGCAAAAAATGTCAGCGAGATGGCAAGCAATGCCCAAGGGCGTGAAGTCGATTTGCCCTAATGGGTCAAACGCACGGATCGAGGCACGTCGAGGAGGCTGCCTCTGCGATCGCGCCGACTGCCTCGATCATGGTCAGTGATCGGCCACACACCACTATCCGGGCGGCCGCTCAGGCCGCGCGCGAACGGACGCGATGGCGAAGAAAGGCCAAGGCCGAAAGAACCATGATCACGAGGGCCGGCATCCCCGCGCCGGCGACCGGACCAGGAACCGTAGCGACCGGGGCCGGGGACGATCCTCCGCTCGTCGAGCCTCCGCCAGAAGGCCCCCCAGTCGGAATGCTGCCGATCCGCGAGAAGAAGCTCGGCGCGCGGGCAGTAGGCGCAACCGACACGAGCCTGATGGCGAAGCCCGTACCTCCGCCGGCCGCCTGAACAACGCCCTGCGGCACGGAGTTTTGCCCGCCGCCGATCAGGCTCGCTTCACCACCGCCGAGCGGTGACGAAGCCGCCGCAGGAATGCTGACGGCCGTGGTCGGGATTTCACCCACCACTGCCTTGAAGGCTTCCGTCAGCTCGGGGCTGCCTCGGGAGAGAAGGGCCAGTTGCAGCTGTTGAGCGAGCTCAGGCTGCGTGCGCGCACATGCGAGAGTCGCCTGGCCCAGGCCCGCGCCCATCGCGGCTCGCTGATCGCCATTGGCCGCAACGCCCAGCGAAAGGATGACATCAGCGAAGTCCGTATTCGCGAGGACGAGTTCGCGGGTCGAGCGAGCGAGGGCGCCACCCTTCGCATCACCCTTGAGGATCGAGAAGGGATCCGCCTTGAATGCGTCGCTGTCGGCCGATGATGCCATGCCGAAGGCGGAGCTGCACGAAGCTGCCGACGCATCCCCACCCATCATGATCGACAGCACCAACGCAGCGACCGGAACGACGCGCATCACCGAATTCCATTGTTCAGCTTCTAGCCTTCAGCGCTGTTAGCAAACCATTAACCCATCATCAATCGATCGATCCTCGAAAGATGTGAGATCGCCTCGACTCCACGACAAGGTCCGAACGTTGTAAAAATTCATCCTTTACGCACCAAGGGGCGCCGGGAAGATCGGGATTAGAATCGCGAGCCTTGAATATCACTACGAAAAGAAGCGCTGGCCGATGCCGGGCCTTTCGAGGCGCGATGTCGTGTCCGATTTGATAGGAACCCCGGGGCAAGATCGGGTTGAGATTTGGACGGCATCCAGCTCGATGTTTGGTCTGTGTAGTTGGTGGAGCGGGTTTGACCTGTAGCGATCAGGCTCGGCAGACCACGTCATGCAGACGGCATCTCAAAGCGTGAGACTGCGTAGGGTCTAAAGCTGGCGGCTGAAGTCAGGAGCGCTCCACCAACAGCGGCAGGTGCTATCGCGGCTCGTCGGAGCTGGCGTAACGGCTGCGCTTGCCGGTAGCGTCCGCGAGGACGCTGAGGGCGGCGAACCGCGTCGCGGTTCTGCAACGGGGATCGTCGTGGGTCTGGGCGGCGGCATGGTGGGGGACGAGCGGTCGGTCTGGGCGCCGGCCATGACCGATTCCGATTGACGAAAATGGGCCGACGGCACGGGTGCCGCTCCCGAAAGAGACGACATTGTTGATTCCACAACGTGATCGAATCTGATCGATCTGCATCTCATGGATGCAGTCTCTCAGACGACGACGAACGAACCTTTCTTCTGGCTACGGCCGTACGCATCTGTGCGGCACGCGGGAGAGCTGCGTTTTCCCATCCCTTGCCAGTGGTGACCGAACCCCTGATCGATGATCAGTGCCCAGGCTTGGACCTTTGATTCCGAGCTTGACGTTGAGCGACGTCATCGCGTATAGCTCAATCTATGCGTCTCATCAGTATTGCCTCAGTTGCGTTGATCGTCGGCAGCCTTCCAATGACTGGGGTAGCCGCTGATTTTACTGCGCCTGACGTTGCACGTCGCTCGACCTATTCGGCTCTTGGTATCGACTGCGATCGAATGCATTGGGACGATGTGGTGGTTCGTGTGGATCGCCGCCCATGGTATCGGGGATATCCCCTCTGTGTAGAACGCGATCGAACATATGATCGCCGGCCTTACTATGGATATCTAGGGATCGATCGTAAAACCCGGCGGTTAACCCAGTATCGCGAAGTTCCAGATCGTCGCTATGAAGCTCAATGATGTTGCAAGCCAACTGTTTTAGGCTTCGCCTCGTTTGCTCGCGACATGAAAAGTGCTCGATACCCGTTTTCCGATTTTTATATTTGGCTGACGGATATCGGGCGCTTCGGGTTTAACCCTTTCCGTATCGTGCTGCGACGAAGACGTTGGCGCGCTCGTCCGATGTGACGGTCTCGACGAGATGTCCGATGGGCGATCACACGCCCTCGATGGGGCGTCCGGAACCCTTGCGCGGCAGCGTCTTGCGCTTGGCAAACGCCTGTTCGATCAGGTTGAGATCGGGCGCGCAGGCCGGCACGTAGAGCAGTCGCTTCACCAGCCGCCTCGATGCGCTCGCGGATGCTGCCGGGCTTGTGAGCCGGCAGGGTGTCGCGCACGATCGCGCCACCCTGCTTCAAGGCTTGCACCGTGGTTTCCTCGCCAGGGCGCTGGAAGCGGGCCCGATCATGCGTCGAAGTGCACGGTCGCCGTTAAGCCCCTGGCCAACAGCTGTACTGTCACGCCCTTCCAGTACCGCTCGTCGGCGGCACCGCTGTTTTTACGCGTGACGCCGTGATGGTCGACCATGGCGCGCGCAGCAGCGGGCCAAGCGGCTCGCCCCGATTCGCAGGCCAGGGTCGGTCGGGCGCACAACGCATGCAGGACCTGTTCAGGCGTTGCCAGATCGAAACGGGTCGGCCCCGGTTGCGATGATGTGCGAGCACTGATGACCGTCCATGAGCTTGGCCCAGGTGCGTCCTCGCCGCATGATGGTCGCGTGCCAGCACACGACGCGTTCACGCAGATCGGCTGACAGAGAGCCTACGGCGCTGCTCCTGGACAATAAGGCATCGGATCACATCGGAGCCGCCCTCTGGATCCCGAACGATCCAAGCCGATGGCACACCTCTCCGACAGATACCGGTCAGGTTCGATGGCGAGGGCGTTCAGGCGCGGCAGCGGCGTCCGGGTCGCTGACATCATTAGGTCTGCCGAGACCCACCTTGGGGAGCCGCCAACGGAACGTTTTATGGCCGGATCCCGGACTGAACTCCGCTGCGATGACGTCCGATTCAAATCGGAGGTTGCGCTTCAATCTGAGCAGAGGCTTCTCGATCGTATGCCAGGAGAACGCGGCGAGAGCGGCCGTGGCTGCCAGCGATAACAGAAAGTGCGGCACCCATCCGTGAGACTGCGGCACCAGGGCGTACACCGTTTGCTGGATCGGGAACGCATACAGATAGATGCCGTACGAATAATCGCCAGAGAAGATCAGCGGAAGCTTTTTCGGACGAAGCAGACCGACGTAGGCGGTCGCATAGGCAACGAACAACGGAGAAAGAAGAATTGCCGACTTCGACTTTATCATGACCAGAGACACGGCGAAGGCGACGACAAACAGGCGAACGTCGGACGGTATCCGGTATCGGTACTGGTAGAGGCACACGCCTGCAAGGAAATAGGCAACCAAGAGGCGTCCGTTCAGTGCATCTGGTCCGATCGGTTCATAGGCGCCCATGAGCAAGCGCGTTCCGAGAAGCCCGGACCAGAGCACCAATGCGACCAGAGCCGCTGGCCCACTCCCACGCAGTCGCAAAACCCAAAGCGCTGCCAGTGCGATGTAGCATTCCAACTCGAAGGGTACGGTCCACAGGGATCCATTCACGATGGAAGGGATCGGGTTCGACAAGAACACACCAGGAAGCTGGAAGTGAATCAAGCCAACGATATTCAGAAAGTAAGAAACAAACTCATAATCCGTAAAGTATGATTGAGTGTTGAATGAGGTCATGATCGGACCGAGCACCAACGCCGACAGGCAGATCTCGACAGCCAGGGCCGGAACCAATCTCAAGATCCTCAGTCCGAGAAATTCAATGAGCGTTCGGCTGCGCACCAAGCTGGATGCAACCAGGAACCCGCTGAGCGCAAAGAACATAGGCAAGATGAGGAATGTCAAATACCCGAGCGGGGAGCCCGCAAGGAAAAAAGATTGATCTCGACCATAGACGATGCCAGCACTATGCCAAGCCAGGACACTGATGGACAAAAACAATCTCAGGTAGTCGAAGCCGGATGTGTTTCCGGCTTCGGCCAACAATCCCAACGTATCTCTAGTTCTCATTTGCTTGAATCGAGAACGCTGGCTCTCGCTCCTGAATGTGGATGGGAGGGGCTATTCAAAATCAACACTTTGTCAATCGAAACCAACATAACTGGTACATTTATTTTGCATAACGATCCGAGTCCGTGTGGAGAGGAAAGCTCTGAAATCTGTGCAGACACCTCATAGTCGGAAATGCATACCACCGACCAAATTTTTAAAATTTATGAAAATAGTTGGCTATATTATTCGCTTACTCTAGAACTTAAATTTGCACGGTACATGTCATTGTGCTTTCCAGGCGATGTTCGATTAATTCTTTGCAAAACTGTGCTTTTTTTTGCATTGCCAGATCGCCAATCTGCGAGGTTACACAATGTAATGATTTCTGTACGCATCGTGGTGATCCTAAGTATTTCCAAGCGAAGTTATCCGCCACTCTCGACACTGTTCCAATTTCAATTCGAGCGATTCGCGGGGCGCGCGTGCAGTGCACCCAAACCCATTTCGCGACGGAATCCAAATCGTGAGTGCCGTCGCGGCTTTCGGCTGGTCTGGCCTGAGCCCCCCTGAGGGCACCGGGACATGAGCCCGAGAGCGTGGGACAGAGCCTGTCTTAGCGGGCCGGCAGAGACTGCCCGCAGATCAGGTCCAGTCAGTGCCAGCCTTGCCTGGATGTGTCGCGCGGAGCCAATTGCTCGGATCGTGGGCGAGCAATTCGGTCGCATGACGCATTGGAGGGCAGCCGTTCTGTCATCGAGCAAGCGGCGCCTTTGGCGTCGGTCGAATTCACGATATGCTGGCGGAAGACAATTGGAATCGACGCGAATCGTGGATCCGCCTCCGACCCTGTGGCCGAGAGACCGGTCGGCCGATTTCGACGCCGCGCGCGTCATGCGGTCGGTTGAAATCCTACGCCCGCACGTCGATGGAATGCTGGTTGCTGCCGAAGCAACGCACAGATGCGGCTACGATGCTCTCCTGATGTCAGAACCACTCTCCATATACTCGCGCCGATACAATAACTCAGATTTTCGATAAGCCGAGAATAAAAATGGCAAAACCGACGTCAAACGTAGTTACTCTTCCAATCATTCTCCGCAATAAGGCGCGCAGGCTGATTATTAAATTGAGATGGCTGTATCTCACAAAAATCTGGAAAATGAATATTCACCCTCTCACGTTGATATCGACCAAGGCCTACTTGGACCATTCAAATCCGAAAGGGGTCTATATCGGAGAGGGTACGGCGGTCTCTTTCGGAGCCACGATCCTATCGCACGATTACATCCGCAAGATGCACGTGGACACCCATATCGGAAGATTCTGTCAGATCGGCGCGCGGAGCATCATCATGCCCGGGATTACGATCGGCGACCATTGCATCGTCGCGGCGGGTGCCGTCGTCGTCAAGGACGTTCCGGCCCGATGCATCGTCGGAGGAAATCCGGCCAAGGTGTTGCGCGAGAACATCGACACCATCCATTGGGGTCGACTCGCTGAGTATGACGATGGCACCTTCTGACGCTGGTGCACTTCGCATCGTCCCGTGGGAAGACGACGATCAGGTCGGGCCACCCGTTCGCCCCGCTTCGCCGATTACGTCAGGTGCCACGAGCCATCTGAGTGTCGCCGGAATGCCGGTTCCGAGACCAGATCAGCGCTTGCCGCATCGATCGGGCTTGGCCCCCGCCAGGCTGGAGCCCACCGTTGATCGCGTGCTCGTCCCGCGGGATGAGACCGCTACGCGGCAGGGCGGGGATATCGGCGAGGTCCAGGGTCAGTCTTGGACGGGGGCCGGGTTGGCCATGCCATTGGCGAGTTGGTCCGCCGGAGTCTCGCTCAGAGTCCGGGTAACGCCCTCGCCGTGGCAGGGATGACCGCCGCGCCGCCCCCGTTATGGGACGGAGGTCGAACGCGTCAAGGTTGCGGAACCGGTCTGGGTCGCAGCCCTCGGGCGCGCGCAGAGGCACGGATCGCGGTGGTCCCGTAGAGGTCCGGCAGAACCCAGGTGCCGGCCTCTAAGTGGTGCCCGCACCAGGCGAGGCGCTTCCGCACGCGGCCGCCGATGACCGGATCGACGCGACCGACCTGGTCGGCGTCGCGCGCCAGCTCGGCGGGCTGTTCAGCGCAACCGGACCGGACGTACCATCCGCCTCAGGGGCCGCCGCGCCCGCCGACGGCGCCGAACACCTGGCCGGTGGAGTAGCTCGCCTCGTTGGAGGCGAGCAGGACGTAGATGCCGGCGAGCTCCGCCGGCTGACCCGGCCGCCCGATCGGCGTGTCCTTGCCGAAATTCGGCAGCTTCTCCGGTGGCTGCCCGCCGCAGACCTGGAGCGGGGTCCAGAACGGTCCCGGAGCCACCGCATTCACCCGGATGCCGCTTTTCGCCAGCTGCTTGGCCAGGCCCTTCGAGAAGTTCACGATCACCGCCTTGGTGGCCGCGTAGTCGAGCAGGGTCTCGGAAGGCTCGCAGGCGTCGACCGACGCGGTGTTGATGATCGCCGCGCCGGGCCCGAGATGGGCGAGGGCGGCCTTGGTGATCCAGAACATCGCGTAGACGTTGGTCCGGAAGGTCTGGTCGAGCTGCTCGGTGGTGATGTCGAGGATCGAGACCTGGGCCTTCTGGTAGACCGCGTTGTTGACGAGGATATCGAGGCCGCCGAGTTCGCGCGCCGCGTCCGCCACCAGACGCCGGCAGAAGGCTTCGTCGCGGATGTCGCCTGGCAGCATCACCCCTTGCGGCCGGCCTGCCGGATGAGTCCCACCCCTCGACCGCATCCGGCTCCTCGGCCGGCAGGTAGTTGATGGCCACGTCCGCGCCCTCGCGGGCATAGGCGATGGCCGCGGCACGGCCGATGCCCGAATCGCCGCCGGTGATCAGCGCCTTGCGGCCGGCGAGGCGCCCGGACCCCGTGTAACTGGTTTCGCCATGGTTCGGGCGCGGCACCATCCGACCCGCCAGCCCCGGCCAGGCCTGCTGCTGCGTCTCGAAGGGGGTCTTCGGATGGCTGCGCGGCGGGTTCGGGGCGGTGTCGGTCTGCGCGACCTGTTCCTGTGCCCCCGCGGAATGTTCCAGGACGGCCACCATGCCGGCGGAGAGGCCGCCCAACGAGGACGCGCCGCGAGGGATCGGTCTTGGTCTCTGTCATCAGGACTTCCGCTGCTCAGCGGGACGGCGGCTGGAGGCGCCTACTGGGTCCGGGTGGAGGCGCTCACCCGCCAGATCGTCTTGCCGACGTCGTCCGAGACCAGCAGGGCGCCGGTCTTGTCGAGGATCACGCCGACGGGGCGTCCCTGGGCCTTCTCGTCGGCGTTGAGGAAGCCGGTCAGCGCGTCGACCGGCTGCCCGCTGGGCTTGCCGTCCTGGAACGGCACGTAGATCACCTTGTAGCCGCTCTTCGGCCGGCGGTTCCACGAACCGTGCTGGGCGACGAACAGGCCGCTCGTCCAGGCCTCCGGCAGACGGCTCCCCTGCGAGAACGCGATGCCGAGGGAGGCGGTGTGGGTGCCCACCGCATAGTCGGGCGCGATCGCCTTGGCGACGAGGTCGGGCCTCTGCGGCTCCACGCGCGCATCGACATGGTTGCCCCAGTAGCTGTAGGGCCAGCCGTAGAAGCCGCCCTCCTGCACGGAGGTGATGTAGTCGGGCACGAGGTCGCTGCCGATCTCGTCGCGCTCGTTCACCGCCGTCCAGAGCTTGCCCGTCACCGGCTCGAAGCCGAGGCCGTTGGGGTTGCGCAGGCCGGTGGCGTATGCGCGCATCTGCTTGGTGGGTATCGTGTATTCCCAGATCGCCGCGCGGCCGGTCTCCTTGTCGAGGCCGTTCTCGCCGACATTGCTGTTCGAGCCGACGGTCACGTAGAGCCTCTGCCCGTCGGGGCTGGCGATGACGTTCTTGGTCCAGTGATGGTTGATGCCGGACGGCAGGTCGACGACCTTCTCCGGCGTCGCGGTGATCTCGGTCTGGCCCGCCTGGTAGGGCACCTTCACCAGCGAATCGGCATTGGCGACGTAGAGGTCCGACCCGACCAGCGCCATGCCGAAGGGCGAGTGCAGGTCCTTCAGGAGCACATGGCGCTCCTCGGCGACGCCGTCGCCGTTCGCGTCCCGTAGGAGGACGATGCGCTCGGGGCTCTTCACGCCGGCGCCGGCCAGACTCTTCACCTTGTCGGCCACCCAATCCGCGACGCCGGTCGAGGGGTCGTCGGTCTGCGGCTTGTTGGCCTCGGCCACCAGCACATCCCCGTTGGGCAGCAGGTACATCCAGCGCGGATGGTCGAACCCGTCCGCGTAGGCCGCCACCTGCAGACCATCCGCGGCCTGCGGCTTGGTGCCCTTCTCCCAGCGGGCGACGCGGGCGATGTTCACGGTGGGCATCAGGGTCGGGTTGGGCGCCGGCAGGGTCGGGTTCGCGCCCTGTCCGGCCGAGGCCTCGATCGTGGCCTGCTCGGGATAGACGACGAAGCGCACGAAGGCCGCGCCGCCGAGGAGAACGACGGCCAGGGCCGCGAGGCCGAGTTTCGATCGGGTCCGCATGGGGATCTCGTCAGCTGGCATGGGGCGAGGGGCCCAGCGGGCCCCGTCTCATCGGAACAAGCGCCCGAGACCGGTTTTGGCTCCCTCGGCGCGGGTGCGGCTCCGGTGCGGCGCCCCCTTGCGCAGGCTCCGTGGCCTCCGCTTGAATGCGGCCCGTGACCCGGCGGATGGACCCATGCTCAGGCGCTCATTCCTCATCGCGGCCACGGCGGCGACGCTGGTTCCGTCCGAGCGGGTGCGATCGGCCGGCACGCCAGGCGGGCTCGTGCTGGCGACGGCGACGCCCGGCGGCTCGTTCCCCGCCTTCGGCCAGGCCCTGGTGGAGGCGCTCCGCACGGTCGATCCCGCCCTGTCCGTCGCCCTGCGGCCCTCCAAGGGCTCGGCCGAGAATGTCGGTCTCCTGAAGGGCGGCTCCGTCGATCTCGCCCTGGTCCAGGGCGACTACGCCTATGACGCCCTCAGGGCCGAGCCCGAGGCGGGGCCTCGGATCACCGTGGTCGCGCCGGTGAACGCCTCGCCGGGCCTCTTCGTCGTTCCGGCGGCCAGCCCGATCCCCGGTGTGCCGGACCTGCGGGGGCGGCGCGTCGTCCTCGGCACCCACGCCTCCGGCCTCACCGTCATGGGCCGGACCGTCCTGACAGGTTCGGGCATCGACCCCGACCGCGACATCGAGCCGATCCTCCTCGACCGGGCCGGCGACGGGGCGGTCATGGTGCAGGATGGGCGCGCCGCGGCGCTCTGGGGGGCGGGGCTCGGGTGGCCGGGCTTCCGGACGCTGGCGGAGGCCCCCGGCGGCGCCCGCTTCTTCGGGCCGGCCCCGGACGCGATCGACCGCATCCTGGCACGCGGGACATCCCTGCGCCGCCGCACCGTTCCGGCCGACGTCTTCGCCGGGCAGCATGCGCCCATCGAGACGGTGGGCTCCTGGAGCTTCGTCCTCGCCCGGCCGGACATCGACGGCGCGCGGGTGGCGCGCTTCGTGGCGGCCCTGGCGCGGAGCCAGGCGAGCCTCGCGCGAAGCGACCCACAGGGCGGCGACAGCGACCCGCGCAACCTGGTCGAGGCCGTGCCCCGGGGCTGGCTGCACCCGGCGAGCGCCGCCTACCTGCGCGACATCGGTGCCCTCCCCTGAGGCGAGGCGCAACCTTCCCGCCCGCCGGCCGGTTGCGCTGAGCGGGCAGGGGGGGACGATCATGCGGCAGGCCATCCTGGGAATCGCCCTCACGCTCCTCGCCGGCCCGGCCGGCGCGATCGAGGTCTCCCGCAGTCGCGACATCCCGGCCCCGGCCGCCGCCGTGTGGGCGCTCATCGGCGGCTTCTGCTCCATCGCCCTGTGGCACCCGCAGGTGGTCGCCTGCGACTCCTCCGGGACCCGGGACGACGCCGACCGCGAGGACAACGAGCCCGTCCGCCGCCTCGTCGTCGCCGGAGGCCTCGGCACCCTCGTCGAGGCCGAGACCCGGCGCGACGAAGCGGGGATGAGCTACAGCTACGCCTTCATCGAGGGCCCCCTGCCCGTAGGGGCCTACAACGCCACCCTGCAGGTCCGGCCGAACGGCACCGGCGCGACGGTGGTGTGGAGCGCCACCTTCGACCCGGCCGGCATGGGCGAGGCCGAGGCCCGGGCCGACATCGAGGGCGTCTACGACCAAGGGCTCGACGGCATCGCCCGGGAACTCGGCGCCCCGGCGACCAAGCCGCGATAGGTCTCCGCGACCGCCGGGCCCGGGTTCAGCCCGCGGCGAGGCGCAGGCCGGCCTTGTCCCGGCGCCGCACCTGCACCTGGTTGCGCCCGTTCGCCTTGGCCGCGTAGAGCGCCTGGTCCGCCGCCTCGACGAAGGCGGCGGGATCGGCTGCCCGGACCTCGGGGATCTGCGCCAAGCCGAGGCTGACCGTGAGCACCCCGAGGGGGCTGCTCGCATGCGGGATCTTCCAGCCCGCCACGGCCTCGCGGATGCGGTGGGCGACGATCTCCGCCCCGGCCGCGTCGGTCTCGGGCAGGATCACGGCGAATTCCTCACCCCCGATGCGGCAGGCCGTGTCGGAGGCATTGACGATGCTGGCCTCGATGGAGCGCGCGATCAGCCGGAGGGCCTCGTCGCCCCGCTGGTGCCCGTAGCGGTCGTTGTAGCCCTTGAAGTAGTCGGCATCGAGGACGAGGAGCGAGAGGGGCAGCTGGTTGCGGACCGCGCGGCGCCATTCGCGTTCCAGCGCATCGTCGAACCGTCGCCGGTTGGCGAGGCCCGTCAGCGCATCGGTGGTGGCCAGCTTCTCCAGCTGGACGTTGAGGTCGAGGGCCGCCTGCTCCGCCACCCTGCGCTGGTGCAGCTCGCGCCCGAACAGCCAGGTCAGGACGATGGTGGTCGCGCACAGGCTCAGCACCACCGCCCCGAGGACCAGGGCGCGGTGCCACCAATCGGCATAGATCTCCGCCGGCGCCACGGCGATGCTGAGGTGAAGCGGCAGGTCGCCGACCTTGGTGAACACGAAGTCGCGGCTGCCCTCGCCGACCATGGCAGGGCCGGTGAAGCGACCCTCCGGCGCATCGAAGAACCTCCGGTAGCTGTCCGTGGCCGAGACGCTCCGCCCGATGGTGGCCTCGTCGTAGGGCTCGCGCATGATGATCGTGCCACCCGGACCGTAGAGGGTGACGGTGCCGGCATGATCGGCGCCGACGGCGGCGAACAGCTGACGGAAGTAGTCGAGGTAGATCGAACCGAGGACGACCCCCGCGAAGCTGCCATCCGGGTCCGACAGGCGCCGGCTGATGATGAGGACGCGTTTGCCCGTGAGACGCGAAACCAGGGGCTGGCTGATGTGCAGCTCGTTGCCCGGATGGGCGACGTGGTACTGGAAATATTCGCGGTCGGCGTAGTTCAGAGGCTCGGGGGCGAGGGATTTCGAGCTGATGATGAGCTTCCCGGTTCTATCGAACACGAGGGTGTGGCCGAAATTCTCGGCCGTGGCGGCGCGATCGAACAGGATCATCTGCCGGAGTTCGGGATCGGCCTGGGCAAGCTCGGGAAGCTTCAGGCCGTCGACGACGGCCCGCAGGGAAAGATCGTAGAGCTCGATGTTCCGGGCGATATCCCGCCCGAGGACCTGCACGAGGCTTCGCGATGTCACCTCCGAGCGCCGGGCCGCATCGAGGCGCATCTGCCAGAGCATGAAGGCCGAGACGGCGCAGAGCCCGATTACAGCAAGCAAGTTGATGGCACTCAGCCATCTGGCCGAATGCGTCCATCGAAATCGCTGCAGCAAGACGGGTCGCTCAGGCATCGTCAGGACCCTGACATCTATCGGTGGTCTGCGGTGAGGCGGTCGGAGCAAGGAGGACGACCGCCGCCAGAGTCCAGTCATCACCGAGGGGCAGTTAATTCTTTCTCCGTTTCTTGCCTCTCCGTACGACAACACACCATCGCCGTCCGGGCGGCCGGCGGATCAAGGGCCTCCCGGCCGCGTTGCCCAGGCATGCGGACCGAACAGGACGGCGCACAGGACGGAAGGACCCCCCATGGCAACCCGGCATCGTCACATCCTGCTCCTGGCCCTCGGGCTGGCGACCCCGGCCTCGGCTCAGACGCCGCCCCCCTCCCCGGCCGCCACCGGGCAGGCGCGCGACGAGGCGGTCTGCGCGGCGCAGGCCGACGAGAACAGGGTCGCCAGCGCCCACCGGGAGACCTTCCTGCGGGAATGCGAGGCGGGCGAGAAGCTCGATCGACCGAAACCGGATCCAGCGAAGCCGTGACGATCCCCGCCGTGGCGGGTCATGGTCAGAGAACAGCCTTCAGCTTGTCCGCCATGGACTGGTCCTTGTCGCGTCGCGACGAGAACGCCATGGTGAAGAAGACCCGCTGCACGCCGATCTCGCTCAATCTGGCCTCGCAGGCCTCGATGAGGGCGCAGATATCGCCGAGTTCGCCCTCGATATTGGTCCCGTTGGCATGCATCTCGGCATGGAGGGGACTGGCGTCGATGATCGCCTTGATCTCCTTCACGTAGGGCGAGACCGAGGGGCCGACGCCCATCGGAACGATGCACAGATCCGCCACGACCTTCATGATTCTTCTCCCGGTGCCTGCTGACCCCGTCAGAGGTCGCACGCGCCCCGGCCTGTCAATCACCTCTGGGAGCCGATCGCCTGCACCGCGGAGCCGACGGGCGGATCATCGCGGGTGGAACGGAATCACCACCTTCGCCGTATCTGCCGACCGACGGGGACCCCTCCGTGGCCCACGGGGACGATCCATCCGAGACCGGATCATCCCCGCCCCGGGCCGTCGCTGGAGGAGTCTGGGGGGACAGGAGACGATCGAGCCTTGACCGACAGGTTTCGCACCCTCGCCGCAGCGATCGCCGCCTTGCTGCTGTTGACGGCCCGGGAAGCACCGGCCCAGACCACGCCGGAGGCACCGGCCGTCGAGGCGGAAGAGGTGCGCCCAGGACCGCCACCGCCCTTGCCGGACCTGGCCGATTCCAACGGACGGGCCGGCGAGCCCCTGAACCAGCCCGGCCCGAACTCCGGCATTCCCAGGGCGCTTCGCGGCTCGGCCGACCGAGCCGGTGGCCCGGCCAACGACCTGACCCCGGTCGACCGACCCGATGAGCCGCCCCTGCCCAAGGCCGATCTCGCGCAGGTTCTGGCGGGCAAGGCCCTGTTCCACGGCAATTATTGTGGGACCGGCCAACGGGGCGAGGGCCTGCCGCCCACCGACGACCTCGATGCCGCCTGCCTGCGCCATGATGCCTGCTTCGACGCGGCCGGGCATCGGTCCTGCGCCTGCAACGTCCGCCTTCAGCGGGACGCGGCCGCCGTCTCCGAGCGGCCGGGCCTCCCGCGGCAGGTTCGCGAGCGCGCCCTCAGCGTGGCCCAGGCCGCCGAGGTGATGGCCTGCCAAGCCCCCTGATCGGCCCCGTGAGGGCGGAGCGACCCAGGGCGTGACGCCCTCGACGAAGCGGCGGCCGTCTTCGTCGAGGGACAGCGTAGGTCTCAGATGTGGATCGCGCGCTTTCCGACCGCGAGGGCGGCTTCCTTGACCGCCTCGGTGAGGGTCGGATGGGCGTGGCAGGTGCGGGCGACGTCCTCGGCGGAGGCGCCGAACTCCATCGCCACCGCGACTTCCGCGATCAGGTTGCCGGCATCGGCCCCGACGATGTGGACGCCCAGGACGCGGTCGGTGGTCGCGTCGGCCAGGATCTTCACGAAGCCGTCCGTGGTGTGGTTCACCTTGGCGCGGCCGTTGGCGGTGAAGGGGAACTTGCCGCTGTTGTAGGCGATGCCGTCCTTCTTGAGTTCCTCCTCCGTCTTTCCGACGGACGCGACCTCCGGGTAGGTATAGACCACGTTCGGGATGACGCCGTAGTTCACGTGGCCCGACTGGCCGGCCAACAGCTCGGCCACGGCCACCCCCTCGTCCTCGGCCTTGTGGGCCAGCATCGGGCCGGCGATGACGTCGCCGATGGCGTAGATGCCCGTGACGTTGGTGGCGTAGTGGCTGTCCGTCTGGATGCGGCCCTTGTTGTCGAGGCCGACTCCGACCGTCTCCAGGCCGAGGCCTTCGGTGTAGGGCACCCGGCCGATGGCCACGAGCACCACGTCGGCCTGCAGCGTCTCGGCCTCGCCGCCGGCGGCGGGCTCCACCATGACGGTGGCGGCCCCGTCCTTGACCGTGACGCCCGTCACCTTGGACGAGAGCTTGAACTGCATGCCCTGCTTGCCGAGGATGCGCTGGAACTGCTTGCCGACCTCGCCGTCCATGCCCGGCAGGATCCGGTCGAGATACTCGACCACGGTGACCTCGGAGCCGAGGCGGCGCCAGACCGAGCCGAGCTCGAGGCCGATGACGCCGGCCCCGATGATGAGGAGCTTGCCCGGGACCTTCTCCAGGGTGAGCGCGCCGGTGGAGGACACGACGATGGTCTCGTCGATGGTGACACCGGGAAGCTTCGTGACGTCCGAGCCCGTGGCGATGACGACGTTCTTCGTCTCCAGGAGCTGGTTGCCGCCATCCTCGGACAGCACCTCGACGCGGCCCGCACCGGCCAACCGGGCGGTGCCCCGATAGGCGTCGATGCCGTTCTTCTTGAGCAGGAACTCGACGCCCTTGGTGTTGCCGTCGACGCCGTCCTGCTTGAACGTCATCATCTTCGCGAGGTCGAGCTCGGGCGCGCCGACCATGACGCCCATGTCGGCGAAGTGCTTGCCCGCCTCCTCGAACGCTTCCGAGGCGTGGAGCAGGGCCTTCGAGGGGATGCAGCCGACGTTGAGGCAGGTGCCGCCATGGGCGGCCCGCTTTTCCACCACGGCCGTCTTGAGGCCGAGCTGGGCGGCGCGGATGGCGCAGACGTAACCGCCGGGGCCGGTGCCGATGACGACGAGATCGTAGGACATGGGAATCTGACTCGCTGGATTGGGCGGCGGGTCATGCCCCACCATCGATGGACGAAGCGCGCGGAAGCGTCCGGCCGCGCGGGAACGCGGCCGGCGGACGGCAGCTGCCGGGCCTTAGAGGTCGAGCACGAGGCGTGCCGGATCTTCCAGAGCCTCCTTGACGCGCACGAGGAAGGTCACGGCCTCCTTCCCGTCGACGATGCGGTGATCGTAGGACAGGGCGAGGTACATCATCGGCCGCGCCTCGATCTTGCCGGCGCGCACCACGGGGCGCTCCTCAATGCGGTGCATGCCGAGGATGCCGGATTGCGGCGCGTTCAGGATCGGGGTCGACATCAGCGAGCCGTAGATGCCGCCGTTGGTGATCGTGAAGGTGCCGCCCTGCATCTCCTCGATGGAGAGCTTGCCCTCGCGGGCCTTCTTGCCGAAGCCGGCGATCTTCTTCTCGATGCCGGCGATCGACAGGTCGTCGGCGTCGCGCACCACCGGCACCACGAGGCCCTTATCGGTGCCGACCGCGATGCCGATGTGGTAGTAGTTCTTGTAGACGAGGTCCTGCCCGTCGATCTCGGCATTCACCGCCGGCACGTCCTTGAGGGCGCCGATCACCGCCTTGGTGAAGAAGCCCATGAAGCCGAGCTTCGTACCGTGCTTCTTCTCGAAGATGTCCTTGTACTGGCTCCGCATCGCCATCACGGCCGACATGTCGACGTCGTTGAACGTCGTCAGCATCGCGGCGGTGTCCTGCGCGTCCTTGAGACGGCGGGCGATGGTCTGGCGCAGCTTGGTCATGCGCACGCGCTCCTCGCGCGCCGCGTCGTCGGGCTTCGAAGGCGCCCGCGGGGCGGCGGGCTTGGCCTCCCGCGCGGGGGCCGGGGCCGGAGCGGAGGGAGCCTTCGACGTGGCCTCGAGCATGTCGCCCTTGGTCACGCGGCCGTCCTTGCCGCTGCCGTTCAGGGTCGCAGGGTCGATGCCGGACTCGCGGGCCATCTTGGCGACCGCGGGGCCGTGGTCGCCGGACTCGCGGGTGGCCTGGGGCACGGCGTCACCGTGGTTGCCGTAGCCGGCCGACGACTCCTGAGCGGGCGCTTCCGCCGGCTTGCTCTCGGTCTTGGTCTCGGCCTTGCTCTCGGATTTGGCTTCGGCCTTCTTCGGCGCCGCGGCCTTGCCGCCGCCGGCCCCGGCCTCGACGATCGAACCGAGGAGCGCGCCGGGCTCCACCGTCTCGCCGTCCTTGGCCAGGATCTCGCCGAGCTGGCCCGCGGCCGGCGCGTTCACCTCGAGGGTGACCTTGTCGGTCTCGAGTTCCACCAGGGGCTCGTCGGCCGCCACGGCGTCGCCCGGCTTCTTGAACCAGCGGCCGATGGTGGCCTCGCTCACGGATTCGCCCAGGGTCGGGACGACGATATCGGTTGCCATGGTTCAGTGTCCGTCCGGAGGGTTTGGGACGCCGCTCGGCGGCGCCCTCGGATCGCGAAACGTGGGGGCGAGTAGCGTGGAGGAGGGGCCGGCGGTCAGACCGCCAGCGCCTCGTTGAGGAAGGCCTGGAGCTGGGCCTGGTGCTTCGAGAGCATGCCCACCGCCGTGGAGGCGGAGGCCGGGCGACCGACGTAGCGCGCGCGCTTCACCGGCGACTGGGCCTGGCCCAGCACCCATTCGAGGTAGGGTTCGACGAAGGCCCAGGAGCCCATGTTCTTCGGCTCCTCCTGGCACCACACCACCTCGGCGTTCCGGAAGCGCCCCATTTCGCCCGCGAGCGCCTTCAGGGGGAACGGGTAGAGCTGCTCGACGCGCATCAGGTACACGTCGTTGACGCCGCGCTTCTCGCGCTCGTCGTAGAGGTCGTAATAGACCTTGCCCGAGCACAGCACGACGCGCCGGACCTTGTCGTCCTTCACGAGCCTGATGCCGTCCTCATCGCGCTCGGCATCGTCCCAGAGCACGCGGTGGAAGCTCGAGCCGTCCGCCATCGCCTCGATCGGCGAGACCGCCTTCTTGTGCCGCAGGAGCGACTTCGGCGTCATCAGGATCAGCGGCTTGCGGAACTCGCGGTGCAGCTGGCGGCGCAGGATGTGGAAGTAGTTCGAGGGCGTGGTGCAGTTGGCGACCTGCATGTTGTCCTCGGCGCACATCTGCAGGAAGCGCTCCAGGCGGGCGGAGGAGTGCTCCGGGCCCTGGCCCTCGTAGCCGTGCGGCAGCAGCAGGGTCAGGCCCGACATGCGCAGCCACTTGCGCTCGCCCGACGAGATGAACTGGTCGATGACCACCTGGGCGCCGTTGGCGAAGTCGCCGAACTGTGCCTCCCACAGCACCAGGGCGTTGGGCTCGGCCGCGGAGTAGCCGTACTCGAAGCCGAGCACCGCCTCCTCGGACAGCATCGAGTTGATGACCTCCAGGCTGGCCTGGCCCTCACGGATCGAGTTCAGCGAGGTGTAGCGCTGCTCGTTCTCCTGGTCGATCACCACCGCGTGGCGCTGCGAGAAGGTGCCGCGCTCCACGTCCTGGCCCGAGAGGCGGACGCGGTGGCCCTCGATGAGGAGCGAGCCGAAGGCCAGGGCCTCGGCGGTCGCCCAATCGATGCCCTGGCCCGATTCCACCGCCTTGGCGCGGTTGTCGAAGAAGCGCTGGATCGTGCGGTGCAGGTGGAAGCCGGGCGGCGGCGTGGTGATGCGCTGGGCGATCTCGCGCAGGGTCTCCACCGGCACGCCGGTCTTGCCGCGGCGCGGATCGTCCACGTCCTCGCGCACGGCCTTGAAGCCGGCCCAGCGACCGTCGAGCCAGTCGGCCTTGTTGGCCTTGTAGTTCGTCGCGACCTCCAGCTCGGCGTCGAGCACGGCGCGGAACTCGGCCTTGCGCGCGTCGAGCTGCTCCTGGCTCACCACGCCCTCGGCGACGAGCTTCTTGCCGTAGGTCTCCAGCGCGGTCGGGTGCTTGCGGATGCGCTGGTACATCTTCGGCTGGGTGAAGGCCGGCTCGTCGCCCTCGTTGTGGCCGAAGCGGCGGTAGCAGAGCATGTCGATGACGACCGGCTTGCCGAACTTCTGGCGATACTCGATCGCGATCTTGGCCGCGAAGGTGACGGCCTCCGGGTCGTCGCCGTTGCAGTGGAAGATGGGCGCCTCGACCATCTTCGCCACGTCGGACGGATAGGGCGAGGAGCGCGAGAAGCGTGGATCGGTGGTGAAGCCGATCTGGTTGTTGATGATGAAGTGGATCGAGCCGCCGGTGCGGTGGCCCTTCAGGCCGGACAGGCCGAGGCACTCGGCCACCACGCCCTGACCCGCGAAGGCCGCGTCGCCGTGGATGAGCAGCGGCACCACGCGGGTGCGCTCCACCGTGGGCTTGGCCCGCTGGTCCTGCTTGGCGCGCACCTTGCCGAGCACGACGGGATCGACGATCTCGAGGTGCGACGGGTTGGCGGTGAGCGAAAGGTGGACGTTGTTGCCGTCGAAGGCGCGGTCCGACGAGGCACCGAGATGGTACTTTACGTCGCCGGAGCCCTCGACCTCGGCCGGGTTGGCCGAGCCGCCCTTGAACTCGTTGAACACCGCCCGGAAGGGCTTGGCCATCACGTTGGTGAGCACGTTGAGGCGGCCGCGATGGGCCATGCCCACGACGATCTCCTCGGCGCCGAGGGCGCCGCCCCGCTTGATGATCTGCTCGAGGGCCGGGATCATCGCCTCCGAGCCGTCGAGACCGAAGCGCTTGGTGCCGGTATACTTGAGATCGAGGAACTTCTCGAAGCCCTCCGCTTCGATCAGCTTGTTCAGGATCGCGCGACGGCCCTCGGGGGTGAAGGTGATCTCCTTGCCCTTGCCCTCGATGCGCTCCTGGATCCAGGCCTTCTCCTCCGGGTTGGAGATGTGCATGAACTCGACGCCGAGGGTCTGGCAGTAGGTGCGCTCCAGGATCTCGACGATCTCGCGAATGGTCGAGAATTCGAGGCCGAGCACGTTGTCGAGGAAGATCGGACGGTCCCAGTCCTTCTCCTCGAAGCCGTAATGCTGCGGATGCAGCTCCTCGTGGTCGCCGCGGGGGGCGAGGCCGAGAGGATCGAGCTTGGCGTGCAGGTGGCCGCGCATGCGGTAGGCGCGGATCAGCATGATCGCGCGGACCGAATCCTTCGTCGCCTGCTCCACCGAGATCCCGGGGGCGGAGGCGATGACGGCGCCCTTGGTCGGGGCCGACGCGGTGTCGGACTTGGCGCGGATCTTGTCGCCCATCGCCTTCTCGACGGTGGCCCAGTTGCCGTCCAGCGCCGAGACGATCTCGCCGTTGGCGTGGATCGGCCAGTTCGGCCGCTCCCACGACGCGCCGGCCGCGTTCTTCTCCGCAAGCCCCTTGTCCTCGTTCAGGGACCGGAAGAACGTCTGCCACTCCGGATCGACCGCATTCGGATCACGGGCGTAGGCCGCCTGCAGCTCCTCGATGTAGGCGGCGTTGCCGCCGTAGAGGAACGAGGTTTCGAGCGCGTCCTGGCGTGCCATCGTTCGGGTCATCCTGCCGCTGTGCGGGGTCCTCCGCCGGGAAGGCCCCCTGCCCGACCCCATCCGCGCGGATCGCGGCCGGGATCGGATGTACCGGGAAAGACGCGGGCCCCTTCGGGCTCGCGTCGCTCGTTCGTCAGATGGGGTCGCGGACCTGAACGTCGACCAACGCGAGGCCCGCGTCCCGCGCGTGTCAGCCGCGCAGAACCTCGACGAGGGTGCTGCCGAGGCGCGCCGGCGAAGGCGAGACCCGGATTCCGGCCGCTTCCATCGCGGCGATCTTGTCCTCGGCGCCGCCCTTGCCGCCCGAGATGATGGCGCCCGCGTGACCCATGCGACGGCCCGGAGGCGCCGTGCGGCCGGCGATGAAGCCGACCATGGGCTTCTTGCGGCCGCGCTTGGCCTCGTCGGCCAGGAACTGCGCCGCCTCTTCCTCGGCCGAGCCGCCGATCTCGCCGATCATGACGATCGACTCGGTCTTGTCGTCGGCGAGGAACAGCTCGAGCATGGAGATGAACTCCGTGCCCTTCACCGGGTCGCCGCCGATGCCCACCGCGGTGGTCTGGCCGAGGCCGGCATTCGTGGTCTGGAACACGGCCTCGTAGGTCAGCGTGCCGGAGCGGGAGACGATGCCCACCGAGCCCGGCTTGAAGATGTTGGCCGGCATGATGCCGATCTTGCACTGGCCTGCGGTGACGATGCCGGGGCAGTTCGGGCCGACGAGGCGGGACTTCGAGCCTTCGAGCGCGCGCTTGACCCGCACCATGTCGAGCACCGGAATGCCCTCCGTGATGCAGACGATGAGCGGGATCTCCGCCTGGATCGCCTCGCAGATCGCGTCCGCCGCCCCCGGCGGCGGCACGTAGACGACGGATGCGTCGGCGCCCGTGGCTTCGCGGGCTTCCGCCACCGTGTCGAAGACCGGCAGGTTGAGGTGCTTGGAGCCGCCCTTCCCCGGGCTGGTGCCACCGACCATCCTGGTGCCGTAGGCGATGGCCTGCTCGGAGTGGAAGGTTCCGTTCTTGCCGGTGAAACCCTGGCAGAGGACCTTGGTGTTCGCGTCGATCAGGATGGACATGGATCTAGCGCTTCTCCTGCGCCGGGGTCTGAGCCCGGACAATCATTGTAACGGGGCCAGAACGCCTTGATGACTGGGTGAGCGAGACAGCGTCCAGTGGGTTTTCGGTCAATACCCATTGTGTCGTGAAACCACCGGCATCCCGCATGCCACGGGTTGGGGCGGACATCTGCAACTGCTTCTGGACGCGGGCGGCAATTTCATCCAACCGATCACCTTTGTCGGTGACCATGCACATCCAAGCAGGTCCGCCGGGGGTCTCAGGTCTATTGACGACTGCCATTTCGCTGACTTGCACCACTGGTGGCGTCACCTCCGTCCCCTGCGATGAAACGGTCCAAGTGCTGCCGGTAATCGCTTGAGACGGAAGCGGGCTCTGCTCTTTGGGACTCTGTACCTTCGACCAACCGCGCAATCGCCCAAGGGTCTCGACGGTCTGGTCATGCGGTCCGCCCCCCATGCAGGCGTCGAAGAAGAGCGCTGCGATCTCATCCGTGCTCATTGCCCGAGCGGGCGATGAGACAGCCAGCAAGCCAGCGATGAGCAACAGCGCCCTCATGGTCTCAATGACCACTCTTCACGGCGGCGACGATCTTCTGCGCGGCGTCGTCGAGGTCGTCGGCGGGGATCACGTTCAGGCCGGAATTCCGGATGATCTCCTTGCCCTTCTCGACGTTGGTCCCCTCCAGGCGCACCACCAGGGGCACCTGCAGGCCGACCGCCTTCACCGCCGCGATCACGCCGTTGGCGATCACGTCGCACTTCATGATGCCGCCGAAGATGTTGACGAGGATGCCCTTCACCTGCGGATCGGCGGTGATGATCTTGAACGCCGCCGTGACCTTCTCCTCCGAGGCGCCGCCGCCGACATCGAGGAAGTTCGCCGGCTCCTCGCCGTAGAGCTTGATGATGTCGAGGGTCGCCATGGCGAGGCCGGCGCCGTTGACCATGCAGCCGATGGTGCCGTCGAGGGCGATGTAGGCGAGGTCGTACTTCGAGGCCTCGATCTCCTTGGCGTCCTCCTCGGTCTCGTCGCGGAGCGCGACGATGTCGGGGTGGCGGTAGAGGGCGTTCGAGTCGAAGGAGATCTTGGCGTCGAGGCACTTGAGATGGCCGTCGCCGGTGAGCACCAGCGGGTTGATCTCCAGCATGCTCATGTCCTTGGCGGTGAACGCCTGGTAGAGCCGGGTGGTGAGGTCGCCGGCTTCCTTGGCCTGGGCGCCCGTGAGGCCGAGCGTCTTGGCGACGAGGCGGCCGTGATGGGGCATCACGCCCGTGGCGGGATCGACGGAGAAGGTGACGATCTTTTCCGGCGTGTCGTGCGCCACCGTCTCGATGTCCATGCCGCCTTCCGTCGAGACGACGTAGGCGACCCGGCCGGTCTCGCGGTCGACCAGCATCGAGAGGTAGAACTCCGCCTCGATCTGGGCGCCCTCCTCGATGTAGAGCCGGTTGACCTGCTTGCCGGCCTCGCCGGTCTGGATCGTGACCAGGGTCTGACCCAGCATTTCGCCGGCGAACTGCTTCACCTCGTCGAGGGACTTGGTGACGCGCACGCCGCCCTTGGCGCCGGCGGGCGCCCCCTTGAAGGTGCCCTTGCCGCGACCGCCCGCGTGGATCTGCGACTTCACCACCCAGACCGGGCCGCCGAGTTCCTTGGCGGCCGCCTCGGCCTCCTCGGGCTTGAAGATCGGCACGCCGCGCGAGACGGGCAAACCGAATTCCTTCAGCACCGCCTTGGCCTGGTACTCGTGAATGTTCATGGATGAGACCCTCAACGTCATCCCGGGGCCGCAGAGCGGAACCCGGGATCCAGAAACACAGGTTGCGATCCAGCCCGCCGCGTCGGCGGCCCGGAATGACGGTCGAACTAGGCCAGCGCGGGGTTCACGCCCTTGCAGGCCTCGATCAGGGTCTTCACGGCGCCGACCGACTTGTCGAACATCGCCTTCTCGTCGCCGTTGAAGTCGACCTCGAGGACGCGCTCGACGCCGTTGGCGCCGATCACGATCGGGACGCCGACATACATGTCGGAGACGCCGTACTCGCCGTTGAGGTAGGCGGCGCAGGGGAGCACGCGGCGCTTGTCGCGCAGGTAGCTCTCGGCCATGGCGATGGCGGAGGCGGCGGGGGCGTAGAAGGCCGAGCCGGTCTTGAGCAGGTTGACGATCTCGCCGCCGCCCTTGCGGGTGCGCTCGACCATGGCGTCGAGCTTCTCCTGGGTGGTCCAGCCGAGCTTGACCAGGTCGGGAAGCGGCACGCCGGCCACCGTGGAGTAGCGCACCAGCGGGACCATGTCGTCGCCGTGGCCGCCGAGCACGAAGGCGGTGACGTCCTCCACCGAGACCTTGAACTCGTCGGCCAGGAAGTGGCGGAAGCGGGCGGAATCGAGCACGCCGGCCATGCCGACCACCTTGTGGGTGGGAAGGCCGGAGAATTTCTGCAGGGCCCAGACCATCGCGTCGAGGGGATTGGTGATGCAGATGACGAAGGCGTCCGGCGCGTGCTGCTTGATGCCGGTGCCGACGGCCTCCATGACCTTCAGGTTGATCCCGATCAGGTCATCGCGGCTCATGCCGGGCTTGCGCGGCACGCCGGCGGTGACGATCACCACGTCGGCGCCGGCGATCGCCGCATAGTCGCTGGCCCCCGTGTAGGTCGCATCGAAGCCGTCGACGGGCGCGGATTCCGCGATGTCGAGACCTTTGCCCTGCGGGACGCCGTCGGCGATGTCGAACAGCACGACGTCGCCGAGCTCCTTCAGGCCGGCGAGGTGCGCGAGGGTTCCACCGATCTGTCCAGCGCCGATGAGCGCGATCTTGCTGCGTGCCATGGGGGAAACGAACCTCCGGTCCTTGCGTGGCGGTCGCGGCGCTGGGAGGCTTGAAAACCACCGGCGCGTTGCTGCGGCGGTGTGTGGCCGAAAAGGCCCAGGGCTTCAACCGAGGCACGAACGTCAAAGCAGGGTTCGGGCCAAGGCGGGGGCGCCTTCGCATCAGCGAGGGCGAGAAAAAGCTTAAGCGCGATAAGGAATTAGACGAACGGAGAGCGATCCTGCCCGGCAGTGCGCCTCAAGTGACAGACGAAAAATTCTGTCACAGAGGCCTAGAGCGTGCCGGTCCGCAGCACCTTCTGGATCGCGAGAATCACGGCGCCGAGGCGGGCTTCCACGAGGTCGCGCGGCAGGTCGGCATCGTGCTGAATCGCCAGCGGATGGGTGAAGCGGTAGCTGGCGTCGAAGATGTGGGCGATGGCCCGCTCGCGGTCGCGGGCGATGAAGGCGCCGGCCCCGATCCCTTCCTCGACAACCCGCTCGACCAGGCTGCGCAGCCGGACTCGGTGACGCCGGGCGATGGGCCGGGCGCCCACGGTGGCATCGAGATGGACGGCGAAGAGATTCGGCTCGTGAACCAGGGTCTCGCGCTGGACGCTGGCCAGGGCGGTGAGCAGGCGTTCGATCTTGTCGTCGGCCGGGTCCGGCGCATCGGCGATGCGGGCGAGTTCCGCCTCGACGTCGCGCAGCCAGCGCCCCGCCACGGCATCGAGGAGCGCGTCCTTCGACGGGAAGTAGCGGTAGACGTTGGCATGCGTCATGCCCGCTTCGGCGGCGACGGCCACCACGGTGACCCGCTTGGGACCGAGGCGCCGCAGGTGCTCCGTGGCGACGGCGAGCAGCCGCGCATCGACGGCCAGGGGAGCCGCAGCCCGCGGTGCCGGACGCGCGACGCGCGGCACCGTGATGCGGACGGCGCCCTCCGGGGCTTTCCGGTCGTCCGAAGGTTCGCTTCCCCGGCTCTCGCCGAGGTCGATCTCGTGCCCGAAGGCGAAGGGCGGGCCGGGCGGCTGCATCAAATCGGACACCGGGGCTCGTGGATGGACAGGACGGACCCTCCTGGGCGGAGCCGCTTCGCGAGAAGCGGATTTTCCCCCCGGATCGTCCAACGAGGCCAAGATCAATGACAGCACCAGCCCCGCTGTAACGCCCCTTTAACGACTCAGAACCGGTTCTTCCAGGCCCTCAGTGCGGCAAAGACAACCGACGGGTGGGTGCCGGGGGCCAGATCCACGCTTTGAGCGAGACTCGGCTCGCCGGCGCGCAGGAACGGATTGGTCGCGCGCTCGGCCCCCAGGGTGGCGGGAATCAGGAAGCGGCCCTCCGCCTTGGCACGCTCGGCCTCGGCGGCCCGGACGGCGAGGGCGGCGTTGCCGGGCTCGGCCGCCAGCGCGAAGCGGGCATTGGAGAGCACGTAGTCGTGGCCGCTGTAGACCTGCGTCTCGTCGGGCAGCGGCAGGAAGCGCTCCAGGGAGCGCCACAGGGTGGCGGGCTCCGCCTCCATCACCCGGCCGCAGCCGAGGGTGAACAGGGTGTCGCCGGCAAAGACCGCGCCCGCTTCCTCGAACCAGTAGGTGACATGGTCGGCGCAGTGCCCCGGCGTCTCCCAGACCCGCGCCGTGAGGTCGCCGACCCGGACCGCGTCGCCCTCCGCGACCGTGGCGTCGACCTCCGGCACGGCGTCACCGGCCTTCAGGGGCGCCGTCACCCGCGCGCCGGTGCGGCGCTTCACCTCCGGGATGCCCTCCACGTGGTCGGCGTGCCGATGCGTGACGAGGATGTCGGTGAGGGTCCAGCCGGTCTCGTCGAGGGCCGCCAGCACGGGGCCGGCCTCGGGCACGTCGATGGCGGCGCAGGCGCCGGTGGCGGGATCGCGGATCAGGACCCCGATATTGTCGCTGCGGCACAGGAAGGTGCGGATCTCGGGCTTCTGGGCGGTCATGGGGCTTCCTTCCGGACGGGGAATGGCCGCGCCGGCGCGGCGCGCGGCGGACCATCAGCGGTGCGGCACAGGAAGATGGGTGCGGGCGGAGACAGGTCCAGGGGCCGTTTCCCCCGGCCTTCCCGGGCCTTCCGCCGATCCGGGCTTGTCGGGCCGGGCGTCGGCCCCCATTGATGCGGGTGAGCCTTTCTCGTCGCGCGTCTCCGAGCCGACCCCGACCCGAGCCGCGCGATCGTACCGAAACCCGAGCCATGCGCCTCGACGTCACCGATCTGCGTGCCTTCTATGCGAGCCCCCTCGGGGGGGTGACGCACCGCATCGTGGCGCGCGCGATCCACGGTTTCCTCGGCTCGGTCTCCGGCCTGCGGGTCCTCGGGCTCGGCTACGCCACGCCCTATCTCGGCCCCGTCCACGTCATCGCCGAACGGACGCTGGCCTTCATGCCGGCGACGCAGGGGGTGGTGAACTGGCCCGGCAGCGGCCGCTCCTGCTCGGCGCTGGCCGACCCGACCATGATGCCCCTGCCGGAGGCGGCCGTGGACCGGGTGATCCTCGTCCATGCGCTGGAATCCGTCGAGAGCCCGACCGAACTCCTGCAGGACGTCTGGCGGGTGCTGACGCCGGGCGGGCGCATGATCCTGGTGGTGCCGAACCGCCGGGGCGTCTGGGCCCGGCGCGACGCGACCCCCTTCGGGCATGGCCAGCCCTACAGCCGCTCGCAACTCGCCCGGCTGATGCGCACCACCCAGTTCTCTCCCGAGGGCTGGGCCGAGACCCTCTACATGCCCCCGGTGGAGAACCGGCTGCTGCTGCGCACGGCCGGGGCCTGGGAACGGATGGGCACCAGCCTGTCGCTGCCCTTCGCCGGGCTGCACGTGGTCGACGCCACCAAGCAGCTCTACCGCCCCGTCGCCGTGCGCCGGGTGCGCAAGGTGGCCCGCCTCGCACCGGCCCGCGTGCTGGTGCCCGCCCCCTCACCGGGCTGAGCGGATGCTGAGTCTGATTGCGCCCGAGGCGGCGCTGCAGAGCTTCGTGCTCGCCTTCTCCTCGCTGTTCTCCATCGTGAACCCGGTCGGCTCGTCGCTGATCTTCGCGCAGGTGACCGCCCTGAACTCCCATGCCGAGCGCCTGGAGCTCGCCAGGCGCATCGGCTTCTACGCCGCCCTGATCATGCTCTCGACGCTCTGGGCCGGTGCGCCGATCCTGAACTTCTTCGGCGTCTCCCTGGCCGCTCTGCGCATCGCCGGGGGCCTCGTGGTGGCGGCCTCGGCCTGGACCCTGCTGACGGCGCCCGAGGCGCGGGAGGCACGCAAGCAGGCGGAGGCGACCCGGGAACCGGCCGGGAACTCGGCCGGGAACTCGGCCGGGAACTCGGCCGGGAACTTGGCCGAGATCGCGTTCTTTCCCCTGACCCTGCCCTTCACCACCGGACCCGGCACCATCGCGGTGGCGATCGCGCTGGGCTCCAACCGCCCGGCACCGGGCCCCGACCGGATCGGCTTCTACGTGGGCATGTCCATGGCAGCGCTCGCCATCGCCGTGCTGGTGCGCTTCACCTACGGCTCGGCCGACCGGGTGGTGACCTGGATCGGCCCCGTCGGCGCGCGGGTGCTCGGGCGCCTCTTCGCCTTCCTGCTCCTCTGCGTCGGCACCCAGATCACCGTGAACGGCGTCACGGACGTGCTCGGCCCCCTGCTGGCGCAGGCGGGGCGCTGATCCTTGTCGGGTCCGGCCGGAGGCTGTACCGCAACGCGGACGCGCCCGTTGGCGACACGCTCTGGAGGCTGAGGACGATGCGGCTCGTGGTGGTGGGCGCCGACGGGCGCATGGGGCGGATGCTGATCCGCGCGGTGGCGGAGACCGAGGGCTGCACCCTGTCGGGCGCCATCGAGCGCACGGGCTCCCCCGCGCTGGGGCAGGATGCCGGCACGCTCGCGGGCTTGGCGCCCCTCGGCGTCGCGGTGACGGACGATCCGCTGCCGATCTTCGCGGCGGCCGAGGGCGTCCTCGACTTCACGGCGCCCGTCGCCACCACCTTCTTCGCCGAGCTCGCCGCGCAGGCCCGCATCGTCCACGTGGTCGGAACCACGGGCCTGCAGGAGGCCGATCTCGCCAAGCTCGCGGCGGCCGCCCACCATGCCCGCATCGTGCGCTCGGGCAACATGTCCCTCGGGGTCAACCTCGTCGCCGGCCTCGTGCGCCGGATGGCGGCGGCCCTCGGGGAGGATTTCGACATCGAGATCGTCGAGATGCACCACCGCATGAAGGTCGACGCCCCCTCCGGCACCGCCCTCCTCCTCGGGGAGGCCGCGGCGGAGGGGCGTAGGGTCGCGCTCGCCGACACCCGGGTCTCCACCCGCGACGGACACACCGGCCCGCGCCGGCCCGGCGACATCGGCTTCGCCACCCTGCGCGGCGGCACGGTGGTGGGCGACCACAGCGTGGTCTTCGCCGGCCCGGGCGAGCGGATCACCGTCGGCCACCACGCCGAGGACCGGGCGATCTTCGCCCGCGGCGCCGTGCGGGCCGCGCTCTGGGCCTTCGCCAAGCCGCCCGGCCTCTACGGGATGGACGACGTCCTCGGGCTTTAGGAGACATTCGGGCTTCAGAGACACGCGGACTTCAGGACGGTCTCCCGGTGTCAGACGTCTCCGGGCTTTCCGACGGAGCCCACACCCGGCGGAGACGTTTCGTCATCTGACGTTCAGACTCACGCGCGCATGAGCCGCCCGATGCGCGCTCGCTGCGCTGCAACATCGCCCTTCGCCCGTGCCTCCGCCGAGGCCGTGCCCTCTCAAAGACCAAGAGGATCATCGCCCGATGGATCGCCTTCTCGTCCTCGCTCGCCATGGCCAGAGCGAATGGAACCTCAAGAAGCTGTTCACGGGCTGGCGTGATCCCGAGCTGACGGATCTCGGCGTCGAGGAAGCCCGCAATGCCGGGCGCTGGCTCAAGGAGCAGGGCTACGGCTTCGACGTGGCCTTCACCTCCAACCTGAAGCGCGCCCAGCGCACCTGCGCGCTGATCCTGGAGGAGATGGACCTCGAGGGGGTCGAGACGATCCGCAACGAGGCGCTGAACGAGCGCGATTACGGGGACCTCTCCGGCCTCAACAAGGACGACGCCCGCGAGCGCTGGGGCGACGCCCAGGTGCACCAGTGGCGCCGGTCCTACGACGTGCCGCCGCCCGGCGGCGAGAGCCTGAAGGACACCGCCGCGCGCGTCCTGCCCTACTACATCCAGTTCATCCTGCCCCGCGTCATGGCGGGCGAGCGCGTGCTGGTGGCGGCCCACGGCAACTCCCTGCGCGCCCTGGTGATGGTGCTCGACGGCATGACCACGAAGACCATCGCCAGCCTCGAGATCGCCACCGGCATCCCGCTCGTCTACCAGCTCAAGGCCGACACCACGGTGGAGAGCAAGACGGTGCTGGAGCACGACATCGACCACAAGGTCTGACCGCGGCACCGATGGCGTCCCGTGATCCGGCCGGGATCGTCCTCGTTCCCGGCCTGCTCCATTGGCCGGGCTACCTCGACGCGGCGGCGCAGGCGCGCCTCGCCGCCGAACTCGCGACGGCGCTGCGGGTCGCCCCGCCCTACACGCCGCGGATGCCCCGCACCGACCGGCCCTTCTCGGTGCGGATGTCGAATTGCGGCCCCCTCGGCTGGGTCTCCGACCGGGCGGGCTACCGTTACCAGGCGCGCCATCCCGTGACGGAGACCCCCTGGCCGGACATCCCGCCCACGGCGCGGGCCGCCTGGGACGCCCTGTCGGGGTATGGCGCTCCGCCCGAGGCCTGCCTCGTCAACCTGTACGAGGCCGACGCCCGCATGGGCCTGCACCAGGACCGGGACGAGGACGCCCTCGACGCGCCCGTCCTCTCGCTCTCGCTGGGTGCCACCGCCCTGTTCCGCTACGGCGGCCTCCGGCGGTCGGACCCGACCCGCTCGGTGCGCCTCCGGGCCGGTGACGCGCTCGTGATCGGCGGGCCCGCACGGCTGATCCATCACGGAATCGACCGCCTCGTCGCGGAGGCCCCGGACCTGCTCCAGGGCACCGCCCCCGGACCGCTGCCGGATTTCCTCATGCCGGGCGGACGCTGCAACCTGACCCTGCGACGCGTGACGCAGCCCTCGGGCGCTTGACAGCGGCGGGGTGTTGAGTCGACCCATCGGGTCAGCCTCAGCGCCGGCTGCCCCGCAAGGGGCAACCCGGCGGACCTGCCCGGTGCGAGACCGGGGCCTTGCGGAGAATCGATTCGATGCGTCTGCGTAACCTCGTTCGTCCGGTTTCCCTCCTGGTCCTCGCCCTGGGGCTGGCCGCGCCGGCGCTGGCGGCGGATCCGGTCTTCCCGCCGAGTTCGCGCTTCGGCTTCGATCCGCCCTCCGACATGGTCTCCTCCAAGCGCTTCTCGGGCCTGGAGCGGCTGGAGGGCGGCGCGACGGTCTCGGTGGTGGAGTTGCCGGCCAACGCCTTCGCCGACCTCGAAACCAACTTCACCGACGCCAACCTGAAGGCCCAGGGCTTCATCGTCAGCAGCCGGCAGGCCATCAAGGTGGCGGGCGACGTCGACGCGGTGCTGTTCACGGGTGAGCAGCCGGCGGTGGAAGCGGCCGGGACCCCGGCGATCAAGAAGTGGATGCTCCTCGTCGGCGATCCGACCGTGACCGGCATCATCATCGCGCAGGCGACGCCCGATGCCGAGACCGAGGAGACCATGAAGCGGCTGCTGACCGGCATCCACATCCGGCCGGCGCTGACCCTGGAGCAGCAGGTCGCCGCCCTGCCCTTCCGCATCGGCAACGACGCCGGCTTTCGTCCGGTGCGCGTCCTCGCCGGCAATTCGGTGCTGCTGACGCAGGGCACGAAGGACGAGATGCTCGGCCTGGAGCAGCCGATCCTGGTTCTGGCCCAGGCGGTGCAGCCGCCGCCGGCCACCGAGCAGCGCGACGCCTTCGCGCGCGCCGCGCTCTACTCGAACCAGACGATGAAGGACTTCGTGATCGAGCGGGCCCAGAGCTACCGCCAGAACGGCGTCGACTGGCACGAGATCGTGGCGCGTGCGGTGGACACGGCGTCCGGCACGCCGGTGGTCATCTCGCAGACGATCCGCTTCGCGCCGGACGGCTACCTGCGCGCCGTCGGCGTCGTGAAGGCCGAGAAGCGCGAGGGTGTGCTGGCGAAGTTCCGCGAGGTCGTGGACAGCGTGCAGCTGCGGTAGGGGCGACCGTTCGACCCGGTCGCAGGGTCCTTCTCCCCTCCGCGGGAGAAGGTGGCCCGCGAAGCGGGTCGGATGAGGGGAGCGACGGTGCCGGCGAGGGTTTCCCCTCTCCCGCCTGCTGCGCAGGCACCCTCCCCCGCAGAGGGGGGAGGGTCGCAGGCGCCACGCTCAGGCGGCGTCGCCCGGATTGGCGGCGGCCGGCTTCGGGCCGCCCTTGGCCACACCCACGAGCGCCGGGCGCAGGACGCGGTCGCCGATGATGTAGCCGGCCTGCATGACCTGCACGACCGTGCCGGCGGGAACCTCCGGGTCGGGCACCTCGAACATGGCCTGGTGGCGGTTGGGGTCGAAGCGCTGGCCCTTCGGCTCGATCAGCTTGACGCCGTGCCGCTCCAGGGTCTTGGCGAGATCGCGCTCGGTGAGCTCGATCCCGTCGATCAGGGCCTTGAAGGCGCCGTCGGCGCTCGCTCGGTCCGCTTCGGGAATGCTCTCGAGGGCCCGCCGGATGTTGTCGGCGGAATTCAGGAGATCGCGGGCGAAGTTGGTCACCGCGTAGGCGCGGGCATCGGCAACCTCGCGCTCGGTGCGCCGACGCAGGTTCTCCATCTCGGCCAGGGTGCGCAGCACCCGGTCCTTCAGCTCGTCGCGCTCGGCCACGAGGGAGGCCAGCGCATCGGCCTGCATCGCCTCGCCGGATCCGGCGGACTCGGCCTGCGCGGC
Organism: Methylobacterium sp. Leaf94; assembly: GCF_001426045.1. NCBI lineage: Bacteria > Pseudomonadati > Pseudomonadota > Alphaproteobacteria > Hyphomicrobiales > Methylobacteriaceae > Methylobacterium > Methylobacterium sp. Leaf94. The sequence goes on from NZ_LMRM01000034.1 coordinate 39,024, forward strand.
CCCTGGGGTCTCCTCGACCGCCTGGGCCGGGTCGCGCCGCTCATCGTGCATGTCGTTCGCCATCATGTGGTTTCGTCAGAGACTATCGGTGTCGGGGTTGGCGCTGATATCAGGCGGTGACGCGCTGAAATCAAGCGCGCGGCGCCGTCCGGCCCCACTCAAGCCTCGCGCGGAGGCGGCGAGTCGATCAGCGCATCGAGTCCCTCGGCCCGGAGGGCGGCCACGTCGCTGGCGAAGACTTCCATCACGGCCGTCCGAATCGCCACCTGGCGGTCGGGCTGGGTCACCCGGGTGCCGGTGAGGTCGGTGACGTAGAACACGTCCACCGCCCGCTCGCCGAAGGTCGCCACGTGGGCCGAGGTGATGTTGAGGCTGAGCCGGCTGAGCGCCGTGGTCAGCTCGTAGAGCAGGCCCGGGCGATCGAGGCCGGTGATCTCGATCACGGTCTCGCGGCTCGACAGGGCATTGTCGATCGCCATGTCCGGCGGCACCAGGAAGGTCCGCGCCCGCTCGCTCGGCGGGTGCTTGTCGGCCACGAGGTCGGCGATGCGGATCTCGCCGCGCAACGCCTTCTCGATCGCGGCGGTGATGCGGCCGGCCCGGCGCAGTTCGTCCTCGTCCCGCTCGAAGGCGCGCGAGATGAAGATCGAATCGAGGGCGAAGCCGTCCGTGGTGGTGAAGATCTGCGCGTCGACGATGTTGCCCCCCGAGGCCGCGCAGGCCCCGGTGACGATGGCGAGCAGGCGCGGATGATCCGGCGAGTAGATCGTCAGCTCGGTGACGCCGCGGACCGGGTCGGTCTCCGTGGCGGTGGCCACCGTCCGCCCCTCGGCCGTCAGCGCCTTGACGAAGCCCGCGTGCTTGTACTGGCGGGTGGTGTCGACCTTCAGCCAGTAGGCCTGGTTGTGCCGCGCCGCGTAGGCGTCGAACAGCTCGGCCTGCCAGTCGCTGAGCTGCTCGCGCAGGGCCATCTGGATCAGGCGGACCCGGTCGGTGCGCGCGATCTCGGAATGGCCGCCGGACAGCACCACCTCGGTCTCGTCGTAGAGGGTGCGGATCAGGGTGCCCTTCCAGGCGGTCCAGACGCCGGGCCCCACGGCCTTGATGTCGGCCACCGTCAGGATGGTGAGGAGCTTCAGGCGCTCCAGGGTCTGCACCACGCCGGCGAACTTCTCGATGGTCTTCGGGTCCGAGAGGTCGCGGCTCTGGGCGGTCATCGACATCAGCAGGTGATGCTCCACCAGCCAGGCCATCAGTTCGGTCTCGGCCGGCGTCAGGCCGAAGCGCGGCCCGAGCTTCTCCGCGATGGCGGCGCCCGCGATGGAATGGTCCTCCGGCCGGCCCTTGGCGATGTCGTGCAGCAGTACCGTGACGTAGAGGGCGCGCCGGTTGCTGATCGTGTTGATCAGGCGGGTGGCGAGGGGATGCTCCTCCTCGGTGCGCCCGGACTCGATGGCCGAGAGCACCCCAATGGCGCGCAGCAGGTGCTCGTCCACCGTGAAGTGATGGTACATGTTGAACTGCATCATCGCGACGATGCGGCCGAAATCCGGGATGAAGCGGCCGAGCACGCCGGCCTCGTTCATCAGCCGCAGGATGGTCTCGGGCGAGTTCTTCGAGGTCAGGATGTCGAGGAAGAGCCGGTTGGCCTCCTCGTCCGCCCGCAGGGAATGGCCGATCAGGCGCAGGGAGCGGTTGGCCGCCCGGGTGGCGTCGGGGTGGATCGGCAGGTTGTGCCGGTCGGCGAGCCAGAACAGCCGGATCAGGTTCACGGGGTCTCGGCTGAAGGCGTCCGGGTCGCGCAGGTTGATGCGGCCGTGATCGTCGACGAAGTCCTCCGCCTCGATGGCGGTGGCGCGGAAGCGGTCGCGGAACCGGCCGATCCAGCGGTCGAGCACCGGGGTGCGCTTGGCGTGGCGCGCCTCCAGCGCCGCGCAGACGATGGCGGTGAGGTCCCCGACCTCCTTGGCGATCAGGAAATACGCTTTCATGAAGCGCTCGACGCCGGAGAGCCCGCCGCGCGGCTCGTAGCCGAAGCGCTCGGCGATCTTCGGCTGCAGGCCGAAGGACAGGCGTTCCTCGGCCCGGCCGGTGACGAAGTGCATGTGGCAGCGCACCCGCCACAGGAGCTCGTCGCAGCGCTCGAACACCCGATACTCCTCCGGCGTGAAGAGGCCGGCGGCCACGAGCTCGCTCTGGTCGCGGACCCGGTAGGTGTACTTGGCGATCCAGAACAGGGTGTTGAGGTCGCGCAGGCCTCCTTTGCCGTCCTTCACGTTGGGCTCGACGAGGTAGCGCGAGGCCCCCGCCTTCGAGACCCGCGCGTCGCGTTCGCGCAGCTTCGCCTCGACGAATTCCGGTGCGGTCCACATCACCAGCTCGGTGTCGAAGCGGGTGACGAGCTCCTCGAACAGGGCGCGGGTGCCGAACAGGTAGCGCGCCTCGAGGAGCGAGGTCCGGATGGTCATGTCGGCCCGGCCCTCGCGCAGGCACTCCTCCACCGAGCGGGTGGCGTGGCCGACCTTCAGCTTGAGGTCCCACAGCACGTAGAGCATCGCCTCGACGACGCTCTCGGACCAGGCCGTCTGCTTGTAGGGCAGCAGGAACAGGAGATCGATGTCCGAGCCCGGGGCCATGGTGCCCCGGCCGTAGCCGCCGGTGGCCACCACGGCGAGCTGCTCCCCGGTGGAGGGATTGTCGTTCGGATAGAGCCGCCACACCACCGCATCGTGGATGGTGCGGATCACCGCGTCGGTGAGCCGGCTCAGGCGCTGGGCGCAGGCGATGCCGTCGCGCTCCTCCAGGAGCCGCGCCTCGGCATCGGCGCGCCCGAGCTCGATCACCCGGCGCAGCTCCGGCACGAGGACCGCCCGCAGGCGCGTCGCCTCGCGGGCGTCGCGGTCCAGGTTCTCGAGGATGTCGTGGAGGGCGGCGACGGCGTCGAACATGGCCAACCCCGTTAGCATGTTGGCGGAATGACGCCAGCGGCATCACCGCGCGGGCACCGCCCAGCTGCGGGATCGCGGCGCAGTTTCGATCTGCTTCCCGCGCCGTCGCGGCGTCCTGCGTTCCCGCGCGCGGCGATCCGTCGGGCCACGGTTGCGCCGTAAGCCGGCGCTAGGGTCGCGTCGTTTCCCGCCCGACCCCCACCGCTCCGCGCACCTCAGCATTCACGAAGGCTCCCGATGCGTTCGATCCTGCGTCCGATGTCCGCCCGCCCCGCCCGGGCCCTCGTCGTCACGGCCGGCCTGCTCCCGGCCCTCGCCGCGCCGGCCTGGGCGGCCTCCTTCGAGTTCGTGCCGGCCCCCCAGATCGACCTCAACCGGGTCTATCGCGTCGACAAGGTCACGGGCGAGGTGACCTCCTGCCAGTACGGCCTGCGCGAGGGCGCGGTGGGCAGCGTCGGCGTCACCGTCTGCTACGGCGCCGGCGAGGGCGCGAGCGCCCAGGCCCCGTCGGAATACGGCCTGGTCGCCTCCCGCCACACCCGCGAGGCGGGGGTGTTCCGGGTCAATTACCGCACCGGCGAGATGAGCATCTGCTACGTGCAGCTGCAGAAGGAAGCGGTGGTCTGCACCGCGCAGGCGAACCCGGCGAGCCCGGGGGCCGACGAGGCCCCGGCCACCGGTGCCGCCCCGGGCCGGGTGGGCCCGAGCGCCACGCCGCCCCAGAGCGCCCGTCCCTGACCGCGCCCTGACCCGATCGCCGCCCCCGACACGCCGCGTTGGACCCTCCGGCCCGGCGTGCTAGGGGCACCGGGCGCGTCCGCCGGCCGGTGGCTCGCCCCGTTCGATTCGCCCCTCGCCCGCTTCGCCCTTCGCCCGATTCGCCCTTCGCCCGAGCCGTTCCATGCCGCACACCCGCCCCTTCCCAGCCGCCGGAGCCGTCGCGTGAGCGGGCCGGATCTGCGCCGCGCGGCGGCCGAGGTCGCGGTCGGATTGGTCACGCCCGGGATGCGGCTGGGGATCGGGACCGGGTCCACCGCCAACGTCTTCGTCGAGCTTCTGGGCGCCCGCGTCCGGGCCGGCCTCGACGTCGTCGGCGTGCCCACCTCCGAGGCGACACGGGTCGCGGCCGAGGCCGCCGGCATCCGCCTCGCCACCCTGGAAGCGCTGCCCGAACTCGACCTGACCATCGACGGCGCCGACGAGATCGACGGAGCGATGCGCCTCGTGAAGGGCGGCGGCGGCGCGCTGCTCCGCGAGAAGATCGTCGCCTTCGCCAGCCACCGGATGGTGGTGATCGCGGATGCCGCCAAGCGCGTCGAGACCCTCGGGGCGTTTCCCCTGCCGATCGAGGTCAACGCCTTCGGCCTCGGCGCCACCCGCCGGGCCGTGGGCGCCGCCCTGCGGGCGAGCGGCTGCACCGGCGAGCTCGTCCTGCGGGCCCGGGACGGCGCGCCCTTCGTCACCGATGGCGGCCACCACATCCTCGACGCCCATCTCGGACGCATCCCGGACCCCGAGGCCTTGTCGGGTGCCCTTTGGGCCGTGCCGGGCGTCGTCGAGCACGGCCTGTTCCTCGGCCTCGCCACCGGAGCCATCCTGGCCGAGGCACGGGACGGGCAGGCGGTGGTGAGCCGGCTCGGAATCGTCTGAGGGCGATCGCCCCCATCCTCTCCCTTTCCGTCTTCCCCTTCGCCGAACCCCTCCCGGAGCGTCCGCCATGTCCCGCCGCCTCGCCGCCCTGGCCGCCCTCGTCCTCGCCAGCGCCCCCCTGGGCGCCCTGGCCCCAGTGCACGCCCAAGCCCCGGCTCAGAAGCCGCCGGCGGCCAAGCCCGGCGCCAAGCCGCCCGCCGCGCCGGCGCCGAGCACCCCCGCCGCGCAGACGCCGGCCTACTCGGCCAACCACCTGGCCCTCGCCCGCGAGGTCATGCTGAATTCCGGCATCGCCCGCTCGTTCGACTCGATCATCCCGGCCTTCAGCGACCGCATCCGCCAAGGCGCCGTGACCCGGCCCGAGATCACCAAGGACCTCGATACGGTGCTGGCCTCCCTCGAGCCCGAGATGGAGCTGCAGAAGCAGGCGATGATCGAGACCGCCGCCCGGATCTACGCCTCGCGCCTGTCCGAGGCCGAGCTGAACGAGATCGCGACCTTCTTCCGCTCGCCCGCCGGCAAGCGCTACGTCGAGACCCAGCCGCAGGTGCTCGACGAGATGGTCCAGGCGATGCAGACCTGGACCCAGGACGTCTCGGAATACATCATGGTCCGGGTGCGCGCCGAGATGGCCAAGAAGGGCCACCAGCTGCAGTAGCGGGCTTCAGGGCCTCGGGCGGCGCGCGGCCCGGCTTCAGGCCGCCGCCGCTTCGACGCGGTTCCGGCCGGTGCTCTTGGCCCGGTACAGGGCGAGGTCGGCCCGCTTGAGCATGTCGGCCGGCCCGGCATCCTCCGCCCGGCGCCAGGCCACGCCGATGGAGACGGTCACCGGAACGGTGCGGGTGTCGCGCTGGATGGAGAACGGCACCGCCTCGATCCGCTCGCGGATGCGCTCGGCGATGGCGTAGGCCCCCTCGGCCTCGGCATCCGGCAGGATGATGACGATCTCCTCGCCGCCGTAGCGGGCCACGATGTCGATGCCGCGCGTATGGGTGCGGATGCGCTCGGCGAAGGCCTTGAGCACCTCGTCGCCGGCCTCGTGGCCGTAGGTGTCGTTGATCGACTTGAAGCGGTCGATGTCGAGCATCAGCGCCGCCACCGGACGGTTGCGCAGGGCCGCCTCGCCGAACAGCGCGCCGAGATGGCTGTCGAGGTAGCGCCGGTTGTGCAGGCCCGTGAGGCCGTCGGTGACCGCGAGTTCCATCGAGGCCTGGACGGCGCCCCGCAGGGCCTCCGAGAAGCGGCGGCGGCGCACTTGCGTGCGCACCCGGGCCACGAGCTCGTTCCGGTCCACGGGCCGCATCAGGTAGTCGTGCACGCCGAATTCCAGGCCCCGGATCACCCGGGCGCGGTCGTGCTCCTCGGCGATCATCATCACGGGCATCAGGCGGGTGCGGTCGAGGGAGCGCAGCTGGCTGCACAGGCGCAGGCCGTCGAAGCCCTGGATGTCGAGGCTGACCAGGGTCAGGTCGAACGTGCCCTCCGCCGCCAGCACCAGGGCCTTGTGCGGGTCGGGCTCGACCGTGAGCGTGTGGTGCTGGCCCAGGGCCGCCGCGAGGCGGTCTGCCGAGCCGGGGCGGTCCTCCACGAGGAGGATCGAGGCGTTGAGGCCGGTCTCGGCGGCGGCGAGGGCCAGGGGGTCGCCGATCCCGAAATCCCGCGAGGCCATGGCGCGGGAGCGCAGCTCGTCCGTCACCGCCTTGAGGCGCACGAGGCTGCGCACGCGGGCGAACAGGGCCGTGTCGTCGATGGGCTTCGTCAGGAAGTCGTCGGCGCCCGCATCGAGCCCGCGCAGGCGGTCGGAGGGCTGGTCGAGGGCGGTGACCATCACGACGGGCAGGTGGGCCGTGTTGGGGTTGCTCTTGAGCCGGCGGCAGACCTCGAACCCGTCCATGCCGGGCATCATCACGTCGAGGAGGACGAGGTCGCAGAGACCCTTCTCGCAGATCGTCAGGGCGTCGGGGCCGTTCATCGCCGCCAGAACGTCGAAGTATTCCATGGAGAGCTTCGTCTCCAGGAGCTTCACGTTCGGAAAGAGATCATCGACGATCAGGATTCGGGCCGACATCGGTCCTCGCGCAGGGTCGTACTACGGGCCATCGGGAAGGCTATGAGCGAGGTGGACGGGTCAGGCGGTCCTGGCGTCGCCGAGATACTGGCGGACGGTGGCGAGGAACTTCGCCACCGAGATCGGTTTCGACAGGTAGGCTTCGCAGCCGCCCTCGCGGATGCGCTCTTCGTCGCCCTTCATAGCGAAGGCCGTGATCGCGATCACCGGGATGGCCTTGAGGTCGTCGTCCTCCTTGAGCCACTTCGTGACTTCGAGGCCGGAGACCTCGGGAAGCTGGATGTCCATGAGGATCAGGTCGGGGCGATGCGCTCGCGCGAGCTCGATCGCCTCGATGCCGTTGGCCGTCTTGAGCGTCGCGTAGCCATGGCCCTCCAACAGGTCGTTGAAGAGCTTCATATTGAGTTCGTTGTCCTCAACGATGAGCACGGTCTTCTTCATGGCCCGTTGTTCCCGGTGCGTGGACGGCCCATTGTCGTTCGACGCATGCCCCGCCTCAGGAGATTTAGCGGATACATGTTGACGAAACGCAAACCCAATGGCGGAGACGACTCCGCCGAGGGCGTGGCCCTGGCGGCCCTCGCCTGGATGGCCACCGACGACGAGCGCCTGTTCGCCTTCCTCAATGCCACCGGGGCGACGCCCGAGACCCTGCGGGCCAGTGCACAGGATCCCGGCTTCCTGGCGGGCATCCTCGATCATATCATGGGTGACGAGGCGACGCTCCTCGCCTGCGCCGAGGCCCTCGACACCAAGCCCGAGCGCATCGCCGCCGCCTGGCGCCGCCTCGGCCCGCCGGACTTCGACGACGGCCTGTAGGCAGGGCCACGCGGCCGGATATCCCCGCGGGATTGCCCTCCGAGGCTCGCCCCGTCCCCTGCCCCGCGCTATGGCTCGACGGCTTCGCGCGGGCGCCGTCCGCGCGGCGGGCCCATCGCCGGAGACCCCTCGCCCATGTCCCTCGCCAGCCTCTCGACGACCTGGGCCCCGCGCCTCCTCAGCATCCTGCGCATCGTGGCAGGCCTGCTCTTCCTGGAGCACGGCACGCAGAAGCTGTTCGGCTTTCCCGTGCGGATGGGGGGCGGAGCGGCCCCCGCGATGATGTCGCTGCTGTGGTTCGCCGCCATCCTCGAAACCCTGGGCGGCGCGCTCATCATCCTGGGCCTGTTCACGCGGCCGGTGGCGTTCCTGCTCTCGGGCCAGATGGCCTTCGCGTACTTCATCGCCCACCACCCCAAGAGCCCGTTCCCGGCGCTCAACGGGGGCGATGCCGCGATCCTGTTCTGCTTCGTCTTCCTCTACCTCGCCGCCGCCGGCGCCGGCCCCTGGAGCCTCGACGCGCAGCGCCGCGGCCGGTTCTGAAGGCGGTTCAGGCGCTGAAGCGCCAGACGCTGCTGCGCTTGATCTCGGCATCCTCCAGGGAGCGGCTCACCGGCACCGTGTAGGTGGCGAGTTCGGTGAGCCGGTCGCGCGGCAGGTAGGAGCGGCCGGGATCGCCCACCAGCACGGTGGCGCCGCCCGCGTGCAGGCCGGACAGCCAGTCCGTGACCCGGGCCGCGAGATCCCGCTCGTAGAAGATGTCGGCGGCGAGCACCACGGCGGAGCCCGGATCGGTGCCGATGAGGTCCCGCGACACCGCCTCGATTTGCCCCGCCACGCCGTTGGCCGCCGCATTGAGGCCGATGGCCGGGATCGCGAAGGGGTCGAGGTCGCTGGCCGTGACATGATCCGCGCCGGACCGCGCCGCCGCGATGGCGACGAGGCCCGAGCCCGAGGCGAAATCGAGCACCCGGCGGCCCGCCACGAGGCCGGGGTTGTCGAGGATGTAGCGGGCGAGCGCCTGCCCGCCGGCCCAGGCGAAGGCCCAGAACGGCGGGGGCAGGCCGATCGCCTCCAGCTCGTCCTCGGTCTTCTGCCACAGCTCGGTGGCCTCGTCGGCCACGTGCAGGATGATCTCGGGTGCGTGCGGCACCGGGCGCAGCCGGGTGTTGGCCCGGATGAAGGCGAGGGGATCGGCCGACGGCGTCATGCTGGCGTGCTCATGCTGGCGCGCTCCTCCTGGCATTTCATGCCCGGGCGAACTCGCCGTAGAGGGTGCCGGCGGCGGCCGCGAGCCCGTCCGCGCCCGCCAGTGCCAGCGCCGTATCGGCCGGATCGAGCCCCAGGGCGGCGGCCTCGGCCGCGGTCGCGCAGAGGTATCGGGTGGTCCGGGTGGCGAGGGGGCCCCGCAGCGCCTGGCGCAGGGCGAAGCGCGTCAGGCGCCCGGCGGCATCCGTGCGGGCGTTCAGGGCCGCGAGGTCGTCGGGCTGGTAGATCCGCGCCGCGATCCCCGACATGGCCGCGGCCGTGCCGCCGACCACGATCGCCCGGAGGCCGATGGCGTGGAGGAGGTCGGCTTCCAGGGCCTTCAGGATCCCGGCGAGCTGGCCCGCCTCGTAGCCCGCCGCCATCGGGTTGATGCGCGAGGTCCCCAGCGCGAAGGGCACCACCCGGGCGCCCGCCGCCTCGATCGCCCCGCGATGGGCGTCCACCCGCGTCACCACCGTCGCGGACAGCCCGGCGGCCCGGGCCGCCGCGACCAGGGGGAGGTCGCGGGCGGCGAACCCGGCATCGTCGGGGGCGAGGAGGACGAGGCGCCGGGGCCTGGTGCCGGAAGCGGGATGATCCATCGGACGCGCTGTAGCACGCCCCCGCCGGAACAGCCCATGGCGGAACAGGGGATGGCGGAACAGGGGATGGCGCGGCCCCGTTGACGGCCAACGAGACACCGTGAGGGACGGAACCGGAGCATGGCCACGGCGCGCGACGAAGAGGGCACGGTCGCCGACCCGCGCGACGCCGCCGAGGAGGCGGGCCTGCGCTACGTCGAGGACACGATGCCGGGGCTGACGCGCCGGAAGAGCGGGACGGGCTTCGCCTATCGCGACGCCCGGGGCCAGCCGGTGCGGGACGCGAAGACGCTGGCGCGCATCCGCGCCCTGGCGATCCCGCCGGCCTATACCGACGTCTGGATCTGCCCGCGGGCCAACGGCCATATCCAGGCGACCGGCCGCGACGCCAAGGGGCGCAAGCAGTACCGCTACCACCCGGATTTCCGCGCCGCCCGCGACCTCACCAAGTTCGAGCACGTCATGGCCTTCGCCGACGCGCTCCCGGCCATCCGCGCCCGGGTGGATGCCGACATGGGCCGGCGCGACCTCCCCCGTGAAAAGGTGCTGGCCACCGTGGTCCACCTCCTGGAGACCACGCTGATCCGTGTCGGCAACGACGATTACGCCCGCACCAACAAGAGCTTCGGCCTCACGACGCTGCGCGACCGGCACGCTCGGATCGAGGGTTCGGCGCTGACCTTCCGGTTCAAGGGCAAGAGCGGCAAGACCTGGGACCTCGGCCTCAAGGACCGGCGCGTCGCCCGCATCGTCAAGGCCTGCCAGGACCTGCCCGGCCAGGAGCTGTTCCAATATCGCGACGCCGACGGCACCGTGCGCGACGTGACCTCGGCGGACGTGAACGCCTACCTGCGCGAGATCACGGGCCAGGACATCACCGCCAAGGATTTCCGGACCTGGGCCGGGACCGTCCTGGCCGCCCTGGCGCTGCAGGAATTCGAGGCCTTCGACAGCGAGGCCAAGGCCAAGAAGAACCTGCGCGCCGCCATCGAGGGCGTCGCCGCCCGGCTCGGCAACACGCCGACCATCTGCCGCAAGTGCTACATCCACCCTCAGGTGCTCGACTGCTACCTCGAGGGCGCGCTCCTGCTGCAGATCAAGGACGCGGTGGAGGACGAGCTGCGCGAGGACCTCGCCGGGCTGAAGCCCGAGGAGGCGGCCGTGCTCGGCCTGCTCCAGGCACGCCTCGCCGAGGTGAAGGACGGCAAGGGCCGGGATCTCTCGGGCGCGCGGGCCGGGAAGACGGCCGGGAAGCGGCGCGCGACGGCATCGGAATCCCCACAGGGTCAGGCCGCCTGAGTCGACGCTCGAAGACAGCTTGGCCTCGACGCATCCCCCTCCCCCCCCTCTGCGGGAGAGGGAGAGTCGCGGAGGGCATCAGCCATGACGACCCCGCTTCCCCCGTGTCGTTTGGGCACGCATCCCCGCCGACACCAGGTCGCCCCCGAACCCGTTGGCGCCACGCGCTCACCAAGGATGAAACATCATGAAGGTTGCGGTCGTCACCGGGGGAACCGCCGGAATCGGGCTCGCCACCGCCCATCTCTTCGCCCGGCGGGGCTGGGCCGTGGCTGTCATCGCCCGCGATGCCGACCGCCTGCGCGACACGGAGGCCGACCTGTCCGCCTACGGCCGCCCCGTCCTGGGGATCTCGGCCGACGTCGCGGACGCGGAGGCGATCGATGCCGCCGCCGAGCGGATCGAGCGGGAGTTCGGCCCGATCCGGGCCTGGGTCAACAACGCGATGGCGACCATCGTGAACCCGGCCGACCGGATCACGCCCGAGGAGTACCGGCGCGTCACCGAGACGACCTACCTGAGCCAGGTCTACGGGACGCTGGCGGCCCTGCGCCACATGAAGCCGCGCGACCGCGGCGCCATCATCCAGGTCTCGTCGGGCCTCGGCATCCGCGCCGCGCCGCTCCAGGCGCCCTACTGCGCGGCGAAGTTCGCGGTCTCGGGCTTCACCGACGCCCTCCGCTCCGAATTGATCCACGATCGCGTGAAGGTCTCCCTCAGCGTGGTCTACCTGCCCGCCGTCAACACCCCGCAGTTCAACTGGGCCCGCAACCGCACCGGCCACGGCCAGTACGCCCCCGATCCGGTCTACGATCCGCGCCTCTGCGCCGAGGCCATCGTCGCCACGGCCGACAACCCGAGCCGGGAGGTCTGGGTCGGCCACAGCACGGTGATGATGGCCGCCGCCCAGGCGCTGATGCCGGGCTACGCGGATGCGAAGGCCGCCACGATGTGGTCGGCCCAGCTCACCGACGAACCGGCCCCCGACAAGGCCGGCAACCTGTTCGCCCCGGTGCCCGGCCCTGTGGGCATCGACGGGCGCTTCTCGGACCGGACCAAGACGACGCGCAGCGCCTATTGGACGAGCCGCGACCGCGATCTCCTCGTCGCCGGCCTGACGGGCGTGGTGGCTCTCGGGCTGTTCGGGGTCGCGACCCTGGCCCGCGCGCCGCGCCGCCTGCTGCCGCGGCGCTGAGCCGCCCCGAGGCCGCACAACCCTGCGACCCGGTCGCCCGCCGCGAACCGGATGCAGCTTCGGCGTCTTCACGCTATAGCTGTTCCAGGGTCCCCTCCCATCGGGGGCCCCACATCGCATGAGGGTTTGCCATGGACGTCGACGCGCTCCTGCTTTCGCGCATCCAGTTCGGCTTCACCATGGCCTTCCACATCATCTTCCCGGCCTTCACCATCGGGCTGGCGAGCTTCCTCGCCCGCCTGGAGGCGCAGTGGCTCTGGACCGGCAACCCGATGTACCGGAACCTCTACCGGTTCTGGGTGAAGGTCTTCGCGGTCTCGTTCGGCCTCGGCGTCGTCTCCGGCATCGTGATGAGCTACCAGCTCGGCACCAACTGGTCGCGCTACTCCGACTTCACCGGCAACGTGCTCGGGCCGCTGATCCAGTACGAGGTGATCACCGCCTTCTTCCTGGAGGCCGGCTTTCTCGGGATCATGCTGTTCGGCTGGGACCGGGTCGGCGACCGGCTGCACTTCGTCTCCACCTGCATGGTGGCGATCGGCACCCTGATCTCGGCCTTCTGGATCCTGTCCGCCAATTCCTGGATGCAGACCCCCGACGGCTTCGTCGTCGAGAACGGCCGGGCCATCGCCACCGACTGGTGGAAGGTGATCTTCAACCCCTCCTTCCCGATCCGCTACGCCCACATGGTCCTGGGCTGCTTCCTCACCACGGCCTTCGCGGTGGCGGGCATGTCGGCCTGGATGATCCTGCGGGCGCGCAAGGAGCCGGCCGAGAAGGTGGCGGGCGCCCGGCTCTCACTCTCTATGGCGCTCTGGTTCGCGGTGATCTTCACGCCGATCCAGATCTTCGTCGGCGACACCCATGGGCTGGCCGTGCTCAAGCTGCAGCCGACCAAGCTCGCGGCGATCGAGGCGAACTGGGACCGGCAGGACAACATGCCCCTGCTGCTCTTCGCGATCCCCAACATGGAGGCGGAGAAGAACGACTTCGAGATCGGCATCCCGCGGCTGGGCAGCTTCATCCTCACCCACGACTTCTCGGGCGTGGTGCCGGGCCTGAAGGACGTGCCGCGCGACCAGCGTCCGCCGGTCTGGCCGGTCTTCTATTCGTTCCGCATCATGGTCGCGATCGGCATGGCGATGCTGGGCCTGAGCCTGTGGAGCCTCTACCTGCGCTGGAAGGGCACGCTCTTCTCGAACCGCTGGTTCCTCAACGCGGCGATGCTGATGACACCGTCCGGCTTCGGCGCGGTCCTGTTCGGCTGGTTCACCGCCGAGATCGGGCGCCAGCCCTACATCGTCTACGGGCAGCTGCGCACGGCGGACGCCCACTCGCCCCTGACGGTCAACGCCGTGACGACCTCCCTGGTCGCCTTCCTGATCGCCTACGCCTTCATCTTCGGGTTCGGCAGCTACTATCTGGCCAAGCTCCTGCGCAAGGGTCCGGAGCCGCTGGAGGAGGCCATGCGCGGCGGCGACGTGGCCCAGAAGCCCAAGCGTCCCCTCTCCGCAGTCAACGAAAGTCTGACTCCTGCCTGAGAAACGTCTTGCTCGCCTGAGAAACGTCTTGCCCGCCTGAGGGGCGTCGCGGCCCGGCTCAGAGCCGGGCCACGGACTCGCTCGCGTGCAGGCCCCGGGGGCGGTCGCCGCCCGTCGAACGGACCGGCGCGGCATCGACCACCGGCGTGAGGCCGAGGTGGCGGGCCAGGGCGACGAGGTCCTTGAGGCGCCCGGTCTGGGTCTTGCGGCGCAGGTTGAGGCGGTGGGTCTCCACCGTGCGCACGCTCAGGTTCAGGCGGCGAGCCACCTCCTTGTTGCTGAAACCGGCACTGAGGAAGCGCAGGATCTCGGCTTCGCGCGGCGTCAGGCCATCGGCGGGGGCCGGCGCCACCGGTGCCGCCTCGTCCCAGGACGATTCGGTCGGGCTGGCGGCAAGGGTGAGGAGGGCGCGGCAGATGTCGCGCGGCGTCGCCGAGCGGGCGATGAAGGCATCGGCGCCCGCCTCCACCAGCCGGGTCAGGAGGCCCGCCCGCAATACCTCGAAGCCGACGAGGACGGCGAGGCCCGGCGCCCGACCCTTGAGCGCCGCGATCCGGCCGGCAAGGCCCGGCTCGGGCTCCGCCCCGACGAACAGCAAAGCGACCTTGCGTGACGGTCCGTCCGACCCGGGCGAGAGTTCCCCTTCGCTCAAGGTCTGCAGGCGCGGCTCATGCTCGATGACGGCGCGAAACGCGGGCTCGAGCCCGAGGGGCTCGCCGACGATCAAAACTCCCACGGCGTCATTCATGCCGCTACCCTCCCCATTGTCCCACCGCGACACACCGCGGCGTTCCCTGGGAGGTTCAGATCAAGTTTCGTTCCAGGGTTTTACTGGCCAAGGCTCAATCTGGATTCTGGTGCAATCCCCCGAACATTGACCAAAACCCACGGGAAATCCGGCGGTACTTTGGTAAACGGCCGCATCGCGCGACCGGGTCGGGAATGCGGGCGTTTCGCAACGGCACAGGGGAGCTGCCGGGTTCCCCCTCGATTCGAGACAGGTTTCGGCTCAGCCGGCGCGGGCCAGCACGAGGTCGGAGGCGGCGCTCACGACGCGGTTGCGTCCCGTCGTCTTGGCCTCGTAGAGGGCGATGTCGGCCCGCTTGAGCAGACCCTCGATGGTGTCGCCCTCCAACCATTCGCTGACGCCGAAGCTGCAGGTGAGGCGGATCGGGACCCGGCCGCCGCGGATGCGCAGGGCCTCCATCGAGCGGCGCAGGCGGGTCGCCACACCCTCGGCCTCCGTGCCGGAGCGGTGGGGCAGGATGATGCCGAACTCCTCGCCGCCGAGTCGGCCGACGATGCCATCGAGGGCGAGTTCCCGGCACACGGCCTGGATCGCCGCATCGCCGACGTCATGGCCGTACTCGTCGTTGATGCCCTTGAAGTGGTCGATGTCGAGGAGAATGGCCGACATCCTGCCGTGATCCCCCACGCGCTCCGCGGCATCCCGCGATTTCTGCAGGAAGGCGCGCCGGTTGAGCAGGCCCGTCAGCGAGTCCGTGTCGGCGAGGCGGATCAGTTCGCTCTGCATCGTGGTGAGGCGCTCGGCGGCCCGCAGGCGGGCATGCAGCTCCTCCGGTCCCGGCGGCTTCTCGATGAAGTCGTCGGCGCCGCTATCGAGGGCCTCGGCCAAGTTCCGGGCGTTCCGGGCCGAGGACATGGTGATGACGTAGAGGGGGCGATTGGCCTCGGCAAGCAGGCGGGCGGACCAGCACAGTTCGAGGCCGCCCAGCGGCCGGACCTCGAGGCTGGTAATCAGCACCCGGACCGAGCCGGTATTCTCCACGAAGTTGAGGGCCTCGGCGGAATCGGTGAAGGCCGAGACGGTGTGACCGTTGGGCTCGAGCAGCGCCGCGATCATCTTGAGGACGACCCGACTGGTGTCGACGAGGACGATATGCATGGCGCGGCCTGACCACCTTCACGGTTCTTGACCAGAAGGTGGCACGAACAGATTAACCGCTTGCGAAAGTCGGCGCGGAGTCTTCTTCCGGCGCTGCGCCCTAACGCTGCGTGATCTGGGCCGGCGAAACCCGGACGGGAATGACGCGGGCCCCTCCGCTCGTCTCGGCAACCGGGGCGGCAGCCTGAAACGGGCCGCCGGGGCCCCTGGCTCGCGTGGGCCCGGCAGCGTCCGACCAGCGCCCCTGTCGGCCGCGCGTCAGAACCCGGGAGCGGCCGGGGGCTGCGGCGCGGGAAGCGGAGGGCTGCCCCTCGATGACGTAGACCGTCGGCGTGCCGACCGAGGCACTGCGGATCCCCGCCACCGTGGGGATGCCGTAGGTCCCGTAGCCCCAGGCGCTGGGCACGAGTTCGCTCGGGCGGGGGAAACGGGTGAGCGGCGCACCGACATAGTCGCCATGAATCAGCGGCCCGCCATAGCCGTTCTCGTAGCCGTCATAGGGATAGCTGCCGTAGGCGAGGTCCTGGCCCTGCGCCGTGCCGGCCAGGCCGGAGAGCACCAGAGCACCGGCGAGGCCGGCCATGCCGAGGGAGATTCCCCTGCGCCACAGGATCTTCGAACGAGTGGTCATGCGACGCCGGACTCCCACGCTGGCCGATTCGAACGAGAACCGGCGGACGCCTCCGTCGTTCCCGAAATCCCGGCGGCCTTCAGCGTCGAAGAGTGCTTAGGCGGGCCCCCGAGCGGGACGGAGCAGCCTCGGCAGGCAGGGGACAAGGCTCACGATACGAAAAACCCTGCCTCGCGGCAGGGTCGGGTTCGCCGCGGCGCCCCCGGTCTCGCGCTAGCGGCAGGTGGTGACGCGACGAACGATCCAGCCCTCGCCCTCGACCCAGAGGCGCTTGCGCGAGCGGCTGCAATTGACCGACTCGTCTTCCGATTCGGTCACGGCCGCGACGGGGGTGACGGTGGGTGCAACCACGGAGGCCTTGCCCGGACCCTGGTCGGCGACCGGAGCCGCAAGGGCGCCGGAGACGAAAGCGCCCGAGAAACCGGCACCCGTCAGGAATGTCCCGGCCAAGACAAGAGTACCCGCGATGGCGGATACGCGCAGTCGATTCGCTACCATCGAAAAGTCTCGCTCGCACATCCCTCGGGGGATGTGCCCTCAACGTGTCAGGATCGTGCAACGGCGTGCGTTGCCTCTTGAACTGTTAAGTCGCGAGGGGCCGGAAGGGTTGCAGTCGCGAGGACCGGCCGATCATGAATCCTTGAGCGGGATTCGGTGTACGGCCCGGATGAATGCTCAGGGCAGCGCCGAGACCGAGATCATCGGCAGGCTGACCGCGAGCTGGGCCACGGTCGGGCGCGGCAGGGCACGGTGCGAGAGGACCAGGGCACCGAGCCCGAGGACGAGACTGAAGGCCAGGAGGCTCGTCTCGATGCCGCGATAGAACCCGTCCATCCCACACTCCCGGTGCGCCGACGCGAGGCCGAGATCGGGCTCGCACCACCATGGTCGGCCGGGAGTATGAGGGAATCGTAACCATCCCGGCTCATACCAGATCCTGGACCTGAGGGCTGGCCGGTTGATCCCTTCCGGATGGCGGATTTGGACTTCGCTCAAACGCCGCGAGGGCTTGCCGGATACGGGCTCCACGTTGATCGAGCGGAGCCCGTATCAGGCGCGCCCGAGGGGGATCATGCGGGCGAGATCGGGCTCGGGCGGCTGCATCAGGGCCGCCGCGAGGTTGGCCTCCAGCACGATGAGGTCGCAATCGGGATCCGGTTCCCAGCCGCAGCGGCAGCCCTGCGGCCCCTCATGGGCCTGGGCCACCTGTCGATAGAGGGCACCGACGACGCGGGCCGCCACCTCCAGCGCCGACAGGGCCGGCAGGGGCGCCCGGTTCAGGCTCTGCCAGAAGGCGCGGCGCAGGGCCTCGTCGAGATGGGCCTCGGGCGACGCGGGCTCGGCGCAGGCCGGCGCGGGGTGCGGTGGGGCATCCATCCGCTCGTCCTGCCCGCTCATGCCCGGGCTCCCGAGGTCCGGTCGGACAGGCGTTCCCGCCAGTGGGCCGGCACCAGGGCGGGATCCGTTTCCGGAGCGCCCGCCAGGGCGTCGATGAGGTCGGCGAAGCGATGCAGCCGCAGGTCGAGGGCCGAGCCGTCCCACCAGGCGATCCGCACGGTGCCGCGCAGCCAGTCCAGCGTGCGTTCCATGATTCCGCTCTCCTCTCGCGATCCGCGTTCTGGAGAGAGGTTTGAAAGCTGAGTCTCCGCTTGGCAAGCAATTCTCGAAACATTGGAATAGGTTGAATCTTGCGCTCGGCGGAGGATCTACTGTCTTCGATTTGGAAGAATTCCATACGTCGGGAAAAGCAGCGTCCTGGCCGGGGCTTGATCCTGCGACAGCGCGGGGCCGGGCGGTTCTCAGCCCCGGTAGGCCACCAGAATGGCCCCGGCCGCGATCAGGACGACGCCGATCCAGTTCGGCAGGGTGAGGCTCTCGCCGAGGAGAATCACCCCGAGGATCGCGACGAGCACGACGCTGAGCTTGTCGAGGGGCGCCACCCGCGCCGCATCCCCGAGGGCGAGGGCGCGGAAGTAGCAGAGCCAGGAGGCGCCCGTGGCGAGGCCCGAGGCCACGAGGAAGCCGACGCTGCGGCCCGGGATCGCCGCGAGGCCCGGCACCTGCCCGGTGGCGAACAGGATCGCGCCGGTGAGGGCGAGGATCACCACGGTCCGCACGAAGGTCGCCACGTCGGGAGGGACGCCGGTGACGCCGACCTTCGCCAGGATGGCGGTCAGCGCGGCGAAGACGGCCGAGAGCAGGGCCCAGAACCGCCAGGAGAGCAGCAGCGCGCTCAGCATCGCGACGGCCCGGCCGGTCTCACAGGATCATCCGCATGACCATCAGGCCGAGGAGCAGGCCGGCGAGCCCGAGGACCACCGAGCCCAGGATGTAGATGATGGCCGCCGCCATCTCGCCGCGCTCCAACAGGAGGATGCCTTCGAGGGCATAGGACGAGAAGGTGGTGAAGCCCCCGAGGACGCCGGTGGCGAGGAACAGCCGCATCGGCTGGCTGCCGCTGCGCATGGCGTACCAGCCCGCCAGCACCCCCATCAGGATCGAGCCCAGGATGTTGATGCCCATCGTGCCGTAGGGAAAAGCCGTGCCGAAGCGCAGGGCGGCCAGCCCGACGCCGTGGCGGGCCATGCCGCCGAGGCCGGCCCCGAGAAAGACGATGAGAAACCCCATGGCGGGTACGATCCCCCTGCAGCCGGCCGCCGGCCCGGCCCCACGCTGAGGATACGCAGAAAATTCGCGTGGTTCGCTGTCCCGGCCCGGCTTGCCCCCGAGGTCCACAGGGTCCGGACCGGATTTCGTCGCGGGGTCGGGCCGGCCCATCGCATGCCCGCTCGCCGAAGAGCGGGGACGGAGGCTCCCGGCAGGGTGCCGAACAGCGAGGCTGAAGATTTCTCCACACAATGCGTCGCGGTTTATCTGCGATTAACCAAGTTGCGGCTGAATAGGGCCAGTTAAGGTTGATGTTTTCCTAACAGGCACCTTTCACGACCCTCCTCTTCGCTTAACCTTTTCTTGAGGTCTGCAGAGATGGGGCTGTGCCAGTTCGGGAACTGCGTATCCGAGTTCGCCCGCATGAACGACGCTGTGTACCCGTCCGGCCGCCGCCTCCGCCGTCGTCGCCGGCCCCACGGGCCGATGCTCCTGCGGACCTCCGCCGTGGCGCTCCTCTGCGCCGCCTTCCCGCACCTGACCGCGCCGGACGCGCCCGTCCCGGCCGGTCCGGGACGGCCGGTGCTGGCGACCGCATCGACGCCGAGCGCCTCTGCCTGGATGCTCGATCCGACGCCGGCCCTCGGCCCCGCAGCCCGGGGTCTGGCCCAGGCGGCCCCGCTCAGCGCCGCCCTGGTGCCCCCCGCGGGTGCGGCCCGGACGACGCTGGCGATGGCGGCGCCGCGCCCCGCGCCCGCCCCGGCCGCCAGCCCGGTCCGGACCGCGCAGGCGCTGCCCCAGACCATCCCGCTGCCGGTGCCCCGCCCGGCCGGCCTGGTGGCCCAGGCCGAGCCGGCCCGCCTGGCGCTCCGCTCGGCCCCCGCCCTGCGCGCGCTGGCCACCCGCCGGACCCAGGTCGCCCGTGCCAGCGCCGAGGCCGCGGCCGAGCGCTCGTTCTTCGACACGGTGTTCGGGACGCGCTCCGCGCCGGAGCCCGAGGCAGCGCCGCGGACCACCCTCGCCTACGCGGCGGTGGACCCGAGCGTCGATCCGGGTCCGCGCCGGGTGATCGAGAGCAGCCCGGTGGTCGGCGCCGGCACGGCCGTCTACGACATCACCGCCCGCACCGTGACCCTGCCGAGCGGCGAGCGGCTCGAGGCCCATTCCGGTCTCGGCGAGAGCATGGACAACCCGCGCCATGTCCACCGCCGGATGCGCGGCTCGACCCCGCCGGGCACCTACGACCTCACCGAGCGCGAGGCGCTGTTCCACGGCGTGCGGGCGATCCGCCTCAACCCGGTGGGCGGCAGCGCGGCGATCCACGGCCGCGACGGCATCCTGGCCCACACCTACATGCTGGGCCCCAGCGGCGCCTCGAACGGCTGCGTCTCGTTCAGGGACTACAACCGCTTCCTCCAGGCCTTCCTGCGCGGCGAGGTCCGCCGCCTCGTCGTGGTCGCCGGACGCGGCGATGCCGGCCCGACCTTCGCCGAGCGCCTGTTCGGCCGCGCCACGCGCTGAGAAAAGAGCCGCGCACCCGGGGTGCGCGGCTCGCAAGACGTCAGGACCCGCGGCGCAGGATCAGCCGATGATCTTGTCGATGGTGATCGGCAGCTCGCGGATGCGCTTGCCGGTGGCGTGGAACACCGCGTTGGCCACCGCCGCCGCCGTGCCGACGATGCCGATCTCGCCCAGGCCCTTCACGCCCATCGGGTTGGCCTTGTCCTCCTCGTCCACGAAGATCACGTCGATCTCGTGGATGTCGGCATGCACCGGCACGTGGTACTCGCCGAGGTTGTGGTTCATGAACCGGCCGATGGTGTGGTCGAGCATGGATTCCTCCTCCAGCGCCGAACCGATGCCCATGACCACGCCGCCGAGGATCTGGCTGCGGGCGGTCTTGGTGTTCAGGATCTTGCCCGCCGCGATCGCCGAGACGATCCGGGTGACGCGCACCACGCCGAGATCCTCGTCGACCTTCACCTCGGCGAAGATGGCCGAGTGCGTGTAGCCGGCGAATTCCTGGGAATGGTTGGAATCCGGGCCGGCCGAGCCGGTGGCCTCGATCTGGTCCATCCCCGCCTTCGCCATCACCTCCGTGATGGCGATGCTGCGGGACGGATCGCCCGCCACCGAGATGCGCCCGTCCTTGAACACCGCGCGATCGAAGTCGACGTTGGCCAGGGGCGAATCGTCGAGGCCGCGGGCCAGGGTGAAGACCTGGGCGGCGATCTCGCGACAGGCCTTCATCACCGCCGTGCCGGAGGAGGCCGCCGTCCAGGAGCCGCCGGCGATCGGCGCGTCGGCGAGCTTCGAGTCGCCGAGCTTCGTCGTCACGTCCGTCATCCGCAAACCCAGCGCATCGGCGGCGATCTGGGTCAGGATCGTGTAGGTGCCCGTGCCGATGTCGCCGGTCTGGTTGCCGACCACGAGCTTGCCGTCGGCCGTCAGCGTGGCCTGGGCGCTCGACTGCTGCATCATCGACTCCCAGATGCCGGTGGCCATGCCCCAGCCGACGAGCTCGCGCCCGTCCTTCATGGAGCGCGGCTCGGGGCTGCGGGCCGACCAGCCGAAACGCTCGGCTCCCTCCGCGTAGGCGGCCCGCAGGGATTTCGAGCTGAACGGCTTGTCCTGGGTGCGGTCCTTCTCGGCGTAGTTCCGCAGGCGCAGGTCGATCGGGTCCTGCCCCGTCTCGTGGGCGAGCTCGTCCATCGCGATCTCAAGGGCGAACACGCCCGTCACGGCGCCGGGTGCCCGCATGTCGGAGGGGGTGTAGGTGTCGATCTTGGCGAGCCGGTAGTCGAGGGCGACGTTCGGGCAGTCGTAGAGGATGCCCGACCAGTTCACGACGACCTCCTGGTAATCCTCGAAGCCGGAGGTGCCGGAGATCGCCTCGTGCCGGAGGGAGGTCAGCGCGCCGTCGGCCTCGGCCCCGAGGGCGATGGTCTGGCGCACGTCGGGCCGGTAGCCGAAGGTGAACATCTGGTCGCGGGTCAGGGTCACCCGCACCGAGCGCTCCAGCTCCCGCGCCGCCATGACGGCGAGGAAGAGCTGGTATTGCGGGCGCAGGCCCGAGCCGAAACCGCCGCCGAGATAGGGATTGAGGACGTGGACGTCGTCCTTCTTCATCCCGAACACGCCGGTGATGTAGCCCAGGCTGTTCGAGACGCCCTGGATCTTGTCGTAGACCGTGAGCTTGCCGTCGCCCTCCCAGACCACGGTCGAGGCGTGGGGCTCCATCGGGTTATGGTGCTCCACGGCCATGTGGTAGTGGTTGGTGAGTTGGACCGGGGCGGCCTTGTAGGCGCCGTCCGCATCGCCCCAGGGCGCCGGCGGCGGCTTGATGCCGGAGCGCTTCTTGGGCGGCACGTAGGCCACGTCCTCCAGGGTCCGCAGGTCGGTGGTCGGCGCATCGGCCTCGTAGGCAAGCTTCACCAGCGAGGCGGCGTAGCGCGCCGTGCCGAAATCCTCCGCCACCACCAGGGCCACGGGCTGGCCGCTGTAATGGACCTTGTCGTCGTAGAGCGGCCGGAAGGGCGAGCCGGGAGGCGCGACCTGATCCTGGTAATTGTAGTCGAGCCAGGCGGTGCGCGGCCGGTTCTCGTGGGTGAAGACCTTGAGGACCCCCGGCACCGCCTCGGCGGCCGCCGTGTCGATGGACAGGATCCGGCCGCGGGCGATGCCGCTCGACACCACGTAGCCGTGGGTCAGGTCGGGGGCGGCGAACTCGCCGGCGTATTTCGCCTGGCCGGTGACCTTGGCCGGGCCGTCGACGCGGCTCTGCGCGGTGCCGACATAGGTGTCGGTGCCGGAGGTGCTGATGCTGTGGGCCATGGGGGTTCCTTCAGGCGATGCGCTTGTCGGACTGAGACTGGGGCGTGCCGGCAGCGGCCTGGGACAGGCCGCGGATGAGGGCGCGCCGCGCGAGTTCGATCTTGAAGCCGTTCTCGGATTGGGGGTGCGCCGCGGCGACCACGATATTGGCGGCGGCGGCGAAGGTCTCGTGGGTGGCCGGCTTGCCGACCAGGAAGGCTTCCGCCTGCGCGTCACGCCAGGGCTTGTGCGCGACGCCGCCCAGGGCGAAGCGCGCGGTCTGGATGGTGTCGCCGTCGAGCTTGATCACCGCCGCCACCGAGACGAGGGCGAAGGCGTAGGAGAGCCGGTCGCGCAGCTTCAGGTAGGTGTGGTGGGCCCCGAATTCCTCGTCGGGCAGGTCGACCGAGAGCACGATCTCGTCGACCGCGAGGGTGGTGTCCCGCTCGGGCGTGTCGCCCGGCAGGCGGTGGAAGTCGGCGAAGGGGATCGTGCGCTCGCCCCCCGGGCCGGCGACCCGGACCTTGGCCTCCAGGGCGGCGAGGGCCACGCACATGTCGGAGGGGTGGGTGGCGATGCAGGACGGGCTCGTCCCGAAGATGGCGTGGATGCGGTTGACCCCGCCGATGGCGGCGCAGCCGGTGCCGGGCTCGCGCTTGTTGCAGGGCGTGGCGTCGTCGTAGAAATAATAGCAGCGGGTGCGCTGCAGGAGGTTGCCGCCGGTGGTGGCGGCGTTGCGCAGCTGACCCGAGGCGCCGGCCAGGATCGCGCTCGACAGCAGCGGATAGCGCGCCTTGACCCGGTCGTCGTAGGCCACGGTCGCGTTCGTCACCAGGGCGCCGAGGCTGAGGCCGCCGTCGCGCTCCTCGATCCGGTCGAGGGGCAGCCGGGTGATGTCGACGAGGCGCTCGGGCCGCTCGACATTGTACTTCATCAGGTCGACGAGGTTGGTCCCGCCGGCGATGAAGCGGGCCTGGGCGCCGGAGGCGATGGCGCGCACCGCCTCGTCGACGGTGGTCGGGCGGACGTAATCGAAGCGGTTCATTTCGCGGCTCCCGCGTGCATCACGTCCTCGATGGCGTCGACGATGTTGGTGTAGGCGCCGCAGCGGCAGATGTTGCCGCTCATCGCCTCCCGGATCTCGTCCCGCGACTGGGCGTGCCCCTCGGAGAGCATGCCCACGGCCGAGCAGAGCTGGCCGGGCGTGCAGTAGCCGCACTGGAAGGCATCGTGCTCGACGAAGGCCGCCTGGAGCGGGTGCAGGCCCTCGGCGCCGGCCAGGCCCTCGACCGTGGTGATGCTGGCCCCGTCCTTCATCACCGCCAGCGTCAGGCAGGAATTGATGCGCGTGCCGTTCACCAGCACCGTGCAGGCGCCGCACTGGCCGTGGTCGCAGCCCTTCTTGGTGCCGGTGAGGTCGAGGTCCTCGCGCAGGAGGTCGAGGAGGGTGGTCCAGGGGGCGACCTGAAGCGTCCGGCTCTCGCCGTTGATCGTCAGGGTGATGCCGATGGTGTTCGCAGCATGGGAGGAGCCGCTTTCGATGAGCATGGCGGTATCCGTGGCTTGCGCGGCGCGTAAGGCGCGACGCCGCTGGTGTTCGAGGAAACTCGCAGGGGCGGCGGCGGGGAAAAAACATCCGCCCCGTCCCGGTCCACTCAATAACAGTTCCAAAAAGCTGGTGTTCCCGCCGGAGATCCTTGCGCCGGGTTCACGTTTGACGAGAGCACCACTGCGCCGGTCGGTTTCAGCCGGAGACGTCTGCTGTCCGATGGCCGGCGCCGTCGCTCGGTCGAGGTTGCTCGGTCGAGGTTGCTTGGCCCAGCCGCCATGGGCTAACCCGGGAGCCGCCGCCCGCCTTCGCTCAAGGACGCCCGATGATCGCGCTCGCCCCCGTTCTCAACGACATCGACCGCGACCTCGACAGCGCCCTGGAGCGGCTCTTCGCCTTCCTGCGCATCCCCTCGATCTCCACCGATCCGACCTTCGCCCCCCAGTGCCGCGAGGCCGCGACCTGGCTCGCCGGCACCCTGACGGCCCTGGGCTTCGAGACCGGCATCCACGAGACCGCCCTGCACCCGGTGGTGCTGGCCCATAAGCCGAAGCCCGGCTTCCCGCACGTGCTGTTCTACGGGCATTACGACGTGCAGCCGGTGGACCCCCTGACCCTCTGGGAGACGCCCCCCTTCGAGCCGCGCCTCGCCACCGACGCCGCCGGGAAGCGGACGATCGTCGGGCGCGGCACCTCGGACGACAAGGGCCAGGTGATGACCTTCGTGGAGGCCTGCCGGGCCCATCTGGCGATGGCGGGCGAGCTCCCCTGCGGCGTCACCATCCTGGTCGAGGGCGCCGAGGAGAACGGCTCTCAAGGGTTGCCCGAATGGGTCGCGGCCAACCGCGACAAGCTCGGCGCCGACATCGTGCTCGTCTGCGACACCAGCATGTGGAATCCGACCACCCCGGCCATCACCACCTCCCTGCGCGGGCTGGCCTATTTCGAGGTCAAGGTGACCTGCGCCGACCGCGACCTGCATTCGGGCTTCTTCGGCGGCGCCGCGCGCAACCCGATCCACGTCCTGTCCAGGATCATCGCCGACCTGCACGACGCCGACGGAAAGGTGGCGCTGCCGGGCTTCTACGAGGGCGTGCGCGAGACGCCGCAGGCGGTGCTCGACCAGTGGCGCGGCCTCGACTTCACGGCGGACACCTTCCTCGGGCCCATCGGCCTGTCGGAGCCGGCCGGCGAGCGCGGCCGCATGCTGATCGAGCTGGTCCAGTCCCGCCCGGCCTGCGACGTCAACGGCATCATCGGCGGCTATACCGGCGAGGGCACCAAGACGGTGATCGCCGGCCAGGCCAGCGCCAAGGTCTCGTTCCGCCTCGTCGACGACCAGGACCCGGAGCAGCTCGCCCGCACCTTCGAGGCCTTCGTGCGCGAACGCATCCCGGCCGACTGCTCGGTGGAGGTGATCTGCTACAAGGGCAGCCGCGCCATCAGCCTGCCCTTCGACATGCCCGAACTCGAGACCGCCCGCACGGCCCTGGCCGAGGAATGGGGCGTACCCGCCGTGACCATCGGCGCCGGCGGCTCGATCCCGATCGTGGGCGACTTCAAGCGCCTCCTCGACCGCAACACGCTGCTGATCGGCTTCGGCCTCGACGACGACCGCATCCACTCGCCCAACGAGAAGTACGACCTGACCAGCTTCCACAAGGGCACCCGCTCCTGGGCCCGCATCCTGGCGGCCTTCGGCGGGCAGCGGGCCGGCTGAGCGGCCCCGTCGTCGCCCGTGGCGCGCGGCCTCGCACCCCGGAGCTCGGGTCGATCCTCGTGGGGACGCGCGTGACGCCGAGCCATCGACGACCGGGGCGAGACGCGAGGCGGCTCCCTCGCCGGGAAGGATTGGGTTGGGGTGAGGTGTGTGCCCTTTCCGGACTGCGCACCCACCTCCCCCTGTCCCTCTCCCGACCGGCGTGGGGACCCGCGCAGCCCAGGCCCCTGGGCGGCCGGCGAGCCCCGGCCGGGCGGGGAGGGTCGGGTGACCGTCGACCGTTCGAAATCCGCGGACGCACGCTCCGCTCGAATCCCCAGGCCGCATGACCGCCACCCCTGCCCCTCCCAGTCCCAGCGCGGCTCGCCTGTTCGCGGCGGGCCAGGGCGTGCTCGTCTGCCGCTACCCGGTCGCCACCGACCTGCCGATCCCCCTCGCGGTCCTGGCGCCGGCCGGCCTCGGCCTCCTCACCTGGGCCTTCACCGGCTTCGGCGGCCCCGAGCCCGATCCCGCCGGGCTCCTCGTCCTGCATGACGGGCAGGCGGCCCTGACGGAGGGCGGCACCCTGACCCTGGAGACCCATTTTCGCGATGCGGCGATCGCCTGTCCGAAACCCCGGCCCGTGGCGGAGCTGGAACGGCCCGAGCGCGCCGCCCTCGGGGAGGCGGTGCTGGCGGCCGTGATGCCGGACACCCTCGATGCCCTGGCGACGCTGTTTCCGCTGCTGGCCCCCGCCGTCGCGGAGGGTCCGATGCCCGAGACGGCGCCCCGCCTCGCCCTCGCGGGCGACGATGCGCGCCGGGCCACGCTCTCGGGCTCCACGGTGCCGAACTACCTGCTGCTGCGGGCCGGCAGCACCTGGAGCTGCGCCCGGGTGGCGACGGCCGAGCTCCGCTTCGGCCCGGCCCCCGCGATCGACCTCACCCTGGCGCCGGCCTGGGGCAACCCCCGCGGGGCGACCGTCGAGACCGCGTTCCTCCTCGGCCCCGGCACCGTCACGCCCGCCCGCCTCCGCCGCGAGGCCGGACGATGAGCGGCCCCGCGATCCTCGTGGTGGCGCCGATGCCGGCGTTTCCGACCAGCGCCGGCAACCGGCGCCGGCTGCTCACCACCTGCGCCGCCCTGCAGCGCGGCGGCTACGCGGTCGACCTCGCCTATTACGCCCACGAGGACCAGATCTATCGCCGCTTCGGGCAGCACCCGCCCACCGACGAGGCCGCGGCGGCGGGCCTGTTCCGGCACATCTTCCGGATCGAGCCGCCGGCGACCATCCCGCTCACCACCCGGTCGCGGTGCTTCGCCATCGACGACTGGTGCCCCGAGGCGGTCGGCGCCTTCGTCGCCTGGTACGGACGGGCCTACCCTGAGACCCGTGCGATCCTGATGAACTACGTGTTCCTGTCGCGGGCGCTGGAGGCGGCGCCGCCGGGCGTGCTCAGGCTCATCGACACCCACGACCGCTTCGCCGACCGGCAGCGGCAATACCGTCCGTTCCGGGCCGAGCCGAACTTCTTCTACACCGACCGGGCGGGCGAGGCGGCGGGCCTCGCCCGGGCCGACATCGTGCTGGCGATCCAGTCCGAGGAAGCGGCCTATTTCCGGACGATCACCGATCGCCGGGTTCACCTGCTGCCGCCGCGCTTTGACGCCCGCCGGCCCTTCGCGGCCCCGGCCCGGGTCAAGCGGATCGGCTTCCTCGGCCACGGCAACGATCCGAACCTGGTCTCGATCCGGCGCTTCGCCGCGGCCTGGAGCGAGGACTGGACCCCGGCCCGTCCCGAACTCGTCATCGCGGGCGAGATCAGCAACAGCCTCGGCCCGACCGCAGGGCCCGGCGTGCGGCTCGCCGGCTACCTGCCGGAGCTGGAGGACTTCTACGACGGCGTCGACCTCGTGGTGGCGCCGATCCTCATGGGCAGCGGCCTGAAGATGAAGGTCGCCGAGGCCCTGTCCTTCGGCAAGCCCGTCATCGGCACCGCCCTCGGCTTCGAGGGCTTCGATCCCGTGGCGCCGGCCCACCGCCTGCCGACCGCCGAAGCGGTGAAGGCCGAGGTGCTCGGGCTGGCCGACGACGCGGCCGGCCTCGCCGCCCTCACCTGCGCCTGCGCGGATCTATTTGCCGGCTATAACGCCCGCGCCGAGCAGGCCGAAACCGCTTTGCTGGCAATGCTCTCTGTTTCCGATGAGAAACCATCTGAGGCTGCCGCGTCTGTCGCCCCCGCCACCGCGAACGATCCCGATCGGGTGGTCACGTTCCTCGAGGGCGGACGCCTCACCCGCGAGACCTCCCTGCGGTCCGACCTGCGCGACGATCCCGAACGCGGCCTCCTGGTCGCCACCGAGCGCGTCGCCCCGCCCGGCGCCGATCCCTACACCCCCGCCCGCCGGCGCTGGTTCGCCAGGGCGGAGGAGGGCAAGACCGAGCGCAGACAGGACGAGGCCGGATCACCGGACGCCGGTTTGGCCGGGCTCCGGCTCGCCCTCTCGCCGGAATGGGTCCGCGACCGGCGCCTGCCCCCTCTCCTCCGGGCGGACCTCGCGGCGCAGCTGGCGGATGTCGCGGCGGACTGGGAAGCCCAGGCGGTCCGCGTCGGCACCGCCGGAGACGCGACGACCCTGGCCCTGACGCTGCCGCGTCACCTCGCATTCGGCACGCATCCCCACGCCGCCTTCCGGATCGGCACGCCGACGCGCGAGATCACGCTCGGACGTGTCACCCCTCTGAATACCAGCCGGATTCCAATGTATTCCAGCGCGTATATCAGCGCGTATACCAGCGCCCGCGCGGACCTCCCGGGCGCGCCGGCGGCCGTGACCTTCGCGGGGCTCGGAGCAGGCCCGGAGGCCTCCACGATCCTGTTCCTGCACGACGACCTCATCGGCCGCATCACGGTCCTGCCCGACCCCGTCCCGAGCCCGGAGCCCCTTCCATGATGGCGGCCCCCGACATCCTCGACGCTCCGGCGGGCCGAAAGGCGGCCCTGGTCGAGGCCGCCCTGATCTGGAATGCGTTGTTTCTCAACGACATCCGCATCGCGTTCCGGCCGGAAGCCGCGCCCGTGATCTCGGTCGTGATCGTCTCGCGCGGGGCCCGGCACCTGCTGGCCTGGACCCTGGCGAAGCTCGCCGGGCACCAGGCCTTCGCCGGCCCCGCCTTCGAGGTGATCCTGGTCGACAACGCCTCCGATGCCGAGACCCGGACGCTCTTCGACCGGGTCGACGGCGCCCGGATCCTGCTCAATCCGGAGAACGCCGGCTTCGGCCCCGCCTGCAACCAGGGGGCCGCCGAGGCCCGCGGCCGCTACGTGCTGTTCCTGAATCCCGACATCGACCTGATGCCCGGTGCCCTGGCGGCCCTGGTCCGCACCTTCGCGGAGGCCGACGACGTCGGCATCGTCGGCGGGCGGCTGGTCTTCCCCGGGGGCATCCTGCAGGAGGCCGGGGCCGGCTTCCAGGACGACCCGCAGCTCACCCATCCGGCCGGCCGCGGCGGCCTCGATCCCTTCGCGCCGGAGGCCTCTTACGTCCGCGACGCGGGCTACGTCTCCGGGGCCCTGCTGATGATCGAGGCCCGGCTGTTCACCGAGCTCGGCGGCTTCGACGACCTGTTCGCGCCGGCCTATTTCGAGGACACCGACCTCTGCGCCCGCTGCCAGCAGGCGGGGCGGCGGGTCGTCTACCAGCCGCGTGCGATCGCGATCCACGTGGAGAGCGGCACCAGCGTCCGGCGCGCCGACGTCGAGGCGCTCCTCGACCGCAACCGGGTCCGCTTCCGCGAGCGGCACGGTGCCTGGCTCTTCGGGCAGGGGCCGCGGCGCACGGGCTTCGGGCCCCGCGACGACGCGCCCTTCGCCCTGCGCGTCCTCTACGTCGACGACCGCGCCCCCCATCAGGATCTCGGGGCCGGGCTGCCGCGGGCCAACACCATCGTCAACGCGATGGCGGATCTCGGCTACGCCGTGACGGTGTGCTCGGTCTACGGCGAGCGCGAGGAGCCGGCGACGACCTATCGGGATCTCTCGGACCGGATCGAAGTCATCGAGCCCTGCGGGCGGGAGGGCTTCCGCCGCCTCGTCACCGAGCGGGCCGGAGCCTACGACGTACTCTGGGTCAGCCGGCCGCCGCACATCCGCATGGTGTGCGAGGTCCTGGCGGATCTGGGCCTGAGCCCGCGGGATGTGGGCCGCGCCCGCGTGGTGTTCGATTCCGAATCCCTCTACGCCCTGCGCGAGTTCGTCGTCGACGCCCTCAAAGGCCGGCCGTCGCCGGGGCCGTCCCTTGCCCGGGCGACCGCCCTGGAGCTCCGGACGATCGCGGCGGCCGACCGGGTGGTCTGCGTCTCCCCGGCCGACGCGCGCCTGCTGCGCCGGGCCGGGGTCGCCGATCCGGTGGTCCTCGGCCACGTCCAGGCGCCCCATCCGAACCCGCCCGGATTCGCCGCCCGCCGGGGTTTCGTCTTCATCGGGTCCCTCGCCCGCGAGGGGGAGCCGAACATCGATTCGCTCGACTGGTTCTTCGGGCAGGCCTGGGACTTCCTGCGGGCGCTCATGCCGGACGCCCACGTCACCATCATCGGTGCGGTCGCGCCCTCCATCGCCGAGCGGCTGACCCGGCCCGGCGTCACCGTGCTCGGCCGCCTCGACGAGATCGGCCCCGCCCTGGATGCCGCCCGCGTCGCCCTCGCGCCGACGCGCTTCGCCGCCGGCCTTCCGCACAAGGTGCTGGAGACCGTGGCGCGCGGCCTGCCGAGCGTCGTCACCCCCGTCCTGGCCGGGCAGATGGGCTGGCCCGACGGCACCGGATACCGGGTCCACGACTGGCACGATCCCCGGGGCTTCGCCGAGACGCTGGCGCATCTCCACGCGGACGCGGCGGCGTGGACGCAGGTGCAGTGCGCCGGCCTCGCCCAGGTCGGCCGCGACGAGGACCCCGCGGCCTACCGCGCCGTCCTGCGCCAGGTGTGCGAGGCGCCGACCTTCCCATGACACGCAGCCCGACGTTCCACGCCGTCCGCCTCGCCACGCCCCTGATCCGCCGGGTGATCCTCGGCCGCGTGCCCCGCCTGTTCGATGCGGCCTATTACCGGGCGACCAACCCGGACGTGGCCCGCTCCGGCATCGACCCGTTCCTGCACTACGTCTGGCGCGGCGCCGCTCAGGACCGCGATCCGAGCGCCGATTTCGACACCGCTTTCTACAAGCGCCAGAGCGGCCCGACGCGCCTCGACCCGGTGCGGCACTACCTGCGGGCGGGGGCGAAGGCCGGCCTCGACCCGAATCCCGCCTTCAGCACCCTGATGTACGTGGCCCGCTACCCCGATGTCGGGCTGGCCGGGGTCAACCCCCTGGTGCATTACCGCCAGGACGGGCGGGCGGAGGGCCGCGTCACAGCCCCGTCCGCCTCGCAGCCGGAGGAATGGGTGCCCTTCCAGGGGGTCCGCGAGACCCATCGCTGGACCTATCCGGCCCAAGCCTCGCCCCGCTTCGCCCTGACCCTGCGGCGTGACGTGCCGGTCTCGGCCTGCCCCAGCTTCCTGCCCCGGCTCTGCCTCGTGCTGACCCTCGACGGAAGCGAGATCGACGGCCTGGTCCAGAGCTTCGACGCCTTCCCGGGCTCGGCCGCCGACGCGCTCACCCTCGCGGTCGACACCACCCTGCGCCCCCATCCGCCCCGCCCTACCCTGGTCCTCGCCCTGGAACAGTGCTTCCACGGGCCGGGCCCCGGGGGCGCGGTGCTGCTGCGCTACGCGGAGGCGCGGATCTGGGACGTGCTGCTGGAGCGCCCGCACGTGCTGCGGCTCTGCCCGGCCGGCGCGCTCGCGCTTCGGGTGCTGTGAGGCGCCCCCGGTGCGGGGGACGGGCGTTCAGGCGGCGGAGACCGGGCGCACCAGATCGGCGAGGTCGACCGGGCAGTCCCCGTCGCGGGCGATGACGATCACCGGGACGGCCTGGTGCCGGGCGATCGCCGCCGCCACGACCTCGGGCGGAGTCGGCGCGTCCGGGCTGGCGCAGACGACGATCCCGATCAGGGGGACGCCGTGCGCGTGCAGGGTCTCGGCCGCCGTAAGGGCATGGCTGATCGCCCCGAGATAGGAGCCGGAGACGAGGAGCGCCGGCAGGCGGAGGGCCGTGAGCCAGTCGAGGCCGGTCGCCTCCCCCGTCACCGGGCTCATGACGCCGCCGACCCCCTCGATCAGCAGGGTGCCGCCGGGCGGCGTCGCGGCGATCGCGGCCCGGCACCAGCCGACGAGGTCGTCGAGGGCCAGGGTCCGGCCCTCGCGGGCGGCGGCGAGATCGGGGCTCAGGGGGGCGACGAAGCGCCAGGGCGAGCAGGCGGCGACCGTCTCCGGCGTCACGGCCAGGCCCTGCGCCGCGAGAAGCCGACCGGTGTCGCTCTGCGCGAAGTCCGCGGCATCGAGGGGCGGGACTCCGCTCGCCAAGGGCTTGAGGGTCCGCACGTCGCGGCCCAGGGCGCGCAGCCGCCGCGTCAGGGCGGCGGTGACGTAGGTCTTGCCGATCTCTGTCCCGGCGCCGGCGATGAAGACGGCGCGCGTGCCGCTCACTTCTCGACGAAGGCCTTCTCGATGACGTAGTGCCCGGCCTCGCCGTGGTTGCCCTCCTCGTAGCCGCCATCGGTCAGCAGCTGGCGAGTGTCACGGATCATGTCGGGCGAGCCGCAGAGCATGAAGCGGTCGTTCTCCACCGACATCGGCGGCAGGCCGATATCCTCGAACAGCTTGCCCGAGGTCATCAGGTCGGTGATGCGGCCGCGGTTGCG
Organism: Methylobacterium sp. Leaf94; assembly: GCF_001426045.1. Classification (NCBI taxonomy): domain Bacteria; kingdom Pseudomonadati; phylum Pseudomonadota; class Alphaproteobacteria; order Hyphomicrobiales; family Methylobacteriaceae; genus Methylobacterium; species Methylobacterium sp. Leaf94. Next base: position 71,397 of record NZ_LMRM01000034.1, read on the forward strand.
GAAAGGCTCGCGGGTCACGGTCGGGTAGTAGATCAGCCCGGCGCTGATCACCTCGCCGAGGAACTCGTGGTTCGGCAGGTCCTGGGTGATGGTCTCGCCGTAGGCGAGCTCCTGCACCTGCCGGCAGCCATGGACGAGGACGACCTTCTCGAAACGCTCGTAGGTCTCCGGGTCCTTGATGATCGACATGAAGGGCGCCAGGCCCGTGCCGGTGCCGAGGAGGTAGAGGTTCTTGCCCGGCATCAAATTGTCGAGCACCAGGGTGCCGGTGGGCTTCTTGCCGACGATGATCGGGTCGCCGACCTTGAGGTGCTGCAGCTTCGAGGTGAGCGGGCCGTTCGGGACCTTGATCGAGAAGAATTCCAGCTCCTCCTCGTAATTGGCCGAGACGACGCTGTAGGCGCGCAGGAGCGGCCGGCCCTCGACCTCGAGGCCCATCATCACGAACTCGCCGTTGCGAAAGCGGAAAGCGGGATCGCGGGTGGTGCGGAAGGAGAACAGCGTGTCGGTCCAGTGGTGGACGCTCAGCACACGCTCCTCGTTGAACTTGCTCATCGACGGTCCGTCTCGAATTTCGCTCGAATCTCGAAGCTTTGCGTGGCGTCTTCTCGCACCTGCGGTAGGCCCGTCAAGGCGGCGCGCTTACGCAGTCGCACGTCGGCACAGTGGCTTGGAATCGTTCTTAATTCTGCCGCGGCGCGTCAGAGCGGCTTCAGGCCGGCCTCGATCTCGACGCGGCGGGGTTCGAGGAAGGGCGGCAGGGCGAGGCGCTCGCCCAGGGTCTCCATGGGCTCGTCGGTGGCGAAGCCCGGCCCGTCGGTGGCGATCTCGAACAGGATTCCGTTGGGTTCGCGGAAGTACAGGCTGCGGAAATAGTAGCGGTCCACCGGGCCGCTGGAGGGCATGCGGCGCTGTTTGAGCCGGTCGGCCCAGGCGGCGTAGTCGGTGTCCGGGATGCGGAAGGCGACGTGGTGGACGGCTCCGGCGCCCTGACGTGCGGGGGGGAGATTCGGCTCGGCCACGAGATGGAGTTCGGCGGCGGGGCCACCCGCGCCCATGCGATAGACGCGGACCTCGCCCTCGGGAAGCTCATAGTTCCGGTCGTGATTCAGGCCGAGGATCTCGGTGAGCACGGCCTCAGTCCGCTCGATCTGCGCCACGCTGAGCCGGATCGGCCCGAGGCCGCGAATCTGGTGCTCGCCTGGCACGGGACTCCGCGCCCAGGGATGGGCCTCGCCGACGCCGCCGTCATCCACCAGCATCAGGCGCTGGCCCTCGCCATCCTCGAAATCGAGGGTCAGGCGCCCGTCGCGCTCCACCGGCACGGCGTGGTTCACGCCCTGCCGAGCGAGATGCTCGCGCCACCACCCGATCGCGTCTGCGCCGGAGACGCGCAGGCCGGTGCGGCTGATGCAGTCGGTGCCGCGTCGCTCCGGCGGCGCCGGCCAGTCGAAGAACGTGATGTCGGTGCCGGGCGAGGCGCGGCCGTCGGCGTAGAACAGGTGATAGGCCGAGACGTCGTCCTGGTTCACCGTCTTCTTCACCAATCGGAGGCCGAGGACCCGTGTGTAGAAGGCCAGATTGTCGGCCGCCTGCGCGGTGATGGCGGTGAGATGGTGGATTCCGGTGAGTTGCATCGGCGGATCCCTGAGCGGCGGGCTGACCTGTCGGATGGGGCGACCGACCCGAAAACGAAACGGCCCCCGGGAGGGGGCCGTTCGACGACGTCGGAGGGGGCGCTCAGACGGCGCCGGCGAGAAAGCCGAGGCCCGCAACCGCGAGGGCCACACCGGTCACCCGCAGGGCGGTGAGACTCTGTACGAGCCGTCCGGCCGAGAGGCCGAGACCGAGGCCCACCACGTGCAAGAGGGCGGTCGCCCCGAGGAAGCCGAGACCGTAGGCGAGGCCCGAGCCGGTCTCCGGCATCTCGGCGCCGTGGGCATGGCCATGGAACACCGCGAAGGCGCCCACGAGGGCCATGGCGGCGGCGAGCGGCAGGGCCGGGCGCAGGGCCAGGGCGGCGCCGAGCACCACCACCGAGAGGGCGATCCCGATCTCGACGAAGGGCAGCCCGATGCCGGCGACCCCGAGGGCGCCGCCGACGGCCATCATGCCGAGGAAGGACAGGGGGACGAGGACGCGGGCGCGTCCGCCGATGCGGGCCGCGATCAGACCCACCGCCACCATGGCGAGGACGTGGTCGAGGCCGCTGAAGGGATGGAGGAAGCCCTGCGTCAAGCCGGCGGCGGGCGCGTGGCCGGGATGGGCCAGGGCCGGCGTCGCGGCGAGGCCCATCGCCGTCACAAGGGCGAGGCGGGCCGGCAGGGAGGCGAGGCGTGATGTCATCCGGACTGTCCCGAGCTTGAAAACCAGCGGTGCAGCATCGTCGCCGCCTTGGCGGAAACTAGCAACCGCCGTGCCCGCGTACAGTCCCGAGCGACCGCAGCCGGGCGCGGCGGTTCGTCCACGGGCCCCGGAACCTGGACGCCCCGAACGTTCGTGATCCGTCAGAAGTCCGTGGGACGGCCGGCGGCGACCACCAGCATCTTCCCGTCCGCGAAGGTACGGGCCCCGGCGCGGCGGATGTCGGCCTGGGTCACGTTGGCTACGAGATCGTTGCGACGGGCGATGTAGTCCATGCCCAGGCCCTCGAAGGCGATCTGCACGAGCTGGTGCGCGATCTTGGTCGAGGTGTCGAAGCCCAGGGCGTAGGAGCCGGTCAGGTAGTCCTTAGCCTTCTGCAGCTCCTCGTCCGAAGGGCCGTCCGTGATGAGGCGGCCGATCTCCTCGCCGATCACCGACAGGGCCTCGCCGACGCGCTCGTTCTTGGTGGCGGTGTAGCCCCAGGTCATCGAGGCGGCGCGGTGGCTGACGAGGGACGTGCCCACCGAATAGGCGAGGCCGCGCTTCTCGCGCACCTCCTGGAACAGGCGGGAGGTGAAGGAGCCGCCGCCCAGGATGTGATTCAGGACATAGGCCGGGATGAAGTCGGGATCGCACCACGGCACGCCGTTCATGCCGAAGCGGATCACGGATTGCGGCACGTCGAGATCGACCACGTGGCGCGCGCCGATGTTCTGCATCCGGGTCTGGGGCACCGCCTTGAGAGGGGCGGCCATCTCGAGCCGGCCGAACGCCCGGTCGAGGCTCTCCGCAAGGCGCGCGGCGTCGATGGCGCCCACCGCGGCGACCTTGACGGCCCCGCGGCCGATGATCTGGCGATGCATCGTCACGAGATCGTCGCGGGTGATCGCCGCGATGCTCTCGGGCGTGCCGGAGGACGGACGGGCATAGGGATGCCCGGCATAGGCCTCGGCGAAGAAGCGGCGCGAGGCCATCACGCCCGGATCGTTCTGCTGATAGCGCAGGCCCGCCAGGGTCTGGGCCCGGACCCGCTCGATGGCGTCGGGATCGAGGCGGGGCTTGGCCAGGGCCAGGGCCAGGAGGTCGATCGCCTCGTCGGCGTGCTTGACCAGCATCTTGAGGGAGCCGCCCAGCGCATCGGAGCCGGCATGGAAGGAGAGCTCGATGGCCCGGGCCGCGAGGCTCTCCTGGAACGCGTCGGAGGAGAGGTCGCCGGCCCCTTCGTCGAGGAGGCGGGCGAGCATCTGGGCCACGCCGGCCTTGCCCTCGGGGTCCTGCGCCGCGCCGCCCTCGAAGGTGAAGGCGAGGGCGATCAGCGGCACTACCGGGGATTCGACGTGCCACGCCTCGATTCCGGGGGCCGCCGCGACGGGAACCGCCTGGGTCGGCGAGGTCGCGGAGCGGGTGGCGGAGTCGAGCAGGTCGGTGGTGGCCACGTTCATGGGAACCTCATGCTGTGCGCGGGGCGCGGCGGCGGGCGCCGCGGCCTCCCGAATGGTGTGGCCCGGCCGGGGGCCGGGATCGGCCTTCAGGCCGCGTCGGCCTCGCGGGCCTTGGTCAGGTAGCCGGTGACGGAGCGGGAGGGCGTCAGGTAGCGCTCGGCCACGGCCACGAGCCGCGCCTTCGTCACCCCCTCGATGTCGGAGGGCCAGCGACGGACCTCTTCGATGCTCTCACCGATGGCCAGCGCCGAGCCGTAGATGCGGGCGAGGGAAGACTGGCTGTCGGAGGAATAGACCGTCTCGGCCACGAGGCGGGTCTTGGCCCGCTCGATCGCCTCGGGCTCCAGGGCCTCGGAGGGGACGCGGCGCAGGACGCGGTCGACCTCCTCCTCCAGCTTCTCCAGACTGACGCCCTCGGCGGGGATCGCGTAAACGGAGAAGCGGGTGTCGTCGATGGCCGAGCCCATGTACCAGGCGCCGGCATTCACGGCGACACCGAGCTCCATCACCAGCTTGCGGTAGAGGTAGGAGGTGGAGCCGCCGCCCATGACTTCGGCCAGCAGTTCGAGGGCGTGGCACTCGCCGTCCCGCGCGGTGATGCAGGAGGGAGCGAGGTAGAGCCGCTGCAGGGTCGGCTGCTCGACCTTGGGGTCGGCCACGGCGAGGCGGCGGAGCGCCCGGGGCTCCGGCTCCTTGGCGCGGATGCGCACGGGCCGGGCGCCCTGCGGGGTGACGCGGCCGTAGGTGTCGTCGGCCATGCGGCGGACGTCGTCCGGGGTCACGTCGCCCGCCACCACCAGGATGGCGTTCTCCGGCGTGTAGAAGCGCTTGTAGTAGTCGAGGGCGTGGGTGCGATTCAGCTCCTCGATCTCGTGCATCCAGCCGATGATCGGCGTGCCGTAGGGGTGATGCACGAACAGGGAGGCGGCCATCGCCTCGGAGAGCTGTGCCGAGGGGTCGGTCTCGACCCGCATGCGGCGCTCCTCCAGCACCACGTCGCGCTCGGGCGCCACCACGGCGTCGTCGAGGACGAGGCCGGTCATGCGGTCGGCCTCGAACTCCATCATGGTCCGGAGGTGATCGCGGGCGACGCGCTGGAAATAGGCGGTGTAGTCGTAGGAGGTGAAGGCGTTCTCCTGGCCACCGAGGCCCGAGACGGCCTTCGAGAAGGCGCCGATCGGGTGCCGCTCCGTGCCCTTGAACATCAGGTGCTCGAGGAAGTGGGCGATGCCCGACTGGCCGAGCGGATCATCGGCCGAGCCGTTGCGGTACCACACCATGTGGGTGACGACCGGGGCGCGGTGATCGGGCACGACCACGACGTCGAGGCCGTTGTCGAGGGCGAAGGCACTGACCTCGGGGCCGCCCGCCTCGGAGCGCCCGAAGGGCGCGGCTTCGGCCCGGCCCGCGCTGGCATGGCCGCGCGAGGGTCCGAAGAGGGGCATGTCCTTCCTGAACAGGTGCATCGAAGCTCTTCCTTCCGCGGTCGGCCGCTTGCGAGGGCCATCCGTCATGTTGGCGTTGCGCCGGCTCCGCGCCACGGGGGTGCGTCGGAGGGGCAGGAAACAGGTCCTCGTGCGGTGACCCGCCGCGCCTGCGGCACCGGGCCGGACCCGGGGTTCAGTTCGCCGAGCGCGCGCGCACGTAGGCGCCCGGATCGGACTCCTCACGCTCGCGATACGGGTTGTTCACGGGGTCGCCGTTGGTCTTGGCGACCTTGCGGGGCGGCTTGCGGTAGCCGGTGGGCGGATCGGTGAGGACGTCGCGGTCCGGCTCGACCTGCGAAGGCTCCGCGACCTCGGCGGAGCGCAGGCCGAAGGGGTTCGACCAGAAGGAGTTGCGATCGTCGTTCTCGCCCTCGGGCCGGCCCGGCTCGGTGCGCGCCTGGGCGCCGGCGCGGCGTCCGCCGCGCATCTCGTCGATGGAGAGCGTCATGTTGTTGTCGTTCATCCGGCCCTGGGCTCCGCGGACGATCGGCTTCCGGGCCTCCTCGCGCTCGCGCTCGCGCTGGACGACCTCGGGATCCTTCGGCCACTGGGCCGAGGCTTCCGGCTGGCGCGGCGGCGGCAGGGACTTGCCGTCGAGCTTGGGCGGCATCACCAGGGGGGCCCGCTCGCGGTAGGTGATCGCGGGCTTCTCGGGCTCGATCAGGCCGATGCTGCTGAGCGTGTCGCGCATGAACACGCCCTGCTGCGCCTGCGCGCTCCCGGCGGTCAGAATGCCCGCCACCACCAGCAAAGCCCGATGTCCGATCATGCTATCCCCGCTCTCCGCCCGGTTGTGGGTCCCGGTTCCCCGAGCCCGGATGATCGCCTTGTGCCACGATCCTGATCCGACCTTCTCGGCCTGATCCCGGTTTCAGGCGATCGTATGGCGCCTTGACCGCAGTGCACCAGCCTCGCCGGCACAACGATCCCGGCTGTGGTTTACGGATCACAGGTCGGGCGGAAATGACGGCGAAGCCTCAGAGCTCGGACCCGGTGCTCCGGGGGGCCGGCCGCAGGCTGTCGAGGATGAGGCCGACGACGCCGGCGACGATGGCCGCGTCGGCGATGTTGAAGACGTACCAGGACCAGCTGCGCCAGTGCAGGTGCACGAAGTCGAACACCGCGCCGTAGGCCGCGCGGTCGATGGCGTTGCCGAGGGCGCCGCCCGCGACGAGCCCGAGGGCCACCGCCAGCAGGCGCGATTCCGCCCGCCGCATCCAGAGCGACAGGCCCAGCGCCGCGAGGCAGGACACGCCCACCAGCACCCAGCGGCCGAGGCCGCCCTCCTGCTGGAACATCCCGTAGGAGACGCCCCGGTTCCACACCACGAGGAACTCGGCGAAGGGCGCGATCCGCCAGGGCTGCGTCAGCACCAGGTCGGTGCCGAGATAGAGCCAGAGCTTCGAGGCCTGGTCGACGACCAGGGTGACGAGCAGCGCGACGAGGCCCAGGCGGAAGGGGGTCATGGGGGAGAGGGGGTCATCGGGGAGGACGTCACGCGGGAAGACAGGGCCTCCCCCCGGGATGGGGGACGGCGAGGGGCGGCATCCGCGTCACGCGGCGTTCGTGCCGGCATGCGCCGCATCCCACTCGCGCAGGGCGCGGGCGTCGCGGGGCGTCACGTCGGGATAGTCCGGGTCGCTGCCGACCTCGGGCGCGACCCGCCAGGAGCGGGCGCATTTGCGGCCCTCGGCCAGGGCCGGCACCACGGCGACGCCCCGAACGTCGTCGAGGCGGAACGCCTCGGCCGGGCCCTCGCCCGCCGCGATGCGGAGGGCGGAGGTGATGCAGACATCGGCGAAGTCGACGCCCTCCACCACCGTCCGCAGCTCCGCATCCGCGATGTAGACGGTGGGGGCCGCCTCCAGGCTCGCCCCGATGCGCTTGGCCGTCCGCTCGATCTCCAGGGCGCCGGTGACGACCCGGCGCACCCGGCGGATCGCCTGCCAACGGGCCGCGAGGGCTTCGTCCCGCCAGGCGGCCGGCGTCTCCGGCAGCGTCTGCAGGTGGACGGAGCCGGCCTCCGACGGGTAGCGGTCGAGCCAGGCTTCCTCCGCCGTGAAGGCCAGAACAGGGGCGAGCCAGATCGTGACCCGGCGGAAGGTCTCGTCGATGACCTGGAGGGCGGCGCGGCGCACGGGCGAGGAGGCCGGGTCGCAGTAGAGCACGTCCTTGCGCACGTCGAAGTAGAAGGCCGAGAGGTCGCCGGTCATGAAGCCGTTGAGGAGCGCCACCACCCGCTTGGTGTCGAAGGCGGCGTAGGCCTCGCGGATCTCGCCGTCGAGCTCGGACAGCCGGTGACGGACCAGGCGCTCGAGCTCGGGCAGCTCGGCGTGGGCGATCTCGGGGCCGGGCTCGAAATGCGCCAGCGACCCGAGCATCCAGCGGACCGAGTTGCGCAGCTTGCGGTAGGTCTCCGCGAAGGTCTTGATGATCTCCGGGCCGATGCGCAGGTCGTCCGCGTAATCGGAGGCCGCCACCCACAGGCGCAGGATGTCGGCGCCGGAATCCTTGATGACGTTCTGCGGGGCGACGACGTTGCCCTTCGACTTCGACATCTTCAGGCCCTTCGGGTCGAGGACGAACCCGTGGGTCAGGACGATGTCGTAGGGGGCGCGACCGCGGGTGCCGGCGGATTCGAGCAGGGACGACTGGAACCAGCCGCGATGCTGGTCCGATCCTTCCAGGTACATCACCGTGTCGGTGCCGCCGTCGCGCTTGCGCTTGACGCCGGACAGGCCCGGGAACTGCTCGGAATCGTCGAGCACGAAGGCGTGGGTCGAGCCGGAATCGAACCAGACGTCGAGCACGTCCGTGACCTTTTCGTAGTCCGCCGGATCGTGGTCGGGGGCGAGGAAGCGGGCGCCGTCCGCATCGGTGAACCAGGCATCCGCGCCCTCCGCCTGGAAGGCCGCCGCGATGCGGGCATTCACCGCCGCGTCGCGAAGCACCTCGTGGGTGCCGCGCTTGACGAAAACCGTGATCGGGACGCCCCAGGCGCGCTGGCGTGACACCACCCAGTCGGGCCGGTTGCCGACCATGCCGTTGATCCGGTTCTTGCCCTGTGGCGGTACCCACTGGGTCTCTTCGATGGACCGCAGGGCGACATCGCGCAGGGTGCGGCCGTCCAAGGACCCGACCGGCTTGTCCATCGCGATGAACCATTGCGGCGTATTGCGGAAGATGACCGGTTTCTTCGAGCGCCAGGAATGCGGGTAGCTGTGCTTGAGCGTGCCGCGCGCCACCAGGGTGCCGGCCTCCAGCAGGGCGGCGATGACCGCCTTGTTGGCGTCGCCCTTCTCGCCCTTGTGGTTAAGAACGAGTTTTCCCGTGAAACCGGGGGCCTCCTCGGTGAGCGCCCCGTCGGCGTCCACCGTGTAGGGGATGCGGGTCTCGATGCCGCGCTGGGCGAGCGCCCGGCCGTTGGCCATCCAGACCTCGAAATCCTCGCGGCCATGGCCCGGCGCCGTGTGGACGAAGCCGGTGCCCGCCTCGTCGGTGACGTGCTCGCCCTCGAGGAGCGGGACGGCGAAGTCGTAGCCGGGCACGTGGCCGGCCAGCGGATGGCTCAGGGTCAGGGCGGCGAGTTCGTCCGGGGCGACGTCGCGCAGGCGCTCGAAGGCCTCGACCCGGGCGCTGGCGAAGACCGAGGCGGCCAGGGCATCGGCGAGGACGTAGCGATCGCCGACCTTCGCCCAGTTGTCGTCGGCCGCCGCCGTGACCCGGTAGAGACCGTAGGCGACCCTGCGCGAATAGGCGACGGCGCGGTTGCCCGGCATGGTCCAGGGCGTCGTGGTCCAGATCACCACCCGGGCCTCGGCGAGATCCGGGCCCGCGCCCGCGATGGGCCGGAACGCGGCGAAGATCGTGTCGCTGACGTGGTCCTCGTACTCGACCTCGGCCTCGGCCAGGGCGGTCTTCTCCACCACCGACCACATCACCGGCTTCGAGCCGCGATAGAGCTGGCCCGTCATGGCGAAGGTCATGAGCTCGCGGGCGATCGCGGCCTCGGCCGGGAACGACATGGTGACGTAGGGGTGGTCCCAGTCGCCGGTGACGCCGAGGCGCTTGAACTCCCCGCGCTGCACGTCGAGCCAATGGGCGGCGAAGGTCCGGCATTCCTGGCGGAACTCGATGACCGGCACGTCGTCCTTGTTGCGGCCCTTGGCGCGGTACTGCTCCTCGATCTTCCACTCGATGGGCAGGCCGTGGCAGTCCCAACCCGGCACGTAGTTGGCGTCGTAGCCGAGGGTACCCTGCGCGCGGACGATGACGTCCTTCAGGATCTTGTTCAGCGCCGTGCCGATGTGGATGTTGCCGTTGGCGTAGGGGGGGCCGTCATGCAGCACGAATTTCGGCCGGCCGGCGGCCTGCGCGCGGATCTGCCCGTAGAGGTCGGTGGCGGCCCAGCGCTCCAGCAGCAGGGGCTCGCGCACCGGCAGGCCGGCCCGCATCGGGAAGTCGGTCTGGGGCAGGAACAGGGTCTTCGAGTAGTCGCGGGCGGGGGCCGCAGCGGGAGAGGTCTGGTCGCTCATGGGCTGTCTGTGAGGTCTTCGGCGCGGATCGGCGTTGAGGCGGTCGGTGGGCAGGACTGCCCCCGGGGCCGGCGGACTGGAGGCGAGGCGTCGCCCTCCCGGCCTTCGCATCGGACCGCCGCGGCGGCCCTCAGGCGCAGGCCGGGCTCATAATTCGAGGCCGGGGGGCGCTCAGCACGCCGCGCCGCCCGCGTGGATCACCATCAACGCACATTCGGCGGCTTCTAGCAGCGGTGCAGGCGCGAGACCAGCGAGCTTTCCGACGCCGGCATGCCGGACCAACTTTCGTGGGGACCTTCTTTCAAGCTCGGCCGTTGTCCCTCACGCGTTCGGGCGCCGTCCGGCTTCGGCCGGGGACCAGATCCGAGGGGTGACCGAGACGCGGCGTCATTGGGAGACACGACCATGAGAAAAGCTCTGCTCGCCGCCAGCCTCGTCCTGTCCGCCTTCGCCCTGTCGGGCGCGGCCGAAGCGCAGGGCCTGCCGGGCGGCATCCGCCGTGGCGCGGCCGAGGGCGACCGGGTCGCCGGTCCGGTGGGCGGCATCGTCGGCGGCGCCGTCGGCGGCGCGGTGGGAACCGTGAACGGGGCGCTCGGCATCGATCCGGGCCGTCGCGCCTACCGCACCCGCATGAAGTCCCGCCGCCACTCCCATCACCGCCGTCACCGCTGAGGCGATGCGGGATCCCGCGGGGCGCACGCGCCGTCCGGCCGGCGCCGCCCCCGGGATTCCAAGGCCTTGGACTCCTGGGCCAGGAGATAGAGCCCGGACCCGATCACGATGGACGCGCCGATCAGCGTCCATCGGTTCGGCACGTCGCCGAAGATCAGGTAGCCCAGCATCAACGACCAGAGCAGCTGGGTGTAGATGAAGGGGGCCAGCACATTGGCCGGCGCCCGGGCATGGGCCAGGACCAGCAGCCAATGCCCGAGGGTGCCGAACAGCCCGACCCCGATCAGCAGCGCCCAGGTGCTCCACGCCGTCGGCGTGGTCCAGATCCAGGGCAGGAGCGGGCTCATCAGCGCGAGTCCGGCCAGTCCCGAATAGAACACCGTCGTGGCCGTCGAATCGACGCTCGCGAGCTTGCGCGTGGTCAGCACGTAGAACGCGTAGCACAGCATGTTGCCGATGCTCAGGAGCACGGCGGGCTGGAAGGCGCCGACGCCCGGACGCACGATGACGAGGACGCCGAGGAAGCCGATCGCCACCGCCACCAAGCGGCGCGGCGACGACCATTCGCCCAGCACCGGCCCCGCGAGCAGCGCCACCATCAGGGGCGTCGCGAACTGGATCGACAGGGTCTCGGCGAGCTGGAGCTGGCGCAGGGCCAGGAAGTTGAGGGCCGTCGACCCGAACAGCAGCAGCGAGCGCAGGACCTGGAGCGCGAGCCGGTTCGTCCGCGCCACCCCGGGCGTCCGGACCGGATTGAGTACCACCAGCACCAGCGCGACGTTCACCGCGTAGCGCATGAAGGTCGAGAGCAGCGGATCGACGCCCAGGCCCGCCAGGGTCTTGGCCGAGGCGTCGAGGCAGGCGAAGAACGCCAGCGTGCCGCACATCAGCGCGATGCCGGCCAGGCGCCGGTTCGTGGGCGCGCCGCCCTCTGGTGGTGACCTCAACGACGTGATCCCGATCCGCGACGGCGTTTCGCCTGGTATGAACGGCGCGACCGGGGAGCTTTAAAGCAGACGCGGGGGAGCGCACACCTGCGTGGGGATCGGGTTCGCCACGGCGTTGAAGCATCGCTGGCCGACGCGGCACCGCCCGGTTCGGAACCGGATGGCGACCGTCGGTTGCGGCCGCGCCGGCGCGTCGCGTCGCCTGCACCAATTCTTATCGATGTCCGACCATCCTCGCGGCCGAACGTCTTTGGCGGAGGGCCATCCATGACGCGGACCATACCGTTGCTTGCCACTTTCGGGCTGGTCTGCCTGATGGTTCTCCCCGCTCCGGGAATCCTGGGCCTCATGATCGGCCTCGGCTGCGCGATCACCATCGTGATCTGCGCGGCGGTCTGGTTGTTCGACCGGGCCGCCACCCGCCTGGCCCTCGTCCTGGAGCGGACCGGCGAGCGCCTGTTCCGGCGCCGGCGGGCCGTGCATGCGGGCTCCGGCATGATGCGCAAGGCGAAGGCCCCGAAGGCCGGACCGCTCTAGGAGATCGGTGCGGGGGACGCCGGGTCCGGAGGCCGCCGGCGCTACAGCGCGCCCGGGACGGCCAGGCCGTCCGCCTCGTCCTCGTCCATCTCGGAATCGCCCTCGACCTCGTGGCCGGTGACGCCCGAGACCTCCGCGAGGTTGCGGGCGGCCTTGCGCAGGAGCTTGCGCAGGCGGCGCTTCTCCTTGCCGTCGAACCCGTCGAGGAGCTCGGCCTCGACCTCGTCCCACAGCCGCTCGATGGCGGCGGCCTTGGCGAGGCCCGTCTCGGTGAGGCGCACGCGGACGATGCGGCCGTCGCCGGCCTCGGCGCGGCGCTCGACGAAGCCCAGGGCCGCCAGCCGCGAGATCGTCTTGGAGGCGGTCGGCGGACGCACCCGCAGGGTCGCGGCGAGGTCGCCCATCGTCATGGTTCCGGCCGCGGCGAGCGCCTGGACGACCTGCTCCTGTCCGGCGAAGAGGTCGAGGCTGGTTAGCCGGTCGCCCACGCGGGAGCGGTGCAGGCGCGCGGCCTGGACCAGGGCCCAGCCCACGCTCTTCGCGCCCGGGGGCCGCAGGCGCTTGTCGGACTTGCTCATGCTCCGCTCGCCATCCCTGTCACCGCTCGCCCCGGGGAGCGACGCCATCACCGCGCGGGTCAGGTCCCCGTGGGGTTCGACCCTCCCGCGCTCGTCAGCCGCCCGCATCGCTCTCGCCCTTCAGCTCTCATACCCCGCGAACGATGGGCCCGCGCCGGTCAATCCGGGCACATCCACCGCCAACCGGGAACGTCCCTCCGTCCCGGGGCATGACCGGGCCGTATGAAGCTGCGATGACAGCGCCCCGCCCGGGAGCCCGAGCGAGCGGGAAAAGTCGGCTAAACGGCCCATCCGTCCCCGCGCCTGGACGAAGGGCGACCCCTCGATTAAGCGTTGCGCGACGGGGCGCACGCACCCGCAGCGCGGCCGTTCCCGCACCAGGACCTTCCGAAGACCGCTCAGGAATCCATGAAGGCAGTCATCCTCGCAGGCGGTCTCGGCACGCGCCTCTCGGAGGAGACGGTGATCCGCCCCAAGCCCATGCTGGAGATCGGCGGCCGGCCGATCCTCTGGCACATCATGCAGATCTTCGCCGCCCACGGGGTGCGCGAATTCGTGATCTGCCTCGGCTACAAGGGCTACGTCATCAAGGAGTTCTTCCTGAACTACCGGCTGCATCTGTCCGACGTGACCGTGGACATCGGGCGCGGCCACGTGGACTTCCACCGCAGCACCGCCGAGGACTGGCGCGTCTCGCTGATCGAGACCGGCGAGACCACGATGACGGGCGGGCGCCTGAAGCGGGTGCGCGACTATCTGGGCGACGACGACTTCTTCATGACCTACGGCGACGGCGTCGCCGACGTGGACCTGACGGCCCTGGCAGCCTTCCACCGGGCCCACGGCAAGCTCGCCACCCTCACGGCGGTGACGCCGCCGGGCCGCTTCGGGGCGCTGGAGCTGGAGGACGGCACGGTGCGGCGCTTCCGGGAGAAGCCCGCCGGGGACGGGGCGACGATCAACGGCGGCTTCTTCGTGCTCTCGCCGCGGGTGCTCGACCGGATCGCGGGCGACGCCACCGTCTGGGAGGCGGAGCCCCTGGAGGGCCTCGCCGCCGACGGGCAGCTCGCGGCCTACGTCCATGCGGGCTTCTGGCAGGCCATGGACACCCTGCGCGACAAGAACCACCTCGAAGCCCTGTGGGCGGGGGACGCGCCGCCCTGGAAGTGCTGGTAGTCTGGCGCCCCACCGGAGATCGTTTCAGAGCGTGCAGCCCTCGCCCTTCCCCCTGCCGCGCACGCGCGACCCGAATCCCGATCCCGCCTTCTGGGCCGGGCGACGGGTGCTCGTCACGGGCCATACCGGCTTCAAGGGCGGCTGGCTCTGCCTGTGGCTGGAACGCCTGGGCGCCCGGGTGAGCGGGCTGGCGCTGGCCCCCGAGACCACCCCGAGCCTGTTCGCCACGGCCGGCATCGGCCGCGGCCTCGACTCGCACCTCGCCGACATCCGCGACGCGGCGGCAGTCCGGGCGTGCCTGGCCGCCACCGCCCCCGAGATCGTCATCCACATGGCCGCCCAGGCCCTGGTGCGCGCCGCCTACCGCGATCCGCTGGCCACCTACGCCACCAACGTGATGGGCACCGCCCACGTGCTGGAGGCGGTGCGGGCGACGCCCTCCGTCCGGGCCGTGGTGGTGGTGACGAGCGACAAGGCCTACGCGAACCGCGAATGGCCCTGGGGCTACCGCGAGACGGAGGCGCTGGGCGGCCACGACCCCTACAGCAGTTCGAAGGGCTGCACCGAGCTGGTGGCGGCGGCCTACCGGGCCTCGTTCCTCAGGGAACGGGATTGCCGGGTCGCCACCGCCCGGGCGGGCAACGTCATCGGCGGCGGCGACTGGTCGGCGGACCGCCTCGTGCCCGACATCGTCCGCGCCTTCGCGCGGGGCGAGTCGGTGGAGATCCGCGCGCCCCACGCGACGCGGCCCTGGCAGCACGTGCTCGAGCCCCTGAGCGGCTATCTCCGCCTCGCCGAATGCCTGTCGGGGGCGGACGGGCCGCGCTACGCCGAGGCTTGGAACTTCGGCCCGGCCGACGAGGATTGCCGGCCGGTGGCCCATCTCGTCGACGAACTCGCCCAGGCCTGGGGCTCCGAGGCCCTGTGGCACCTCTCGGCGGCGATCCATCCGCACGAGGCGACCTTCCTCAAGGTCGATTCGGCCAAGGCCCGCGCCCATCTCGGCTGGGACCGGCGCCTGCGCCTCGACGCAGCGCTCGCCTGGACCGCGGCCTGGCACCGGGCGCAGGCCGGCGGGGCGTGCGCCCGCGACCTGACCCTGGCGCAGATCGGCGCCTACGAGGCGCTCGCCGCATGACGACTCCGACAACGACTCCGACCCGAAGCTGCCGCGCCTGCGGGACGCCCCTGCACCGGAGCGTGGCCGATCTCGGCCTGTCGCCCCTGGCCAACGCCTACGTGCCGGCCGAGCGCGCCGGCCGGGGGGAGATGGTCCATCCCCTCCACGCCTTCGTCTGCGAGGCCTGCTGGCTGGTGCAGCTCGAGGCCTTCGAGACGCCGGAGGCGATCTTCTCGGACTACGCCTATTTCTCCGGCTTCTCCGCCGGCTGGCTCGCCCATGCGGAGGCCTACGTCGCGGCCATGCAGGCCCGCTTCGGTCTCGGGCCGGACAGCAAGGTCGTGGAGGTGGCGAGCAACGACGGCTACCTGCTGCGCGCCGTCGTGGCCCGCGACATCCCGGCCCTCGGGATCGAACCGGCCGCCAACGTGGCCGCGGTGGCGCGCGAGCGCGGCATCCCCACCGAGGTGGCGTTCTTCGGGGCGGAGACCGCCCGGCGCCTGCGGGCGGAGGGCCACGCCGCCGACCTGATGGCGGCCAACAACGTGCTGGCCCACGTGCCCGACATCCACGACTTCGTGGACGGCTTCCGAATTCTCCTGAAGCCCGAGGGCGTCGCCACCTTCGAGTTCCCGCACCTCCTGCGGATGATCGCGGAGCGCCAGTTCGACACCATCTACCACGAACACTTCTCCTACCTCTCCCTCGGGGTCGTCTCGGGGATCCTGGATGCGCACGGCCTGCGGGTCTTCGACGTGGAGGCATGGCCGACCCATGGCGGCTCCCTCCGAGTCTTCGCCTGCCACGCGGCGGCCGCGCACCCGCAGGGTCCCGCCGTGGACCGGGTGCGCGCGGAGGAGCGCGCCGGCGGCCTGTTCGATGCGAGCGGCTACGCCGCCTTCGCGGAGGACGTGGTGCGCATCAAGTGCGCCACCCTCGCCTTCCTGGCGGACCTGCGGCTGACGGGAAAGACCATCTGCGCCTACGGGGCGGCGGCCAAGGGCAACACCTTCCTCAATTACTGCGGCATCGGCCCCGAGCTGGTGCGGGCCGTGGCGGACCGCTCGCCGCACAAGCAGGGCACCCTCCTGCCGGGCAGCCGCATCCCGGTGGTCTCCCCGGAGTCCCTGCTGGCGCAGCGGCCGGACTACGTCCTGATCCTGCCCTGGAACCTGACCGACGAGATCGCCGGCGAGATGGCCGCCATCCGGGACTGGGGCGGGCGCTTCGTCACGGCGATCCCACGGCTCTCGGTGTTCTGAGCCCATGCGCTTCGAGGCCCTGCCGCTCGCCGGCGCGTACCGGGTCGTCCCGGACCCCCAGGCCGATGCGCGCGGCTTCTTCGCCCGCACCGCCTGCGCGGAGGACTTCGCCGCGCGGGGCCTCATCGGCGCCTTCGCGCAGTCCAGCATCTCCTACAATGCCCGGCGCGGCACCGTGCGGGGCCTGCACTTCGCCGCCGAGCCCCACGCGGAAACCAAGCTCGTGCGCTGCACGGCCGGCGCGATCCACGACGTCCTCGTCGACCTGCGGCCGGATTCGGCCACCTACCTCCAGGCCTACGGGACCGAACTCAGCGCCGGGAACCGCCACGCCCTCTACATTCCCGTGGGCTTCGGCCACGGCTTCCAGGCGCTCAGCGACGACGCGGAAGTGCTCTACATGATCGACCGCCCCTACGTGGCCGGCAGCGCCCGGGGCCTGCGCTGGAACGATCCGAGCCTCGACGTCGCCTGGCCGGAGCCCGTCACGGTGATCGCCGCGCGCGATCTCGCCTACCCCGACTGGGTGCGGTGAGGGAGCGCGTCCTCGTCACGGGGGCGGCCGGCTTCGTCGGCCGCCACGCCGTGCCGGCCCTGCGGGCGCGCGGATTCGAGGTTCACGGCGTCGGTCGCAGCCCCTCGGCGGAGGCGACCTGGCACGCGGCCGACCTGCTCGTGCCCGCGGAACGGCAGGCGCTGATCGCGAAGATCCGGCCGAGCCACCTCCTCCACCTCGCCTGGGATGCGGAGCCCAGCCGCTACTGGACCTCGGCGCGCAACCTCGACTGGGTCGCGGCCACCCTGGATCTCGCCCAGGCCTTCGCGGCGGCGGGGGGCCGCCGGTTCGTCGGGGCCGGCACCTGCGCCGAGTACGAATGGGGCGCGGCCCGCTTCGAGGAGGCGACGACGCCCTGCCGGCCCGCGACGCTCTACGGCGCCGCCAAGGACGGCACGCGGCGCATCCTGGAGGCCTATGCCGCCACGCAGACGCTCAGCGTCGCCTGGGGGCGGCTGTTCTATCTCTACGGCCCCGGCGAGCGCCGCGGGCGGCTCGTGTCGGACGCGATCCGGGCCCTGACGGCCGGCACGGCGTTCCCGACCTCGCACGGGCACCAGCGCCGCGACTTCCTGCACGTCGCGGATGCCGCCGCGGCCCTGGCCGCCCTGGTGGCGGGGGACGTGCCCGGGCCGGTGAACATCGGCTCCGGGGCGGCGATCCCGGTGCGCGCGCTCCTCGAAGGGCTCGCCGCCCGGATCGGGGGCGCCGAGCACCTGGATTTCGGGGCCCGTCCCTTGAGCCCGACGGAGCCGCCAGTCATCGAGGCCGGGACCCGCATCCTGACGGAGACCGTGGGGTTCCGGCCGCGCTTCGACGTAGCGCAGGGGCTCGACGACACCGTCGCGTGGTGGCGGGCCCGGGGGAAGGCTCCGGGCTGACCGCTCAGACCCTCAGCAGGGCAGCAGGCCCTTGAGCTGGGACAGGATGTCCTCGCCGGTGCAGGGCCGGGCGATGAACTTGGCGCCCTTCGGCATCCGTTCGGGATCGGGGGCCGCGCGCCCCGAGACGATGACGATCGGCAATTGCGGCCGGGCCTCGGACACCGCGGTGGCGAGCTCGAAGCCGTTGGTCTTGCCGGACAATTCGACGTCCGTGATCAGGCCGCTGATGTCGGGGCGGTCCTGGATGATGCCGAGCGCCCGTTCGGCCGAGGCGCATTGCACGGTCTCGTAGCCGCCATTCTCGAGAACGTCGCCGAGGTCCATGATCGTCAGGGCCTCGTCCTCCACCAGCAGGATCACCGGCCGGTCGTCGTTCGCCTTCGCCTCGTCCACCACGATGCACCCTCCAGCCTGTCTGGCCGCGGGCCCCGCCCGGGACCGGGATCCTCGCGTGAAGCCCGGGGGCCCGCACGGCGCGATCCGGGACACCGGAGATCCTGGACATGGGGCCAGCGCAACGTCATCCCAACGAGCGACGGGGGCGTGGGTTGCACCGGACGCAGGGTCCTCGCCGTCAGAGGGCGACCGCCGGCACCACCGTCCGCATGGCGTCGAGAAGCTCGGCCAGATCCTGCGGCGGGACGGTGAGGGCCGGCGTCAGGTAGACGATGTCGCCGAAGGGGCGGACCCAGGTGCCCCGCGCCAGGAAGCGGCGCTTCAAATCGGCCAGATCGGGGGGCCGGCGGAACTGCACCACCCCGATCGCCCCCAGGACCCGGATGTCGGCCACGTGCGGCAGCCCGCGAAGGGGTTCGAGCCCGTCCGCCAGGGCCCCCGCGAGGGCCGCGACCTGATCGAGGCGCGGTTCGCGGTCGAACAGGTCGAGGCTGGCATTGGCCGCCGCGCAGGCGAGCGGGTTAGCCATGAAGGTCGGCCCGTGCATGAGGGCGGCGGCGGGATCGTCGGCGAGGAAGCTCTCGAACACGGCCCCCGTGGCCACCGTGGCGGCCAGCGCCATCGTGCCCCCGGTGAGGGCCTTCGACAGGCACAGGATGTCCGGCACGATGCCGGCCTGCGTGCAGGCGAACAGGGTGCCGGTGCGCCCGAACCCGGTGAAGATCTCGTCGGCGATGAGCGGCAGCCCGTGGCGCCGCGCGAGCCGCGCGACGGTCGCCAGCACCTCGGGGGGGTGCATGCGCATGCCGCCGGCCCCCTGGACCAGGGGCTCGACGATCACCGCCGCCAGGGTCTCGCGCGCGGCCGCCAGGGTCGCGTCGAGGGCGGCGACCTGCGCCGCCGTCCGGGGCAGGTCGCAGAAGACCTGGGTCGGCAGGTAGGCGCCGAAGCGCCGGTGCATGCCCTCGTCGGGGTCGCAGACCGACATCGCCCCGAGGGTGTCGCCGTGATAGCCCTCGCGGAAGGCCAGGATGCGGGTACGCCCGACCACCCCCCGGTTGATCCACATCTGCACCGCCATCTTCAGGGCGACCTCCACGGCCACCGAGCCGGAATCGGTGAAGAAGACATGGTCGAGGTCGCCGGGCAGCTGGGCCGCGAGGCGCGCCGCCAGCCGCTCCGCCGGGGCGTGGGTGAGCCCCCCGAACATCACGTGCGGCATCGTCTCGAGCTGCGCGGCCACGGCCGCCCGGATGTGGGGATGGTTGTAGCCATGGGCCGCCGTCCACCAGGAAGCGATGCCGTCGATCAGCTCGCGCCCGTCGGCGAGGACGATGCGCGACCCGTGCGTGCGCACGGCTTCCAGCGGCGGGGCCGCCCCCTGCATCTGCGTGTAGGGGCGCCAGAGATGATGCCGTCCGGGGGATTCGCGCGGGCTCGTCATGATCGGACAGGGATGTGAGCGCGGGACCGCCGGGTCAAGCAGGCCCTTCGCTGCCGATAGCCCCCGCGACGGGACTGAACACATGAGCCTTCTTCTTATGATCGACCATGTATATCCTGTCTAAGCTACGTATATTCATTCCTTTTAGCGGTTCTAATCTTTAAACGACATCTTGCAAATGATGTTGCAGCGCACTACGGCGAAGCTTCTGCTTCGTCCGAGATCCGATATGCCGCGCGCCGCCCGAACCTTCCGCCATCCGTCCCGGCACCGCCGGTTGGCCGGGGGCGCCCTCTGGCTGCTGTCCGCCGGTGCGAGTTCGGCGCAGGAGGCGCCGTCCACCGTCACACTCGAGGAACTCAGCGTCGCCGGCCTCGGCAACGGACTCGCGACCGTCGGCTACCAGCCCAAACGCTCGACCTTCGGGGCGGGGTCCGACACCGCCCTCCTCGACACGCCGGCCAACATCGCCGTGGTCTCCGCCGCGGTGCTGCGCGACCAGCGCGTGATCTCCCTCGACGAGGCCCTGCGCAACGTCAGCGGCATCGCCCAGACCAACAGCGTCGGCGGCACGCAGGAGGCCGTGGTCCGGCGCGGCTTCGGCACCTTCCGCGACGACTCGATCCTGCGGGATGGCCGGCGCACCGTGCTGCAGCAGAACTTCAGCTACGCCATCGAGCGGGTGGAGGTGCTCAAGGGCCCGGCCTCGCTCCTCTACGGCATCACCGACCCGGGCGGGCTGATCAACCTCGTCTCGAAGCGGCCGGACTTCACGCCGCACGGCTCCCTCAACCTCACGGGGACGAGCTTCGACGGCGGCCTGGTCCAGGGCGACCTCACCGGCCCCATCGCGGGCACCAACCTCGCCTACCGGATGGTGGCCGACATCCAGAGCTACGCCTACTGGCGCAACTTCGGCCATCTCAGCCGCCAGGTCGTGGCCCCCTCCCTCACCTGGAAGGGCGACGACACCACCGTGACGGTGGGGTATGAATTCGGGCACTACCGCGTGCCCTACGACCGCGGCACGATCTTCGATCCCACCACCGGGCGGCCCCTGCGGGTACCGCGCGACCGGCGCTTCGACGAGCGCTCGAGCCAGCACGAGGCCACCAGCCATCTCGCCACCCTCGATGTCGACCACCGCTTCGACAACGCCTGGACGTTGCATTTCGGCTACACCTACTCCCACCTCGGCTACGACGAGGACCAGATCCGGCCGGTCACCTATCTTCCGGCCAGAGGCCTCCTCACCCGCCGGGCCGACGGCACCCGCAACGCGGACTTCAATGCGCATGTCGCCCGCCTCGACCTGACCGGCAGCTTCGACACCGCCGGCCTGCGCCACGACCTCCTGGCCGGCGTCACTTACGAGAACATCGATTACGGCCGGCCCGACATCATCCGGGGTCCGAACCGGGCGGGGTTCGACCCGTTCCGGCCGGTCTACGGAACGCTCGCGGCGGTGCCGGTGATCTCGCCCGCCGACAGCAACCTGCGCGAACGCTTAGTGAATACCAGCGTGTATTTGCAGGACTCCCTGCACCTCAGCGACCAGTGGATTCTGGTCGCCGGGGTCAGCACGCAGATCTTCGACCAGTTCGGCGCCAAGGGGACGCCGGCGGTGGCCTACACCGACATCGACGGGGTGCGCGTCCTGCCGCGGGTCGGCCTCGTCTACAAGCTCGCCCCCACCCTCTCGCTCTACGGGAGCTATTCGCAGTCCTTCAAACCCAACACCTCGCTGGCCAACATCGTCGGCGCCCTGCCGCCCGAGGAGGGAGACTCCATCGAAGTCGGGGTGAAGGCGGACCTCGCCGCCGGGCTGACCGTGACGGGGGCGATGTTCGACATCGACAAGGCGAACGTGCTGGTGACGCAGGTCAACGGCCAGGGCCTCACCGTGGCGACCACCGCCGGCAAGGTGCGCTCGCGCGGGTTCGAGCTCGACGTCGCCGGCCAGATCCTGCCCGACTGGGCGGTGATCGCCAGCTACGGTTTCACCCAGGCGGAGGTGACCCAGGACCCGGTGCTGGTGGGTAAGCAGCTCCTCAACACCCCGCGGGTCACCGCCTCGGCCTTCCTCACGCATCAGTTCGGTGCCATCGCCGAGGCCAAGGAGTTCGGCGCGACGCGGCTGGGCGCCGGCTTCCTGGAAGCCGGTTTCGGGGCGCGCTACGTCGGCGCCCGGCCGGGGGACGCCGCCAACAGCTTCGCCCTGCCCGACTACGTCGTCTGCGACGCGTTCCTCGCCTACAGCACCGAGGTGAACGGCTTGGCGACCACGCTCCAGCTCAACCTCAAGAACCTGTTCGACCGCACCTATTATCCCTCGTCGGGGGGCAGCAACCTGCTGGTGGCGGTGGGCGAGCCCTTCCAGGCCCTGGTGACCGCGCGGGTGGCGTGGTGAGGCACCTGCGCGCCGTCCTGTTCCAGCTGCACTGGCTGCTGGGGCTGGGGGCCGGGCTGATCCTGACCGTGGCGGGCGTCACCGGTGCGCTCCTCAGCTACGAGGACGCCATCGGCGAGGCCTTCGACGCGGACCTGATCCGGGTCGCCCGCCGGGCGGAGGATCCGCTCGCCCCGGATGCCCTCCTGGCCCGCTTCCATGCCAAGCGGTCCGACACGGTGGCGAACCTGACGCTCTCGGCCGAGGCTGCCACCGCCGCGATGGTCCGGCTCGGGCGCGATCCCGCCACCGGCCTGCGGCCGCCCTCCCTCTATCTCGACCCCTATGACGGCACGGTGCGCGGCGCGGCCCGGACGGAGGAGGCCTTCGCGACCATCCGGCGCCTGCATCGCTGGCTGCTCCTGCCCGGCGACGGCAAGGGCTGGGGCCGGACCCTGACCGGCGCGAGCGTCCTCGCGCTCCTCGTCCTCCTCTGCACCGGTCTCTACCTGCGCTGGCCGAAGGTGATGTCGCTGCGGATCTGGCTGAAGCCCCATCTCCGGCAATGGGGCCGGCCGACCTACTGGTCGCTGCACGCGGTGGCCGGCACCTGGGTGCTGCCGGTCTACCTCGTCATCGCCCTGAGCGGGCTGTGGTGGTCCTTCGACGGCTATCGCGAGGTCGTCACCACCCTCCTCACCCGGGGCGAGACCATCACCCGGATGGCCGATGGCAAGCCGCCGGCGACGAAGGCGAACGGGCTGCCCGCCGGCCGCAGGGACTCTGCAGCGAATGGCGAGGCTGCAGGCGGGGGCAGTCGCAAGGAGGTGGGGTTGGGCAGCGCGGGGGCGCCGTCCCTCGACGCGGCCTGGGCGGCCTTCCGTACCGCACAGGACGGGCAGTTCCTCCGTGCCACCCTGCTCCTGCCCGCCGGCCCCGCCGGGCTCGTGCGCATCCGCTCCGAGAACCGGAACGGCTGGCGCGACGACATACGGATCGAGGCGGCCAGCGGGCGCATCCTCATGCGCGAGATCGGCGGGGAGCGTCCGCTCGGCGCCCGCATCGCCCGCAACATGCTCGACGTGCACAGCGGGCGCATCTTCGGACTCCTCGGGCCACCGATCTTCCTCGTCGCAGCCCTGCTGATGCCGCTCTTCCTGGTGACGGGCGTGCTGCTCTACGTCGGGCGACGGGCGGCGAAGGCGCGGCGCGCGCAGGCGGGAGCGGGCCGTACCGCGACCTCCGCGCTCAGCCCGCGCGCTTGACCCCCAGACCGGTTTTCGACAGGTTCCGCCGCCACAGCACCCGTCCCCGACCGCTGCAACTCCTGAGATCCGATGTCGTCTGGCGACGAATCCGCTGTCCCGCCCGCCGCATCCGCGCACGAGCGACGCTTCACGATCTGTCGCGAGGACGAGCCGGTGCCGCCCGTGATTTCCGGAGCCATCGCGGCGATCGGCAATTTCGACGGGGTGCATCTCGGTCACCGGACCCTGATCGCCGCCGTGCGCGAGACCGCGCAGGCGGCCGGCCGCCCGGCGGTCGTCCTCACCTTCGAGCCGCATCCGCGCGCCTATTTCGCGCCACATCTCCCCATGTTCCGTCTCACCGACGCGGAAGCCAAGGAGATCGTCTTCGCCCATCTCGGCCTCGACGGACTTATCGTACGCCGCTTCGACGCAACCCTGGCGGGAACCGGCGCGCGCGACTTCGTCGAGGGGCTGCTGGTGCGCGACCTCGGGGTGGCGGGCGTCGTCATCGGCCACGATTTCCATTTCGGCCGGGGCCGCGAGGGCACGCCGATGGTCCTCGCCGATCTCTGCACGCAGGCGGGCCTGAGTTGCCGGATCATCCCGCCTGTCGCCCTGAGCACGGGGGCGGAGCCGGTCTCGTCGAGCGCGATCCGGGCTGCCCTCACCCAGGGTGCGGTGACGCGGGCCAACGCGCTCCTTGGCTACCGTTGGTTCGTCTCCGGCGAGGTCCGCCACGGCGACAAGCGTGGACGTACCCTCGGCTATCCCACCGCCAACGTGGCGCTGCCCGCCTGCAACCTCGCCCACGGCATCTACGCGGTGCGAGCGCGCCTGCCCGACGGTCGGGTGAAAAACGGGGTCGCCAGCTACGGCCGGCGCCCGACCTTCGACGACGGCGCCCCGCTCCTCGAGGTCAACCTGTTCGATTTCTCCGGCGACCTTTATGGCCAGACGATCGCGGTGGAGTTCCTGGACTATCTCCGCGGCGAGGTCCGCTTCGACGGAGCGGAGGCCCTGATCGCCCAGATGCATCGCGACGCGGCCGAGGCCCGCCGGATCATCGCCGAGAATGCCGTCCCCTCAATGCTCGACGCCTGAGGCCACGCCTATTCTGCGTCGTCCTCGGTCTCCGGCGTGCGATTGGGCCAGGTCACGATCCGATCGAGGAGTTCGTCGGCTGTGAACTCCTCCTCGTTGCCGGAGACGCGGCCGCGCACGGAGATGCCGGCCTCGTGCACGCTGGCGGCGCGGCCCGAGACCAGCGGATGCCAGGCGTAGAGATCGCGGCCCTCGCGGATCAGTCGATAGGCGCAGGTCGGTGGCAGCCACGGGATCGTGCGCACCGCCTCGGGCGTCAGGCGCACGCAATCGGGCACGCGCTTCTGGCGCCGCGCATAGTCGCGGCAGCGGCAGCCATGGCCGTCGAGGAGGGTGCAGCCGACATCGGTGTGATAGACTTCCGCCGTATCCTCGTCCTCGAGCTTGAGGAGGCAGCAGCGGCCGCATCCGTCGCACAGGCTCTCCCACTCGGCCGGCGACATCGCCTCCAGGCTCTTCGTCCGCCAGAACGGCTCCACGGTCGGAGCGGTCTGAGGATCGGAACGGATGGTTTCGGGGAAGGCCTGCGGCGTCGGGGAACGCGCGGCCGAGCGGTCCCGCATGGGGAACACCTTGGGCTGGGAGCGGTGAGGATCCGGATGATCTGCCCCTGTGCCGCAACGCGGCCCCGGGAGCAAGCGTTGCCGGCGCACGGCATGACGCCGCGCCGCGTTCGGAGGCGCCGCGCCACCGCGCCGCCCCATTCCGGCATCAAGGTTGAGAACAGGTTATGGTCTGCGGCGGCGGGACGCTTGCCCTTGTCGGGCGTTCCCATGAACGAAGCCTCGCGGCCGGGCGCGGGTGTTGGTAGGATCGTGCGGACCGGCGTCGTGCCGGAACCGGGTGCGGAAGGACTGGAACTCAGGTGCGCCTGCCCAAAGCGACCTCCCTCACGACACGGATCAAGCACGCCGCCCTCGCCTTCGACGCCTGGGTGAACGCGAGCCTGTACGACGGCGGCCGCACGGCGGGAGAGACCTACGAGCGCTTCCAGGAGCGCATGAACGTCTTCTCGGTACGAGGCTGGAAACGCTTCGCCCTCGACCTGACCAGCGAGGGGGTGACCCTCGGTACGGGTGGCGCGGTCCTGATGCTTGCCCTGGCGCAGCCGGCCTTCAACCTGACCAGCGACAACTGGCTCAAGGCCCAGGACCTCGCCGTGACGTTCCTCGACCGCTACGGCACCGAGGTCGGACGGCGCGGCATCAAGCACGACGACTCGTTGAGGCTCGACGATTTTCCCGACATCATGATCAAGGCGCTGGTCTCCACCGAGGACCGGCGCTTCTACGAGCATTGGGGCATCGACCCCATCGGCACCGCCCGCGCGCTGGTGTCGAACTCGCGCGGCGGCGGCAACACCCAGGGCGGTTCGTCGATCACGCAGCAGCTCGCCAAGAACCTGTTCCTCACGAACGAGCGCTCCCTCGAGCGCAAGATCAACGAGGCCTTCCTGGCGCTCTGGCTGGAGAGCCACCTCTCAAAGAACGAGATTCTGAAGCTCTACCTCGACCGGGCCTACATGGGCGGCGGCACTTTCGGCGCCGTGGCGGCGGCGGATTACTATTTCGGCAAGCCGCTGAAGGACATCTCCCTGGCCGAGGCCGCGATGCTCGCCGGCCTGTTCAAAGCGCCGACCAAGTACGCCCCCCACGTGAACCTGCCGGCGGCCCGTGCCCGCGCCGGCGACGTGCTGCACAACATGGTCGAGGCCGGCTTCCTCACCGAGGGCCAGATCCAGACCGCCCTGCGCAACCCCGCAACACCGGTGACGCGGACCCGCGACATCACGGCGGACTACTATCTCGACTGGGCCTTCGGCGAGATCAAGCAGATGGCCGATGCGGGCCGCTTCCGCAGCGACCGCGTCCTCACCGTGAAGACGCCCCTAGACCTGACCATCCAGCGCCGGGCCGACGAGGTGGTGCAAAATACCCTGCGCCGATTCGGCGACCAGTACGAGGTTGACGAGGCCGCCATGGTGATCCTCGATCCGGACGGGGCCCTTCGGGCGATGGTCGGTGGTGCCGATTATGGCGAGAGCCAGTTCAACCGCGCCACCGACGCCCTTCGCCAGCCCGGCTCGTCGTTCAAGCCCTATGTCTACGCCGCCGGCCTCGCCTCGGGCCTGTATCGGCCGGACACGCGCGTCGTCGATCGGCCCGTCTGCATCGGCAATTGGTGCCCGCAGAACTACGGGCGCTCGTTCTCGGGAGCCACGACGCTCACTGTCGCGGTGGCGAAATCCATCAACACCATCCCGATTCAAGTCTCGATCGCCCTGGGCAAGGCGATGGGCATCTCCCATGAAGCCAGGGCCGCCGCCGCCGGGCGCAAGAAGATCATCGAGACCGCCCACGCCATGGGCATCACCACGCAGCTGACCGATTCCGTCTCCCTGCCGATCGGCTCGGCGGAGGTGAACGTCATCGACCAGGCTGCCGGCTACGCGGTTTTCGCCAATGGCGGGCGCAGGGCCAAGCCCTACGCGGCCATGGAGGTCCGCAACTCGTCCGGTGATGTGATCTACCGCCATGCCGACGAGCCGATGCCGCAGGTGCTGTCGACCCAGGTGGTCGCCGACATGAACTACATGCTGACCAAGGTGGTCGAGGAAGGCACCGGCAAGCGCGCGGCCCTGGAAGGCATCAAGGTCGCGGGCAAATCCGGCACCACGAACGCTTACCGGGACGCTTGGTTCGTCGGCTATACGGGGAATTACGTCGGCGCTGTCTGGTTCGGCAACGACGATCACACCTCCACCAACAAAATGACGGGCGGCTCGCTGCCGGCCATGACTTGGCATGACGTGATGGAAGTCGCGCATCAGGGTATCGAGCTCAAACCCATGCCGGGCCTGAAGGATCCGGGCCGTGCAGTGGCGCAGTCGGGGCAGAGTGCGGCCCCCGTGAACGCGGCGGCGAGCGCGGCCGGCAAACTTTCCCGGCGTTCCTTCGAGGTCATCGGCAGCATGAACGGCCTGTTCCGCCAGGTGGAGAAGACCTCCCTGAAGGCATCCGAGAAAACCTCCGCCCTCGAGCCCCTGAACGCCCCCGGCCCGGTGGCGGACGGGGTTCGCGCCGTCGGCGGCCGCGTCGGCACACCGTAGCCAGCGATCATGCGCATGACATTCGCCGAGACGGTGGCGCGGTTGCGTCCGGACCAGAGCCGGACGCGTTCTTCCGAGCTTCGGAGCCGGGAAGCAGGCCCGGTCTCCGGGACCGGCGGACGCCTGACGCGCGCGCTGCGACGCGGCGTCCGCAAGGCTTCGACCGTGACAATGATGCTTTACGCCCTGGCGCTGGGGGCGGGCCTTGGCCTCGCGACCGCCGATTATGCCACGCGAGGTGGCTATCCCTTCGGCGGCGTGCGGGTGGGGGCCTGGACCGCCTGGCCGAAAGTCGGTTCCGTCGGTGCGGATCCCTACGCCCGCGCGGTCAACGCGCGGCGCGGTGAGATCCCCCTGGCGATCGGTGAAGGCATGCTGCTCACGGCCGAACAGGACGAATCCGGACGGGCACTCGATGCCGCCTGCACCTACCGCGTGGCGGGCGTGACGCCGCCGGCCCGCGCCTGGACCGTGACGGTGGCCGGGCGCGGGCCACGCGACTCGGACACCGCCCCGATGCGCGAAGGCTTCACCGCCACCGAGATCCTGCGCGAGATCGACGGGCAGTTCGTCATCACCCTGTCGCTGGAGGTCCAACCGGGGAACTGGCTGCCGATGCCGCGCCCCAGGGGGCCGGTACGGCTCGCCTTGCGCCTGTACGACACGCCCGTGGCGGCCAGCGCGGGCAGCCTCGACCGCTCGGCGGTGCCGGCCATCACCCGGACCGGGTGCGCCGCATGACGCCGCGGGGCCGCTTCCTCGTCGCCACCCTGTCGGGACTGGTGCTCGCCGGCCTCGTGCACGGGGCCACCGTCCTGCTCATCCCGCGCCTGGCGGAGTCCGATGCGCTGTCGCGGGCGCGTTCCGGGGAGAACCTCGACCATCCGCTGGCGATCAACACCGTGGCGGCCGGCGACGCCACCCCGCCCGTGGAGGCGTGGCTTCCGATTCCGGACCCGGCGGTGGCGGTCGGGCTCTGCGCCTATGATCTCTCCGAGGGACCGATGCGGGTTTCGGCCCGTACGGGCTCGCTGATGCTGTCCCTGGCGGTACATGGACAACGGGGGGCTTTCTACGCGGTGACCGACCAGGCGGCGGTGCGCGGCGCCCTCGACCTCGTGGTGCTCACCCGGTCCCAATACGACGAGGCGCTCGCCAATGCCGATGAGGACGAGGTCAGCCACGATGTCCGCATCGTCGCCGGCGACACCCGGGGCTTCGTGGTGGTGCGGGTGATCGCGGCCCTGCCGAGCCAGCGCACGGCGGCCGACGCGGCGGTACAGGCGGTCTCCTGCACCGTCGACAGCCCCGGCGACGAGAAGACCGGCGGCTGAGGCACTCCTCAATTCTTTGCGACGATCGGCCTCGGCGCTGCGACCGCGACCACGCCCTCCGCCTCCGGCAGGAGCCCGCATCGGGCCTCGGCTTCCGGCGGCACCAACGGATCGAGCAGGGGACGCCGCCCGTCGAGGGCGGCCAGGGTCCCTTCCACCGACACGCCTTCCGGCCCTGGCGCCTCGATCAGCAGATGCTCGAGAGCATAGCGGTAGCGGCGGGAGCGGCGACCGGTCTCGAAGCGGACCCAGGCGATGAGGCACCGGTTCTCGGCCACCCGCATGGCGGCTTGGCGCACATCGCCGTCGTCCAGACTCTTGGCGAAGGGCAAGCTGCGCAGGCGCAGGGCGTCGCCCTCCTTCACCCGCACCGCCAGGGCGGCGAATTGCGGGATCAGCCGGGCATCGGTGCCGATATCCTCCGACAGGCGCCGGTAGCGCGAGACCGGCGAGCGAAAGCTCTGTGCCATCAGCGTGTCGTGATAGGCCGCCGGATCGTCGGTCCGCCAGGAGGCGGGGAGCACCCGGGCGCGCGTGAGATTGGCGAGAATGTCCGTGAACGCGTCGTGCCCGGCCGCTGGCATGAGGAAGCGCCAGGCGCGGTCGCGCAGGACGCGTTCCTCGTCGGTGAAGGGAAAGGCGGAGGCCGGCTCCTCGCGCTCCCGCGCCGCCAGGGTCCCGGTGGTCTCGATCAGGCTGTTCCAGGCGCCGGTTTTGGGCCGCCCCAAATCCCCCTCCTGCGCGCAGCCGGCGAGGAGCGCCGGGATCGCGAGGGGTATCAGGCGCAGCGCATGCAGCCGGAGGGCCTGCCGACGTCCGGTTCGGAATAAGGACACCATGCGGGGGCGCGTCGGCCGGGTGTCAGGAACGGCGGCGCAGGCGCGGCGCGGGAGCTTCCGGCTCGGGCATGCGCTCGTAGCGAATTCCGGTGAAGAGCAGAATGGCGCCCCGCGGCGCATCCGCGTCCGCTCTCCGGAAGCGGCGCGCCGTAGCCGGGAACGTCACGACCGTGGCCGTCGGACGCTCGGGGCGGCGATCGGCGCCGCCGGTGTCGGGCAACCTGTGGGTGTTCATCGGCTGGTTTCCGATTCCGTTCGATCTCTGAGGCGAGCCGTCGCCGGGCCTGCTCCCGCCGCATCCGGGCCGTTCCGGTGTCGGGGTGATGCCGTCAGAGATCAGCATGGGGTGGTTAACGGAACCTTGCGATGGCCGGAACGGCTCTCTCTTCCGTGCCTCGGTCGCAGCGGGCCAGTCGGGCGTGGCTTCCCTGCCACGCCCTCGGCCCATGGCATGGCCCGCTATTTGCGACGGCGTGGGCTGCCCATGGCGGGCATTTCCTCCCTTGTACTCGGCCCCGCTCGCCCGGCGAGCGGGGCTTTTTTTGCGGGATCGGCATTACGGCGACACTTCGAACCCCGCCGGACGCGGGATCGACGGCATGGAACACGCGGCGGCGGGAGCGCTTGCTAAGGGCCGGTCGCGCCCGATATGCCGTGTCGCTTCCGTTCGAACGGCCTGACTTTTCGCGAACGCACTCTCCCATCCAACACATTTCCCTTTCGCACACCCCATTTCGATTGAAGGACACCGCCGGATGCGCGTGGTTATCTCCCGACTCTTGAGCTCGACCAGAGGACTCAGCACGGCCCTGCGGATTGCGCCGTTCGCCCTCCTGATGGTGGCGGTCAGCCCGGCCCAGGCCCAGCGTGAGGACCAGGGCCTTCAGCTGGGATGCGCCAACGACTATTTCCGCCTCTGTGCCGGCGTGGATCCCAATAGCCAGGATGCGGAGCGCTGCATGGATCGCAACCGCGCCCGCCTGTCGCCCGAGTGCAAGGCGGCGATCGGCGACTACGACCGCCGCACCGGCGGGAAATCGCAGAAGTAAGGTGCCGCACGGCACACCGCATCACGGGCGGGACGGGCAACGACGCTGCCCGTCCCCAGACAGAGGTTTGACAGCATGACCCTGACCGTCGCGGTGCAGATGGACCCGATCCAAACGATCCGGATCGCCGGGGACACCACCTTCGCGCTCCTGCTCGAGGCCCAGGCCCGGGGACACCGGTTGCTGCACTACACGCCGGATCGCTTGTCGATGCAGGGTCAGGTCGTGACGGCCCGCGTCGAGGCCCTCACGGTGCAGGACGTGGAGGGGGCGCACGCCACTCTTGGGCCGGTCGAGCGCATCGATCTGTCGAGCGTCGATGTGGTCCTGATGCGTCAGGACCCGCCCTTCGACATGGCCTACATCACCGCAACCCACATGCTGGAGCGGATCCACCCGCGGACCCTCGTGGTGAACAACCCCGCCGAGGTCCGCAATGCGCCCGAGAAGCTGTTCGTGCTCGATTTTCCCGAGTTGATGCCCCCTACCCTGATCACCCGCGACAAGGCCGAGATCGAGGCGTTCCGGGCCGAGCACGGCGCCATCGTGATGAAGCCCCTGCACGGGCATGGCGGAGCTGCGGTGTTTCGGGTCCTGCCGGAGGACGCGAATTTCGGCTCGATGTTCGACCTGTTCTCGGTGACCTTCCGCGAACAATGGGTTGTGCAGCGTTTCCTGCCGCGCATCACCGAGGGCGACAAGCGCATCATCCTGGTGGACGGCGAGCCGATGGGCGCGATCAACCGGGTGCCCGCCCTCAACGACATCCGCTCGAACATGGTGCGAGGCGGTGCAGCGGCAGCTTCGGATCTCACGGAGCGCGAGCGCGCGATCTGCGCCGCCATCGGCCCGGAGCTGAAGCGCCGGGGCCTGATCCTCGTGGGGATCGACGTGATCGACGGAAATCTCACCGAGATCAACGTGACGTCGCCGACCGGCATTCGGGCGATCAGGCGCCTCGGCGGGCCGGACTTGGCGGTCTCGGTATGGAACGCGATCGAGGGCCGCGTCGGCAAGGTCCTGTCGGCCTGAGGGGCGCCGAGGCTCGGACGGCCCCGTGTGGCAGGTCCGGTATATCTCGGACCTGCCCCGTTCGTTCCGGCGTCAGACCAGACCGAGCTTCTGCGCCAGGCCGATCCGCTGGAGCTTGCCGGTGGCGCCCTTCGGGATCTCGTCCAGGATCATGATCTTGGCCGGCACCTTGAAGGCGGCGAGACGCTCCGAGGCGAAGCCGCGCAACTCCTTCTCGACAAGGTGGTGTCCCTCGCGCAGCACGATCGCGGCACAGACGTCCTCACCGAGCTTGTCGTGCGGCATCGCGAAGGTGACGCACTGCGACACCGCCGGGTGGTCCATGAGAATCTCGTCGACTTCGCGGGGCGAGATCTTCTCGCCGCCTCGGTTGATGATCTCCTTGAGGCGCCCCGTGATGGTCAGGTAGCCCTCGGGTGAGAGCGAGCCCTGGTCGCCGGTGCGGAACCAGCCCTGCTTGGTGAAGGCCTCCGCATTGGCCTTGTCGTTGTTCTCGTAGCCAGACATCACATTGTCGCCGCGGATGACGATCTCGCCGGTCTCGCCGGCGGGCAGGGGCTCGCCATCCTCGTCCACGATGGCGATCTCCGGACCGGCCGCGAGACCGACCGAGCCGGCGTAGTGCGGGCGCGGCGGCAGCGGGTTCGAGGCCATCTGGTGGGAAGCCTCCGTCATGCCGTAGGCCTCGATCAGGGGTGCGCCGAAGACCTCCTCGATCTCCTTCATGACCTGCGGCGGCATGGAGGAGGAAGACGAGCGGATGAAGCGCAGGGGATTGGCTTCGATGGTCTCCCGGTTGCGGGAGGCGCGGCCGAGGATCGCCTGGTGCATCGTCGGCACCGCCGTGTACCAGGTCGGGCGTATCTCGCTCATCCAACCGAAGAACTTCAGGGCGTTGAAGCCCGGGGTGCAGCAAACCTGGCCGCCGGCCGAGAGCGGCGCCAGGATGCCGGCGATCAGCCCGTGGATGTGGAACAGCGGCATGATGTTGAGACCGCGATCCTCGGCCGTGAAGGCCAGGGTGGTGCGGATGTTGCGGGCCGAGGCGCAGACGTTCGACTGCTTGAGGGGCACGATCTTGGGGCGCGAGGTGGTGCCCGAGGTATGCAGCACGAGGCCGATATCGTCGGGATGGGCTGGGCCGCCCTGGGCCGCCGGGGCTGCGGTGGAGTCCTCGAAAGACAGGGTGAAGCTGCCCGCGCCTTCTGCCGGGGTGGGGGTCAGGCGCACCACGGGTACGCCCAGGCGCGCGGCCACGGCCACGGCCGGGCTCTCGGAGCCCGCGGCGACGACCAGCAGGCGAGCGTTGAGGTCGGAGAGGTAGAACGTGAACTCGTCCGCCTTGTAGCTCGGGTTGAGGGGGGCCGCCGTCGTGCCCGCTCCGATGGCGATGAAGGCGGCCGCCATCTCCGGCCCGTTGTCGAGGACGATGCCGACCCGATCGTTCCGACCGATGCCCTGCGCGTTGAGGGCCGCGATCGTCCGGTCCGTGAGCGCACGGAGACGGCCGAAGGTCAGCGGCACGCCACCGGGGCTCGACAGGGCGGTGGCCTCCCCGGCCCCCGCGCGGATCAGGGCGTGGAGAGTGGTGGCGGCGGTCGTCGGTGCGGCGGTCTCGGCCATGGTCATCGTCCTCGAATGTCTGGGGTTCAGGCCGGCGTGATGGAGAGGCGCCCCTGCGCCCGCTCCAGGCTCTGGGCGAGGAGGCGCATCAGGGCGTAGACGGTGTCGATATGGGGCGTCGGGGTGTCGGTGAGGCGCCCGAGTTCGATGATCGAGCCGACCAGGGCCTCGAGCTCGATTGGCCGCCCGGCCTCCACGTCCTGCAGCATCGAGGTCTTGTGGGCACCGACCTTCTCGGCCCCCGCGATGCGGCGCTCGATGCCGAGTTTGAAGGTGACGCCGAGGCGGTTCGCGATCGTCTCCGCTTCCCGCATCATGTCGGCGGCGAGCGCGCGGGTTTCGGGAAACTGGCAGATGTCCACCAGGGTGGCGTGGGCCAGCGCCGAGATCGGGTTGAAGCTGAGATTGCCCCACAGCTTGAGCCAGATCTCCGCCCGGATGTCGCTGGTCACCGGTGCGCGAAAGCCCGCCTTGATCAAGGTCTGGGCCAGGGACTGCACTCGCGCCGACATCGAGCCGTCGAGCTCGCCGAGGCCGAAGCGATGGCCCTCCACCACCTGAACCACGCCGGGCTCCGTGAGCACGGCCGCCGGGTACACCACCGACCCGATGACGTGCTTCGGGTCGAGGTGCTGGGCGATGAGGCCGGCCGGATCGGCGGTCTCCAGGTGCGTACCCGTCAGGTCCCCGCCATACCCCTGCGAAAAGTACCACCACGGGATGCCATTCTGCATCGTCACCACCATCGTCTCGGGTCCGATGAGGTGGTGAAGGTCGGCTGCGATCGGCCCGACCTGATGCGCCTTGACCGTGAGGAGCACGATGTCGTGCTGGCCCGCCTCGGCCATGGACTTGGTGGCCTTCAGGTTCGTGACGTGGATCTCGGAGCCGTCCTCCTCGATCAGCCGCATGCCGTTTCGCTGGATGGCGTCGAGGTTGGCGCCGCGCGCGATGAAGGTGACGTCCTCGCCCGCATGGGCGAGGCGCACGCCGAGAAATCCTCCGATGGCGCCGGCGCCGACGATCGCGATGCTCATATGGGTGTCCTCAAAACCTGTCCTGATCACGTCCGCTTCGTGGGAGTCGGGTGTCTCATGAAACGCCGTTCGACAACACGCCGATGCCGGCGATCTCGACCTCTACCGTGGCGCCCCTGGGGATCGGGCCGCTGCCCACCGAGGTGCCGCAGGCGATGAGGTCGCCGGGCTCCAGGGTCATGTCCCGAGAAAGCTCGGCCACGAGTTCGGCGGGCCGGCGCATCATGTCGGCGAGCGGATAGCGCTGGCGCTCGCGTCCGTTCACCCGCACCGCCACATCGAGCCCCTCGGGATCGATGTCGGTGGCAATCACCGGACCGAAGGGGCCGAAACCGTCGAAGCCCTTGGAGCGTGTCCAGTGCACGAAGCTCGGGTCGGCCTTCAGCGCTTCCAGCGCGGTGACGTCGTTCACGCAGGTGTAGCCGAAGATGTGGGCGGCCGCCGTCTCCGGCGTGAGGTCTCGGCCGCGCCGGCCGATTACGATCCCGAGTTCGCCCTCGAACAGCAGCCGGCCTGCGCCCTCAGGCGCCGTGATCGTCTGCCCGCTGGCGAGGTAACAGCTCGCCGGCTTCACGAAGTAGAGCGGCACATCGGGCCGGGTGAGCCCCTGCTTCTCGGCCGAGGCGTGGAAGTTGTTCCACAGGGCGATGTACTTCGACGGTCGGCACGGAAGGTCGAGGGTGACCTCGGACAGCAGCAGGAACGCGCCGGTGGGTGTCGGATCGGCGAACAGATCGCCCGCATGAACGTGGATGGTCTCGCCGTCGAGGCGGCCGAAGCCGCTCGCGCCGTGGTGGAGGTAGCGGAGCCAGCGTGCCATCGGGTCAGCTCCGGGCGATGAACCGGGCGCGCATCGGCTTCAGCACGAAGAGCGCGAGGAACCCGGCCAGGAAGGCCATGCCGGAGGCGGCGTAGAACACGTTCTGCCACGAGCCGGTCTTGGCCTGGATCATGAGCAGGATCGGCAGGAGCAGGGCGGCGGTGCCCTTGGCGGTGTAGAGAAGGCCGGCATTGGCCGCCGCGTTCTTGTCGCCGTAGGTGTCGCTGCAGGTGGCGGGGAACAGCGAGTAGATCTCGCCCCAGGCGAAGAACACGAGCCCGGTGAGCAGCACGAAGGCCATCGGGATATGAGCGAACATGCCGAGCGCCAGGATGCCGGCGCCCTCGATCATGAAGGCGATGACCATCGTGTTCTCGCGCCCGATCTTGTCTGAGACCCAGCCGAAGAACGGCCGCGTCACACCGTTGAGCACCCGGTCGATGGTGAGCGCGAAGGTCAGGGCCGGCAGGGTAATGCCGATGAGCGAGACCTCGACCCCCGCGACCTTGAAGTCCTTGGCGATGGGAGCGAGGGAGGCGGCCGCCATCAGGCCACCGGCGGCCATCATCACGAACATCAGGTAGAGCAGCCAGAAGACCGGCGTCCGGACCATCTCGGCGGTCGAGTACTGGCGCCGGGTGACGGTGTTCACGGTCGCGGTGCGGCCGGCCAGCATCCGATCCTTGAAGGCGGCGCTCGGCGAGACGAGGAGCAGGGCGGCCAGCATGACGACCAAGCCCTGGCCGAGGCCGAACACGAAGAAGGTGTGCTGGTAGCCGGAATCGCGGATCATGTTGGCGATCGGGATCACAGTCAGGGCCGAGCCCGCGCCGAAACCGGCCGCGGTGAGGCCGGCCGCGAAGCCGCGCCGGTCGGGAAACCACTTCAGGGCATTGCCGACGCAGGTGCCGTAGACCGCGCCCGCGCCGACGCCACTGATCGCGGCGGCCGCATAGAGCATGGTCAGCGTGTCGGCGTAGGAATTCATCACCCAGCCCAGCGCGCAGAGGGCGCCGCCGAAGATGGTGACCAGGCGCGGGCCGTACTTGTCGACGAACCAGCCCTCGATCGGCACCAACCAGGTTTCCATCACCACGAAGATCGTGAAGGCCCACTGGATCGCGGTGCGTTCCCAGCCGAACTTCTGCTGGATCGGATCGACGAACAGCGTCCAGCCATACTGCAGGTTGGCGATCATCGACATGCAGAGCACGCCGAGGACGAGCTGTCCCCACCGGCCGAGCGGTGGCGCATCCACTTTCGCAGCAAGCTCCCTGCGGCTTGCAGCAACGTCGGCGGGCGCGATCGACGTCGTCCCGGGCGGGACAGGCGCAGCAGTACGCGCGGTCATGGGCGTCTTCCTTGACTCAACTCTTGTTTGCGGATTTCGGTTTTATCGGCAATTATTTTGAATTCAAGGAGCTATACCTCGGCCAAACCTGTGGTTCGTCTGCAAAATTTTTGGGTTAAGCCCCTAAAAAATTTGAGATGCTGCTCAATCCGCGCATTCGGCTCGTAGATTTTCTTGCAGTGCAAAGGACGACGTTTGCGGTGCGACATCAGAAGTGCAGTGGACAGGCTCAGGCCAGGCGGGAAACTGTCGGATATGGAACCAACGGGAGCAGGCACCGTTACGCTTGCCGACGACGCCGGGTGGCATCCTGCGACCGGACGTTCAGCCTGGAACCAACTTTACGGAGCGTTTGATGAGCAGCACGACGGACAAGATCAAGGGTCTCGCCAACGAGGCCGTCGGCAACATCAAGCAAGGCATCGGTTCGGCCACCGGTAATGAAAAGCTGCAGGCCGAGGGCAAGGCTCAGGAACTGAAGGGCGAAGCCCAGAAGACCGTCGGCGATGCCAAGGACGGCATCAAGGGCGCGGCCCAGAGCGCCGCCGACGCCGTCAAGAAGATCTGAGCGGATCGTCCCTTCGCCTCGGTCCCTGACGGGCCGAGGCATCGCGCCGTCGGGCCGATCTACAGCATCATCGAAACAGTCCTGGCCGGAGTGCCCGCGCGCGTTCGGGTGTTCTGACAAGGGCCGAGACGAGAAGGATCTTCAAGATGAACCGCGACCAGATCGAGGGTGGAATCCGGAACATCCAGGGCCGCGGGCGCTCGGCCCTCGGTGCCGTGACCGGACGGGTCCGTCCGCAGGCCGAGGGCGCCTACGACCAGGCGGCCGGTGCCGTCCAGTCTGCCTATGGCCGGGCCCGTCATGCCGCCGATGACCTGCAACGCGACGGAGCCCACCGTGTCGACGAGGCCCGCCACAGGGGCCGGGCCATCGCGGGCGCCCTCCAGGACCGCGGCCGGCTCTATCAGAACGAGGCCGTGCGACGCGGCCGCGCCGTTGCCCGCCGGGCCGACGAGAACAAGGGTGCCACCCTCCTCCTCGTGGCCGCGGCCGCCTTCGGCGCCGGCTGGCTCCTGCGCCGCACCCGCTGAATCATCGA
The DNA here is from genome assembly GCF_001426045.1 of Methylobacterium sp. Leaf94. NCBI lineage: Bacteria > Pseudomonadati > Pseudomonadota > Alphaproteobacteria > Hyphomicrobiales > Methylobacteriaceae > Methylobacterium > Methylobacterium sp. Leaf94. The sequence continues at coordinate 108,837 of NZ_LMRM01000034.1, forward strand.
TTCATCGCCTGAGAGGGGGGGCCGGGGCGTTTACGCGCCCCGGCCCACTTCGCGTTCGACGGTGCGGCAACCCCTCTTGGATGAGGCATGGTTTCCGTGGCACGCAGAATGGCGCGCGGCGTCTCGATCGCTTCGCCCGAGGAGAGCGGCGATGCCGATACGCCAATGGGCCGAGTTGACGACGGACGAGATCCGGGATCGCGACATGGGTTGCACGATCGCGGTGCTGCCCGTCGCCGCCATCGAGCAGCACGGCCCGCACCTGCCGCTGGCCACCGACGCGATCATCGCCGAGGGCTATCTCGCGCGTCTCATGACGTTGCCGGCCCAAGATCTCGACGTCCTGCTCCTGCCGGTCCAGGTCGTCGGCAAGTCGGACGAGCACGAGAGTTTTCCCGGGACCCTGTCGCTGACCACCGCGACGGCCCTGCAGGCTTGGACCGGGATCGGCGATGCCGTCCGCCGCGGCGGCTGCGGCAAGCTCGTCATCGTGACCTCGCATGGTGGCAATAGCGGCCTGATCGATCTCGTGGCGGGGGATCTGCGCGGGCGCCACGCCATGGTGGCGGTGACCACCGCCTGGAGTCGGTTCGGTTATCCCGACGGGCTGTTCCCCGAGGCGGAGATCCGTCACGGCATCCATGGCGGCGGTATCGAGACCGCCCTGATGCTGGCCCTGCGGCCGGATCTGGTGCGGCGGTCGGAGATCGCGGATTTCACGCCGCGCACGCTGGCGATGGAGCGGACCTTCACCCATCTGCGCGCGGGCCGTCCCGCCGCCTTCGCCTGGCGGGCGGAAGATCTCAACCCGGCCGGCGCCATCGGCGACGCCCGCCTCGGTACCGCGGAAGCCGGGGATCGTGCCCTCGACCACGGCGCCCGCGCCTTCCTCGAGCTGCTGCGCGACGTCGACCGCTTCCGCTTGGCCGAGTGAGAGGGCGACGATCGTGACGTCGGTCCCATGCGCTCCGTAACCTCCGGGAAGCCCGGCGCGAACAAGCCTGATGCGAGAGAGCCGACCTCCCGGATGTCGACCTCTCGGATCATGGAGCACCCCCGATGGCCTGTGCCGTCCCGGCCGGACACGATCGGCCGACCCCGCAGGCCTGCGACCCCTTCGGCTGGGCGACGGTCGCCCGGCCCGCCGCGGCGGCCAGCGGGCGCACCGAGCGCATGAGCCGGGATGAGGCTCTGGCGTGCGATATGGCGGCCGCCCAGGCGGGCGACGCGGAGGCCTATCGCCGCCTCTTGCGCGACTGCCTTCCGGTGATCGCCGGACTGGCGCGGGCGCAGGGGGTCCGGGCGGAGGCGGTGGACGATGTGGTGCAGGACGTGCTGCTGACGATCCACCGGGCGCGGGCGACCTACGATCCGGCCCGGCCCTTCCTGCCCTGGCTGCGCGCCATCACCCGGCGCCGGGCCATCGACGGGATGCGCCGGGCGAGTCGCCGCCCGCGGGAAGTCCACGACCCCATCGCCTACGAGGCGGAGGTCGATCGCGGGCCGGCGCCGGGCCACCACCTGGAGGCGCGCGACCGGGAGCGGGTCCTGGCCCGGGCCGTCGCCGCCCTGCCGGATGGCCAGCGCCAGGCCGTGGAGCATCTCGCCCTTCAGGAGCGCAGCCTGGAGGAGACGGCCGCCCTGACGGGGCGCACCAAGGGTGCCCTGAAGGTCAACCTGCACCGGGCCTTGAAGGCCCTGCGACGGACGCTGGGATCGGGTTCCGCGGACCGGGACGAGGCCGCGTCCCGGCCGGGCGAGCGAGGAACCCACGATGTCTGACACGGCCCGCACGTCTTCGCATGACCGCCTGATGGACAGCCTCGCCGGCGGTCTTCGGCCCGTCCGGCGCCTGCCCGGGCCGGCCTTTCGGGCGCTCGCCTGGTGCGCGGCCGCCGTCGGGCTGGGGCTCGCCCTGATGCCCTTCGCCGATCTCGAGGCCCTGCGCATCCGCATGGCGGTGGCCGATCTGCGCTACGCCGCCCTCGGCGCGGTGCTGACCGCCGTCGCGGCGGCGGTCGCCGCGTTCCAGACCAGCGTGCCGGGGCGCGCCTCCGCCTGGGCGCTCCTGCCCCTGGCGCCGGCCGCATTCTGGATCGGGGCCAGCGGCGCCGGCTGCCTGCGCGACTGGGCGGTCCCCGGGGCCGACCCCGCCGACATGCACCAGACCGGGGGGTGCGTCGCCTTCCTGCTCGCCGTCTCGCTTCCGTTGTCGCTGGTCCTCGTCTGGATGCTGCGGCGGGCCTGTCCCCTGCGCCCCAACCTCACGGCGGCGCTGGCGGGGCTCTCGGCGGCGGCGGCCGCGGCGGCGCTCCTGGTGCCGTTCCATCCGCACGACGCCACCGCGACGGACCTCGCCCTGCACGCGCTCGTGGTCGGCCTGGTGATCGGGGCCAACGGGCTGGCCGGGGGACGCCTGCTGCGGCGGGGCTGAGGGACGCGCCGGTATACCGGCGGGGTCGTGTCTAGGTCGCGGGGGTTTCGCCCCGCGCCGCTCAGCCGGCGCGGATCGCGGCCGCGACCTCGCCCGGATATTCCTCGTGCGGGCTGAGCGCCCCCGGCACCGAGGCCCGGGCGACCCGGCCGGTGGCGATCAGCGCGTCCATCTCGGCGCCGGAGCGGCGCGGCGCCCGCTCCGGCCGCAGGACCAGGACCGGCGGCAGGCCGGGGGCCTCGAACAGGTCGAGGAAGTCCCGGCGATTCGCGAACGGGTCGAGGCCGCCGGTGACGAAGGCGGCGGTGCCGAAGCGCCCGCCGTTCTGGCGGGTGATGGCGTGCTTGTCGGCGATGACCCCGGGCGTGACGTGGTCGGGGTCGGCATAGACGTGGGCGCGCATCATCCGGCCGATGACGGGGCGGCTGATGTTGATGCGGTAGAGGGCGTCGCCCAGGAGCGGCAACTCGACGGCCCTGCGCAGGCCGGCGAACAGGCCCCGGCGCTCCGGTCCCAGGGCGGTCGGCAGGGGCCCCCGCCAGGTCGGGGCGACGAGGACGAGGCGCGCGAAGGCCCCGGGATGGCGCCGGGCGGCGGCCACGAGGTAGCCGGCGGCGTGGCCGGCCCCGACCCCGAGGGCGTAGGGCCCGGGGGCCGCCGCCAGCAGGGCGTCGAGGAAGGCGTGCATCGTCTCCGGATTCATCGGCACCCGGGCGCGGACATGGTCGCCGAAGCCCGGCCAGTCCGGCACGAGGCAGCGATAGGCATGGCCGAGGTCCTTAGCCAGGGGCCGCATCTCGACCCGGGCCGAGATTGAGGACAGGGCCGGCAGCAGCAGGGCCTCGGGGCCGCTGCCGACGACGTCGTAGGGCGTCGGCACGCGACGCCCGGCGAAGGTCAGCGCGAAGCTGCGGGCGGAATGGGCCGGGTCGATCATCGTTACGCCTCTCCCTCGCATCCGGGCCGATGTCACCGCCACCAGATGGGGCAGGGCCGGCCGCACCGGCACGCGACCGAGCGCCGCCCCGAAGGGGCTTCGCTCGATTTTTGGTTAAGCGACCCGGCGACGCCCCGAAAGCGGCTTCGATCGGATTTCCAGCCTTATGGGGCAAATGCACCGAATAGGATGGCGTAGGCCATCGCAGGTAGTGCGGTTCCAGACGGCCCATTTTCGGAAATGGGACCATGGCTCGCACAGAACCCGCGAGGCCGATCCGCTATCGACTTCATTTAGTGACTCCCAGCGCCTCAGTGGTATCGTCAAGCCATGCTCGGCGAACTCTACACCTATCTCTGGCTGCTTTTCGAAAAGTACCAAGCCATTGCCGGCGTCGTACTGCCCTCCGCCCTTATCGGAGGCGTGCTCATCATGCTTGAGCGCGTCAAAAGGTTTAGTGGTCCCTATTGGGATCTACTTTTCCGGCTGGGGAAGGTAGCAATTGTTGTCATTGCCGTTTTTTGGATCGGGTTCCTCGCATGGCGCGACGAGCATCAAACTCGTCTTGATACGGACGCCAAATACAATGATTTGGTTTCTAAAGGTGGACTGGCATTAAGACCATCATCTCGCCTGCAAATCGGCGACATTGAGCCAATAGCTTCTGACGGTCTCTACACGTATCAAGTTAACATAACAAACGCTGGTGCGATACCAGCCTACCTCGTATCTGGGCGCCTGTTATTGCGCATATCAAGCCACGGACCAGTCGAAGACAGTGACTCTCAAAGAATGCGAGATATCGAAAAAGATGCAATGGAAGAATCTAGACAAGCCATAAACTCAACTGAAATTACACCGAATCACTACATTGGAATGGCAATCACTGCCGTAACCGACGAGAACAAGCCAGCAAATAGCTTGGACTACTATAATGGTCCGACAAGTGGGTCTATGTACCTGTACGTACTAGTGGTAATTTATTATAAAGACGACTCTTTGCTTTCCTCAGAACAGAGGAGGGTGACGAGATATTGCGCCTCTTACTCAAAATCATTCAACAAATTCGTACAGTGCCCAAATCAAAACAGGAACTACATCACCTCGGCGGGTGCTAAGTGATATTTATCTGTTTAGCTCCTATCGCAGACATAACCTGTATCGTAAAGATGGCCGCAGACTTCCCACGCGCTAGCTTGGTGCGAATGTTGGGTTCGGTCTCTTTGACGCCGACAGCCGCCAACTTCTCGACAAGCTGCGCATAGGTCACACCCTTCCGTTTCAACTCAGCTTTCAGGATCGCCTTCACGCGCGTATCCCAATGCTCCTCAACGCCTTCGGTCATGGCACTCGCATTCTGTCTAATGATGAACGCCATCATCAGCGATACGAACTTCGTAAGCCAGCGGCCCATGACGCCACCATATGTGATGCATAAGCACGCAAGGCGATGGCTTCTCACTTCATCCTCTCCTCAGCCGCTCGAACCCTCTTGCTCAACGCGATTTTCAAGGGTGGCGAGGACCAAGCATCCAGACCTTCAAGCGCCTTCGCTTGTCTCTGATGAATGGCGATCCCGTGTGCCCTGCCAGCACGTCGCCCACGGCTCACAGGTTTATGCCAATGAGATGCACCACTGGGACGAACTTAAGGCCAAGTTCCTCGACGCTGGCCGCATCAATCACTCGCTCGCCTACCGAGCGCACGGCGCGAACACGAACCGAGCCGAGAGTTTCTTTGCCTGCCTGCGTCGCATGGTGACCGGTCAGCATCGCTTCGTCACGGCCCGCTACCTTCAGCAATACGCTGCCGATGCCGCTTGGAAGGAGGACCACCGTAGCCTGCCGAATGGCAAGGCTTCCACGCCCACGATCGGCCTAACCATGGCTTCGCCTGTCAGACGGGCTTGGAAAGGCTACTGGCAGCGTCACGAGGCATAGGCGATACTTGGAAAATCGATATAGAAATCAAGATAATTTAAGAAGTTCCGCTAGATCTATAGCGGCAACTTCTGACTCTAAATGGGCGATTATCTCTATATTATCTAAATTACCCTTCAATCGTCGAAACAAGAAATATCCTCCGCATTGCTCCCAACTTTGCCCAACAGCTTCTGCGGTGCGTCGAGTTAAAGGCGCTATACAAAGGGTTGCATTTTCCTCAATATCCGCGCTGAAATAAAATGCGTCCATCTCCAGCCCCCCAGCGCAAAAATGCCCGAATCACCCACTCACCGGCTCCAGGCAAAGCCCTCCATGAGAGCGCAAGACCTAGCAGAATACATGGCTGCAAGCGATGTGGCGAAACGAACTGTCATCCAGAAGTGTAAGTTCCGCCCACTCGCTCGTCTGGTGCAGCACAAGGAAGCTCGCGCCTCAATCGGGCATTGGATGCGCCAAGGCGCAGGCGACAGCGACGCTCTAACAGCCGAGGCCGCTCGCATACGTCGCAAAATTGCGGACACGGATTTTGAAGCTGAAGTGAACGAACACAATGCGGGTTACGTTGAGGCATTCCGCGATATCTGTGACCAGCTAGCTATCCCTGCATGTGACATGGAGGCATTGGCTGGGAAGGTATCAATCAATATGAATGGGCTCGACGTTCGATATGCACCTGATTTGATTTTAAAAAATACAAACAGAAACAACGTTGCAAAAATCGGCGCCATGTTTCTGCTTTATAGCAAAGGAAAGAGTGCCTCAACCGAAGAAGCACTATATCTTAGTGCATTGTCTTACGGATATCTCGAAGACGCGCCTATCAATAATGGCTGTGAGTCTGACAAGGCGCTGTGCATCTCTGTCTGCGCCTACAGTGGGACTGTGCATCCGGCACCGGGCAACTCAAAGAGACGGTTCAGCAATATGATGGCCGCGGGCGCCACTATCTCAGATTTGTGGCCGGCAATTCCAGCACCAAAGAATGCGCGCCTCGCGTAACGCATCATCCAATTGGCAACCGCCAAACCTGCCCCGCCTGCGTCCGCTCCCCTCCCACCATCTGGCTCGCGCTCATCTTTCTGATTTCTGAGCGCGCAGGCGATGTGGCGTGTGAAATCGGCCAGCGAACGCCAGTTCCACCCATTCTTCGCCTTGGTTTGGCAGACGAGAAGCGCCAACTGGCGGGCCGTCAGAGGCTCCCCTGCCTTGCGTGGCTCGGCCAAGAGGTCGTCCCATAGCCCGTCGGATGGAACGAGCTATGGTGCGCGCCGGGCGTGGAGCCCTCAAGCTCCTCTTGGGAACCCGCACGGCTCCCGAAACCCTGTCCAGGGCCTCTAGGCTGATGGACGAGCGAGGATCGCCATGCACTCGCGCACGTCGTCGTTCGCTCGCGCAGCTCGTTGCGCTTACGAGCAATCCATCGATGGGGCTTTGACCATCTATTCTGCCCTCATAGGCGATGCCGTAAGCCCTGATGTACCGCGCTTTTGGGGCATTTGCTCCATGAGCCGTGGATCCCGATCAAGCGCCCCGGCGACCCCGTAAGGGGCGTCGCGCGGAACGGCATCACGCCCCCCGGCGACGCGCCCTCAGATCAGGTGCGCAGGAGTTCGTTGATGGCGGTCTTGGCGCGGGTGCCGGCATCGACGCGCTTGACGATCACCGCGCAGTACAGGCCCGGGCCGGGGCTGCCGTCGGGCAGGTCCTTGCCCGGCGTGGTGCCGGAGACCACCACCGAGTAGGGCGGCACGCGGCCGTACATCACCTCGCCGGTGGTCCGGTCGATGATCTTGGTCGAGGCGCCGATGTAGACGCCCATGGAGAGCACGCTGCCCTCGCCGACGATCACGCCCTCGGCCACCTCGGCGCGGGCGCCGATGAAGCAGTTGTCCTCGATGATGACCGGGTTGGCCTGGAGCGGCTCGAGCACGCCCGCGATGCCGGCGCCGCCGGAGATGTGGCAGTTCTTCCCCACCTGGGCGCAGGAGCCGATGGTGACCCAGGTGTCGACCATGGTGCCCTCGCCCACATGGGCGCCGAGGTTGATGAAGCTCGGCATCAGCACGGCGCCGGGGGCGATGTAGGAGCCGCGGCGCACGACGCAGCCGGGCACGGCCCGGAAGCCGGCCTCGCGAAACTGCTTCTTCTTCCAGCCCTCGAACTTCGAGGGCACCTTGTCCCACCAGGTCGCGCCGTCGGGGCCGCCATGGATGATCTCCATGTCGTTGAGGCGGAAGGAGAGCAGCACCGCCTTCTTGAGCCACTGGTTGACCTGCCAGTCGTCGCCGACCTTCTCGGCGACCCGGGCCTTGCCGGAATCCAGGAGGTCGAGGGCCGCGTCGACGGCCTCGCGCACGGCGCCCTTGGTGCCGGTGTCGATGCCGGCGCGCTCCTCCCAGGCGGTCTCGATGGTGGCGGCGAGGTCGGTGGGGGACGCGGGGTGCGACATGGGGCAGGTTCCGGCAACGGATCGGGACGGGCCCCGTGCTTACAAAAGCCCGTCCGGCCTGTCACCTTCGCGGCTGCGGTCCGTGGGGCGGCCCGGGCGGCCGTCCCATCCGGACGGGCTGAGCCGGCTGGGCTCAGCCGGTCGTCATGGGCTTGGCGCTGGCATGGCCGCAGGCGTCGTAGCGGCGCTCGATGAGGAAGTAGTCCCTCATGGCGGTGTTGTAGTACTTGGCCGAGACGGCGACCTCGCGCCGGCCCGGGCGCCCCTCGGCGATGGCGCTGGGCACCCGCTCGATGGTGCAGCACTCGGTCTTGTCCCCGAGATAGTCGAGCCGGTTGGCATAGGCCCGTCCGCCGTGATCGCCGTTCCTGACGATGTCGCGGATCATGATGTCGACATAGGCCTCGTCGGGCAGGGTGGCGTTGGTCTCGTAGCAGACCAGCAGGCGGGTCGACTGCTCGTAGATCAGGTAGCCCGCGCCCATGACCGCCAGGGCGAAGAAGGCGACGGCCGCCGTCTGCGTCCTCCGGCTCATCGGTTGATCCTCCTGGCGCTCCGCCATCGCATGCCCCTCCGCCGGGCGACGACCCGGGCCCGGAGGCGCACGGGGCCCGTGCCCGTGAGCCCGAACCGGGGAGTCACGGGCGCCGGATGTCACGTCCGGCCGAGCATGCGCCCGATTCCATCACAAAGGGTTTCCGCGAGGCGGTTCGACCCTCACAACGGTCGGTCTCGCTCCGGGGCGAGGCCCCGGCTCGGACCGCCCCCGAGGGGGTCGCGGGCGACCGAGCCGGGGGCGACCGTCGTTCACTCCCCGTAGAAGCGCTGGATGCGCGCGGCCCGATCGGCGCGATCCGCGAACCGGGCGTCTCCGTCGGATTGCGCCTGCCGGACGGCGGCGGCGTGCGAGAACACCCGCGCCGCACCGAAATCACCGTGGAGCGCAGCAACGTTCGCGGCATGCACGTCTCTGCGAGACTGAATGGCGCGAACATTCGCGCTATGGGCGGCGTGTTGCGCGACGATCGCCGTCCGCAGGCTCTCCTGAGCCTGCGCGGGCACCACGAGCCACGCCGAACCACTGACGAGACATCCGGCCAGGACCATTTTGACGCCGTTCATGACAGTGTATCCTCAATCTGATCGATGATCACCGATGACGCGACAGGCTCCTTCCATCCCGTCGGACCGATCAGGAGCCTGGGGCCGAGTCGGACTTAGTGTCTTTGTCCGGACTCGACTAGGCCTATAGCCTGTGGAAATCGAAGATCCCTCGACGGCCCGCGCCACGGGTGCCCCGCCGGCGCATCGCGACCGCGAGGGTCCGCGGACCTGCGGCGGCGGTGACGAGGGCCCCGCGCCGGCTCCGTCACCGGATCGGGGGCGAAAGCCGTGGGCCGCCCTGGACGGGGGGCGCGACCGGATGCAGGCGGCTACGGCGCGATGCGGTCGAACCGGTCGCCGAGGCGGACGAGGTCGCCCGCGAACGCGGCGAGGTCGGCGCGCAGTTCGCTGTGGATCGCGCGGGCGGCGTCGGGAAACTCCTCCAGCACCCGGCGCATCAGGGTCGGGGTGATGCGGACCACCTCGGCGGGGCTCGCCGCGTCGGCGTCGCAGGGACGCTCGCCGCGCTGGAACAGGGCCAGGCGCCCGATCAGGCTGGAGCGCCCGACCGTGACGGGGGACGCACGGTCCCCCCGCGGGGTCAGCGTCAGGGTGCCCGACATCACCACGAAGCCGCCGTCGCCGCGCTCCCCGCGCGCGAACAGGCGCTCGCCCGCCGCGAGGCTGCGGCGCTCGGCGGCGAAAGAGAGCAGGCGCAGGGCATCCCGGCCCAGGAAGCCGAACAGCGGCGCGGCGCTCAGAATCGCGATGTCGTCGTCGAGCCCCACCTGCCGTCCCGTCCTTGGCCGCGCTGTCGGGGGAGCTTAGCCGAACCGGCCGGCGGGCGAAACGGCGGGGACGCCGCGTCGAGGCAGGCCCGGACGCGTCGCCGCCGGAGGTCGACGCCCCCGTGCGCTCCCCCGTGCGGGGGCCGGGATCGCCGGACGCTCCCCTACGGCAGCAGCTTGTAGCCGCCGCCCTCGGTGACGAGGATCGCGGCGAGCGCCGGGTTCGGCTCGATCTTCTGGCGCAGGCGGTAGATGTGCGTCTCGAGGGTGTGGGTGGTGACCTGGGCGTTGTAGCCCCAGACCTCGGCCAGCAGCGTGTCGCGGCCGACCACCTCGCGCCCGGCCCGGTAGAGGAAGCGCAGGATCGCGGTCTCCTTCTCGGTGAGCTTCAGCTTCGAGCCGCGCTCGCCCACCAGGAGCTTGGCGCCGGGCCGGAAGGTGTAGGGGCCGATCTGGAACACCGCGTCCTCGCTGGCCTCGTGGCTGCGCAGGTGGGCGCGGATGCGCGCCAGCAGGACGGCGAACTTGAAGGGCTTGGTGACGTAGTCGTTGGCGCCCGCCTCCAGGCCCTCGACGGTGTCGTCCTCGGAATCCTGCGCCGTCAGCATGATGACGGGGCCGCGATAGCCGCCGCGGCGCATGGCCCGCACGGCCTCGCGCCCGTCCATGTCGGGCAGGCCGACATCCATCACCGCCAGGTCGATCCGATCCTCCGTGACGCGGGTGATCGCGCTCTGTCCGTCCAGGGCGGTCAGCACGGTGAATTCGTCGTAGAGATCGAGCTGCTCCATCAGCGTCTCGCGCAGCGAGGCATCGTCGTCGCAGATCAGCAGGCGATGGGTATTCGGCATCGACCGAAGGACTTTCAGGCAGTTTGCAGGATCCGCCAGCGGTGTTCGGGTCCGCGGGCGGGCGGTGAGAGACAGGATCGACGGTGACGCCGCGATCCCGAGGCACGATGATGACACGCGGGCATCGTCTTGCCGTCAGGAAATCACACCGGGGTCATTAAACCAACAATCCGGGCTGCGCACAATACGGTTGTGCGCAGCCTAACACTGCGGAAACGGTGAAGCCCCAAGAAAAGTTTCAGCGGATGTAGCAGCCAATTGGTCCCGTCGCCGTTCCGCGCGGGGTGCGGCCGGATGGGGCCGGGCGGATTTGGCAGCCGCGCGGGCCCGCGCGATAAGCGCCCCATGAAGCGGACCCCGACCTCGACGCGGCAGCGTCCCCCGACGCCCACCACCCTCCCCCGCCTGCGCGTCCGCGCCCTGGTGACGGACCGGAGCCGGGGCCAGCTCCTCGCGGGCGCCGCCATCATCCCCTGCGCCCTCGGGCGGAGCGGGATCGTGCAGGTGAAGCGCGAGGGCGACGGCGCCTCGCCCCGGGGCACGGTCCGCCTGCGCGGCGGGGTCTACCGGCCGGACCACTTCGCGAGCCGGCCGGCGAGCCCCCTCCCCCTGCGCCCGAGCGCCCCCGGCGACGGCTGGTGCGACGACGCCCGCGACCGGCGCTACAACCGGCCGATCCGCCTGCCCGCGCCGGGGGTCGGGCACGAGCGGATGTGGCGGGAGGACGGGCTCTACGACCTCGTGGTCGACCTCGACCACAATCGCGGTCCGATCCGGCCCGGCCGCGGCTCGGCGATCTTCCTGCACGTGGCGCGGGGCGGCTTCCTGCCCACCGAGGGCTGCGTCGCCCTGCGCCGGGCCGACCTCGTCCGCCTCCTGCGCCGGGTCGGCCCGGGCACCCGGATGCGGATCGGCTGACCGGGTTCAGGCCAAATCCGCTGGATCCCTTCGGGAGGGCGGTTCTGGGCCTCGTTCGAACGCCGCGCGGGCCCGCAGGGCGGCGAGGCTCGCCGATTCCCCCCGATTGCCCCGGCGACCGGGGCCAGGCTGGCGATCCTCGTATCCGCCTCTCTCCTCCTGCGGGGCCGAGGCGGCGTGGGACGGGCGTGAACGCCCCCTGCCGAAAGGCGGCCGGCTCGGCAGACCCCAAGAAAAATTGCCGGCTCAGTAAGCGTGTAGCCGGCTTTTCCTGCTCGTCCCGGCCCGGTTGTTCCGGGGACCCGATCGGGCATTCCCAACGTAGGCGGCCTTCCCCGCGCCGTCGTTCCGGAGCGCCGGAGGCGTGCAATCCAGAAACGCCGGCGGTGGAAAGGCCTGCACCACCGCGATCTCGTGGTCCGGCGTCTCGTCCTGGATTCAGGACGAGCGTCGGCCCGCACCGGAGACGGGCGGGCCGGCATCCGGCTCCTCCGCTCCCTGGCGGCCCTCCTTGAGCAGGTCGAGGGCCTGGGCCCGCATCCGCTCCCAATCGCCCAGGGCCCAGTCCATTTGCCGGCGCAGGAAATCCTGCTGGAGCTGGAGCATCGCGGACAGGGTCCGCGCGGCCATCAGGCCCTCCACCAGGGCGAGGTTGGCGGCGAGCTGCCGGTGGGTGGTGCGGGCCACCAGCCGGCCAGCGGCCTGAAGGTCGGCGTCGAGGTCGGTGCGGGCCGCCCGACCCAAGGTGGCCAGGCGATCCAGATGGTCTTCCAGGGCCTCCGTGACGGCATCGCGGGCGGCCTCGGCGCGCCGGAGGGCCGGGTCTGTCTCGAGTGCCGGGCCGGGCGCGGGGCGGGAATCGGGTGTGGTCTCGGGCTCGTTCGATGACATCCGCGGGTCTCCCGAAGCCGGAGCCGGGACGGGCTCCGCGCGGACCGCGCCGGTCGTGGCGCGGTCCTGTCTTCCCGATGCGGCGCCCGTCCCGAAGGCGCTGCCGATCCCGAAGCCGCGGCGCGAACGCCCGGCCTCAGTGACCGGCCTTTTTCGGCCCGTCCTTCCGGGGCATGTAGAGGTCCGTGATGGTGCCCTCGAAGGCCTCCGCCGCCAAGCCGATCGTCTCCGACAGGGTCGGGTGCGGATGGATGGTCAGGCCGATATCCTCGGCATCCGCCCCCATCTCGATGGCGAGGGCCGCCTCCGCGATGAGGTCGCCGGCCGACGGGCCGACGATGCCGCAGCCGAGGATGCGGTCCGTCTCGGGGTCGAACAGGACCTTGGTCAGGCCCTCCTCGCGCCCCAGGGCCAGGGAGCGCCCGGAGGCGGCCCAGGGGAACACGCCCTTGCCGACCTTGATGCCCTTCGCCTTGGCCTCGTTTTCGGTCATGCCGACCCAGGCCACCTCGGGGTCCGTGTAGGCCACCGAGGGGATCACCTTGGCGTCGAAGGCGCTGGACTTGCCGGCGGCGACCTCGGCCGCGACCCTGCCCTCGTGCGTCGCCTTGTGGGCCAGCATCGGCTGGCCGACCACGTCGCCGATGGCGAAGATGTGGGGCACGTTGGTGCGCATCTGCTTGTCGACGGCGATGAAGCCGCGGGCGTCGACGGCGACGCCCGCCGCCTCCGCGCCGATGCGATGGCCGTTGGGGCGCCGCCCCACCGAGACCAGCACCTTGTCGAAGGTGTCGCTGGCCGGGGCCGTGCCGCCCTCGAACGAGACCTTCAGCCCCGCCGGGGTCGCCTCCACGGCGGTGACCTTGGCCTTGAGGTGGATCGCCTCGTACTGCTTCGCGATCCGCTTCATCAGCGGCGTGACCATGTCCTTGTCCGCACCCGGGATGATCTGGTCCATCAGCTCGACGATGGTCACCTTCGAGCCCAGCGCGTGGTAGACGGTGGCCATCTCCAGCCCGATGATGCCGCCGCCGATCACGAGGAGGCGGGCCGGCACCCCGTCGAGCTCCAGCGCCCCCGTCGAGTCGAGGACGCGCGGGTCGTCGTGCGGGATGAAGGGCATCCGCACGGGCTCGGAGCCGGCCGCGATGATGGCGTGGTCGAAGCCGATCACGCGGGTCCGGCCCTCGTGCTCCACCGCGACCTGATGAGGTGAGACGAAGCGGGCCTCGCCCGTCACCACCGTGACCTTGCGCTGCTTGGCGAGGCCCGAGAGGCCGCCGGTGAGACGCTTGACCACCCCGTCCTTCCATTCGCGCAGCTTGTCGATGTCGATCTGCGGCGCGGTGAAGGAGATGCCGTGCGCCGCCATGGCGTGGCTCTCGTCGATGACCTTGGCCGCGTGCAGCAGGGCCTTCGAGGGGATGCAGCCCACGTTGAGGCAGACGCCGCCGAGGCTCGGCCAGCGCTCGACCAGCACCACCGACTGCCCGAGATCGGCCGCCCGGAAGGCGGCGGTGTAGCCGCCCGGCCCAGCCCCGATGACGAGCACCTGGGCCCGCATCGCCTCGCCGGAGACGGGGGCCGCCGCCGTCGGGGCCGGGGCGGGCGCCGCCCCACCGGTGGCGGCGGCCGAGGAGCCGTAGCCGGCCTGGCCCTCGCCCGGGGCGTGGCCGGGGACGCCCGCGCCGTTTGCGGACGCCCCCGCGCCCGCCTTGGTGGTGTCGGTCACCGTGGGCTTCGGCGCACCAGTGGCGGCGGCCTCGGCCATCACCAGGATCAGGTCGCCCTGGCTCACCGTGTCGCCGGGCTTGATCCGCACCTCGGCCACCGTGCCGGCCACCGGGGACGGGATGTCCATGGTGGCCTTGTCGGATTCCAGCACGATGATCACGTCGTCGACCGCGATCACGGCGCCGGGGCCGACGCTGACCTCGATCACGGGCACGTTCTTGAAGTCGCCGATATCCGGCAGGTGGACGTCGTTGCTGCTCATCGGGTCACCTCGCTCGTTGGGTCGCGTGGGCCGGCCTTCGTCAGACGACGAGGCGCCGGACGTCCTCGAGGACGTGGGCGAGGTGGCGGGTGAAGCGCGCGGCGAGCGCCCCGTCGATGACGCGGTGGTCGTAGGAGAGCGAGAGCGGCACGATCAGGCGCGGCGCGAACTCGGTGCCGTTCCAGACCGGGCTCATCTTGGAGCGGGCGACGCCCAGGATCGCGACTTCCGGCGCGTTGACCAGCGGCGTGAAGGCGGTGCCGCCGATGCCGCCCAGGCTCGAGATCGAGAAGGTGGCGCCCTGCATGTCGGCCGCCGAGAGCTTGCCGTCGCGGGCTTTGGCCGAGATCGCACCGAGATCGCGGCTGATCTCGACGAGGCCCTTGCGGTCGGCCTCCTTGATGACCGGGACGACGAGGCCGTCCGGCGTGTCCACCGCCACGCCGATGTTGTAGTAGCGCTTGAGGATCAGGGCGTCCTTCTCAGGCGACAGCGAGGCGTTGAACTCGGGATGCTTGCGTAACGCCGAGACCGCGGCCTTGATCAGGAAGGCCAGCAGGGTGACGCGGTAGCCCTTGTCCTTGAGCTCCTTGCCGGCATTGTCGAGTTCCTTGCGGTAGGCGTCGGTCTCGGTGATGTCCGACTCGTCCTGGTGGGTGACGAGCGGCACGTTGAGCCAGGACCGGTGCAGGTGCGCGCCGGAGATCTTCTTGATCCGCGACAGGGGTTGGGTCTCGATCGGGCCGAACTTGGCGAAGTCCACCGCCGGGATCTCCGGGATGCCCATGCCGCCGCCCTGGAACGCCGCCGTGCCGGCGGCCGAGGGGGCGGCCGAGCGGGTGAGATGGCCCTTCACGTCCTCCTTGGTGATCCGGCCCTTCTCGCCGGTGCCCTTCACCGCGCTCAGGTCGAGGCCGAGTTCGCGGGCGAGGCGCCGCACGCCGGGGCTGGCATGGACCTGGGAGAAGTCGGGCAGGGTGCCGGCCGGGGCGGGCGACGGGGCAGGCGCGGCGGCCGGGGCCGGGCTTGGGGCCGGGCTTGGGGTCGGGGCCGGCTCCTGCTTAGCCACGAGGGCTGCGCCATCGGCGCCGGCCGGGGCCTCGGCGGCCTTCGCGGCGCCGGCCGTATCACCCTTGGCGCCCTCGCCCTTGAACACGAGGAGCGGCGAGCCTTCGCTCACCGTGTCGCCGAGCTTGACCAGGATCCGCTCCACCACGCCGGCGCTCGGCGAGGGCACGTCCATGGTCGCCTTGTCGGATTCCAGCGAGACCAGCGGGTCGTCGGGCCCGATCGTGTCGCCCTCCTTCACGTGGATCTCGATGATCGGGATGTCCTTGAAGTCGCCGATGTCCGGGATCTGGATCTCGATGCCCACTGCGCGTTCTCCCTGGCTCTGAGTCGAGGCCTCTCGCGGGCCCCCTCGTGCGGTCGCTTATCGTCGATGATGGCGGAAAGGGTCGGGGCGCCGGCCGCGGGCGGGCGGCCGGCGCCGGAATCAGACGGTCCAGGGGGCCGGTCGGTCCGTGTCGATGCCGTACTTGGCGATGGCGTCGGCCACGGTCTGGGCCGGGATCACGCCGTCCTCGGCCAGGCTGTGCAGGGCCGCCACCACGACCCAGTGCCGGTTGACCTCGAAGAAGTCGCGCAGGCGGGCCCGGTAGTCGGAGCGGCCGAAGCCGTCGGTGCCGAGCACGCGGTAGCGGCCCGGAACCCAGGCGCGGATCTGGTCGGCGAACAGGCGCATGTAGTCGGTGGCCGCGATGACCGGGCCGGTGCGGCCGGTCAGGCAGGTCTCCACGTGGGAGAGGCGCTTGCCCTCCAGCGGGTGCAGGAGGTTCCAGCGCTCCGCCGCCATGGCGTCGCGGCGCAGCTCGGTGAAGCTCGGGCAGCTCCAGATGTCCGACGCGATCCCGAAATCCCGCTCCAGCAGCTCGGCCGCGGCGATCACCTCCCGCAGGATGGTGCCCGAGCCCAGGAGCTGCACCCGGTGCCCCTGCTTCGTCTCCTTGGGCCCCTCCCGGAAGAGGTACATGCCCTTGATGATGTCGGCCTCCGCGCCCTCCGGCATGCCGGGGTGCTCGTAGTTCTCGTTCATCACGGTGATGTAGTAGAACACGTCCTCCTGCTCGGCATACATCCGGCGCAGGCCGTCCTGCACGATCACCGCCACCTCGTAGGAGAAGGTCGGGTCGTAGGAGACGCAGTTCGGGATGGTGGACGAGATCAGGTGGCTGTGGCCGTCCTCGTGCTGCAGGCCCTCGCCGTTGAGGGTGGTGCGCCCCGCCGTGCCGCCGATGAGGAAGCCCCGCGCCCGCATGTCGCCCGCCGCCCAGGCGAGGTCGCCGACCCGCTGGAAGCCGAACATCGAGTAGTAGACGTAGAACGGGATCGTCGGCGCGTCGGAATGCGAGTAGGAGGTCGCGGCCGCGATCCAGGACGACATCGCCCCCGGCTCGTTGATGCCCTCCTGGAGCATCTGACCGTTCTTGTCCTCCTTGTAGTACATGAGCTGGTTGGCATCCTCCGGCCGGTAGAGCTGGCCGACCTGGGAGAAGATGCCGAACTGGCGGAACATGCCCTCCATGCCGAAGGTGCGGCTCTCGTCGGGCACGATCGGCACGATGCGGTTGCCGATGTTCTTGTCGCGCAGCAGCGTGTTGAGGATGCGCACGAAGGCCATGGTGGTGGAGATCTCGCGGCCCGCGGTCTCCTTGAGCTGGGCCGAGAAGGCCGAGAGCGGCGGGATCTCCAGGGCCTGCGAGGTGCGCCGCCGGGCCGGGAGCGGGCCGCCCAGGGCTTCCCGCCGCGCCATCAGGTAGCGGTGCTCGGGGCTGCCCTCGGGGAACTTGATGAAGGGGATCTCCTTCAGCTGGTCGTCGCTCAGGTCGATCTGGAAGCGGTCGCGGAACTGGCGCAGCACCGCCTCGCCCATCTTCTTCTGCTGGTGGGTGATGTTCTGGCCCTCGCCGGACTCGCCCATGCCGTAGCCCTTGACCGTCTTGGCGAGGATGAGGGTCGGCTGGCCCTTGTGCTTGGAGGCGGCGCTGTAGGCGGCGAAGACCTTGCGCGGGTCGTGGCCGCCGCGGGTGAGGCGCCAGATGTCGTCGTCGCTCATGTCGGCCACCAGGGCCGCGGTCTCGGGGTAGCGCCCGAAGAAGTGCTCGCGGATGTAGGCGCCGTTCTTCGACTTGAAGTCCTGGTACTCGCCGTCGACGCATTCCTCCATCAGGCGCGCCAGCATGCCGGTGCCGTCGCGCTGGATCAGGGCGTCCCAGCCCGAGCCCCACAGCACCTTGATGACGTTCCAGCCGGCGCCGCGGAAATCGGCCTCGAGCTCCTGGACGATCTTGCCGTTGCCGCGCACCGGGCCGTCGAGGCGCTGCAGGTTGCAGTTGATGACGAAGACGAGGTTGTCGAGCTTTTCCCGGGCCGCGAGCGCGATGGCGCCGAGGCTCTCCGGCTCGTCCATCTCGCCGTCGCCCATGAAGGCCCAGACCTTGCGGCCGTCCGTCTGCGCGAGGTTGCGGTGGTGCAGGTAGCGCAGGAAGCGCGCCTGGTAGATCGCCATCAGGGGGCCGAGGCCCATGGAGACGGTGGGGAACTGCCAGAAATCCGGCATCAGCCAGGGATGGGGATAGGACGACAGGCCCTTGCCGCCGACCTCCTGCCGGAAGCCGAGGAGCTGGTCCTCGGTGAGGCGGCCCTCCAGGAAGGCGCGGGCATAGACGCCCGGCGAGGAATGGCCCTGCACGTAGATGAGGTCGCCGCCGTGGCTGGCGTCGGCCGCCCGCCAGAAGTGCATGAAGCCGGTGTCGTAGAGGGTCGCGGCCGACTGGAAGCTGGCGATGTGGCCGCCGAGCTCGGACGAGTCCTTGTTCGCCCGCAGGATGATCGCGATGGCGTTCCAGCGGATAGCCGAGCGGATGCGGTGCTCGATCGCCCGGTCGCCGGGATGCGGGTCCTGCTTCTCGGGCAGGATCGTATTCAGGTAGGCGGTGTTGGCGGAATACGGGACGGGCGCGCCCTTCTTGCGGGCCCCGTCGATCACCTGCTCGATCAGGTAGTGGGCCCGCTCCGGCCCGTCGACGTCGAGGACGCCGTCCAGCGAATCGAGCCATTCCTGCGTCTCGACGGGATCGAGGTCGCGGTTCCGCTCCATGGCATCCTCCTTAGATTTTTCCAGCGGCTCTCGTCGTCCGCCCTTTGGCTGGCCACGCTTCAGCGGCGTTCGTGCGTCGGCAGCGTGCGTTCGCCAGCAGCGTTCGTGCCAACCCCACCCAATCGCTTTTCGCGTTGTCTGGCAACGGCTTCGCCTGAGCCGAAGGTTTTTGGTCTGCGATATTTGTTACGGGTTTGAATTTTTTTGTCTGGCTTTCCAGACCGGGGCCGACGGCGTTGGCCCGCGAGGGGGCGACGCAGCGCTCGGACAGCAGGGCCGGGACCGTCCGGGTACCGGACGATCCGCCCGCGCAGGGGAGCGCCCGGCGGGGCGAAGCCGAGTCGAAACGACGACGAGCCGGTTCCGTCTCGGCGGAACCGGCTCGTGCGAGCGCCGGGGGCATGGGAGCGTTCGGGGCGCCGGACCCGGCGCGCGGCTCTCAATGCACCAGGATCTTCGACAGAAAGTTCTGGGCGCGCTCGGAGCGGGCGTTGGCGAAGAAGTCTTCCTTGGTGGCGTCCTCGACGATCTCGCCCTTGTCCATGAAGATCACGCGGTTCGCGACCTTGCGGGCAAAGCCCATCTCGTGGGTGACGCACATCATGGTCATGCCCTCGCGGGCGAGCTGGACCATGACGTCGAGCACCTCGCCGACCATCTCGGGATCGAGGGCCGAGGTCGGCTCGTCGAACAGCATCACCACGGGGTTCATGGCGAGCGCCCGGGCGATGGCCACGCGCTGCTGCTGGCCGCCCGAGAGCTGGCCGGGAAACTTCTTGGCATGGGCCGAGAGGCCGACCCGGTCGAGGAGCGCCAGCCCCGTCTTGAGGGCGGTGTCCTCGTCGCGCTTGAGCACCTTGCGCTGCGCCAGGGTCAGGTTCTCCGTGATGGAGAGGTGCGGGAACAGCTCGAAGTGCTGGAACACCATGCCGACCCGGGCCCGCAGCTTCGGCAGGTTGGTCTTCTTGTCGTGTACGGGCGTGCCGTCGACGACGATCTCGCCCTTCTGGAAAGGCTCGAGGGCGTTGACGCACTTGATCAGGGTCGACTTGCCGGAGCCCGAGGGCCCGCAGACCACGACCACCTCGCCCTTGTTCACGGCGGTGCTGCAATCGGTGAGGACCTGGAAGTCGCCGTACCATTTGCTGACAGACTTCATGGTGATCATGGGCCCCGTGGTCACGGGGGCCTGGGCGGTGTTGAGCGACGTGGGGTTGGGCGACGTGGTCATGGCGGAAATCCTCGTCTGGGGTGCGGCGACGCCTCGTCCGGGGGAGGCCTGGACAGGGGAGGCCGGGCGTCAGCGGATGATGGCGATCTTCTTCTGGAGGCGGCGCACCGCCAGGGAGGCCACGAAGCAGACCGCGAAGTAGACCACGGCCGCGAACAGGTACATTTCCACGAGGCGGCCGTCGCGCTGGGCGATCTTCGAGGCCGCGCCGAGGAAGTCGGTCACCGAGAGGACGTAGACCAGCGAGGTGTCCTGGAAGAGGACGATGGTCTGGGTCAGCAGGATCGGCGTCATGTTGCGGAACACCTGGGGCAGGATCACGCTGCGCATCGAGGCGAAGTAGGTCAGGCCCAGCGCCGAGGCCGCCGCCGCCTGCCCCTTGGGGATCGACTGGATGCCGGCGCGCATGATCTCGGAGAAGTAGGCCGCCTCGAACAGGGTGAAGGTCACCAGCGACGAGGTGAAGGCGCCCACCGTCATCGGCCGGTCGGCGCCCGTGACCCACTGCCCGAGATAGGGCACCAGGAAGTAGAACCAGAAGATCACCAGCACGAGGGGCAGCGACCGCATCAGGTTGACGTAGCCCTTGGCCACCAGCGGGATCACCGGGATGCTGGAGAGCCGCATCATGGCGATGAGCGTGCCGAGCACGATGCCGCCGATGGCGGCGAGCGCCGTCAGCGTCAGGGTGAAGCGCATGCCGTCCAGGAACAGGTAGGGCAGCGCGGAGGTGATGACGGAGAAGTCGAAATTCGCGAGCATCGCGGCGATCCTTGAGGATGAGGAGGCGGAGGGCGGACCCTCAGCGATGGCCCGGGACGGCGACGCGGCGCTCGATCCAGCCGGAGGTGAAGATCACCACGACGTTGATCAGGACGTAGAGGACGGTGGCGGCGGTGAAGGCCTCGAACACCTGGAACGAGAATTCCTGCATGGCGCGGGCGCGGGCGGTGAGCTCGAGCAGGCCGATGGTGAGGGCGACCGAGGTGTTCTTGAGGTTGTTGAGGAATTCCGAGGTCAGCGGCGGGAGGATCATCCGGTAGGCGCTGGGCAGGAGCACGTAGCGGTAGGTCTGGTAGACCGTCAGGCCCATGGCGGTGCCAGCCATCTTCTGGCCGCGCGGCAGGGCCTGGATGCCGGCGCGCACCTGCTCGGCGACGCGGGAGGCGGTGAAGAAGCCCAGGCACACCACCGCCGTGTAGAACGGCGCGTTCGGCAGCTGCTTGATCCAGCCGCCCCACGATTCGGGCAGCACCTCCGGCAGGACGAAGTACCAGAGGAACATCTGCACCAGCAGGGGAATGTTGCGGAACAGCTCGACGTAGGTCGTGCCGATGGTGTTGGCGACCTTGGAAGGCAGGGTCCGCATCACGCCGATGAGCGAGCCGAGGAAGAAGGCGATGACCCAGGCGCAGAGCGCCGTCACCACCGTCCACATCAGGCCCGAGAGGAGCATGTCCGCGTAGGTCCCGGTGCCTTCCGGGGAGGCTTCGAAGAAGATGCCCCAGTTCCAGTTGTAGTTCATCGCGTCGTCGTCCCCTGTGATCGGGCATCCGGGCGAGCGCCCGTGGCAGGCATGCGGGCGCGCGCCCGTGAATGTGGCGGTGCTGTGTCGGACAGTGCCGAGACCTTGAGCGGAAGGTCCAGGGCCTTGAGGGTCGCGCCCCGGTCCCACACTGACATTTCCAGAGATTTGCTGCTTTTCCGGGCATCCCCCGGCGCAGGCCATGCGACGGCCGTCGCCCCGCCCCACGGGGGCGGCGCGGCGGCCTTCCGGCGATTCGGCCGGGCATGGAGGGGGTTGGGACGGATCGGTCGGGACCCAGGGCGGCACATCGGTGCCCGTCCCAAGCATCATCCGGACCAGAGCCTACAGGGGCAGGCCGGCCCCCGGCTCAGGCGCGGGCGGGTGTGGCCGCGGGAACACCCTGCGGGGCCGGCCGGCCCAGGGTGAGGATCAGCCCGGCGGCGGCGAGGCAGAGCGCCCCGGCGGCGAAGAAGGCCGGCAGGTAGCTCGCGAGTTCGGTCCGCGAAAGGCCGGCCCCGTAGGCGATCGTCGCCGCGCCGAGCTGGTGGCCGGCGAAGACCCAGCCGAAGACGAGGTTGGCGCGCTCGCGCCCGAACCGCGCCGCGGTGAGCCGCACGGTGGGCGGCACCGTGGCGATCCAGTCGAGGCCGTAGAACACCGCGAACAGCGACAGGCCCACGAAGGAGAAGTCCGAGAACGGCAGGAACATCAGCGAGAGGCCGCGCAGGCCGTAGTACCAGAACAGGAGCCAGCGGTTGTCGTAGCGGTCGGAGAGCCAGCCCGAGGCCACGGTGCCGATGAAGTCGAACACGCCCATGGCCGCGAGCACGCTGGCCCCCTGCACCGGCCCGATGCCGTAATCGGCGCAGAGGGGGATGAAGTGGGTCTGGATCAGCCCGTTGGTGCTGGCCCCGCAGATGAAGAAGGTGGCGAACAGCACCCAGAACACGCGGGTGCCGGCGGCGTCCCGCAGGGCGGACAGGGCGCCGTTCGCACTCGGTCCCGGCATGGCCGGGAGCGCGAGGGGACGGGTCTCGCCGTAGGGCGCGAGCCCGAGATCCTCCGGCCGGTCGCGCATCAGGGCGAGGACGCCGAGACCCGCCGCGAGGAGGAGCGCGCAGATCACCAGGAGGGCGGCGCGCCAGCCGAGCGCCTCCGTGAGGGCGGCCAGCAGGGGCAGCACGACGAGCTGCCCGGTGGCGGAACTGGCGGTGAGGAGGCCGACCAGGAGGCCGCGCGATCGCGAGAACCAGCGCGTCGCCACCGTCGCCCCCAGCACCAGGGCGGTGAGCCCCGTGCCGATGCCCACCACCACGCCCCAGAGCAGGACGAGCTGCCAGACCCGGGTCATGCCTAAGGAGGCCAGCAGGCCGCCGGCGATGAGCGCCAGGGCCAGGAGCACGATCCGGCGCGGGCCGTAGCGGTTCATCAGGGCGGCGGCGAAGGGGCCCATGAGGCCGAACAGGACGAGGCGCACGGCGAGCGCCGAGCCGATCGTCGCCGTGTCCCAGCCGAACTCCTTCTGCAGGGGCAGGATCAGCACCCCGGGGGCCCCGACGGCGCCCGCCGTCACCAGCATGGTCAGGAAGGTCACGGCGGCCACCGCCCAGCCGTAATGGACGCCGCGGCGGGCGAGGCCCGCCGCGACGGCGTCGGAGAGGCGAAGGGTGGGGTCGGTGGCCATGGAGCATCGCTCCGGAGCGCCGGCTGCCGGGGCGCTGCGCCCTCCATAGGGGCATGGACACGGATGAGCCAAGGGGCCCGGTCCCGCGCCGGCCCGGCCCAAGCGCACTCGTCGCCTTGGCCGGCGCCCTGGCGGTGGACCACGTCGGTGCGAGGCGGCGCCCTAGTCCCTGCGCGGGCGGGCGCCGAAGATCGCGGTACCGACCCGGACATGGGTCGCGCCCATCTGGATCGCCGCGGGGTAGTCCGCGCTCATGCCCATCGATAGGATCCGCAGGTTGTGGCGCTCGGCGATCCGGGCCAGCAGGGCGAAGTGCGGCGACGGCGGCGCCTCGGCGGGCGGGATGCACATCAGCCCCTGGATCGCGAGGCCGTGGGTCTCGCGGCACTCCGAGAGCAGGGTGTCGACCTGGGCCGGGGAGATGCCGCCCTTCTGCGGCTCGTCGCCGGTATTGACCTGGATCAGGAGCTTGGGCGCCCGTCCGACCCGCGCGATCTCCTTGGCGAGCGCCGCCGCGAGGGAGAGCCGGTCGAGGCCGTGGATGACGTCGAACAGCTCCACCGCCTCCCGGGCCTTGTTGGATTGCAGCGGCCCGACGAGGTGGAGCTCCACATCCGGGAAGCGCTCGCGCAGGGCTGGCCACTTGGCCTTCGATTCCTGGACGTAGTTCTCGCCGAACAGGCGCTGCCCGGCCTCGAGCGCCGGCAGGATGCCCGCGGCGGGAATCGTCTTCGACACCGCCACCAGGGCGACCGAGGCGGGGTCGCGCTCGGCATCCTCGGCCGCCTGGGCGATCTGGTGGCGCACCGCCGCGAGCCCGGCCACCACGTCGGCGGCGTTCGGGGGGGGCGGGGCGGCGTGGGGAGCGGCTTCGGGAGCGGCGTCGTCGGAGACTGTGTCGGCCATGCTGCCTCGCAGGGAAGGGGTTCGGTGAACCGGTCGGCCCGGGAACTACCATCCCGGGCGCGGGCCGCGAAGGACAACGCGCATCGCGCCGACGCGGCCCCCGCGACGCGGCTCCCCCGGCGGGCGGGACGACCCGATCCGTGTTGACCCCTCCCCTCCCCGTGGTAGTCCGGCCCCCAGCCTCTCAGGGCGCGCCCGCACCGTGCGGGGCGCGCCCCTCACCCCCGAACCCCGGCGCCGGCCCATGACGACCACCCCCGCCCCCAAACCCGCTCCCGAGCGCTACAACGCCAAGGAGACAGAGCCGCGCTGGCAGCAGGCGTGGGATGCGGCGGCCATCTACGCCACGAAGAACGACGATCCGAAGCCGAAATACTACGTGCTGGAGATGTTCCCCTACCCGTCGGGCCGCATCCATATGGGCCACGTGCGCAACTACGCCATGGGCGACGTGGTGGCGCGCTACAAGCGGGCGCGGGGCTTCAACGTGCTGCACCCGATGGGCTGGGACGCCTTCGGCCTGCCGGCCGAGAACGCCGCCATGGAGCGCAAGGTCAACCCGCGCGACTGGACCTACGCCAACATCGCGACGATGCGCGGCCAGCTCCAGAGCATGGGCCTGTCGCTGGACTGGAGCCGGGAGATCGCGACCTGCGACCCCGACTACTACAAGCACCAGCAGCGCATGTTCCTCGACTTCCTGGCCAAGGGTCTGGTGACGCGCCGCACCGCGAAGGTGAACTGGGACCCGGTGGACCACACCGTGCTGGCCAACGAGCAGGTCATCGACGGGCGCGGCTGGCGCTCGGGCGCCCTGGTGGAGCAGCGTGAGCTGACCCAGTGGTTCTTCAAGATCACCGACTTCGCGCAGGATCTCTACGACGCCCTCGACGGCCTGGAGCGCTGGCCCGAGAAGGTCCGGGTGATGCAGAAGAACTGGATCGGCCGCTCGGAAGGGCTGGAGGTCCGCTTCGCCCTGGAGGCGCCGCCGGCCCATGTCGACCCCGAGGTGAAGGTCTACACGACGCGGCCCGACACCCTGTTCGGGGCGAAGTTCCTGGCCATCGCCGCCGACCACCCGATCGCCGCCGCCCTGGCCCCGGCCCACCCGGCCCTGCAGGGCTTCATCGAGGAATGCCGGCGCACGGGCACGGCCCAGGCCGCCATCGACACGGCGGAGAAGCTCGGCTTCGACACCGGCCTCAAGGTCCGCCACCCCCTCGAGCCGTCCTGGCTGCTGCCGGTCTACGTCGCGAACTTCGTGCTCATGGACTACGGCACCGGCGCGGTGTTCGGCTGCCCGGCCCACGACCAGCGCGACCTCGACTTCGCCAACAAGTACGGGCTCGGCAACACGCCCGTGGTCTGCCCGGAGGACCAGGACGCGGCCAGCTTCGTCATCACCGACACCGCCTATGACGGCGACGGGCGGATGATCCACTCGCGCTTCCTCGACGACATGACCACGGACGAGGCCTTCCATGCCGTGGCCAACCGGCTGGAGGCGGAGATCCTCGACGGAGAGCCGGTGGCGCAGCGCAAGGTGCAGTTCCGCCTGCGCGACTGGGGCGTCTCGCGCCAGCGCTACTGGGGCTGCCCCATCCCGATCATCCACTGCGAGGCCTGCGGGCCCGTGCCGGTGCCGGTGGCCGACCTGCCGGTGAAGCTCCCCGACACGGTTTCCTTCGACGTGCCCGGCAATCCCTTGGAGCGCGACCACGCCTGGCGCAACGTCCCCTGCCCCACCTGCGGGCAGCCGGCGCGGCGCGAGACCGACACCATGGACACCTTCGTGGATTCGTCCTGGTACTATGCCCGCTTCACCGCCCCCTGGCTGCAGGACGCGCCCACCGACCGCGCCGCGGTCGACCAGTGGCTCGCCGTCGACCAGTATATCGGTGGCATCGAGCACGCGATCCTGCACCTGCTCTACGCCCGCTTCTTCATGCGGGCGATGAAGGCCACCGACTGGTCCGGCGTCTCGGAGCCCTTCGACGGCCTGTTCACGCAGGGCATGGTGGTCCACGAGACCTACAAGGATGCGGCCGGGGCCTGGGTGCCGCCGGCAGACATCCGGATCTCGGCCGAGTCCGGCACGCGGGAGGCGTTTCACGTGAAAACGGCGGCGCCGATCACGATCGGCGCCATCGAGAAGATGTCGAAGTCGAAGAAGAACGTCGTCGACCCGGACGACATCATCGCCAGCTACGGCGCCGACACCGCGCGCTGGTTCATGCTCTCCGACTCGCCGCCCGAGCGCGACGTGATCTGGACCGAGGACGGCGTCCAGGGCGCGGCCCGCTTCGTCCAGCGCGTCTGGCGTCTCGTCTCCCTGGCGAGCACCGTGGCGGCACCGGAGGCCACCGGCGACGCCGCCCTGCGCAAGGCCGCCCACAAGGCCCTGGCCGCCGTGGAGGAGGATGTGGAGCGCCTGCGCTTCAACCGCTGCGTGGCGCACATCTACACCCTTGCCAACGCCCTCGACGAGGCCCTGCGGGGCGGCGTCTCGCGGGCCGTCGCCGGGGAGGCGGCCGGGATCCTGACCCAGCTGATCGCCCCGATGATGCCGCATCTCGCCGAGGAATGCTGGCAGGCGCTGGGTCGCGACGGCCTGGCCGCGCAGGCGGCCTGGCCGAAGGTCGAGCGCGCGCTCCTCGTGGAGGACAGCGTCACCCTCCCCGTCCAGCTCAACGGGAAGAAGCGGGCGGACGTCACGGTGCCGCGCAGCGCCGACGTGGCGGCGGTCCAGGCCCTGGTCCTGGCTGACGAGGCGGTGCAGCGGGCTCTGGAGGGCCGTAGCCCGAAGAAGGTCATCGTGGTGCCGGGCCGGATCGTGAACCTCGTCGTCTGATCGAGGAGACCGCGCTCCGGCTTCCGGCGGGCGGAACGGAGCCTGGCACAGCGCCCGGCCTTCCCAACGCTGAAATTCGGTTCGGCGCGCGCGACGCAGCCCTCCTCCCCAGCGGATCTCGGGCCTGCCCGACATCCATGGCGCTTGCGGGAAGGCATTGGAGGTGGGGGTGGTTGGGCGACCCTCGCGTTGCGGAGACAAGTGGAACCGCCCCCACCCCCGACCCCGGCCCTTTAAGAGGAAGGGGGACGCCCACATTGTCCACACCCCCGATCCGGCGACCATGATCCTGCCGGATAGGAAACGTAAAGCTTGGCGCGAATAGGCTGTCGTCGAACTCCGGTTCGCCGTACAGACGGGCGTGACGAGACAGCGGGACGGCAGCGGGCATGATGCGCTTGGCAAACGGGGCGATGGCGGTTCGGGTCGCGGCAACCGGTTCGGTCGGCCGGTCCGTGCGGGTCGCGGCCGTCGCCGCCCTGGCGCTCAACCTGTCGGCCTGCTTCCGCCCCCTCTACGGCCCCACCGCCTCCGGCGAGCCCATGGCCGCCCTCCTCGCCTCCGTCCAGGTGGACGACGTGGCGATGGCGCAGGGCCAGGAGCGCCTGGGGCATTACCTGCGCAGCGAACTCATCTTCGATCTCGACGGCTCGGGCCAGCCCTCCGCCAAGCGCTATCGCCTGAAGATGCAGGGCAGCGAGTCGGTGCAGACCCCGATCGTCTCCTCGCAGACCGGTCGCGCCGAGGCCGGCACCATCGTCGGAACCGTGAAATACGCCCTGGAAGACCTGAGCGGCACGAAGATCATCAGCGAGGGCGTGGCGACCTCCACCGCCACCTACGACCGCTCGATCCAGCGCTTTGCCAGCCTGCGGGCCGCACGTGACGCCGAGATCCGCCTCGCCAAGGTCCTGGCCGAGCAGATCAAGACCCGCATCGCCTCCGTGCTGGTGACGAAGCCCTGAGCGGGACGGGCGCGTGACCGCCGTCAAGGCCGGCGACGTCGACGGGCTGATCCGGCGCGGGCCCGATCCGCGCATCGCGATCCTCCTCGTCTACGGCCCGGATACGGGCCTCGTCTTCACCCGCGCCAAGGCGCTGGCGGAAGCCTTCGTCAGCGATCCGGGCGACCCCTTCGCCATGGTGAAGATCGACGGGGACGTGCTGGCCCAGGACCCCGGCCGCCTCGTGGACGAGGCCGGCACGGTCGGACTCTTCGGCGGCACCCGCACCATCTGGGTCCGGTCCGGCAGCCGCAACTACGCCCCCGCCGTCGAGGCCGCCCTGAAGGCCGAGATCCAGAACGCCCGCATCGTGGTGGAGGGCGGCGACCTCGCCAAGAGCGCGCCCTTGCGGACGCTCTGTGAGAAGTCGCCGAAGGCCCTCGCCCTGCCCTGCTATCCCGACGACGAGCGGGCCTTGGGCGACCTCATCGACCGCACCCTGCAGGACCAGGGCCTGCGCATCGCCCGCGAGGCGCGGGACGTGCTCGCCACCAGCCTCGGCGGCGACCGCGGCGCCAGCCTGTCGGAGATCGAGAAGCTCGCCCTCTACGCCCGTGGCCAGAGCCAGGTGAGCCTCGACGATGTCGAGGCGGTGGTCAGCGACGTCGCCGGCAGCGTGCTCAACACCCTGATCGATGCGGCCTTCGCCGGGCGCAGCGGCGAGGTCGAGCGCGATTATCGCCGCTTCCGCCACGAGGGCATGGATCCCTCGGTGATGCTCGGCTCGGCCCTGCGGCACGCCCTGACGCTCCTGGCCACGCGGCTCGCCGGGGAGGGGCAGAGTGCCAGCCTGATGGTGGCGAACTGGCGTGGCCTGCATTTCCGGCGGAAAGCCCTGGTGGAGACCCAGCTCGCCCGCTGGTCGCCCCCGGCCCTGCGCCACGCGATCCAGCTGTTGCAGGACTCCGTCCTGGCCTGCCGCCGTGCGGACCCGGACCTGGCCCACGCGCATGCCTCGAGTACCCTCCTGCGCATCGCCGGCGAGGCGGCCCGGCGGCGTTAGCGATCGGTCTGGCTCAGGCCTCCGCCTGCCCCAGGTTGAAGCGCTGGCACAGGGCTTCGAGCTCGGCCGCGTTCTCGTAGCGGATGCGGATCTCCCCCGCCCCGGCCACCTTCGACTTGACAGCCACCGTCATGCCGAGGGCGCGGGCCATGGCCTGTTCCAGGGTGCGGATCTCCGCATCCTTCTCGGCCGCGCGCCGGGGCCGGCCGGGGCGGGGGCCGTCGCCCTCCGGCACTTCGGCGGAGGCCAAGGCCTCGACCTCGCGGACCGACAGGCCCTCCTCCACGATCCGGCGGGCAACGCCCTCGGCATCCCGCACGGCCAGGAGCGCGCGGGCATGGCCGGCCGTGATCTCACCGGCCACGACCCGGTCCTGAATCGTCGGGGCGAGCTGGAGCAGCCGAAGGGTGTTGGCGAGGTGGCTGCGGCTCTTGCCGAGGATCTCCGCGAGCTCGCTCTGGCTGTACTGGAACTCGCTCATCAACCGCTCGTAGCCCGCGGCCTCCTCGATGGCGTTGAGGTCCGTGCGCTGGACGTTCTCCAGGATGGCAAATTCGAGGGAGGTCCGATCGTCGATCTCCACCGTGACCACCGGCACTTCGTGGAGCCCGGCCCGCTGGGCCGCGCGCCAGCGGCGCTCGCCGGCGACGATCTCGTAGGTGTCCGGCACGCCGGCCAGGGCCCGGACCACGATGGGCTGGATGATGCCGCGCAGCTTGATCGAAGCCGACAGCTCCTCGAGGTCGGATTCGTGGAAGCGGCGGCGCGGGTTGCGCGGGTTTGGACGCAGGAATTCCACCGCGACCTTGCGCTGCTCCTGCGACTTGCTCGCCGCGGCACTGTCGTCGCCGAAATCGCCGATCAGGGCCGCGAGGCCGCGCCCGAGCCGGGGCCGCACCACATCATCCGCCATCGCCACCTGCTTCAACTCCGAACCTTCGGGAAACGCTTGTCACACACCGGGGGCAGGGGGCCCCCGCATCGGTCACGCGGCGACGGGCAGACGCCCCTCGCGCTGGATGATCTCGGAGGCGAGGCGCAGGTAGGCCTGCGAGCCCGCACATTTGAGATCGTAGAGCAGCACGGGCTTGCCGTGGGACGGCGCCTCGGACACGCGGACGTTGCGGGGAATCATGGTCTCGTAGACCTTCTCCCCCATGAAGCTGCGCACATCCGCCACCACCTGCGCCGACAGGTTGTTGCGGGGATCGAACATGGTCAGGACGATGCCCTGGATGGTGAGGCGCGGATTGAGGGCGCCCCGCACCTGCTCCACCGTGCGCAGCAGCTGGCTCAAGCCTTCGAGGGCGAAGAACTCGCATTGCAGGGGGACCAGCACCGCGTCGGAGGCCGCCAGGGCGTTGATCGTCAGCAGGTTCAGGGAGGGCGGGCAGTCGATCAGCACGTAGGTGACACCCGCCGTGGCGCCGACCTCGCCGACGCCCTTCAGCACGTTGCGCAGGCGATGGGCGCGGTCCGGCGCGCTCGCCATCTCCAGCTCCAGGCCGAGGAGGTCCATGGTGGAGGGGGCCACCATCAGGCGCGGCACCGCGGTGGGGATGCAGGCCTGCCCCAGGGACGCCTCGCCGGCGAGCACGTGGTAGGTCGAGACCTTGCGCTGGCGGCGGTCGATGCCGAGACCCGTGGAGGCGTTGCCCTGCGGATCGAGGTCGATCACCAGAACGCTCTCGCCGATGGCCGCCAGAGCGGTGCCGAGGTTGATCGCCGTCGTCGTCTTGCCGACGCCCCCCTTCTGGTTGGCCAGGGCCAGTATGCGCAGCGGCCGATCCGGATGCGCTCCGGTCGTCGGTACGGCAGTCGGATCGCTTGTCATGAATCCACGCGAGATAGGGTCGTGACGCGGACGATCCGCGCTTCCGACTCGGTTCGGCTCGGCACGAGATCGTAAACGAATCTCCACCGTTGCGCGGCCTCGGTCAATTCCGATTGGACATCCCGTCCTTTCGGAAACAGGCCGACCGTGCCGGTTGTCAACAGCGGCTCCGCCCAGGCGAGCAGCTGGGCGAGGGGGGCGAGCGCCCGGGCGCAGACCACCGCGACGCCCCGATGCGCGCCGATGACCTGCTCGATCCGGGCGTTGTGCACCGTCGCAGGCGCGCCGGTGAGGCGCGCGGTCTCGGTGAGGAAGGCGCATTTGCGCGCATTGCTCTCGACGAGATCGACCCGAAACCCGGGACGCTCCCGGCCCGCGATGGCAAGGACGAGGCCGGGAAGTCCCGCCCCCGCACCGAGGTCCAGCCAGGTGTCGGCCTCCGGCGCGAGCTCCCGAAGCTGGAGCGCGTCGGCAATGTGGCGGGTCCAGACCTCGGACAGGGTGGCCGGTCCGACCAGATTCTTGACCGTCTGCCAGCGCCGCAGCTGGTCGACATAGAGATCGAGGCGCCGCGCTGTTTCACGTGAAACACCCGCAGCGGCCAGGACCCGATCGCGGTCGCGATCAGAGGCCATGGGAGGCCCCACGCTCGGCCCGGCGGGCATGGGCGGCGAGGAGCGTAAGGGCGGCGGGGGTCACGCCCTCGATGCGGGCCGCCTGCCCCAGGGTTCCCGGACGCACGGCTTCGAGCTTCAGCCGCATCTCGTTCGACAACCCGGGAATGCCCGCATAATCCAGGCGGATCGGCAGGGTCACGGCCTCGTCACGGCGGAAGGCCGCGATGTCGGCCCGCTGTCGGTCGAGATAGACGGCGTAGGTGGCATCGGTGCAGAGTCGCTCCGCCACGCGGGGCGGGACCGCTGCGAGTTCCGGCCAGACCGCGCAGAGGCGCGCCCAGTCGATGTCCGGGTAGGACAGGAGCTGGAAGGCGCTGCGGCGGATGCCGTCCTGGTTGAGCGCGATGCCGGCGGCCCCGGCCTGGTTCGGGCTGAGACTCAGGCGGTCGAGCTGCGCGCGCGCGGCCTCGAGGGCCGTCTGCCCGGCGGCGAAATGCGCGGCGCGGTGCCGCCCGACGCAGCCGAGGGCGGCGCCCTTCGGCGTCAGGCGCTCGTCGGCATTGTCGATGCGCAGGGAGAGCCGGTACTCCGAGCGCGAGGTGAACATGCGGTAGGGCTCGCTCACCCCATGGGTGACGAGATCGTCGATCATCACGCCGAGGTAGGATTCGGCCCGGTCGAAGGTGGCGAGGGCCGAGCCGCCGGCGAGGCGGGCCGCGTTGATGCCGGCCACGAGCCCCTGCCCCGCCGCTTCCTCGTAGCCGGTGGTGCCGTTGATCTGCCCGGCCAGGAACAGGCCCGGCAGGCGCTTGGCCTGGAGGGTCGCGTCGAGTTCGCGGGGGTCCACGTAGTCGTACTCGATGGCGTAACCCGGCCGCAGGATCGCGGCGCGCTCCAGCCCGGGGATCAGCGCAATGACGTCGCGCTGCACGCTCTCGGGCAGCGCGGTGGAGATGCCGTTGGGGTAGACGGTCGGGTCGTCCAGGCCTTCCGGTTCGAGGAAGATCTGGTGGCCCTCGCGATCGCCGAAGCGCACCACCTTGTCCTCGATGGACGGGCAGTAGCGCGGCCCCCGGCTGGCGATGCCGCCGGAATACATCGGCGAGCGGTGCAGGTTGGCGCGGATGAGGTCGTGGACCGCCTGGGTCGTGCGGGTGATGCCACACTGGATCTGCGGCGTGGTGATCCGCTCGGTAAGGGTCGAGAACGGGACGGGGTCCGCGTCGGCCGACTGCATCTCCAGGCCGGACCAGTCGATGGTGCGCCCGTCGAGGCGGGCCGGCGTGCCGGTCTTCAGGCGGCCGAGGGCGAAACCGGCGCGGTCCAGTGTCCGGGCCAAGCCCACGGACGGCCCCTCGCCAATCCGACCGGCGGGGATCTGGGTCTCGCCGATATGGATGAGGCCGCGCAGGAAGGTGCCGGTGGTCAGCACGACGGCGGCGCAGGGGAGGGTGCGCCCATCGGCCAGGATCACCCCCGAGACGCGTCCCCCGGCGAGGGCGAGGTCGGCCACCTCCCCTTCGATCACCGCCAGGTTCGCGGTCCCGGCGATGGCCGCCTGCATGGCGCGGGCGTAGAGCTTGCGATCAGCCTGGGTGCGGGGACCGCGGACCGCGGGACCCTTGCGTCGGTTAAGGAGCCGGAACTGGATGCCGGCCGCGTCGGCGACCCGCCCCATCAGGCCGTCGAGGGCATCGACCTCGCAGACCAGATGACCTTTGCCCAGACCGCCGATGGCGGGATTGCAGGACATGGCACCGATGGTGGCGGCCTGATGGGTCATGAGGGCCGTCCGCGCGCCGATCCGGGCCGCGGCGGCCGCCGCCTCGACGCCGGCATGGCCTCCACCGACGACGATCACGTCGTAGGAATCAGGGGTATGGTGCATTGGATCGATTAAGCGGCTGGCGCGCCGATGGTCAATCGATGGTTCGACCATAGCGTGGTTTTCACGTGAAACCGCCGCCCCGTGGTCCCAGGGTCACAGGCCGAGGTCGACCCGGCTCACTTGCCGATGCAGAAGCCGGAGAACAGCCGATCCAGCATCTCCTCGACGCTCACATGCCCTGCCACTTCGCCCAGCGCGCGCACGGCGAGCCGGAGATCCTCGGCGGCGAGCTCGGGCAGGGCGGCCCCCGCCAGCAGGCGGTCGAGATCCTCACGGCAGCGGGTCAGCCCCAGCCGGTGGCGTTCGCGGGTGATCA
The DNA here is from genome assembly GCF_001426045.1 of Methylobacterium sp. Leaf94. NCBI lineage: Bacteria > Pseudomonadati > Pseudomonadota > Alphaproteobacteria > Hyphomicrobiales > Methylobacteriaceae > Methylobacterium > Methylobacterium sp. Leaf94. The sequence continues at coordinate 142,169 of NZ_LMRM01000034.1, forward strand.
GAGCATCGCCGCTCCCCACTGCTCGGGAAGCCTCGGCCTCGATGGCCGCCAGCAATCCCTCCAGGCCCGCGCCGGTGATCGCCGAGATGCCGATCGCGCTCTCCGGCACGCCGACGGCGGGCTCGAGGTCGCGCTTGGTCCGCACGCGGAGCACCGGTCCCTCCGGCATCGGCTCGAGCGTGGTCGCCGGCGCGTCCGGGCCGTCGAGCATCACGACAAGGTCGGCCTGCCGCATCCGGGCCCGTGTGCGGCGGATGCCCTCCGCCTCAATGGCATCGCCCGCCTCGCGCAGGCCGGCGGTGTCGACCAGGATCACCGGCAAGCCGCCGAGGTCGCAGCGGACCTCAATGACGTCGCGGGTGGTGCCGGGGATGGCCGAGACGATGGCCGCCTCGCGCCGGCTCAGGGCGTTCAGCAGCGTCGACTTGCCGGCATTGGGTGGCCCGGCAAGGACCACGGTGAAACCATCCCGCAGGCGCTCCCCGCGCCGGGCATCGGCCAGGACCGTTGCGATCTCGTCGCGGATCGCGCGGGCCTTCTGCGCCAGGGCGGCGTCCAGGGCCCCGTCGTCGACGTCCCCTTCGTCGGAGAAATCGAGGGCCGCCTCGACGCCCGCGAGGAGATCGATGAGGCGTGCGCGCCAATCGGCCACCCGCCCGCCCAGGGCCCCATCGAGCTGGCGCAGGGCCTGGCGTCGCTGCGCCTCGGTCTCGGCATCGATGAGGTCGGCGATCCCCTCGGCTTCGGTGAGGTCCAGACGGCCGTTGAGGAAGGCCCGGCGGGTGAAGGCCCCGGGCTCGGCCGGTCGACAGTGCGGGATCTCGGCCAGGGCTTGCAGGACCGCGCTACGAACGGCCAGGCCGCCATGCAGGTGCAGCTCCGCCATGTCCTCGCCGGTGAAGCTGGCGGGGCCCGGCATCCAGGCGACGAGGGCCTGGTCGAGTGGCGTGCCGTCGGGGCTGCGCAGCGTGCGCAGGGACAGGCGGCGGGGCGGGGGGAGGGGGGCGGCGAGGGTGTATATCACCGCGGCCGAGGCCGGTCCGGAGATCCGGATGACGCTGACCGCCGATCGACCCGGGCCGGTGGCAGGTGCGTAGAGGGTGGGGGTTTCGGTCATCGGCGCGGCGCCCCGGACGCCAATCCCTGACGCGTCAGGCAATCGTTAACCAGCTAATAAACTTGTTTCAGCCGGAAATTTCCGAGCGGGCGAGGGCACCGACCGGACCCGTAGGCTGATGCAGCGCGGGTCCGGTCGGTTCGGTCTCAGGTGTTCATCGAGTCGAAGAAGTCGTTGTTGCTCTTGGTCTGACGCAGCTTGTCCATGAGGAACTCGATCGCGTCGGTGACGCCCATCGGGTTGAGGATGCGGCGCAGGACGTAGGTCTTCTTGAGCGCATCCGGCGGCACCAGGAGCTCCTCCTTGCGGGTGCCCGAGCGGGTGATGTCGATGGCCGGGAAGATGCGCTTGTCGGAGACCTTGCGGTCGAGAATGATCTCGGAGTTGCCGGTGCCCTTGAACTCCTCAAAGATCACCTCGTCCATGCGCGAGCCGGTGTCGATGAGCGCGGTGGCGATGATCGAGAGCGAGCCGCCCTCCTCGATGTTGCGGGCGGCACCGAAGAAGCGCTTCGGGCGCTGCAGGGCGTTGGCGTCGACGCCGCCCGTGAGCACCTTGCCGGAGGACGGCACCACGGTGTTGTAGGCCCGGCCCAGGCGGGTGATCGAATCGAGCAGGATGACCACGTCGCGGCCATGCTCCACGAGGCGCTTGGCCTTCTCGATCACCATCTCGGCGACCTGCACGTGGCGGGTGGCCGGCTCGTCGAAGGTCGAGGCGATGACCTCGCCCTTCACCGAGCGGATCATGTCGGTGACTTCCTCGGGGCGCTCGTCGATGAGCAGCACGATGAGGTAGCATTCCGGGTGGTTGATGGTGATCGACTGCGCGATGTTCTGCATCAGCACGGTCTTGCCGGTGCGCGGCGGCGCCACGATCAGGGCGCGCTGGCCCTTGCCGATGGGGGCGACGATGTCGATGATCCGCGGCGAGAAATCCTTCTTGGGCGGATTGTCCAGTTCGAGCTTGAAGCGCTGCGTCGGGAAGAGCGGCGTCAGGTTGTCGAAATGGACCTTGTGCTTGATCTTCTCCGGGTTCTCGAAGTTGATCGTGTTGACCTTGAGCAGCGCGAAGTAGCGCTCGCCGTCCTTGGGTCCGCGGATCGGCCCCTCGACGGTGTCGCCGGTGCGCAGGCCGAAGCGGCGGATCTGCGTCGGCGAGATGTAGATGTCGTCGGGACCCGGCAGGTAGTTCGAGTCGGACGAGCGCAGGAAGCCGAAGCCGTCCTGCAGCACCTCGACGGTGCCCGCCCCGATGATCTCGACCTCCTTGGCAGCGAGCTGCTTCAGGATGGCGAACATCAGTTCCTGCTTGCGCATGGTCGAGGCGTTCTCGACCTCGACCTCTTCGGCGAAGGCGATCAGGTCGGTCGGCGTCCTGGACTTGAGGTCCTGGAGCTTGACCTCGCGCATGCCGTCGAGATCGGCGGCGACGATTCCGCCCTCGGCCGGGCTTTCCACGGGGAGGGTCTCGTACGGTGACGTCATGGGGGATTCAGAACCGGCGGGAAGGGCGAGGCGGGGCAGAGGGTCGGACAGGGCAGTCGGGGAGTTTGGTCGCCGGGCGCCGTTTCGGCGCCGATCAGTCGGTCCGTCCTGGGGAAAGACGGCTCCGCGCATCGTCTTGGCGGAGCCAGGGGCTCACGGATGCAACACGGCGTAACGAGGAGAGGCTTCAGCGGTAGCGCGTTTCCCGGCTTTTCGCAAGGTCCGTCCGTCGGGGCACCGCCAGGGGCCCTCAGCGGCGGCGCAGGCGGACGTAGAGGGCCCCGGCGCCGCCGTGGTGGCGGGCCGCCTCCTCGAAGCCGAGGACCACGGTGCGCAGCTCCGGCGCGCGCAGCCAGTGGGGCACGCTGCGGCGGAGCACGCCGCGCTCGGAGAAGGCGTCGTCGTAGGTCGGGCCGCCCTTGCCGGTGACCACGAGGACGTGGGTGTGGCCCGACGCCCGGGCCCGCATCAGGAAGCCGATCAGCGCCCCGTGCGCCTCCGCCTGGTACATCCCGTGGAGATCGATCCGGGCATCGACCTGGAGGGCCCCCCGGCGCAGGGCGAGGCGGACGCGGCGCTCGAGACCGGGCGCGGTCGGCGGTGCCGGTGCCAGGACGGGGGAGGGCAGCGCCGGCGGCGGGTTCGGCTTCAGAGCCGCGCGCTTTGCCAGCGTCCGGGGCATCGGTTTCGGGGGCGCGGGCTTGGCGGGACCCGAGTTGGTGATGGCGGACTTGGCGATGGCGGACTTGGCGGGGACGACCTTGGACGACGCCCCCGCGGGCGTCGCCGGGGCCGGCGTGGCGGCGGCCGGCTTGCCCGCCGCGCCCCGCCCCGCGAGGCGGCCGCGCAGGGGCGTGATCAGCCGGGCGATCTCGCCCCACAGATAGGCGTCCTCCCCGGAGAGGCCGCGCGGGCGCCGGGGCGTCTTCATGGGGCGGACGTCCCGGATTTCGGGAGCAGGACGACGAAGCCGACGGCGTCGCGCAGGTTGCCGGCGGCGATCCCCGCCTCCGCGCCGGTGCCGAGATAGAGGTCGCCGCGCGCCGGGCCGACGATGGCCGACCCCGTGTCGGCGGCGACGACGAGGCGCCCCGGCTCGGCGGATCCGGCGATCCGGCCCTCGAGCCAGAACGGCAGGCCGTAGCGCCAGAGGGTGGCGTCCACCGCGAGGTTGCGGCCGGGGCTCAGGGGCACGCCGGCCCCGCCGGGCGGCCCGAGCGTCGGGTCGTCGATCTCGGCCAGGCGGAAGAAGATGTAGGAGGCGTTGGCCCGCATCAGCCGGGCGGCGTGCCGGGGGTTGGCCCGCAGCCAGCCGGTCCAGCGGGCCAGGGTGAGGCCGTCGAGGGGCAGGTGCCCCTCGGTCACGATGAGCTTGCCGATGGAGGTGTAGGGCCGGCCGTTGCGGCCGTCGTAGAGGACCCGGACGGAGCGCCCGTCGGTCAGGCGGACCCGGCCGGAGCCCTGGACCTGGAGCACGAACAGGTCGACGGCGTCGCGCAGGTAGAGGAGGGGGCGGGCGTGGGCGCCCAGGGCGCCGTCCTCGATCGCGGCCCGGTCGGGATAGGCCTCGAAGCCGTCGCCGGTCCGGCGCGCGGCGCGCAAGGACGGGTCGAGGCCGGGCCGCGTCTCGCCGGGCTCCAGGCTGACGAGGTCGTCGGGCCGGGCCAGCACCGCGGCGGTGAAATCCGGGCTCGGGGTGGCGGCGCCGACGAGTTCCGGCTCGAAGTAACCGGTGAGGAATCCCGTGCGCTGCTCGGGCTTGCCCCCGGCCGGAGGCCTGACGATCCGATAGGGCGTGAAGGCTTCGGCGAAGAAGCGGGCCGCCGCGGCGTCAGCCACGGGCTCGGGCACGGTCTCGGCCCGGGCGCAGGCGGTCCGGAGCGCCTCGGGCGCGCCCGCGACGGTGGCGGGCTGGGGCGTCCCCGGCGGGGTCCGGCAGGTCCGGCGGAAGGCCGCGAGCGCCGCGCCGGCCTCGGGGCCGGGGAACCCCGGCAGCGAGGCGGGATCGACCGGCTCCAGCACGGCCCCGCCCACGCGAAACGGCTCGGCCGCGGGGGCGGCCGAGCCGGGGGAGGGGAGGCTGAGGGCGGCGAGGAGACTCGCCGCGGGACGGAAGAAGCGGATCACGCGACCTTGGGCCCCTTCAGGCTCAGGCGCCGGCTTCCGTGGCGACGAGCTGCCAGTTCGGGTCGCGGGTGCCCAGCGTCCGGGCGAAGGTCCAGACGTCCGGCACCTCGACCACCGCCTCGGCGCTGCCGTCGGTCACCTGCCCCTGCGCGTTGCGGGTGGCGGTGATGAGGTGGGAGAGGAAGTGCACCGTGACCTGCGCGACGCGGTTCTTCACGTCGACGGCCACGATCTCGGCCTTGTCGAGGGAGACGAAGGTGGTCTCCACGGTCTCGCGGCGGGCCTCACGGGCGTCGATCTCGCGCTCGAAGCCCTCGCAGACCTCGCGGGATAGCAGGCTGCGCAGGGTCTTGCGGTCGCCCTTGGCGAAGGCGATCACGATGGCCTCGTAGGCGCTGCGGGCCCCCTCCACGAAGGCGCGCGGATCGAAGGCGGGCTCGACCTGGACGATGGATTCGAGGCCCTGGGCGATGGCCGAGCCGGGCTCGGCGATGCCGCGCCAGTCGCGCACGTCGGTCTTCACCGCGGTCTGGCCGCGATCGGCCGGGGGCTGGACCCGGTCGGCGCCGGGCAGGCGCACGACGTTGTCGCCTTCCCCGCGGGCCGGCGGCTCGGTGCGGCTGCGGTCCACCGGCTTGAAGGGCGAGCGCTCCGTGCCGGTCTTCTGACCCAGCACCGAGCGCAGGCGCCAGATGACGAAGACCGCCAGCGCGAGAAAGATCAGGGTCGTCAAGTCGAAGGAGTCCTGCATCACTGATCCGATCGTGGCCGTGGCACGAATACGTTACTTCACGGGGCTCTGGAAACCCGGCCCGGGTCCTCGGCTGACATGCGTGGCCGAGACACGCCCGGCCGAATAGGTCCGGCCAGGAAGGATCTGGCCAGAAAGATCTGGCCATGTCGCGCATTCCCCCGGCCCCGCGCAAGGCGCAGGCCGGGTTCCTGCGCGCGGAAGTCTCGATCGGGGTCGAACCTCCGGGCTCGTGCGGAGATATGGATATCGCGGGCGGCGATTCCAGGCGAGGGCGTGCGCCTGCGCCGCCTTGACCCGGCGGCGGCCCCGACGGGTCCCGCGTCCCGGGCTCCCGGGCTCGCCTTGTCCCGTGCGGGCGAGCGTGATAGCGCGCTATCGCGCGGGCCGGGCGGTGGTGGCAGGCCGGTGTGCAGGCCGGTGCGCCCGGTTCCGGGCGACCGGGATCGGCGCCCACGGGGTTCGCCCCCGGGAGAGCGCATCAGACCCGGGCCCCACCGCGCCCCGACGATCCAGGAAGAGGACACAACGCCATGGCCGACACTCCGGCACCGAACGGCAACGGTGGCGCCACGGCGCAGACCGACGACGCGACGCCGACGATCAACGCGCTCGCGCAGTACACCAAGGATCTCTCCTTCGAGAATCCGAACGCGCCGCGCTCCCTGCAGCCGCAGGAAAGCGGGCCGCAGATCAACATCCAGGTGAACGTCAACGCCAAGCAGGTGGCCGAGTTCGATTTCGAGGTCGACCTGACCCTGGAAGGCGATGCCAAGATCGCCAACGAAGTGCTGTTCGCCTTCGAGCTGACCTATGCGGGCATCTTCCGCATGCGCAACATCCCGCAGGACCAGCTCCACCCGGCCGTGATGATCGAGTGCCCGCGCCTGCTCTTCCCCTTCGCGCGCCAGATCGTCGCCGAGGCCGTGCGCAACGGCGGCTTCCCGCCCCTCTACATCGACCCGATCGACTTCGTCGGCCTCTACCGCCAGAAGGCCATGGAGGCCCAGGCCCAGGGCGAGACCGGCCCGCTCGCCTCCTGAGAGCGCGCGTCGCGCCCCGTCCGCCCGGGGCGGGATCCGGGGTCCTGAGGATCGAAGGCCGGACTTGAGGATCGAAGGCCGGACTTGGCCGTTACTCGCAGCCAGTCCGGCCGCGGCCCCGCGTGCCGCCGGTCGCCGGATCGCCTCAGCCCCGGGATCGCATGCTCGCCACACACCACCTCGCCCTGATCAACGTCTTCACGGGCGACATCCAGGGCGGGCTCGGACCGTTCCTCGGCACCTGGCTCGCGGAAGCCGCGTCGTGGAGCCCCTCGCGGATCGGCTTCGTCACCACCCTGGTGGGGATCGGCTCCCTCCTCCTCAGCGGCCCCTTCGGCGCCCTGGTCGACCGCCTCGGCCGGCCCCGGATGCTGATCGCCGTGGCCTGCGGCGCCATCCTGTGCGGCACCCTGCTGCTGCTCCCCGCACGCGGCGTCATCCCGGTCTTCGCCGCGCAGATGATGGCGGCGGCGGGCGGCACGCTGCTGCTGCCGGCCGTCACCGCCCTGACCCTCGGCATCGTCGGCAAGGACCGCTTTCCGAAGCAACAGGGCCGCAACCAGGCCTTCAACCATCTCGGCATCCTGCTCGCGGCCGGCGGCATCAGCCTCGGCACCGGCTGGTTCGGCCCCGCCATCGCCTTCTGGGTGCTGGGCGCCATGGCGGTGCTGGCCATCGTGGCGGCGCTGACGACGCCGGGGCATTGCTACAGCGAGCGCCGGGCCGTGGGCTGGCAGGAGGAGGGCGACGACACGCCCGAGCGCGCCGGCCTGCGCAGCATCGTGGCCAACCGCAAGCTCCTCGTCCTCGCCGTGGCGCTGGCCCTGTTCAACCTCGGCAACGGCGGCATGCTCTCGCTGCTCGGCCAGACGCTGGTGGCCACCGCCGTCGACGCAACGAGCTGGACCGCCCGCTACGTCATGGTGGCGCAGCTGGTGATGATCCCCGTGGCGCTCTTCGCCGGATCGCTCGCCGACCGGCGCGGGCGGCGCCAGCTCCTCATCGCCGCCTGCGCGGTGCTGCCGGTCCGCGCCGCGCTTTCGGCCTTCATCGACGATCCCCTCTGGCTGATCTCGGCCGAAATCCTCGACGGCGTCGCCTCCGGCATCATCGGCGTGGCCGTGCCGGTGGTGGTGGCCGACCTGACCTGGGGCTCCGGCCGCACCCAGACGGCGCTCGGCGCCCTCAACGCCCTCCAGGGCATCGGCGGCGCCCTCTCGGCCTGGTACGGCGGCCTCGCCCAGGCGATGCTCGGCTGGACCGGCGCCTTCCTGGCGCTGGGGGCGCCCGCCCTCGTCGCCCTCGGCCTAGTCCTGTGGCTCGATACCACCAGCGAGAGTCGCGGCGGACGCGAAGGCGACGGACATCCGGGCGACGGGTCGTCCGCGAACGGCGCCGCCGCCGAGAGCGGGAGCGAACCCGGCCGCGGCACCGAGAAGGCTCGGGGCGCGCGCGAGCCGGAGACCGCCTGAGGGCGGATTGCCGCCCGGCGGAACAGGCCGCCCCCGCCCCGGTTTGGCGAGGGAGCCTCAGCCACCGGAGCCCCCGACCATGCACGATCGACCCGACGGACGGACCCTGCGGGTCACCGAACCGCGCGCCGTCCCCTGGCTCAGCATCGTGTTCGGCTACGGCCCGATGCTGCCCTTCGTGGTCGGCGCCGTCACCGCCTGGGTCCGGCCCGGCGATCCCTTGGGCGAGGCCGCCCTGCTCCTGACGATCCTCTGGGGCTGCGCCATCCTGCTGTTCCTGTCGGGCGTGCGCCGGGGCCTCAGCTTCCGCACCGAGGGCGGGCCGACCCTCACCCAGATGGCCACCATGATCGGGCTGTTCAGCCTCGGCTTCGTCGCCCTGGCGCTGGCGACCCTGGACGCGGCAGTGGCCGCGCTGGTCCTGCTCCTCGTCGGATTCGGGGCGATCGCGGTGCTCGACCCGATCGCGGCACGGCGGGGCGAGGCGCCCCTGTTCTTCGCGCGCCTGCGCCCGGTGCAGATCCCCATCGCCCTCCTCAGCCTCGCGGCCCTCCTGGCCCTGAGGCTCTGAACGCCCCCCTGCTTGCCGCCCCCCGCCACCCGCGATAGAGCCCCCGGGACCTCGAACAGCCCCGATGGACGCGAAGATCACCATGGCCAAGGCCGATTCAACGAAGGCCGACACCCTGAAGCCGCGCCTGCCGCGCGGTTTCGTCGACCGGCGCGCGGACGAGATCGCCGCCCAGCACCGCATGCTGGAGACGATCCGGCAGAGCTTCGAACTCTTCGGCTTCGAGGCGCTGGAGACGCCCTTCGTCGAGTACACCGAGGCGCTGGGCAAGTTCCTGCCCGACCTCGACCGGCCGAACGCGGGCGTTTTCTCCTTCCAGGACGACGACGAATCCTGGCTCTCGCTGCGCTACGACCTCACCGCCCCCCTGGCCCGGCACGTGGCCGAGCACTTCGACGCGATCCCCAAGCCCTACCGGAGCTTCCGCGCCGGCTACGTCTTCCGCAACGAGAAGCCGGGTCCGGGGCGCTTCCGCCAGTTCATGCAGTTCGACGCCGACATCGTGGGCGCCGCCTCGGTGGCGGCGGATGCCGAGATCTGCATGCTGATGGCCGACACCCTGGAGAAGCTCGGGCTCACCGGCCAGTACGTGGTCAAGGTCAACAACCGGAAGGTGCTCGACGGGCTGATGGAGTCGATCGGGCTCAGCGGTCCCGACAAGGCCGGTCAGCGCCTGACCGTGCTGCGCGCCATCGACAAGCTCGACCGCCTCGGCGACGCGGGCGTGCGCGAGTTGCTGGGCGCGGGGCGCAAGGACGAGAGCGGCGACTTCACCAAGGGCGCCGGATTGCCCGATGAGGCGATCGGCCGGGTGCTGGCCTTCACCGGCTGGACCGGAGCGGGATCGGCGCCGGCCGACAACGCCACCACCCTGGCGAACTTCGAAACCTCCCTGGCGGGCAGCGCCATCGGCCTGGAGGGCGTGCGCGAGCTCGCCGACATGGCCGCCCTGTTCGCGGCGGCCGGCTACGACGCCCGCATCCGCATCGACCCCTCGGTGGTGCGCGGGCTCGAGTACTACACCGGCCCGGTCTACGAGGCGGAGCTGACCTTCCCGGTGACCAACGAGGACGGACAGGTGGTGCGCTTCGGCTCGGTCTCGGGCGGCGGCCGCTACGACGGCCTCGTCGGGCGTTTTCGCGCCGAGCCGGTGCCGGCCACCGGCTTCTCCATCGGCGTCTCGCGCCTGTTCTCGGCGCTGCAGCTGGTGAAGAGCCCGCTGCTGGACGGCCTCGCCAAGCCCGGCCCCGTGGTGGTGCTGGTGCTCGACCGGGACAACGTCGCCGACTACCAACGGCTCGTCGCGAGCCTGCGCGCGGCCGGCATCCGGGCCGAACTCTATCTCGGCGGCTCGGGCATGAAGGCCCAGATGAAGTATGCCGACCGGCGAGGATCCCCCTGCGCCATCATCCAGGGCTCGAACGAGCGCGAGGCCGGCGAGGTCCAGATCAAGGACCTGATCGAGGGCGCCAAGGCGGCGGCCGCCATCACCAGCAACGCCGCCTGGAAAGCCGCGCGCCCGGCCCAGTTCTCGGTGCCGGTGGCCGAGATGGTCGAGCGGGTGCGCGAGGTCCTAGGACGCCACTTCTGACGTCCCAGGCGCACGACGGGGCCGGGGAGTCCTGCTCCACGGCCGGGAGCCGTCAGGCGACCGAGATGTCGACCTGGATGTTGCCGCGGGTGGCGTGGGAGTAGGGGCACACCACGTCGGCGCGCTTCACCAGATCCTCGGCCACCGCCCGGTCGAGGCCCGGCAGGGTCGCCTTGAGGGCGACGACGAGGCCGAAGCCGGTACCGTCGTCCCGCGGGCCGATGCCGACGCTCGACTCGATCTTGGACTCCTCCGACACCGTGATCTTGTCCTTGCCGGCCACGAACTTGATCGCGCCGAGGAAGCAGGCGGCGTAGCCGGCCGCGAAGAGCTGCTCCGGGTTGGTGCCGGCGCCACCGCCGCCGCCCAGCTCCTTGGGGGTGGAGAGCTTGACGTCCACCTTGGCATCGTCGGTCGCGGCGGAGCCTTCACGGCCGCCGGTGGCATGGGCGTGGGCGGTGTAGAGTGCCTTCATGTCGGTCTCTCCTGCTGAACGAACGCGGGGATCGCACGCGTCGGTCCGGCCGGGGCCGGTCCATATCGATTGCGCGCAACCTAGTTATTTCCTCGCATAGAACTTGATTGTGCGCAATATGAAATTTGAATAAGATCGGTCCCGCGGCCCAAGTTCGGCGCGCGGCCCATCGTGAAGGATCGTTGAATATGTCGGGACGGCAGACCCGCACGCGCCGGGAGCCGGTGGCGGAGCCGGCATCCCCGGACGCCCTGAGCCTGGACAGCCAGCTCTGCTTTGCCGTCTATGCCACGGCCCATGCCTTCGGACGAGCCTATCGGGCCCTGCTGGCCGCGCATGACCTGACCTACCCGCAATATCTGGTCCTGCTGGTCCTGTGGGAGGAGGAGGGGCTGACGGTCAAGGAGATCGGCCAGCGCCTGTTCCTGGATTCCGGAACCCTGACGCCCCTGCTCAAGCGCCTGGAGGCGGCCGGCCACGTGAAGCGGGCGCGGGACCGGGCCGACGAGCGGCAGGTGAGCATCTTCCTGACCGAGCAGAGCCGGGCCCTGCGCGGCCGGATGGAATGCGTGCCGGACGAGGTGGGCGGCCTGACCGGCCTCGATCTCGAGGGGCGGCGGGCCCTCCTCGACATCCTGATGAACCTGCGCGGCGCGCTGCATGCGGGCCTCGGCGAGGGCCAGGCCGGCGCCGGCGAAGACCAAATCAGCCTCGGCGAGGGGAGGGACCGCTCCGTTCCCTCCGGCCGCGACGCCGCGCGACGCGGATCCTGAGGGACGCGAGGCATGAAAAAAGCCGCTCCCGCCGTGGCGGGAACGGCTTCCTGATCGAGCCCGGGCGGATGATCCCGGCCGGCCCCGAAGGACAGGCCGGACCGATCGCGGAACCCCGGGCCTCGGAATCAGGTCGTCAGGATCAGGACTTGGTCTTGAGGTAGGCGATGATGTCGTCGACCTTCTTGGGGTCCTTGATGCCGGGGAAGACCATCTTGGTGCCCGGAACCTTCTTCTTCGGGTCGACCAGCCACTCGTGGAGATTGGCCTCGTCCCAGGTGATGCCGGAGGCCTTCAGGGCCGCCGAGAAGGCGTAGCCGTCCGCGCCTTCGCCGGCCTTCGAGCCCACGACGCCCTTCAGGGTCGGGCCGACGCCGTTCTTCTCGAAGTTGTGGCAAGCCTTGCAGGGGGCGAAGGCCTTCTCGCCGGCGGCGGCGTCGCCCTCGGCATGCGCCGACAGAGGCAGCAGCAGGGCCAGGGCGGCGCCGAACATGACATGACGCATCGTGTTTTTCCTCCTAGAAGCGGCTTCAGCCGCTTGGGCTTATGGCAGAGCTTACCCGTTTAGAACAGATCGAGACAGGAACGCGCAAGGTCCGCCGCGATGAGCTGCGGCCAAAGGAAGCTTCCCCGGCGGCGTTCGGTTCCGCCGCCGCGGTCGAGGCCACGAACCGGATGCGCCGCGCCGGCGTTTGCCCTAAGGTCCACCGCAAAGCGCCGTCCGTCCCTCCGTCTCTCACCGCCGCTTGCTCATAGGCGATCGCGGCTGAGCGGATGATGAAGATGGCCCGCCCCCGGAGGACATGCCCATGTCGATCGCCTTTCCCGTGCCCGATGCCGCCATCGTCGCCCGCCGCGAGGCGATCATCGCGGGCCTCGCCCCCCTGGTCGCTCCGGAGGCCCTGGTCACGACGGAGGACGAGCGCCGCGCCTTCGAGACCGACGGGCTCACCGCCTACCGCAAGATGCCCCTGGCCGTGGTGCTGCCCTCCACCACCGCCGAGGTCTCGGCCGTGATGGCGTTCTGCCACGCCAACGGCGTCCGGGTGGTGCCGCGGGGCGCCGGCACCTCCCTGGCCGGCGGCGCCATCGCCCAGGAGGATGCGGTGATCCTCGGCATCTCGAAGATGAACCGCATCCTGGACATCGATTTCGAGAACCGCACCGCGCGGGTCGAGGCCGGCATCACCAACCTGGCCATCTCGGGCGCGGTCAGCCACGAGGGATTCTTCTACGCCCCCGACCCCTCGAGCCAGCTCGCCTGCACCATCGCGGGCAACATCGCGATGAATTCGGGCGGGGCGCACTGCCTCAAGTACGGGGTGACCACCAACAACCTGCTCGGCGTGACCCTCGTGATGAACGACGGCACCGTGGTGACGATCGGCGGCACGCATCTCGACGCGCCCGGCTACGACCTCCTCGGTCTCGTCTGCGGCTCGGAGGGGCAGCTCGGCATCGTCACCGAGGCGACCGTGCGCATCCTGCGGGCGGCGGAGGGCGCGCGCCCGGCGCTGGTCGGCTTCGGCTCGGTGGAGGATGCGGGCGCCTGTACGGCCGCGATCATCGGCGCGGGCATCATCCCGGTGGCGATCGAGTACATGGACCGCGAGGCGATCCTGATCACCGAGGACTTCGCCCAGGCAGGCTATCCGCGCGACGCCGAGGCCATGCTGATCATCGAGGTCGAGGGGTCCGACGCCGAGTGCACGGCGATGCTCGCCCGCATCGAGGCCATCGCCAGCGACTTCAACCCAACGAGCATCCGGGTCTCGAAATCCGAGGCCGAGAGCGCCGCCATCTGGAAGGGCCGCAAGTCCGCCTTCGGCGCCACCGGCCGGATCTCGGACTACATCTGCATGGACGGCACCATCCCCACCGGGCAGCTCCCCGGGGTGCTGGAGCGCATCGGGGCGATCTGCGCCGAGAAGGGCCTGCGCGTCGCCAACGTGTTCCATGCCGGCGACGGCAACCTGCACCCGCTGATCCTGTTCGACATCAACAAGCCGGGCGAGATGGAGAAGGCGGAGGCGGCCGGCGACGAGATCCTCAAGCTCTGCGTCGAGGTCGGCGGCTGCCTCACGGGCGAGCACGGCGTCGGCATCGAGAAGCGCGAGCTCATGCGCTTCCAGTACGCCCAGGAAGACCTGGAGCAGCAGATGCGGGTGCGGAACGTCTTCGATCCGCACTGGCTGATGAACCCCGCCAAGGTGTTCCCCCTGGAAGGGCGCCTGGTCGCCTGAATGCCGAGAGCCTGAGCGCCCAGGGGTCTGTCAGGTTCCTCCTGAACCAGACAGACCCTCGATTCCGGTCTCGTCGTTCGTCTCTTCGGGATAACCGGTTTCCGCCGATCCCTGACGACCTCTAGGGCTCGGCGCCGAAGGCCTCGCAGCGGAAGGCGCCGTAATCGGTGCGGGCCAGGCGTTCGGCGAGCGCCGGCAGGAACAGCGTCGCTTCCTCGGCGAGCCGCCACGGCGGGTTGACGACGATGAGGCCGTTGCCGTTGAGCCGGGTCGGATCGGGTTCGGACACCATGAGGTCGAGGCGCAGGGCCGGGCGGGCGAGAACCCGGTCGAGCTGCGCCACCATGTGGTCGACCTTGGCCACGTCCTTGATCGGGTACCAGCCGAGATAGATCCCGGTGGGCCACTTGGCCACCGCCCTGGCCAAGGCCGTTCCGAGGCGGTCGATCTCGCCGAGCTCCTCGTAGGGCGGGTCGATCAGGACCACGCCGCGGCGCTCCGGCGGCGGGATCAGCGCGTTGAGCGCGGTCCAGCCGTCGCGATGCATCACCTTCGACAGGGAATCCTGGTTGAAGCGCGCCCGCAGGATCTCGGCATCCGCCGGGTGCAGCTCCACGAACACGCCCTGGTCGGTGGGCCGCAGGAATTCGCGGATCAGGGCGGGCGAGCCGGGATAGGTGTCGGCCCCGTGCCGCTCCTGCACCGCCGCCACCGCCGCGCGGTAGGGCCCGAGCAGGGCTTCCACGGCCTCGGGAAAGGGGGTGTCGAGGCGGCCCCAGCCGTCCCGCCACTCGCCGGTGCGACCGGCCTCGTCGGCGGTGAGGTCGTAGAAGCCGAGGCCCGCATGGGTGTCGATCGCCCGGAAGCCCGTGGGCTTCAGGCAGAGATGCGCCAGCACCCGGCTCAGCACGAGGTGCTTCAGGACATCGGCGAAATTGCCGGCGTGGAAGGCGTGGCGGTAATTCATGGCGTCCGGGCCTGTCTCACCCCGCCCCCCGGCGCTCCGGCCCAGGGTGGAATCGCGGCATCATCTACCGCGCGGCGTCGATGGCGACCGCGTCGGCACGGCAATTCTGGCGCGCCACCTCGGGGCAGGGGGTGAAGCCGCGCAGGTCCTTGGCAAAGCAGATCCGCACCTCCCGGAGCTGGCCGCCCCGGCAGGTCACCGACATCATGTCGGGACGCAGGCCCCGGTTGGCCGCCACGAACTGCCGGGCGATGTCGATCGGCGCCATCCGGGTGTCGCGCTCGGGGGCCTTGAAGGCGTCCGGAAGGGTCACCGCCGCCCGGGCGTCGCGGGCCGCCTGGAAGTAGGAGACCGGGTCGAGACCCGAGCAGGTGCCGTGGGTGCGCCACTCGTGCCGGGCGAGGCCCTCGCTCGGGTAGACCTCGCCCGCCACCGCGATCGCCTGCCGGGTGGGCGACCGCTCGACGGAGGAACAGTTGGACGGGTAGCCGCGGGTGTATTGCGGCCAGAGCCCGTGGACGACGAAGCCGAGGCCGCGTCCCGGGCGGCACTGGCCCTGCGCCTCGCGCCGGGCGCCGGGCCCCTCGCAGTAGGTCGGCGACCAGGACAAGGCCAGGACGTAGAAGTCGAACGTGCCCGGCGTGCCACCGCGCTCGAAACCCTGCGCCATCGCCGGCGACGCCGGTCCGCCCGACGCCATCAGCGCCAGGGTCAGGCCCGCCAGGGTGCCGCGTGCGCGCGACCGGTGCCCGGCGGCAGGGCTCACGGACGGGCTTCGCGGCAGGCCGAGGAATAGGCGTAGGCGAGGTTGCGATCCAGGCCGTGGACGCAGAACTCGATGCCCCAGTCGGCGCCGATGATCCCGAGCCCGTCGCGCACCGAGTAGTCGACCTTGCGGCGGACGCCGTCCGAGGTGGTGGCCACGGCGCTGCAGAAGCGGCGCGGGACGTAGTCGAGGCCCCAGGGGCGCCAGGCCGTGCGCTCGATGTGCTCGTAGCGCAGGATGGTCAGGGACGAGTTCCAGAACTTCGCCTCCTTCTCGGCGAAGTGCGTCGAGAGCCGCTCCAGCACCTCGGGGGCCTGGCAGCCGGGGATGTCGGCGTCGTAGTTGAATTCGCGCTCCTCGGCGGGGGTGATCTCCTCGCGGCCGGAGCGGGCGAGCGCCGGCTGGAGGGCGCCCGCCAGGACGAGGCCGAGGGCGAGGGCGGTGGAGAGGGGATTCGGGCGCATGCCGGCGTCTTTGTTCCGCTGGAGTCCGTGAAGCTGACCCGAACGATGGCGGCTCGGCCCGCCCTGTCAAGCAGGCGGCCGGCCGCGCCGTCGCTTTCCGCGGACCCTGGGGTGCGCCGGGCACACCCCGGATGCGGGACCAGCGCGCCCGTCAGTAGATCGGTTCGGCGAGGCCGGGGGCCGCGAGCGAGAGCGGCTCGGCGGCGAAATCCTCCGGGGGGAGGGCGGCCGCGACCCGGGGCGCCGGGGCGCGCGGCACCGGACCCCGCGGCGCGGCGGCGTAGGCCACCGGCGGAGCGGTCGGACGAACGGGGGCCGGGCCGTGGGCGAGCTGCGCGGCCGGAACCTTCGCGGGTTGGCGCGCCGACATCGGGGCGACGCCGTAGGGATCGTCCTCCTCCACGTCGATCGGGGCCTGGGGCGGGGCGGGCAGGCGCTCGGGCGGACGGGGCCGGGCCGTGGCGCGCGGCACGCCGTCGGCACCGAGCTGCGGTGTGAACTTGATCAGCGGCTGGCAGATGCGACGCAGGCCGCGCGGGTCGTGCCGGGCAAGGTCGACGTGGATGTGGTCGTAGTGGAAGACGTTCGAGCCCGGCGCCAGCACGGTGGAGAACCGGGCGCAGGCCCCGAGGAAGACCTCGCGCAGGAAGCCCTGCTCGGCCTCGGTACCGCGCCAGCCGCCCTTCACGGTGATGACGTAGCCGTCGGCGAGCTTGAACGACATGATGTCGACGGCATTGCCGAAGGAATGCTCGGAGAGCTTGGCGCCGGCCTGGTTGTTGCGGCCGCGGCAGGCATAGGTGCCGGCGTTGATCTCGGCCACGGGCTGGCCGAAATACAGGTTCGCGGCCGGCTGGATCGTGTCGGCGAGCCAGGCCTCGGCCTCGGTCAGCGCCGGGCAGGCCAGGGTCACCCGCTGCTTCAGGGCGACGGTCCCCTTGCCCAGGCGGGTGACGCGATAGGGCTGCAGCATGCCGCAGACGCCCGGCCCGCTGATCTCCTTGACGGGGGTGACGAACTCCGTCGTCTCCACCAGGCGTTTGGCATTGCAGGCCTGCTCGGTCTGGTCACGCCACGGCTCGCGCTGCTCAAACTTGTTGAGTGCACAGCCGGTGAGGCCCGCGCCGAACAGCGTCAGGGCCGAGAACGCGAATACGCTACGCCACATGACGCGGACGATGCGCCGGGTTCCGTAAACGTTGCGTCAACGATGCGGTGCGGGCGGCGTCCCTGTGGACGGGTGTTGACAGGAGGCGGCCGAGGCCGGACCAAGCCCCCATGCTGTCCCTCGTCGATCTCCGCACCCGCATCGCCGCCGGCACCCTCGACCCCGCCGGCGCCATCCGTCTCGCCGAGGCCGCCATCGCGGCGCGCGACCCCGGCATCGGGGCGATCGTCAGCCGAAATCCCGCCCCGGCGATCGCCGGCTCCGGGCCGCTGGCGGGCATCGCGGTCGGGGTCAAGGACATCATCGACACCGCCGACCTGCCGACGCAGATGGGGTCTCCGATCTATGCCGGCTGGCAGCCCAGGGCGGATGCCGCCATCGTGGCGCGTCTGCGGGCGCTCGGCGCCGTGCCCCTGGTCAAGACCAGCACCTCCCCCTTCGCCAGCCACGATCCCACCGCAACGGTGAACCCGCGCGACCCCGGCCACACGCCCGGCGGCTCCTCGGCGGGGTCGGCCGCGGCCGTCGCCGCCGGGATGGTGCCCCTCGCGCTCGGCACCCAGACCGGCGGCTCCGTGATCCGGCCGGCGGCCTTCTGCGGGGTGGCGGCGATCAAGCCGTCCTTCCGGCTCCTGCCGACGGTGGGCGTGAAGACCTTCTCCTGGGCGCTGGACACCGTCGGCCTGTTCGGCGCCGGCATCCGCGACGTCGCCCAGGGCCTGAGCCTGATCGCCGACCGGCCCGCCCTCGACCTCGATCTGGACGCGGCCCCCCAGGCTCCGCGCCTCGGCCTCTGCCTCCAGGGCTTCGCCGACGCGCCCGACCCGGACGCCCTCGCCGCCCTGCACCGGGCCGCCCGCGCGGCCGAGGCCGCCGGCGCCCGGGTCGTCGACCTCGTCCTGCCGGCCCCGCTGCCGGAGGCCTGGGCGCAGCACCCCGTCATCCAGGACTACGAGGCACGCCAGGCGCTGGCCTGGGAATACGCCCACCACCGGGCGCAGCTCAGCCCGGAACTCGGCACGCAGCTCGATGCGGCCCAGGATCTCGTCGCCGCTCAGTACGACGCGGCGCGCCGCGCCGCGCACCGGGCCCGGCGCGCGTTGAAGGACCTGTTCGGAGATTTCGACGCGATCCTGACCCTGTCGGCCCCGGGCCGGGCGCCGGCCGGCCTCGGCACCACGGGCGACGCGCGCTTCAACCGCCTCTGGACCCTGATGGGCGTGCCCTGCGTCACCGTCCCGGTCCCCGGGGACGGCCTGCCCCTGGGCGTTCAGGTCGTCGCCCGCTTCGGCGACGATGGCCGGGCACTCGCCGTGGCACGGATGATCGAGCAAGCCCTGGCGGTGTAGCGCCCCGACGCCGCAAGCCGACGAGATAGAACGACGACTGCCCCTCGCCCCTGCCCGTATTACAGACGATCGCCCCGATGCATTCCTGGAAACAGGCCGTGGCCCGGGCCTTCGACGGGGCCGAGGGCTATGACGGCGCGGCGGCGATCCAGGCCGTGGTGGCGGAGCGCCTGGCCCGGCGCATCGGGGCCGAGCCCCTGGCACAGGCGCCGCGCACCCTCGAGGTCGGCTGCGGCACCGGCCTGCTGACCGCGCATCTGCGCCGGCGCCTGCCGGGGGGCGTTCTCGTGGCCTCGGACCTCGCCCCCGCCATGGTGCAGCGCTGCCGCGCCCGCCTCACCGGAACCGCGGACCTGCGCTTCGTCGTCATGGATGCCGAGCGGCCGGCTTTCGCGCCCGGCTTCGACCTCATCGCCTCGAGCCTCGCGGCGCAATGGTTCGAGGACCTTCCCGGAACCCTGGCGCGCCTCGCCGCGCTGCTGGCCCCCGGCGGCCTGCTGGCAGTGGCGACGCTGGGCGCGGGCACCTTCGCCGAGTGGCGGGCGGCGCATGCGGCTCTGGGCCTGGAGGCGGCGACGCCCGTCTATCCGGCCTTGTCGGACCTCGCCGCGCTGGCCTGTCCGGGCTGCACCCTCGCGGTCTCCGCCGAGCCCGTGGTCGAGGCCCATGCCGACGGCCGGGCCTTCCTGGGTTCCCTGCGCGCCATCGGCGCCGGGACGCCCGGCGCCGCGCGGACCCTCGCGCCGGGCACGATGCGGCGGGTGCTGCGGGGCTTCGAGGCGGGGGGCGCGCAGGTCACCTACGAGGTCGCGACGCTGCTCATCCGGCGCGCGCGACAGGGTTAAGGGTTTTCACGTGCAACAGCGGCTCAGGCCGCGGGTTGGGTGTCGCCGCCCGGGCCGCCGCCCCGTCGCAGCAGGAACACGCCCTGCGCGCCCATCAGGTTCCAGACCCACCAGGGCATCGCGAAGCGCATCGGCCGGCCCCTGGCATCGAGGGCGGTGGCCTTCTCGATCTCGGCGTTCACGGTCCGGCACAGGCCGACGAAGTCGCGGATCGTGCAGTGATGGATGTTCTGGGTCTCGTACCATTCCTCGGGCATCAGGGCCGTGACCGGCATGCGACCCCGCAGGGCGAGTTCCGAGCGCACCCGCCAATGGCCGAAATTCGGGAAGGAGATGATCACCTGCCGGCCGATGCGCAGGAGGTGCTCCAGCACGATGCGCGGGTTGCGCGTCGCCTGGATGGTCTGAGACAGGACGACCACGTCGAAGGCGTCGTCGGGATAGTTCGCCAGATCGGTGTCGGCGTCCCCCTGGATCACCGGCAGGCCCCGGGCGAGGCAGGCGTTCACGCCCTCCCGCGACAGCTCGATGCCGCGTCCGTCCACGCCGCGCCGGTCTCGCAGCAGGGCGAGCAAGGCGCCGTCGCCGCAGCCGATGTCGAGGACCCGGGCGTTCGCCGGCACGAGGTCGAGCACCACGAGGTGGTCGACGCGGGTGCTGCCGGCCTCCTCGCGCGGCAGCGTCTCCGCCGCCTCCCAGGGCCGGTGCGCGAACCTCTCCGATCCCGTCACAGGCCGCGGGCCCGGGCAGCGGCGTCGATGTAGCCGCGTGCGGCGGCGAACATCGCCGGCTCGTCGAGGAGGAAGGCGTCGTGGCCCTTGTCGCTCTCGACCTCCACGAAGGCGACCGGGGCCGAGGCCGCGTTCAGGGCGTGGACGATGGCGCGGGATTCGGAGGTTGGGAACAGCCAGTCGGAGGTGAAGGAGATCACGCAGAACCGGGTCTTCGTGCCCCGGAAGGCCTTGGCCAGCACTCCGCCCTGGTCGGCGGCGAGGTCGAAATAGTCCATCGCCCGGGTGAGGTAGAGATAGGCGTTGGCGTCGAAGCGCTCGACGAAGCTGAGGCCCTGGTGGCGCAGGTAGCTCTCGATCTGGAAGTCGGCGTTGAACGAGAAGGTGGGTGCCGAGCCGCCCTGAAAGCGGCGGCCGAACTTGCGGTGCAGGGCCGGCTCCGACAGGTAGGTGATGTGCGCGCCCATGCGGGCGACGCCGAGGCCCTTGGCCGGCCGGGTGCCGGCCTCGAGGTAGCGCCCCTCGGCCCAGGCGGGATCGGCCATGATCGCCTGCCGGCCGACCTCGTGGAAGGCGATGTTCTGCGCGGAGTGGCGGGGCCCGGTGGCGATCGGCATCGCGGCGAAGACCCGCTCGGGGTAGCTCGCGGCCCATTGCAGCACCTGCATGCCGCCCATGGAGCCGCCGATGCAGAGGAACAGGTCGCGGATGCCGAGCCGGTCGAGCAGCATGGCCTGGGCCCGGACCATGTCGCGGATGGTCACGAGGGGGAAGTCGAGGCCGTAGGCCCGGCCCGTGGCCGGGTCGGTCGAGGCCGGGCCGGTGGAGCCCATGCACGAGCCGATGACGTTCGAGCAGACGACGAAGTAGCGGTCGGTGTCCACGGGCTTGCCCGGCCCCACCAGGGTCTCCCACCAGCCGCGCTTGCCCGTCACCGGATGGGTGTGGGCGAAGTGCTGGTCGCCCGTGAGCGCGTGGCAGATCAGGACGGCGTTGGAGCGGTCCGCGTTGAGGGTGCCCGCCGTCTGGTAGGCGATCTGGAACGGTGCGAGCTGCACGCCGGCATCCATCGCCAGGGGCTCGTCCAGGCCGAACTGCGCCACGAGGCCCTTGGGCTCGCGGGCCTGGGACAGCTCGGCGCCCGGCGCGTCGGCGCGCACCGATTCGTCTTCGGGCGTGCCTGGCTTGAGGGCGGTATCCAGCGACATGGTCATGAAACGGGTTGGAGGAGACGGCGCGTCGGTCCGGGCGGGACGGAAGGGACGGCTCGGCGTGCCATCCGGAGAGAAGACCATGCGTCGTGAGGCGTTGAGGTAGTGTGCGCTCCCTCACGCGTCAACGAAAGGGCCACGCACCGCGCTTGGGGCCCGCCCACGGTTTCACAACCGCCCGGTCGCGCCGGTTCCGGGCAAACGGCTCTGGCCCTTCGGCGCGCGCGATCGTAGACCGGGGCGGTGGCGCCCGGGAGGCGAGACCCCGGCGCCGGCTCCCCCGATCGTCCCCACCGCACCCTCGCGAGCCCCCGATGCGCTTCACGACGAGACCCGCGCCGCCCCTCGACAACCTCGGCGACCTGCGCGCCGAGATCGATCGGATCGACGCCGAGATGCACGCCCTGCTGATCCAGCGCGGGTCGATCATCGACCGGCTGATCGCGGTCAAGCGCACCTCGGCCAGCGGCTCGGCCTTCCGGCCCGGACGCGAGGCCTCGATGATGCGGCGCGTCGCCGAGCGCCATCGCGGGCTCCTGCCCCTCGACACCGTGGAAGGGATCTGGCGGGTCATCATCGCCACCTTCACCTACGTGCAGGCGCCGTTCTCGGTCCATGCGGACATCTCGGGCGGGGATGCGCCGATGCGCGATTCCGCCCGCTTCCATTTCGGGTTCACGGTGCCCTACCGGCCCCACCCCACCTGCCTCGCGGTGATCGAGGCGGTGGCCGCCTCCCGCGGCGACCTCGGCATCTTCCGCCTCGACCCCGACGGCTCGGGCGCCACCACCGACGCCGCGCCTTGGTGGGAAGGGCTCGTGGGCGCCGGCCGGCCCAAGGTCATCGCGCGCCTGCCCTTCATCGAGCGGCCCACCCACCCGGCCGGCACCCCGGTCTTCGTGGTCTCGAACCCGCTGGACGATCCGGCGGCGGCCCAGCGCGACTGGGTCCTCCATGCCACCCGCGTCGCCGCCTGGGAGCCGGAGGCCGCGCGCGCCCTGCAGGACCTCTACGGCGAGGTCGTCGCCCGCGCAGCCGGGCCGGACGGGCACGGCCTGCTCCTCGCCGTCCCCGGCGGGGTCAGCGCCCGGCAGCTGCACGAGGCCCTGACCCGGGCCGGCGCCGCCCCCGAGACCCTCGACGAGATCGGCAGCCACGCCGCCCGCTTCCGGGTCTGAGGCATGCGCGTCTGAGGGACGCGGATCTGAGGCATGCGGGTCCGAGGGACGCGGGCCGGAGGCACGGGGCCCGCTCGCAAAGCCGGGCCAGCTTTGTTAGACGGGCGCTTCGCCGATCCACCGGCGGCCGCCAGGTCCTCGTCCATGTCCTCGTCCATGTCCCCGTCCTCCGCCTCCGCCCCCGTCGCTCCCTCGCGCCCGGTGCCCCGCCCCGGCGTCCTCGCCATCGAGGCCTACGTGCCCGGCAAGAGCGGGGCGCCCGGCCATGCCAAGGTGCACAAGCTCTCCTCAAACGAGACCCCGCTGGGCCCGAGCCCGAAGGCGGTGGCGGCGATGCGGGCGGAAGCCGCCAAGCTCGAACTCTACCCGGAGGGCACATCCCGGGTGCTGCGCGAGGCGATCGCCGCCCGCTACGGCCTCGACCCGGCGCGGATCGTCTGCGGCGCGGGCTCCGACGAGCTCCTGTCCTTCCTGGCCTACGCGTATCTTGGGGCCGGCGACGAGGGGATCTTCACCGAGCACGGCTTCCTGGTCTACCGGATCGCCATCCTGGCCGCCGGCGGCACCCCCGTGGTGGTGCCCGAGCGCGACCTGCGCGCCGACGTCGACGCGCTGCTGGCCGCCGTCACGCCGCGCACCAGGATCGTCTACCTCGCCAACCCCAACAACCCGACCGGCACCTACCTGCCCTTCGACGAGATCCGTCGCCTGCATGCGGGCCTGCCGCCCCACGTCCTCCTCGTCCTCGACGGCGCCTACGCGGAATACGTGCGGGCGAACGACTACAGCGCCGGCCTCGACCTCGCGCTCGAGGCCAACAACGTCGTGATGACCCGGACCTTCTCGAAGATCCACGGGCTGGCGGCGCTCCGCATCGGCTGGATGGTCGGCCCGTCGGAAGTGGTCGACGCCGTCAACCGCATCCGGGGACCCTTCAACCTGTCGGGGGCCGGCATCGCCGCCGGGGCGGCCGCCATCGCGGACGACGTGCACGTGGCCGCCGCCGTCGCCCACAACGACACCTGGCTCGCCACGATGACGGGGGCGGTGCACGAACTCGGGCTGACCGTGACGCCGAGCGTCGCGAACTTCATCCTCGTCCACTTCCCCGACGCGCCGGGCCGGACGGCCGCCGAGGCCGACGCGTTCCTCTCCGCCCGGGGCGTCATCACCCGGCGGGTCTCGTCCTATGGGTTGCCCCACGCCCTGCGCGTCACCGTCGGCGGCGAGGAGGCGAACACCGCCTTCCTCGACGCCCTGACCGCCTTCGTGCGGGGCGAGACCCGTGGCTGAGATCGACGCGCCCCCCCTGGAGACCCTGGCCATCGTCGGCCTCGGGCTGATCGGCTCCTCGATCGCCCGGGGCGCCCGGCAGTTCGGCCTCGCCCGGCGCATCGTCGCCCTCGACCGCGACGCCGCGGTGCTGGAGCGGGTGCGGGCGCTCGGCCTCGCGGACACGGCCACGGACGACCTCGCCGCGGGCGTGGCGGGGGCCGATCTCGTCATCCTGTGCGTACCGGTGGGCGCCGTCGGCGCGGTGGCCGAGATCCTGGGTCCGGCCCTGAAGCCGGGAGCCATCGTGTCGGATGTCGGCTCGGTCAAGGCCTCGGTGGTGGCGGCCGTCACGCCGCATCTGCCCGCCGGCGTGCATTTCGTGCCGGCGCACCCCGTGGCCGGCACCGAGTATTCGGGGCCGGATGCCGGATTCTCGACCCTGTTCTCCGGACGCTGGTGCATCCTCACTCCGGCCGAGGACACCGACCCGGCTGCGACCGCGCGAGTCCAGGCCTTCTGGGAAGGCCTGCGCGCCATCGTCGAGACGATGACGCCGGAGCATCACGACCTCGTCCTGGCCATCACCAGCCACGTACCGCACCTCATCGCCTACAACATCGTCGGCACCGCCGCCGACCTCGAGGCCGTGACCCAGTCCGAGGTGATCAAGTTCTCGGCCGGCGGCTTTCGCGACTTCACCCGCATCGCCGCCTCCGACCCGACCATGTGGCGGGACGTGTTCCTGACCAACAAGGACGCGGTGCTGGAGATGCTGGGGCGCTTCAACGAGGACCTCGCGGCCCTGGCTCGGGCGATCCGCTGGGGCGACGGCGAGGCCCTGCACGACCTCTTCACCCGCACCCGCGCCATCCGCCGGGGCATCGTCGCCATGGGCCAGGAGACGGCCGAGGCCGATTTCGGCCGCGGGCGCCCGAGCGACCCCGCGGCCTGAGGCGCGTCCCCCGCGCGGGCGGTCGCTCAGTAGAGCGGCGGCAGTTGCACGTTGGGGATCGGGAACGGGCCGAGCATCAGGCGGCCCTCGGCGAGGCGCAGGGGCGGCAGGGGCTTGAGGGCATCGTCGGCCGGGGCCGCGACGCCGGCCTCGGCACTGGCCTGGCTGCGACGCCCGAGGAGCTGGCCGACGAGGCTGCCGATCAGCGCGCCCTTCTCGGCACCGAAGCGCTGGCCCATGACCTGGCCGACCAGGGCCTCGACGCCGGCCGCGCGCAGGTCGAGCTGGCCCTGGAGCCGGTGCGCGGCGTCGAGGTCGAGGCGGCCCTTGGCCTGAAGCCGGCGCTCGCCCTTGGCCAGGGACAGCAGCGCGATGTCGAGGCCGCCGCCGGCCTGGCGCCAGTCCTCCAGCTCCTTGGCCACGGTGCCGGTGCCGAGGGCCGTGGCGCGGCTCACGGTGGCGTCGAGGGCGAGGTCGGCCGGGTCGGCATTGCCCAGCGCCGCGTCGACCAGCGGCAGGCGAATCCGGTTCGCCCGCAGGCTGGTGTCGATGGACCCCTCCGATTCGAAGCGGCCCGGGGTCGGACGGGCGTGGAGCTCGAGGTGCTGGGTGTCGAACGCGATCGGCTCGGGACCGGCGCCGCGCACCACGCCCTTGGCGCCGTTGGCCACCACGGAGGCACGCACGAAGCCGTCGGAGGCGCCATGGAAGCTGCCCTCCAGGGAGGTCCAGGTCGCGTCCGCCGTGAGGTCGCCCTGCTCGACGTGGAACGGCCCGCCGACCTCGAGGATGCCCTGGCGCGGCTGGTAGACCTGGGTCACCGCCGTGACCGGCCCGAGGGTGAAGCGGCTGTCGGAGCGGCTGAAGGCCAGGGAGGCGCAGCGCAGCTCGATGCGGAAGGGATAGCCGGTGATGCTGCGGTCGGTGCAGGTCCAGGTCCGGCCCGCGGCCGCTTCCTGCGCGATCCAGCCATCCATCTCGGAGGCGGCCCGGTGGCGGATGTAGAACCACCCGAGCGACCAGGCGATCACGAGGGTGGCGAGGAGAATGTAGGGGAGGAACAGCCCCTTGCGCGAGAGGGGACGGGTCGGGGTCGGGCTCTGCGCCATCGCGTGTCGGTATCCTGCGCTCGCGTCACGGGCCTGCGGCCATCGTCGGGGCAGCCCGGATGCAAGGCTTGGCAGGGTCTCGGCGGCGAAAGCATGGCAGGGCCCCACGGGCGCTGCAAAACGCGAAGCCGTGACGTCAGCGGAGCGACCGCTCCGCCGCGATCAGTTCGCGGCGTCGGCCTTCTGCTCGCTCCCGAGATCGGCCACGATGGCCTCGCGCTCGGCCTCGTCCTCGGCCAGCCGGTGGACGTGCATCTCGGTCGCGCCCTTGTGCCGGGCCCGGGCGATCCAGTTCCGGTGCAGGCGTTCCCGCGGGCTCTGCCCGGCGGAGGCCACCGAGACGAGTTCGCCGACGCCCGAGGCGTCGCGGCGCACCGCCATCACCACGGCCTCGCCCATGTCGTCGAGCTCGGGCTCAGCCAGCTCATGGATGCCGACCACGTAGCGGCGGCCGGACCGGCCGCGCCAGGCGCTGAGCACCAGGGCGGGGGTCCCGCGCAGGCCGGCCGTCGTCCTCAGGCGTTCCTCGCGCACTTCCTGTCTCCGTGCTCGATCGTCCTTCAGGTCGCGCAGGGCGGCCGACCAGGACAGGGCTCTCTTGTTCGCCATTTGTTCCACATTAATCTTAACGGTTCGTTGGCGTCAAGGACGACGCCCCGGCCTCCAATGAGATGGGGATGACGGAAGTTATCCACAAGTCGTACACAGGGGCAACCCGGCCCCGGCGACCCCCTCAGGCGACGGGCGATCCGTTCCGCCGGGCCTTGGCCGGAGAGGCCGGGACGGCATCCGGAATCGCGTGCCCGGCGGCCGCGAGTTCGTTCCGGCCGGCAGCCAGCAGCGCGTCCGACGCGGACTCGATCCGGCCCTGGACCACCTCGAGGAAGCGGGCCCGGTCCAGGCCCGGCGCGATCGGGGCGAGGAACTCGATCACCGCAGTGCCGGGCCGGCGGACCAGGCGGCGGCGGGGCCAGTGCAGGCCCGTGTTCAGGGCGACGGGCAGGCAGGGCACGCCGAGGGCGGCGTACAGGTGGGTGATGCCGAGCTTGTAGGCGGGGGCCGCGCCGGGCGGGCGGCGGGTGCCTTCGGGGAAGATGATGAGCTGGCGCCCGTCCCGGATGGCCCGGGCGGCGGCCTCGTTCATGGCGGTCATCGCCCGGGCCCCCTTGCTGCGGTCGATGGCGACCATGCCGGAGCGCGAGAGGAACCACCCGATCAGCGGGATCCAGAGCAGCTCGCGCTTGAGGATGTAGGCGAAGTCCGGGAAGGCGGTGACGAGGGCCAGGGTCTCCAGGGCCGACTGGTGCTTGGCCGCCACCAGGAGGGGGCCGGACGGGATGTTCTCGACGCCCCGGAACTCCACCGTGATGCCGCCCACCACCCGCAGGAGCCACAGGGTGACGCGGCCCCAGAGCTGGGCCAGCCGGATGACCCCGCGCCGGGAGACGAGGGTCGGCAGCCCACCGATCGCGATGAGGGTCGTGGCGACGTAGAAGGCGAGGTTGAACGCGAGGGAGCGGACGAGGAGCATCGGGAACCTGGAGGAGACAGCCCGGGACAGGGCGCGGCCCGGCTCCCGTGTAGCGTGCGATCTCGTCCCAGACCATCCGAGCGCGGGATTATCCGCCCCCTCAGTCCCCCTCCGCCAGGGTGCCGCGCTGGCGCGGATCGGCGGCGCCCGCCAGCAGCCCGTCGGCGGCCTGCACCGAATTGGCCGAGCCGGAGGTCGCCCCGACGCGGACCGTGTGACCGCGGGCCCTGAGCAGGGCCAGGGTGTCGGGG
Source organism: Methylobacterium sp. Leaf94 (assembly GCF_001426045.1). Lineage (NCBI taxonomy): Bacteria > Pseudomonadati > Pseudomonadota > Alphaproteobacteria > Hyphomicrobiales > Methylobacteriaceae > Methylobacterium > Methylobacterium sp. Leaf94. Next base: position 169,616 of record NZ_LMRM01000034.1, read on the forward strand.
GAGAGGCCTTCCTCGGCCATCAGCACGTCCGGCTGCCACTGGTGGTGGATGCGCGGCGCGGCCACGGCCTCGGCCAGGTTCATGCGGAAGTCGAGCACGTTGACGATGACCTGCAGCACCGTCGAGATGATGCGGCTGCCGCCGGGGCTGCCCGTCACCAGGACGAGCCGGCCGTCGCGGAAGACGAAGGCGGGGGTCATCGAGGAGAGGGGCCGGGCCCCGGGCGAGACCGCGTTGGCGACGCTGCCGACGAGGCCGTAGGCGTTGCGGGCGCCGGGCTTGGCGGAGAAATCGTCCATCTCGTTGTTCAGGAGCACGCCGGTGCCCTCCGCCACGAGGCCGAGCCCGTAGGAGAAGTTCAGGGTGGTGGTGTTCGAGACCGCGTTGCCGGCCCTGTCCACCACGGAGAAATGGGTGGTCTGGTCAGATTCGAAGGGGAGGGGATCGCCCGCCTTCACCTCGGCGGCGGGCCGGGCGCGGGCGGGATCGATCCCGGCCCGCAGGCGCGCCGCGTAGGGCTTGGCGATCAGGCCCTCCATCGGCACCTGGGTGCGGGCGGGGTCGCCGAGCCAGGTCGCCCGGTCGGCATAGGCCGGCTTCATCGCCTCGGCCAGGGTGTGGAGGGCATCGGCGCTGCCCGCCCCCATGCGGGCGAGGTCGAAGCCCTCCAGCACGTTCAGGATCTCGACGAGGTGGATGCCGCCGGAGCTCGGCGGCGGCATCGACGCGATGGCGTAGCCCCGGTAGGTGCCGCGCACGGGCTCGCGGAGCACCGGGCGATAGGCGGCAAGATCTTCGGCCGTCATCACCCCGCCCGCGGCCCGCACGGTGGCGGCGATGCGCTCCGCGATGGGGCCCGTGTGGAAGGCGTCGGGGCCGGATGTCGCGATGGCCGCGAGGGTGTCGGCGAGATCGGTCTGGACCAGCCGTTCACCGCGCTCCAGGGGTCTATCGCCGGCAAAGAAGATTTTTCGCGAAGACGGCCAGCGGCCGAGCAGGCCGGCGGCGCGGGGCAGCGAGTCCGCGAGGCCCGACTCCACCGGGATGCCCTCGCGGGCGAGTTTCTCGGCCGGGGCGATCAGGTCGGCCAGGGTGAAGCGGCCCGAGCCGTAGAGGCGGTGCGCCTCGGCCAGACCCCGCACGGTGCCGGGCACGCCCACCGCCTTGCCGGTGCGGGTGGAGGCGGCGCGGTCGGGCTCGCCCCGGGGGTCGAGGAACATGTCGGAGCGGGCGGCGGCCGGGGCGGTCTCGCGGTAATCGAGGGCGATCGTCTCGTCGCCCTCAGCCCGGTGGATCATCATGAAGCCGCCGCCGCCGAGGTTGCCGGCCCGCGGCAGGGTCACGGCCAGGGCGAAGCCGACCGCCACGGCGGCGTCGATGGCGTTGCCGCCGGCGCGCAGGATCGCGACGCCGACGCGGGTGGCCCGCGCCTCCTGCGAGGCGACCATGCCGTGGGCGCCGAGCACCGGCAGCAGGCGGGCGTCGTCGGACTGGATCGGCGGCGGCTCCGGCAGGGCCGAGGCGGGGCCGGGCCCCCCTTGCGCGAGACCCGGCCCCGTGGCGGACAGGACCGTGCCGGCCAGAACCAGGGCGAGGGCGATGCGCGAGGAGGTCAGCCGCATGTCAGGCGCGTCCGTTGTCGCGGGGCGGGAGGACGGGCGCGCCGCGATGGCGCCCCGCGATCAACCAGTAGACGAGGCCCGACGCCGCGCCGGTGAGGAACAGCACCGCGGTGATGCGCCCCTCCAGCGCCAGGGTCTCGGCGCTCGCCCCGCTGCGCGACAGGCCGCGGGCGAGCCAGGGCACGGAGGCGGTGAGGAGACCGGTCCCGGCGCCGTACCAGCTGGCGGCGCGCCAGCCCAGGACCGCCCCGAGGACGGCCACCAGGACCGGCGGCACCACCAGGAGCACGAACAGCGCGCGGGCGATGGCGGCGAGCGCGAACAGCAGGGTCTCGGGACCAATCCCGGAGGCGAGGTCGGTCAAACCGGAGAACAGCCCGACGAGGCCGAGGCGGGACAGGGTCTCGCTGGTGGCCGGGTCGAGCATCGCGCCGAGGGCCAGAACGGCCGCCCCGCAGGGGATCGCCAGGACCAGGGCGAGGCTCGCGATGAACAGGTCGCCGAGGAGACGCACCCCTCAGTCTTCGTCGCCGTCGTCGGCGCCCGCATAGACGCCCTCGGCGCCGATGCCGTCCTCCAGCATCATCCGGGCCCGGGCCCGCAGCTTCTCGGTCTCGCTCTTCAGCTGGCCGCAGGCGGCCAGGATGTCGCGACCGCGCGGGGTGCGCACGGGTGAGGCGTAGCCGGCTTCGTAGATGATGTCCGAGAACTGTTCGATGCGGTCCCAGTCCGAGCATTCGTAGGCGCTGCCCGGCCAGGGATTGAACGGGATCAGGTTGATCTTGGCCGGGATGCCCTTGAGCAGGCGCACCAGCTCGCGCGCGTCGGCGTCGCTGTCGTTCACGCCCTTCAGCATCACGTACTCGAAGGTGATGCGGCGGGCGTTGTTCAGGCCGGGATAGGACCGGCAGGCGGCCAGCAGCTCGGCGAGCGGGTACTTGCGGTTCAGGGGCACGAGGGTGTCGCGGAGGTCGTCGCGCACCGCGTGCAGGGAGATCGCCAGCATGGCGTGGGCCTCGTCGCCGAGGCGCTGCATCTGCGGCACCACGCCGGAGGTCGAGACGGTGATGCGCCGGCGGGAGAGGCCGAGGCCCTCCTGGTCGGCCATCACGCCGACGGCGTCGACGACGTTGTCGAGATTGTAGAGGGGCTCGCCCATGCCCATGAAGACGATGTTGGTGACCTTGCGCCGGGTCTCGTCGGCGCCGGGGGCGGTCGGATTCTGGCCGGCCCAGTCGTTGAGGTGGTCGCGGGCGACGACGAGCTGCGCGGTAATCTCGGCCGCCGTCAGGTTGCGCACGAGGCGCTGCGTGCCGGTGTGGCAGAACGAGCAGGTGAGGGTGCAGCCGACCTGGCTCGAGACGCAGAGGGTGCCGCGCCCGCGCCCCGGGATGTAGACGCACTCGATCTCGGCGCCGCGGTTGTGGTCGTGCTTGCCCGTAGGGGCCATGCGCATGAGCCACTTGCGCGTGCCGTCGCGGGACACCTGCTCGGTGACCACCTCGGGCCGGTCGAGGGTGTAGGCCTCGGCGAGCTGAACCTTCAGGCCCTTGCCCACATTGGTCATCTCGTCGAAGGCCTTGGCGCCGCGCACGTTGAGCCAGTGCCAGATCTGGCCCGAGCGCATGCGCTGCTCGCGCTCGGAGACGCCGATGGCGCCGAGCCGGGCCTTCAGCTGCTCACGGGTGAGCCCCACGAGGGAGGCGCGCCCGAGAGGGGCCGCCTGCGGCTCGAACTCGGGCAGCTTCTCGATTGCGGGAACGGCGCTCGCGTCGCGCCGGGCGGTGTCGAACGACGCCGTCGCCATGATCTGGATGAACCTTCGGACTTGGGATGGGTCCGATATAGGGGATTCGGCTCGAAAACGCGAATGCGGGCGGGTGTCCCGGCCTCGGGCCTCGTCCCGGACCGGTCCCCAGGGCCGGCCGGCGCGCGCCGCCCGGCCGGCGGGCCCTTACTGTGCCGGCTTGACCTCGCCGGGCTTGCCCTCGCCCGGGGAGGCGCCGGCGGCGGGCGCTTCGGCGGGCGGAGCGGGCAGGAGGACGTTCTTGCTGATGCTGCCCTCGGGACCGTACTCCCCCGCCACGGCAACGCAGGCCTTCTCGCGGTTGAGCTGCATCTGGTTCGACATCAGGGCGAACATGGTCTGCACCCGCCCGCCGAACGGTCCGCGGGGGCTGACGTCGGCGGCGCGCACGTTCTGCTTCTCGAGGAGGGCGTCGAACTCCTCCGTGCCGATGCGGTAGCCGCAGACATTGGCGGCGGCGAAGATGTAGGCGGCGAATTCCAGGGCCCGCGGCGCGGGCGCGTTGCGGATCTGGGCCTGCGCGGCGAGCGGCAGGGCGAGACTGGTGGCGAGGCAAGCGACGCGGCCTGCGGCCTGCGGGAGACGAGCGAACATGCGTGGGGTTTCCTCAGGCGCGGAGGCTTCGCGCTCCGCTTGCGCGCTGAGATAGGCCCCGGGCGCGACGCGTCAAACGCCGGCCCCACCGCGAGTCTCAGCCGAGCCGGCTGAGCAGCCGGTCCATCAGCGGATTGTCCGGCGTGAAGGCATAGTCGATCTTGCGCACGTTCACGGCGCCCGCCCCGGCCTTCACCAGGGCGTCGGCGAGGTCGAACACGGCATCGACGGGGCAGTGCAGCACCATCTCGCCGCGGCCCTCGGGCGCGCCGTAGGGCAGGGCCGCGTCGTGCAGGGCGGCGATGCCGGCGAGATCGATGTCGCCGTCGTCGGGCATGGCGGCGCGGACCTCGCGGGTGGTGCGGGCGCGCTCCTCCGCCTGGATGCGGCCGAGGACGGCGCGCAGGGCCCGGCGCTGGGGCTCGCCCCAGGGAGCGTTCAGGGAGGCGACGAGGTTCGCCTCCGAGCGCAGGATGATCCCGTCCTCCAGGATCTTCAGGGCGTTGGCGGCCAGCGTCGCCCCCGTGGTGGTGATGTCGACGATGATCTCGGCCGAACCCGCCGCCGGGGCCCCCTCGGTGGCGCCCAGGCTCTCGACGATGCGGTAATCCGCCACGCCGTGCTCGGCGAAGAAGCGGCGGGTGAGGTTGATGTACTTCGTGGCGATGCGCAGGCGCTTGCCGTGGCGGACCCGCATCTCGGCGGCGACCTCGTCGAGGTCGCTCATGGCGCGGACGTCGATCCAGGCCTGGGGCACGGCGACCACCACGGTGGCCTGGCCGAAGCCGAGGGGCGTCAGCAGCTCGACCTGGCCGCGGGCGTCGGGCAGCGACTCGCGGATCAGGTCCTCGCCGGTGATGCCGAGATGGGCCGCCCCGCTGGCGAGCTGGGCCGCGATCTCGGAGGCTGAGAGGTAGCGCACCTCGACGCCCGGCACGCCCACGAGCTTTCCGCGGTAGTCGCGCGCGCCGGTGTTCTGGGCGAGCTTGAGGCCGGCCCGGGCGAAGAAGGCGGCGGCGTTCTCCTGCAGCCGGCCCTTGGAGGGAACCGCGAGGACGAGGGAATCCGGTTCAGCCAACGGTCGCGTCCTTCGCGGTGGGGGCGTCCGCGACGACCCGCGAGAGCCAGACGGCGCAACCGACGGCAGGCACGGGCACGGGGCTCCCGAGGTGCTGGAGCAGGCCGTCGTAGCGGCCGCCGCCCACCAGGGGCAGCTTCGGCGCATCGGGCGCCGTGCCCTCGAAGATGAAGCCGGTATAGTAGTCGAGGTTGCGGGCGAAGCCGCCGGAGAAGCGGAAGTTCTCCACGGCCAGGCCGCGGGCGGCCATGAAGCCGGTGCGCTCCTCGAACAGGTCGAGGGCCGCGTCGAGGGGCGGATGGTCGAGGCCGGCCTCCTGCACCAGGGCCCGCACCGCGGCGGCGGCGCTGTCGGGATCGCCCTCGATGGCGCGATAGCGATCGATGAGCGCGCGGTTCTCGGGGTTGAGTCCGGAACCCCCACTCGCCTGCGCGGAGGCCTTGGCGAGGAAGCGCTCGGCGATCTCGCCGGCGCTGCGGCCGCCGACCCGCGAGATGCCCGCGATCGACAGCACGTCCTCCACGAAGGCGCGAACCCCCTTCGGATCCTGGCCCTGGATCGCGGCGAGGAGACCCGCATGGGGGTCTTCCGTGCGCAGGCCGTTGGTGACCGCGTCGAGGGAACGGCCGGCGGCCAGCGCCCGCAGGGTGCGGCGCTTGGCGGTGGGCGGCACGCTGAGGGCGTCCAGCAGGGCGTCGACGAGACCCATGTCGCCGAGGCGGACGGCGACGTCGCTGCGCCCGAGCAGGGCAAGGCCCTCGAGGGCGAGGCCGATCACCTCCGCGTCGGCGGCCGGCGTGTCGGTGCGCCCGACCGACTCGATGCCGGCCTGGAGGAACTCGTCCGGCTCGTCGCCGGCGAGCCGGAAGACGGGTCCGAGGTAGCTGTAGTCGGCCCCCTGCGGGTCCTTGGGCGCGGAAAACTTCGGGGCATGCGCAAGGTGGTGGCGGCAGACCGGAATCGTGAATTCCGGGCGCAGGCAGAGCTCGCTGCCCGCAGCGTCCTGGGTCACGAAGATGCGCCGGCGGATGTCCTCGCCGGACAGTTCGAGGAACGGCTCCACCGGCTGCAGCACAGGCGGCGTCACGGCGCCGTAGCCGGCCTCCTGGAAATGGGCGAGCAGGCGCAGGTGCTCCTGCGATCGTTCGCCCGCGGTGCCCCCGCCTGCCTCCGGTCTCGTCATCGTCTCGCCTGCCGCCTCGTCGCGGGCTCTAGTAGCAACCGGGCCTGCACTTGGCGATGGCTTTCGGCGCTGCCGTCCGGCCCGGAACGCTAGACCCAGCCCTGCAATTCGCGCCGGACCACGGTCTCGATCACCGTCATGCCGAGGTCGCTGTCGTTCAGGCAGGGGATGTAGGCGAACTGCTCGCCGCCATTGTCCTCGAAGTAGTGCCGGTTCTCGCCGTCGAGCTCCTCCAGGGTCTCGAGGCAGTCGGCGGTGAAGCCGGGCGCCACGATCGCCATGCGCTTGACGCCGCTCTTGGCGAGGGTCTGCACCGTCTCGTCGGTGTAGGGCCGCAGCCATTCCTCGTTGCCGAAGCGCGACTGGAAGGTGGTGCGCATCTTCTCCGTCGAGAATCCCAGCGCCTCGCGGATCAGGCGCCCGGTCTTCACGCACTGGCAATGATAGGGGTCGCCCTTGAGGAGGTAGCTCTTCGGCACCCCGTGGAACGAGGTCAGGATCACCTCGGGCTCGAAGTCGAGCTTGGCCAGGCCCTCGCGGATCGAGGTCGCCATCGCGTCGATGTAGACGGGGTCGTCGTGATAGGGCGGCGAGACGCGCACCGTCGGCTGCCAGCGCATCTGCATCAGGGCCTTGAAGGCCTGGTCGCAGGCCGTGGCCGAGGTCGCGGCGGCGTATTGCGGATAGAGCGGCACCAGGAGGATGCGGTCGCAGCCCTGGTCGAGCAGGGCCTGGATCCGCACGGAGACCTCCGGCTTGCCGTAGCGCATCGCCCAGTCGACCACGACCGAATCCCCCATGGCCGCCTGCAGGCGCTCGGCCTGGCCGCGGGTGATCGTCTTCAGGGGGCCCTCGTCGCGCTCGTTGTTCCACACGCTGGCGTAGTCGCGGCCCTTCGGCCCCGGGCGCTTCGTCAGGATGACGAGATTGAGGAGCGGCCACCAGATCAGGCGCGGCACCTCGATCACCCGGCGGTCGGAAAGGAATTCCTTGAGGTAGCGGCGCATCGGCCAGTAGCTCGTGCCCTCCGGCGTCCCGAGATTCATCAGGAGGACGCCGACCCGGCCCCAGCGCACCGGCGGATGCTCGGCCGGCAGGGAGGCTTGTCCCGGTGCGGGTCCGGGGGCGGATCCCGGAACCGGTCCGGGAGCGCTTCCGGGTCCGCCCGTCTGGGTCGGGAGCGACAGTCCGTCCTGCGGGAGCGGCGGTGCGACGCGTTCGTTCATCGGGTTTCCGTATCGCCCTGGAGGTGAGCGCTTGAGAGCGGCGGGTTCAGAAAGGTTGTGTCGTTGGGGATATCTATCTAGAGCACGGAGCCTTCCAGCGACCACACGATGGATGAAGGCGCGACATGCCGTCTCCCCGGTACTTCCTCAACCACTTCATGCCCTTCACGGGTTATCCCTATACGGGGGGGCCGACCGCCTGCAATCTCTGCGGCTCCGCGGAGTCCGTGGTGGTGGCCGAGAGCGACCGCCGGCTGAAGACGCTGAAATCCATCGCCTGCCGCCAGTGCGGCCTGATCCGCACCGACCCGATGCCGACGCCGGCCGAGCTCGCGGACTACTACGCCAGCGCCTACCGGGCCGATTATCAGCTCGCCTTCGCGGGCGGCCCGCCGCGGGTCCACCTCAAGCGCTCCGCTCGCGAGGCCGCCTTCCGCGCCGGCCTCCTGGCGCCCAAGCTGAAGCCGGGCGCCCGCGTGCTCGATTTCGGTTCCGGGTCGGGCGAGTTCCTGGCCGAGGCCCGCGCGAAGGGCTGCGAGGCGATCGGCGTCGAGCCGGGGCGGGACTATGCCAACTACGCCCGCGCCCATCACGGCGTCGAGGTGCTGGACGACGCCGACGAGGATGCGCGCTTCCCCGAGGGGTATTTCGACGTCGTCACCACCCGGCACGTGCTGGAACACCTGCGCGACCCCGCCGACGTGATGGAGCGCCTGTCCCGCTGGCTGAAGCCGGACGGCGTGCTCTTCGCCGCCGTGCCCGACATGGCCACCACGGGCAAGCCGGCGCACGAGCGCTTCCACTTCGCCCATGTCCACGGCTTCGTCCGCGAGACCTTCGACCTCACCGCCCGCCGGGCCGGCCTCGTGCCGCATCCGGACTACCCGCGCGAGAACACCGCGGTGGTCTATGCCAAGACCGACGCCCCGCCCGTGGCCCTGGCCAATCCCGGCCTCGCCGAACGCCTGGCCGTGGCGCTGAAGCCGATGCCGCCCGCCGTCTTCCTGGCCTCCGGCGCCTGGCTCTGGCCGATGGTCCGCCGCAACGCCAAGGCGGTGCGCGACACCTTCGTCTCCCGCTGAGGCGGCCGCGCGCGGATCGCGGCCGTCGTAGCCCCTTCGTGAACGGCGTCCTAGAACGCGGGGTCAGGCGGCGGCATCCGGCCGCCCGCCCGACACCCGAGACGCCGCCGTGACGAACCCCCCCAGGACGCCGCCGAACCGCCGCCAGACCCTCGGCCTCGGGGCCGGTCTCGCCATCGCTCTGGGCAGCCCGGCCGAGGCCGCGCCCGCGGCGACGCCCGAACCGACCTTCAGCCTGCTCCTCGTCAACGACCTCTATCAGATGGCCGAGGTCGACGGCCGAGGCGGGTTCGCGCGCCTCGCCGCCATCGTGAAGGCCGAGCGGGCCCGGGGCGTGCCGATGCTCTACGCCCATGCGGGCGACACCCTCTCGCCGTCGCTGCTGTCGGGCTTCGACCGCGGCGCTCACATCGTCGAGCTCCTCAACCGCGCGCCGCCCGACGTGTTCGTGCCCGGCAACCACGAGTTCGATTTCGGCCCGGCGACCTTCGCCGAGCGGATGGGCGAGGCGAGCTTCCCCGTCCTGGCGGCCAACCTGCGCGACGGGGCGGGCCGGCCGCTGGCGGGCGTGCGCGACCGAATGGTGGTCACCCTCGGGGGCATCCGGGTCGGCGTGGTGGGGATCGCGCTGGCGAGCACGCCGGAGAAATCGCAGGCGGGCGACCTGCGCTTCGCCCCCGAGATCGAGACCCTGGCCCGCGAGGTCCAGGCCCTGCGGGAGGCGGGCGTCGACCTCGTGGTGGGCGTCTGCCACACGGCCCGGGCCACCGACGACGCCATCGTGGCCGCCCGCCTCGTCGACATCCTGCTCTCGGGCCACGACCACGATCTCGTGGTGCGCTACGACGGCCAGACCGTGATGGCGGAATCAAGCTTCGACGCCCATTACGTCACCGCGATCGACGTGACCGCGACGGTGACCGGCATCGGGCGGGACCGGCGCGTGGACTGGCGCCCGAGCTTCCGAATCCACGACTCGGCCCAGGTCACCCCCGATCCCGAGACCCTGGCGGAGGTGCAGCGCCTCCAGGGCGCGCTGTCGCGGGAACTCGACGTGCCGGTGGGCGTGACCCGCGCCCTCCTCGACAGCCGCATCGCCGCGGTGCGCGTCCGCGAAGCGAGCTTCGGCAGCCTCGTGGCCGATGCCCTGCGGGCCGCCACCGGGGCGCAGGTCGCGATCACGAACGGCGGCGGCATCCGGGGCAACCGGCTCTATCCCGCCGGCGCGACCCTGACCCGCCGGGACATCCTCACCGAGCTGCCCTTCGGCAACACCATCGTGCTGGTGTCGCTGACGGGCGCGCATCTGCGCGCCCTCCTCGAAGGGGCGCTGGCCGATTGGGGCCACCCGGCGGGCCGCTTCCCGCAGGTCTCCGGCCTCGTCGTCACCCTGGATCCCACCGCGCCGGTGGGCAGGCGGATCGTGTCGCTGAGCGCGGCGGGCAGCATCGTCGACCCGGACGCGACCTACACGGTCGCGTCGAACAACTTCCTGTACGACGGCGGCAACGGCTACGGTGACCTCGCCCGGGGCCGGACCCTGATCGGCCGGACCGACGGACAGCTCGTGGCCAATGCCGTGATGGCGTATATCCGCGCCAACGCCCCGCTCCCCGCCCCCGTAGAGGGCCGCATCCTGGTTCGCTGATGTCCGAGACGCCCGTCGCCGACGCCCTCGCCCGCTTCCGAAAGTCGGGCTCGTCCTGGCTCGCGCTGCCGTTCTTCCAGGATGGCGCCGCCGACGCGGTGGCCGCCCGGATCGACGCCCGCATCGCCGCCGGCGCCACCGTGCTGCCGGCGCCCGAGGCCGTCTTTAACGCCCTCGCGCTCACGCCCCTCGACCGCGTGAAGGTCGTCATCCTGGGGCAGGACCCCTATCCCACGCCGGGCGACGCCAACGGCCTCGCCTTCTCGTATGTCGGCCCGCGGCGGCTCCCGGCCTCGCTCAAGGTGATCCTGGCCGAGCTCGCCGAACCGGGCGTCCCGCCGGCTAAGCCCCGGACGGGCGACCTCACCCCCTGGGCCCGGCAGGGCGTGCTCCTCCTCAACGCCGCCCTCACGGTGGAGGCGGGCAAGGCCGGGGCGCACCTGCGCTACGGCTGGTCGGCCCTGACCGACCAGGCGGTCTCGGCGGTCTCGGCCCGCCCGGAGCCGGCGGTGTTCCTGCTCTGGGGCGCCCAGGCCCGCGCCCGCGCCGCCCTGGTGGAGGCCGACCGCCACGGCATCGTCGCATGCGGCCATCCCTCGCCGCTCAACCGCGCGCGGGATTTTCCCGGCTCGCGCCCCTTCGACGCCGCCAATGCCTGGCTGTCGGGCCACGGCGTCGCCCCGATCGACTGGCAGCTCGACTGAGGGCCGGGGGGGGGGGCCGGCCTCAGAGCGGCCCCTGCTTGGCGAATTCCGAGAACACGGCCCGCAGGACCTTCAGCCGGCCCTCGTAGGCTTGCGTCAGGCAGGCGACGTCGGCGCCGCAGGCGCGGCGCTCGGTGAGCCAGGCCTCCTGGTCCTCGCGCAGCTTGGCGTTGCCGCCCATGGGCAGCATCGCCCGCAGGATCTCAAAGCGGGTCGCCATCTCCACGTCGCGGTCATTGAGGGGCAGGTGGGCGCAGATCGCCTTCTCGTCGGCGGCCTCCGCCTTCTCGCAGGGGAAGCTCGCGGCCTCGGCCGAGCCGGCCGCGAGGACGAGGAGCAGGCCGCCGAAGAGCGGGCGGAGAATCGTCAGCATGGAGCAGGCCTCGTGCGATCGGGATCAGAACGTCAGATGCTGAGCCAGCCCCGCGCCCGCAGCCGCGCCAGGAGCGGCAGCAGCGGCAGGCCGAGGATGGTGGACTGGTCGCCCGCGACCGCCGCGAACAGGTGGATGCCGAGGCCTTCCAGCTGGTAGCCGCCGACGCTGGAGCACACCCGCTCGGGCCCGGCGAGATCGACATAGGCCGCGATCGCCGCGGCATCGAGGGGCCGCATGGTCAGGTGCGCGGTCTCGACGAAGCTCTCGACCACGGCCCCGTCGACGGCCAGGGCCACCGCCGCGTGCAGCGCGTGGGTCCGGCCCGCGAGGGCGCCGATCTGCGCGGCGGCGGCGGCGAGGTCCGCCGGCTTGTGGAACAGGGTGCCGTCGCAGGCCAGGACTTGGTCGGCGCCGACGACCACGCGCCCGGGCCGGCGGGCCGCCACGGCCCCCGCCTTGGCCTCGGCGAGCCGACGGGCCAGGGCTTCGGGCGGCAGACCGGCGCACGCCGCCTCCACCGTGCGCTCGTCGACCCCGGGGCTCTCGGAGTCGACGGCAAGGCCGGCGCTCTCGAGGAGCGCGCGCCGCGTCGCGCTGGTGGAGGCGAGGAGGAGGGGCCGATCCCCGCGCCAGGGCGAGGCGGGCCGCGGGCGGCTTGGGACGCTCACGAGGCGATGAACTTCAGGCGGTGCTCGCGGTGCAGGTCGAGGATGGCGGCCGCCGTCTCCTCGATCGAGCGCCGGGTCACGTCGATGGTCGGCCAGCGGTGCTTGGCGCAGAGGCGGCGGCAGGCGGCGATCTCGTCTGCCACGGCCCCGCGATCGACGTAGAGGGAGGAATCGTCGGCCTTCAGGCTGAGGAGCCGGTTCTGGCGGATCTGGACGATGCGCTCCGGGCTGGCCAGCAGCCCGACGAGGAGCGGCTTTCGCGCCGTCTCGAGGCTCTCGGGCAGGGGCATGCCCGGCACCAGGGGGAAGTTCGCGGTCTTCAGGCCGCGATTGGCGAGGTAGATCGCCGTCGGGGTCTTCGAGGTGCGGCTGACGCCCACGAGGATCACGTCGGCCTCGTTCACGTCGAGGGGCAGGACGCCGTCGTCGTGGGCCAGGGTGAAGTTCATTGCGTCGATGCGCTTGAAGTACTCGGCGTTGAGCATGTGCTGCGCGCCGGGCCGGGCCGTCGAATCCGCCCCCAGATAGGATTGCAGCAGGGCGTGCACCGGCTGGAGCACCGAGAGGCAGGGCGATCCGGTCTCGCGGCAGGCCGCCTCCAGCCGCTCGGTGAGGTCGTGGCCCACCAGGGTGTAGAGCACGAGCCCCGGCGCGGCCTCGATCTCGGAGATCACCCGTTCGAGCTGCGCGGCGGAGCGCACCAGGGGATAGACGTGCTCGATGGCCGAGACGCCCTCGTACTGGGCGGCGGCCGCGCGGCCCACGTTGATGAGCGTCTCGCCGGTGGAATCCGAGACGAGGTGCAGGTGGAAATAGCTACGGCTCATCGAAGGGCTGTCTCCTCCGGCCTGAGGTCCAGGATGCATGACGATCACCCGTCATGGTCTTGTCCACCGGGCTCGGTCAGGGGAGTCGATAAGGGTGGATAAGCTGGCTTGCCCGAAGGGTCCAGCGGGCGCCCGGGCCGTCTTGTCGACTCCGGCGTCAACACACCGTCACACCGGCGCGATTCCCAAGCGGTTTTGGGAGAATCCGGGACCGAGGCCCGGTCGGCGACCGCCGGGCAGGGGCAAGGCACTGTGGGCCATCACCTATCCGGGACATTGAACCCAATCCGTTAAAGGCTGATTAACGCCGCGGTCGCGGGGACGCCCTGTGGACGAATTTCCGCTCCCGCCATCCAGCCCTCTAAAAGAAAAAACAGAGTCCTAGAATCTCTCTTTCCTTTTAGAGAGCCGATGTGGGGATGACGGCCGGAACGCCCCTCCGACACCCGGACGAGCACGAGGTTTCCGGGAGCGAGAGGTTTTCGAGACGCGGCGGTTTCGGGAGGAAGACATCCGACGCTTCGGTGCTACATACCGGCCACAGGGGAATGGGACGTCGGGAGATCGGATGAGCCAGGCAGTTGCAGGGGACCGCACGGGTGGGGACCGGGCGGTCCTGCGGGTTCTCGCGGGCGAGGCCTTGCCGCGTCCCCCCGCCTGGATGATGCGCCAGGCCGGGCGCTACCTGCCCGAGTACCGGGAGGTCCGGGCAAAGGCCGGGTCCTTCCTCGACCTCTGCTACAATCCCGACTTCGCCACCGAGGTGACGCTGCAGCCGATCCGGCGCTTCGGCTTCGAGGCCTCGATCCTGTTCTCCGATATCCTGGTGATCCCGGACGCGCTCGGCCAGAACGTGCGCTTCGTGGAGGGCGAGGGGCCGCGCCTCGACCCGATGGCGGGCCGGCCGGAATTCGAGCGCCTGCGCGAGGCCGGCGATCCGGCGATCTTCGCCCACCTGGAGCCGGTCTTCGAGACGGTGCGGCGCCTGCGCGCGCAACTGCCCCACGAGACCACGCTGCTCGGCTTCTGCGGCGCGCCCTGGACGGTGGCGAGTTACATGATCGGTGGGCGCGGCACCCCCGACCTCGCCCCCTCCCGGGCGCTGGCCCGGCAGGACACCGCCCTGGTGGAGGCCCTGATCGACCGCCTCGTCACGGTGCAGACCGAATACCTGGTGCGCCAGCTCGAGGCCGGCGCGGATGCGGTGCAGATCTTCGAGTCGCATGCGGGCGCGCTGCCCGACGCGCGGGGTGCCGACGCGGCCGGCAGCGAGGAGTCCGTCAACGAGGTCGCCGAGAGCGCGCTGCCCGAGAGCGCCTCGGCCGGATCCAACGACCGCGACGCCCTGACCCGCTGGTCGCTCCAGCCCATCGCCCGGATGATCGCCGGGGTCCGCGCCCGGGTGCCGGGCGCGAAGATCATCGTGTTCGCCCGCGGCTCCGGCCTCGAGGGTCATGCCCGCGTGGTGCCCGAGACCGCCGCCGACGCGGTCGGCGTCGACTGGTCGGTGGACCTCAAGGCCCTGCGCGCCCGGGTGCCCGCCTCCACGGTGACGCAGGGCAACGTCCATCCCGAAACCCTGATCGAGGGCGGGGCCGCCCTCGACGCGGCGGTGGACGGCGTGCTGGCGGCCACCGAGGGCCTGCCGCACATCTTCAACCTCGGCCACGGCATCACGCCGCAGACGCCGATCGCCCATGTCGAGCGCATGCTCGCCCGATTGCGCGGCTGAGGCGGCGATGGACGGCCTCTACCCCTGGCTCAAGGCCGGGCACCTCGTCGCGCTCATCTCCTGGATGGCGGCGATGCTCTATCTGCCGCGCCTGTTCGTCTACCACGCAGCCCTGGTGCCTGGGCCGCACGCGGCGGCCCAGTCCGAGACCTTCAAGGTCATGGAGCGGCGCCTCCTGAAGGCGATCATGACCCCGGCCATGATCGCCACCTGGATCTTCGGGCTGATCCTGGCCTGGATGAGCGGCTACTACGCCGCCGGCTGGCTCCAGGCGAAGTTCGTCCTGGTGCTCGCCATGAGCGGCATCCACGGCTGGCTCGCCCGGATGGTGAAGGACTTCGCCGCCGACCGGAACACGCGAGGACACAAGTTCTACCGCGTCCTCAACGAGGTGCCGACGCTCCTCATGATCCTGATCGTGATCCTGGCGGCGGTGAAACCGGCTATCTGGTGAGGGCCTTTGCCCTGTATCCCGGGATCACAGGATGCCGGGATGCGGTGAACCCGGGAGCCGGTGCCGGCCGCGCACGGGCGGCCCGGCGCTCCGGTACGGCCCAAGGCGGGACTGAAAGCGGGACCGATGGCTGAGCACGCGCACGATCCTCACGATCACGACCACGCCGATCACGGGCATGCCCGCGCGCCTATCCCCAGCACTGCCCCTGCCGGGCACGGCCATTCCCACGGGGGCGGCGGGCATTCCCACGCGCCGGCCACCTTCGGGCGCGCCTTCGCCATCGGCATCAGCCTGAACATCGCCTTCGTGGTCATCGAGGCGATCTACGGTTTCGCCAGCGAGTCCATGGCCCTGGTGGCCGATGCCGGCCACAACCTGTCGGATGTGCTCGGGCTGCTGGTGGCGTGGATCGCCTCTGTACTGGTGAAGCGCACCCCGACGCCGCGCTTCACCTACGGTCTGCGCGGCTCCTCGATCCTCGCTGCGCTGTTCAATGCGGTGTTCCTGCTCGTCGCCACCGGCGCCATCGCCTGGGAGGCGATCGTGCGTCTGGTCGCCCCCGAGCCGCAGCCGGTGGCGGGGCTGACCGTGATGGTGGTCGCCGGCCTCGGCATCCTCGTCAACGGCGCCACCGCCTGGCTCTTCGCTTCGGGCAAGGGCAGCGACATCAACATCCGCGGCGCCTACCTGCACATGCTGGCCGACGCCGCCGTCTCGGCCGGCGTGGTGGTGACCGGCCTCATCATCGTGCTGACGGGAGCGGCCTGGATCGACCCGCTGGTCAGCCTCGTCATCGCCGGCCTCATCGTCTGGGCGACCTGGGGCCTCCTGCGGGACAGCGTGGTGATGTCGCTCTCGGCGGTACCCCCCGGCATCGACCCGGCGGCGGTGGGTACCTACCTGCGGGCGCGCGCCGGCGTGGCGGATCTGCACGACCTCCACATCTGGCCAATGAGCACCACCGACATCGCCCTGACGGCGCACCTCGTCATGGCGGAGGGGCATCCGGGCAACGGCTTCCTCATCGCCACGGCCGAAGAGCTGCGGAGCCGCTTCGGCATCGGCCACGCCACCCTGCAGATCGAGGAGGCGGGCGGCCCCGCCTGCGCGCTCGCCGGAGATTGCACCGTATGATCCGTGCCTTCGTCGTCGGACATCCCATCGCGCATTCGCGCTCGCCGCTGATCCACGGACACTGGCTCGCCGAGCACGGCATCGACGGCCGCTACGAGCGCATCGACGTGGCGCCGGAGGCCTTTCCGGCCTTCCTGGCCGGACTGCGCGCGAACGGCTTCGCCGGCGGCAACGTCACCATCCCGCACAAGGAGGCGGCCTTCGGGCTGGTCGAATCCCTGACGCCGCGGGCGGAGAGGATCGGGGCGGTGAACACCCTGTTCTTCGACGGGTCCGAGCGCCTCTGCGGCGACAACACCGACGCCCCCGGCTTCGTCGCCCATCTCGACCAGAGCCTGGGCCTCGGCTGGACCGAGCGCGGCGGCGGCACCGCCCTGGTGCTCGGGGCCGGCGGCGCCGCCCGCGCCATCGTGGTCGGCCTCCTGGAGCGCGGCCTGTCGCGGGTCTGGGTCGCCAACCGGACGCCGGCCCGGGCCGAGGCCCTGGTGGCCCTCGACCCCGCTCGGGTCGAGGCCGTCGCCTGGCACGAGCTGCCGGACGCCATGGCCCGCACCGGGCTCCTCGTGAACACCACGTCGCTCGGCATGGTCGGCCATCCCCCCCTCGCCCTCGACCTCCTGCCCCTGCCCGAGGACGCGGCGGTGGCCGACATCGTCTACGCCCCCCTGGAGACGCCCCTCCTCGCGGCGGCCCGGGCACGGGGGCTACCCGCGGTCGATGGCCTCGGCATGCTGCTGCACCAGGCGGTGCCGGGCTTCGCCCGTTGGTTCCGCACGACCCCGGGCGTGACGCCGGCCCTGCGCGCCCGGATCGTCGCGGACCTGGCGCCCGCATGAGCCGGCCGGTCATCCTCGGACTCACCGGCTCGATCGGCATGGGCAAGTCGGCCACCGCGGCGATGTTCGCGCGCCACGGCGTGCCGGTCCACGACGCGGATGCGGCGGTGCATGCCCTCTACGGCGCCGGCGGTGCAGCGGCGGCCGCCATCGGCGCGGCCTTCCCCGGAACCCTGGACGCGGACGGCGCCGTCGACCGGGCGCGCCTGCGGGAGGCGGTGATCGGCGCGCCCGAGCGCCTCGCCGCCCTCGAGGCCCTGGTCCATCCCCTGGCCCAGGCCGCGGCCCGGGACTTCCTCGCCCGCCACGCCGAAGCGCCCCTGGTGCTCCTCGACATCCCGCTCCTGTTCGAGACCGGCGGCGAGGCCCGCTGCGACCGGGTCCTGGTGGTCACCGCCCCGCCCGACGTGCAGCGCGCCCGGGTGCTCGCCCGGCCCGGGATGGATGCGGCGACCTTCGAGGCGATCCGCGCCAAGCAGTGGCCCGCCGCCGAGAAGCAGGCCCGCGCCGATTTCGTCCTCGATACCAGCCTGGGTTTCGACCACGCCGAGGCCGAGGTGGCGTCGATCATCCGGCAACTGACCGCGGGATCGGTGCCGGCGGCGCCTTGACGCCGGCCCTGGAGGGCGCAAGGTCGGAGCTTGCGGCCCCTGCCTCCGGGACCCTTCGATCAGGACCCTTCGATGCTGCGTGAGATCGTCCTCGACACCGAGACCACCGGCACGGATGCCAAGAACGGCGATCGCCTGATCGAGATCGGCTGCGTCGAATTGATCAACCACGTGCAGACGGGCAAGGTCTTCCACAAACTGGTGAATCCGACCCGGCCGGTTTCCCAGGGCGCCTTCGCGGTGCACGGCATCTCGGACGCCATGCTCGCCGACAAGCCGCTCTTCGCCGACATCGTCGACGAATTCCGCGACTTCTGCGGCGACTCGCCCCTGGTGATCCACAACGCGCCCTTCGACGTCGGCTTCCTCAACATGGAATACGCCCGCCTCGGCGCGGCGGCGCCCCCGCCCATCGACCTCGCCGACGTCGTCGACACCCTGCAGCTCGCCCGCCGCAAGCATACGGGGGCGGCCAACAACCTCGATGCCCTGTGTTCGCGCTACGGCATCGACACCACGCGGCGGACCAAGCACGGCGCGCTCCTCGACGCACAGATCCTGGCGGAGGTCTATGTCGAGCTCCTCGGCGGCAAGCAGACCAGCCTCGGGCTCGCCATGACGGAGGCCGAGGAGGTGGTGATCCTCGGCGATGGCGGCGAGGTCGTCCCGGTGGGGCCGCGCCCGCTGCGCCATCGGCTCAGCGAGGCCGAGCGCACCCGGCACGCGGCCTTCATCGCGACCCTCGGGGGCGGCGGTGCGGTCTGGCGCGATTATCTCGGCGAGGAGGAGACCGCCTGAAGGCCGGTCGAACCGGTCTGGACCGGCGCAGGTTGTTCGTTCCGTCCCGTCGCCGTCACGATGCTGCGACGCACGAGGCTCCTTATTGCATCGCAACAAAAGCCTCCCATATACCATCCCACTGGATGGTAACGGGAAGGTCCGATGCTCGATCTCGAGGATAAGCCCAGGGCGCCGATTCGGGTCGGCGACACCGAGAAGATCACGATCAATCTCGGCTACGTCGATCTCGGCCACATCGATCTTCTCGTGTCCGAGAGCGTCTACGCCAACCGGAGCGACTTCATCCGTACGGCCGTGCGCAACCAGATCGCGCGCCACGGCGACGTGACCCGGCAATCGGTGGCCCGCAAGGGCGTCGAACTCGGCTTGCGCCGCTACGACCGGGCCGAACTCGAGGCCGCGCGCGCCAGCGGCATCCGCCTCGACATCCGCGTCCTCGGGCTCGCCAGCATCGCGCCCGACGTCACCCCGGAACTGGCCCGCGAGGTCATCGCGTCGATCGAGGTCATGGGAAGCCTGCAGGCGACTCCGGCCGTGAAGGCGGCCCTCGCCGACCGCCTCCTCTGACAATCTCCAAAAACCGCGTTCCCGACCTCGCATGGTTCGACCCGTCGTCGAGCCGGAAAGCGAACCCCATGACCGACCCTTCGAACCGGATGCAGGACCGCCTCGCCGACATGATGGAGGCGACGCGCCTCACGGCAGCCGGACGCCTGCAGGACGCGACGGACCTGCTGCAGCGCGGCTTCGCCGGCACGCCCCCCCGTTCCGCGGCCGACCACGGCGCTCCGGCGCCCCAGCCCCACACCATCGATCTCGTGGCCGAGCGCGTCGAGACCGGCCCGGCGGCCAAGCCGGAATCCAAACCCGCGTTCCAGACCGAGTCCCCGTCGGGTTCGGCCGCCGCCGAGGAGGCGCGCCTCGCCGCGATCCTCCCCGAGAAGCTGCGCAAGGTCGTGGAAACGGTGACGCGGGGCATCGCCCCGGTGCTCGGGGGCCTCGGCAAGGCCGGTCCCGGCGGGGCGACCCCCTCCAGCCTCGTCGGCAATCTCGGCACTCTCGTCTCGGGCCTGGCCGGCGGTCTCGGCCCGTCGGGCTTGAACCAAGCTCGTGCGCCCCTCACCGAGGGCGGCAGCTTCACGGAGCACAGCTTTTCCAACGCGGCCGGGGCACGGGACTACAAGCTGTTCGTTCCCAGCGACGCCCATGCCGACCTGCCCCTGGTGGTGATGCTGCACGGCTGTACCCAGTCGCCGGACGATTTCGCCGCCGGCACCGGCATGAACGCCCGCGCGGAGGCGGAGGGCTTCCTCGTGGCCTACCCGGCCCAGAGCGGGCGCGCCAACGGCCAGCGCTGCTGGAACTGGTTCCAGCCCGGCGACCAGGGCCGGGATTCCGGCGAGGCGGGGATCATCGCCGGGCTGACCCGCGCGCTCATCGCCGAGCATCGAGTCGATCCGACCCGGGTCTACATCGCCGGCCTGTCGGCGGGCGGTGCGGCGGCGGTGAACATCGCCCGGGCCTATCCCGACCTCTACGCGGCGGTGGGCATCCATTCCGGCCTCGCGGCGGGCTGTGCCCGCGACGTCTCGACCGCCCTCACGGTGATGCGCCTCGGCCCCGTGGCCGCTGCCGACGGCGCGGTCTCCACGGTGCGGGTGCCCACCATCGTGTTCCACGGGGAGAGCGACGGCACCGTGAACCCCCGCAACGGCGAGCAGGCGCTGGCCCAGGCCGGCATCGACGGGCTGACGCCCGAGGCGGCGGAGGCGGTGAGCCCGG
Source organism: Methylobacterium sp. Leaf94 (assembly GCF_001426045.1). Lineage (NCBI taxonomy): Bacteria > Pseudomonadati > Pseudomonadota > Alphaproteobacteria > Hyphomicrobiales > Methylobacteriaceae > Methylobacterium > Methylobacterium sp. Leaf94. The sequence continues at coordinate 189,784 of NZ_LMRM01000034.1, forward strand.
GCGGCCTGCCCTACACCCGCACCCGCTACGCCGATGCGGACGGCCGGGTCGCGGTGGAGGGCTGGATCGTGCGCGGCCTCGGCCACGCCTGGTCCGGCGGAAGCCCGGCCGGCAGCTACACCGATCCGCGCGGGCCCGACGCGACGCGGGCGATGCTCGATTTCTTCCGGGCCAATCCCCTCGCGGCGGGACGGGCCTGAACGTCCGGCGGGTCAACCCACCGCGACGTTGTCGATGAGGCGCGTGCGGCCGAGATAGGCCGCCGCCAGCACCCGGGCCGGCCGCGTGGCGTGCTCCACCGGCGCCAGCGTCTCGGCATCGCGGACCTCGAGATACTGCACGGGCTCGAAGCCCGCCGCCGCTAGCGCGGCCCGGCCTCCCTCGACCAGGGGGCCGGCGCTTCCGCCGGCCGCGAGGCCTGCGGCGATCTCGGACAGGACGGCGTGGAGGCGCGGTGCGCGCGCCCGCTCCTCGGGGGCGAGGTAGCGGTTGCGCGACGACAGAGCGAGGCCGTCCGCCTCCCGCAGGGTGGGGACGCCCTGGATCTCCACGGGCAGGTCCAGGTCGCACACGGCGCGGCGGATCACTAGGAGCTGCTGGTAGTCCTTCTCGCCGAACAGCGCGCAGTCGGGCTGGACCTGGTTGAGCAGCTTGGTCACCACCGTGGCGACGCCCGAGAAGTGACCCGGCCGATAGGCGCCGCACAGGCCCTCGGTGAGGCCGCCCACCTCGATCCGGGTCGAGAAGTGCTCGGGGTACATCCCGGAGACCTCCGGCAGGTAGGCGGCATCGACCCCCGCCTCCGCCAGCAGGGCGAGGTCGGCCTCGGTGTCGCGGGGATAGCGCGAAAAATCCTCGTTCGGGCCGAACTGGGTCGGATTGACGAAGATGCTCGCCACGACGCGCCGACCGAGGCTGCGCGCCCGCGCCATCAGGGCGAGGTGGCCGGCATGGAGCGCGCCCATCGTCGGCACCAGCACCACCCGCTCGTCGGCCCGGCGCCAGGCGGCGACCGTGGTGCGCAGGGGGGCGACGGACGTGAACCGGAGCAGGGAGACGGGATCGGACATCGGCGGCTCGTCCTCGGCAAGGTCTTCGGCAGGGTCTCGCGGACGCGGATCGCATCCCGGCGCGAGACCTAATCGCCCCGCCGCCGGGACGCCAGACGCCTCAGGGACAATAGGGCCGCAGGGGCCGGCCGTAGGGATCGTCGACCCCGAGGGGCGGGGTGAAGCCGTAATAGCTCGGCTTGCCGAGGCCGTAGGCCGAGCCGACATAGCTCGGGTCACCGAGGGCATCGGTGGGGATGGGTACCCGCCGCGGGATGCAGCCGGCCAGCCGGCGGCGCGGCACCGGTGCGAGGTGAGCCACGCCACCCTCCTCCTCCGCCCGCGGGAAGTAGCGCGGCAGGCCCTCGGGCTCCGCCCCGTAGCCCTCCACCGCGCGCCCGGGGGTCGGGAAGGCGAGGCCGCCGAGATCTGCTGAGCCGGCGGGGGCTGCCGTCAATCCGGCCAGGAGCACGAGCCCCGCCCCGCCCCGTCTGATCGCCACACCGCCACGCCGCATCGGGTCCACTCCTCGCGGGACGACCGTGTCAGGCAGGCGTGAACCGAGTGTTAACCATAGGTCGCGGCGATGACCCGGCCAATCGCCGCATGGGCCGCGTCGCGGGCCTCGCTCGTGGTGTCCGACCCCGTGAGGTAGATGGCCGCCACCAGGGGCGCCCGGGCCGGCGGGCGCAGGAGCGCCACCACATTGGCGGTGCCGTAGGCCCCGCTGCCGGTCTTGTCGCCGACGCCCCAATCGGCCGGAAGCCCCGCCCGCAGGCGCTTCGTTCCGGTGCGGGAGGCCGTCATCCAGCCCTCGAGCCGGGCGCGACTGGCCTCCGTCAGCGACGGCCCGAGCAGGATCTTCCCGACGGTCGCTGCCATCGCGGCGGGCCGGGTGGTGTCGCGGGGATCGCCGGGCACGGCCGCGTTCAGGTCGGGTTCGGTCCGGTCGAGGCGGGTCACCGGGTCGCCGAGGTCCCGGCCATAGGCGGTCAGGGCCGCGGGACCGCCGATGGCGGCGAGCAGGAGGTTGGCGGCGGTGTTGTCGCTCCAGACCAGGGCGGCGGCGCACAGAGCCTCCACGGACATCGCCCCGGCCTCCGGTCCGCCCGCCCTCAGGGCGCGCGTGGTGACGGGGGCGTAGGTGTCGAGGTCGGCCTCTCCGTAGGCGAGGCGCCGGTCGAGCCGTTCGCGCCCCGCCTCGACCCGGGCCAGGATCGCGGCGGCGAGGAGCAGCTTGAAGGTGCTGCAGAGCGGGAAGGCGCCCTCGGCGTCGTGCAGCAGGGCGGGGTCGCCGCCCGTGTCGAGGACCGCGATCCCGGCCCGGCCGCCGAGGTCGCCGGCGATCCGCGCCAACGCCGCACCGGCCTCGGCGAACCGGTCCTGGGGGCCTGGATCGGTCTCGTGGCCCTTGCCCTGGCCCTGGCCCTGGGCCGTGCTCAGCAGGGGCAGGAGGGCCCCCGCCCCGAGGAGGATCCGTCGCGTCAGGCTCATGCGGTTCCGGTCGATGGGTCTCGGATGGGTCTTGGCGAGGTCAGGGCCCGGCCGTCGAGGGGCGCGAGGCGCGAGGGGGCCGCCGTCGGCTGCGCTCCCGCAGCGATCGGCCGGCTCAGGGCCCGGGCGAGGCTGGGCAGGTCGGGGGCTGCGACGGTGCCGGGGCCGTAGAGGTGGGAATCCAGGGCATCGAGGCCTGCGGCGACCTCCGGCCGGGCCCGCCAGGCCCGCGCGAGGTCGGGCTGCTCCGTGAGGAAGGGGTGGAGATGCGCGCGGAAGGCCCGCGCGTCCCGGGCCGAGGCGGCGCGGCCGAGCGCCCGGCGCGTCCGCGCGTCGAGGCGCCGGCGTCCCGAACGCCCGCCGCTGCCGAAGCCGAGCAGGGCGAGGCCGAGGCCGAAGGCGCCGAGGGCGGCCGTCGCCACCAAGAGGGGAGAGGCCGGCAGGACGGGTTTCGCCTCGTCGTCCCTGTCGGGCAGGCCGCCGCCGATCTGGCGGGCGGGAATCTCGGCCTCGCGCAGGGTGCGCGAGACGGTGTCGAACCACGGGATGACGATCGCGTCGAGGGGGATGATCTCCTCGATCGCGGGGCGCACGTCCCACTGGTAGGTCGCCCGCGCCACCGGGCCGGTGGGGGTGATGATCGTCTCGCGGGTCACCGGCCCGGCGAAGGTGAGGATGCCGCGCGTGCGCATCACCGGGCGGGGCGGCAGTCCCTCGGCGACCATGCCCTGCGCCTCCAGGGTGACGATGCGCCGGGTGGTCTCGCCGAGCTTCACCGTCTCGGGATCGGGGCTCCAGGAATCCGTGATCGTCACGTCCTTGGCCGGGAGCCACCAGGGCTCCTTGGCGTCGGGCCCGCCCACCGGCTTCGTCCAGGTGGCGACGGGCAGGGTCACCGGAGCCGAGGGCACGTCGACGACGACCCGCTTGCCGCCGTCGTTGACGGTGAGGCGATGCAGGAACGGATCGATGGTGAAGTCGCCCGGATGGTGCGGGAAGATCGCCACCACCCGGTCGAAGGCGATGGCCACCTGCCCGTCGGGCAGGCGGGTCTTCGACCAGGCGTCGCGGCCGAGCTGCGTCCAGCTGAAATTGGCCAGCGACGGCTGGATCACCTCCTCCAGCAGGATCGGCTGGCGGTAGACCCCGTGGATGCGCAGCAGCACCATCTCGCGGGAGAACGGATCGGCGTTGCCGTTGCGCTCCGGCGTCACCGTGAGGGTGAGGTCGCCGGGACCGATCTCGGCCCGGGTGGGGAAGGGGGCGAGGCACGTGAGGATCAGGATCAGGCGCGCCGCAAAACTCCTCCCGCCTCCGCGGGGGAGGGTGATCGCGAAGCGACCGGGAGAGGCGCGCGCCATCTCCGGAGAGGTTGCCCCCTCTCCCGACCCGCTGATCCAGGCTACCCTTTCCCGCAGGGGGGAGAGGGGGTGCTGCCTTACACTCACCATGGGTTGCTTCCCCCCGGCACCGCTGTGCCGGCCTCGACGCGGGCTGCCTGTTCCGCCTTCAGGCGCAGCTTGAGATAGCGTCCGGGATCGTCCGGCAGGGTCTGCAGCCAGAGGCGGTCGGGTCGGATCTCGTGGGCCTCGAAGCTCTTCGTCACCCGGCGCACCTCCCGCTCGGGGGCGGCCGCGACCATGGCCGAGCCCGCCCCGGTGCGGCCGCGCCCCGCCGCGTCGCTGGCCGAGCCGCGGGCCTCGCCCTTGCCGGAATCCACCGAGACCTGCTCGGCCTTGCCGCGCCGGGCGACCTTGCTGTTGCCCGGCGTCGACGAGGTGGTGCCCCCCTCCTTGTTGCCGGCCAGGCCCTCGCCGCTGGAGGTCGCCTGGGTGTCGTCGTTGGGGTCCTGGTTCGCGGTCTTGTTGTAGCGCGCCCCCACCGTGGCGGTGGCGTTGGCCACGCCGCCGCCCTTGCCGGGATCGCCGGCGCCCTCGTCCACGAGGCGGGCGATCAGCGAGCGGTTGGCCTGCGCATCGGCATCGCGGGGGTTGTACTGGAGCGCGGCGTCGTAGGCGTCCAGCGCCCCCTGCAGGTCGCCGGATTTCGCGAGCGCGTTGCCGAGGTTGTAGGCGTTGCGCCGGCCGCCGTTGCGGAAGAGGGCGGCGGCTTCCGTGTAGCGCCCGGCCTGGTAGAGGGCCGGGCCGCGCCAGGCCGGGTCGTCGAGCACCCAGGCGGCGGCCCCGGGCAGGCCGGCCCCCAGCAGGGCGCGGCCAAGGCTGGTGCGGGGCTGCGCCGTCGCCGTCAGGGCCAGGATGCCGGCGCCCGCGAGCCCCAGGGCAGCGAGGCGTGCCCAGCGGGTCCAGTCGCGGGGGAGGGCGGGCAGGCGGTCGGACAGGACACCGAGGGCCATCAGGCGCTCCTGCGGAACAGGACGAGGGCGGGCAGCAGGGCCAGCAGCACGAGCCAGCGCCCGAGATCGGCGAAGGCCAGCACGGTGTAGCCCCCGGCGGCGAGGTGCTGGGCGGTGCTGGCGCCCACCGCGTCGAGCACCGGGGCGGGGCTGTCGAGGAGGGCAAAGCGGCCCGCCCCCGCGTCGGTCAGGCGCTCGAGGGCGCCCCGGTCGGGCTTGGGCGAGCCCGCCGGCAGGCCGGGCCCGGCGGGCACGAAGAGCCCGTGCAGGTGCCAGCCCTTGGCACGGATCGCGGCGGCCTCGCGCAGGGCCGCGTCGCCGATGCCGTCGCCGTCGGTGACGAGGACGACGTCGCCCGCGATCACGCCGGCCTCCGCGAGGGTGCGGCGGGCCAGGGCGAGGCCGCGCTCGGGATGGGTGCCCCGGTCCGGCACGGTGTCGCCGTCCAGGGCGAACAGGGTGGAGGACAGGGCGTCCCGGTCGGTGGTGGGCGGGGCGGCGAGATAGGCGTCGCCCGCATAGACCACCACGGCGACGCTGCGGGTGCCGGCGGCCTCGGCCACCGCCTGCGCCACCTGGCGCACGTCCTTGAGGTGGCCGCCCTCCGCGATGGAGCGCGACAGGTCGCATACCACCACGGTCGCGTCGAGGTTGCGGAAGGTGGCGGCGTCCGGGCGCTCCACCGCCGGGCCGGTGAGGGCCAGGGCGACGAGCCCGGCCGCGAGCGCCGCGGCGAGGTTCGCCTGCCGGCGTCCGCCGCGCACCGCCCCGCGCCGGGCGAGCAGCGCCATCAGGCCGGGATCGACGGCCCGGGTCCAGTCGCCGAGGGGCGCCGAGCGCCAGGCGGCGCGCAGCGCCAGGGCGGCCACGACGGGAATCGCCACCAGCCACCAGGGCCGCAGGACCGCCAGGGTGTCGAGGAGACTCATGCGATCCGCCGCGACGCGAGGAGGGCGGCCGCCGCCAGGAAGGCGAGGGCGGCGGGCCAGGGCCAGAGGTCCTTGCGCAGGGGCACCGGCGGCGCCTTGGCGCGCCCGCCCTCGATCGCGTCGATGGCGTCCGCCATGGCGATGAGGTCGTCGGTGGTCTTCACGCGGAACATCCGGCCGCCGGTGAGATCCGCGATCTCGCGCAGGGTCTCGGTGTCGACGACGTCCTGCTCGCCGTCGGCGTTGGAGAGGTCGCGGGGGCCCAGCGCGATGGTGTGGACCCGGACGCCGAGCTCCTTGGCGAGGCCGGCCACGTCCCGGGGCGTGGTCTGGCCGGCATTGTTGGCGCCGTCCGTCATCAGGATCACCACCTTGGCGGTGGCCACCGGCGCGCCCTCGGCCTCCGGTCCCGCCGGGGTCAGGCGCTTGAGGGCGAGGCCCAGGCCGTCGCCGATGCCGGTGGAGCGCCCGACGAGGCCGATGGTCGCCTCGTCGAGGGCGCGGGCGACGGTGGCGGTGTCGAAGCTCGGGCTCGCGGCGACGTAGGATTCGTTGGCGAAGATGACGAGACCGATGCGGTCGCCGGCCCGGCGGCGGATGAAGTCGGTGCCGACGCGCTTGACCGCGGCGAGCCGGGTCACGGTCTGCCCGTCCAGGGCGAAGTCGCGCCGCTCCATCGAACCCGAGAGGTCCATCACCAGCATGATCTCGCGGCCCGAGGCCGGCAGGGCGGTGGCCGGCAGGACGAGGCGCGGTCCGGCGAGGGCGACCACCAGGGCCGCCCACAGGGTCCAGACCAGGAGGGTGCGGCCGCGGCCGCGGGCCGCCACGCTGTCGCCCCGGGCGGCCTCGGCCACCAGGGAGGGGGGGACCCGCAGGGCGCCGCTCGCCCCGACCCGCTCGGGCGGCATCAGCCGGGCCGCCAGGAGCGGCAGGGGCAGGAGCAGCAGGGCATAGGGGCTCGCGAGGTCGAAGGCCGAGGCGAGGGCGGTGAGCCAGTGCGGCCAAAACTCCGTCAGCATGGCTCAGGCCCCGATCCGGGCGAAGAGCCGCGCCAGCTCGGCATCCACCGGGCCGGGCTCGGACGCGCCGCGCCGGTAGAGCCCCTCGGCGAAGATCCGGCCCGCGCCGGCGCTGAAGAAGGTCGTAGCGAAGAGCCGGTCGAGGGCGGCGGCCCAGGCGTCGCCCTGCGCGTCGGCCGCGGCGTCGCCCTGGAGGGTGCGGGCGAGGCGGCGCAGGAGCTGCGCCTGCGCCACCCGGCGGCGCTCCGGCGGCAGGGCGTTGGCGGCGGCGAGGTCGGCCAGGGCCGCGCGCCGGACCGAACCGCGCCGGCGCGCCCGCAACAGGCGCAGCAGGCCGAGGACGAGGGCCGCCGTGAAGCCCAGGGCGATGGCGAGCATCACCGCCCCCTGCGCCCCGCCGGTCTCGGCGGGCAGGTGCAGGCCGCGCAGCTGGTCGAGGCCGGGCGGAGCGTCGGGCGTCACCGGGCCCCTCCCTGTCGGCTTGGTACCCGAGAGCTTGGCGCCCTACAGCATCGCATCGAGGCGCTCCATCAGCGGCGCGTAGGCCTCCGGGCCGGCCTCGACGTCGAGGCGCAGGCCCTCGATGCCGCGCTGGGCGTAGGCGACGAGGCGGGCATCGGTGCCCGGGGAGGCCCGGTCGGTCCGGCTCGCCTGCACGGTGCCGCGCCGGCCGTCCGGCGTGGCGAAGGGGTAGAAGCCCGGCGGCCGGGCCCGCTCGAAAGCGTCGCTCACGAGGACGAGGCGGATCGACAGGCGCTCGGCCATGATCGTCAGCAGGGGATCGAAATCCGGGCCCGGCGCGTCGAGGGCGCTGCCGATGACGAGGTGACCGCCCGAGGGCAGCAGGCTCTGGGCCAGGGTCAGGGCCGGCGCGAGGGGCGGATCCGCGGCGGATCCGTCGGCCAGGGCCCGGGCATGGGCCAGGGCCAGGGCGCCGGTGAGGGCGGTCATCGCCCGCTCGCCGCCGGCCGGGCGCACCACCACGGGCTCGCCGGCCCCCGCCGCCACGAGGCCGATGCGGCCGCCGTCGCCGACGATGCGCCAGCCGAGCAGGACCAGGGCCTCGGCCGCCGCCACCGAGCGCAGGGCGCGGCGGGTGCCGAAGAGCATGGAGGGCCGGACGTCGACGAGGAGCACCACGGCGCGGTCGCGCTCGTCGTGATGGGTGCGCACGTGCAGGATGCCGGTGCGGGCGGTGGCGTTGCGGTCGATGTGCCGGCGGTCATCACCCTCGGACCAGAGGCGCACGTCGTCCGGCTCGGAGCCGCGCCCGCGCCGACGGGTCACGATCCCGCCGGGCAGGCCCGCCAGCGTCCGGGTGGCCGGCCCGGAGCCGCGCCGGGCGAGGTGGCGCAGGCCCATCAGCGCCTCGCCCGAGAGGTGGATGCCCGGCGCCATCAGCGGGTCGGTGGCCGGCAGGGCTGCGGCTGCTGCGGCTTGGGCCGGGCTCGGCACGGTCATGGTCGCGCTCAGAGGGCCCGCACCCGCTGGACGAGGCCGCGGATGATGCCCCGGGCCGTCTGACCCTCGGCGGCGGCGCGCCAGGTCAGGCCGATGCGGTGGGCGAGGGCGTCGGCGGCGAGGTCCGCCACGTCCTCCGGGATGACGTGGTCGCGGCCGTGAAGATAGGCCCGCGCCTTGCCGGCGAGCATCAGCGCCAGGGTGCCGCGCGGGGAGGCCGGATGCTCGATGGCGGCGCGCAGGTCGGGGGCCGCCGCGTCGGTGCGGGTGCCGGCGACCAGCCGCACGAGGTAGTCCTTGAGGGCCGGGGAGACGTAGACGTTGAGGGCGGCTTCCCGGGCGGCCCGGATCTCCGCCACGGAGAGCCGCACCGGCATCGCCTCGGCGTGGTGGTTCAATTCGCCCTCGACGAGGTCGAGGATGCGGCGCTCGGCGGCCTCGTCCGGCATCTCCACCAGGACGTGGAGGAGGAAGCGGTCGAGCTGCGCCTCGGGCAGCGGGAAGGTGCCCGCGTGCTCGATCGGGTTCTGGGTCGCCACCACCATGAACGGGTCGGGCAGCGCATGGGTGTGGCCCGAGACCGTGATCTGACCCTCGGCCATGGCCTCGAGCAGGGCCGACTGCACCTTCGGCGGCGCGCGGTTCACCTCGTCGACGAGGACGAGGGAGTGGAACAGGGGGCCGGGCAGGAACTCGAAGTCGCCGGCATCCTGGCGCCACACGGTGGTGCCGGTCAGGTCGGCGGGCATCAGGTCGGGGGTGCACTGGATGCGGGCGAAGCTGCCGTCGAGCCCGTCCGACAGGCGCTTGACCGCGCGGGTCTTGGCGAGGCCGGGGGCGCCCTCGATGAGGAGATGGCCGCCGGTGAGGAGGCCGATGAGGAGGCGCTCGACCATCGCGTCGGCGCCGATGAGCCCGTGCAGGAGGCCCTCGCGGAGCGCGAGGATGCGGCCGCGCAGGGCGGCGTCCACGGGCGGAGCGCCGGTCGCCGGCCGTTCGGCGAGGGCCGCGCCGCTCATGCGGAGGGGCTCGCGCCGGCCGGCCGGAGCGCCCGGATCGTCGATGGGGCAAGTCTCTGCAGGGCAAGTCTCTGCAGGGCAAGCCTCTGCAAGGCAGGACTCTGCGGAACAGGACTCTGCGGAGCAGGAACGGTGGGCCGGTCCATGCGCGTCTCCTCGGTGATCTTTTTTGGGTCGGATTCTTGCGCGATCCGCCTCCTTCGGGTGTGCCCGCTGCGCGGGGCGGGCGTCAATCCCGCCCCGGCATCCGCGAGGCCGCAGGGCACGGGCCGGGTCACCCGGTCCGGACACAACTCTGCGGGCGCGGCCTCGTTTTCGCGTGCCGCCTCGTCTTCGACCACGGCCTCGGCGGGAGACGTGGTCCGGTCCGGCTCAGAGCTTCTTCGACATCGGGGCCGCGCCGTGTCCGGCCATGCCCGCGCAGCAGCAGGCGGCCTTCTTGGTCCGGGACGGCTTCATGGCGCCCGCCCGCATGTCCATCTTGCCTTGGCCGCACATCATGCCGGCGCCGCCTCCGCAGCACCCGGCGGCCTGGGCGGGAACGAGGCTGGCCAGGGCGAGGCCGGCGGCCAGGGCGAGGGCGGTCACACACGTGTGCATCGGGAAAATCCTGCTGAGGAGAGCGGATGGGGCGGATCTAGTCGGAAAATCGCCCGCTTCCAGCCGAAGCGACGCTGTCCGCGACTGCGAACCGGCGCCCGGCCCCGTGCGTTCCCCCGGCCCCTGCCGGAGGCGCCGCCCGTGACCACCGATCTCTTCCCCCGCTTCGCCGCCCCTTGGATCGACATCCCGGCCGGCCGCTTCTTCGCCCGCATCGGCGGGCCGGAGGACGGGAGGCCGGTGCTGCTCCTCCACGGCTTCCCGCAGAGCCACGCCTGCTGGCACCGGATCGCGCCGGCCCTCGCCGAGCGCCATCGGGTGATCTGCCTCGACCTCAAGGGCTACGGCTGGTCCGCCGCGCCGGAGGGCGACCCGCGCCACGAGGCCTACGCCAAGCGGACCCTCGCGGCCGAGGTGGCGGCGGTGATGGAATCCCTGGGCCACGTCCACTTCGCCCTGGTCGGTCACGACCGGGGTGCGCGCATCGGCTACCGCCTCGCCCTCGACGAGCCCGGGCGGATCGCCCGGCTGGCCCTCCTCGACATCCTGCCGACCCTGGTCCAGTGGGAGCGGATCGAGGCCAACCCGCGCAAGCCCTCGCACTGGCACTTCCTGGCGGAGGCCGCCCCGGGGCCGGAGCAGGCCATCGGTCGCGACCCGGACGCCTATTTCGAGGGGCTGCTGCGCGACTGGAGCGGGGACAAGTCCCTCAAGGCCTTCGCCCCCGCCGCCCTGCATCTCTACCGGCAGGCCTGGGGCGTGCCCGAGCGCATCCACGCCTTCTGCGAGGATTACCGGGCGGGGGCCACCCGCGACCGGGACGCCGATCTCGCGGACCTCGCCGCCGGGCGTCGGCTGGCCTGCCCGACCCTGATCCTCACCGGCGACAGCTATCTCGACCGTGAGCCCGAGACGCCGCTCGCCGCCTGGCAGCGCACCTTCGCGCCGGGCGCCGTCGCCGCCGAGGTCACGTCCGGCCATTTCCTGGCCGAAGAGAACCCCGCCGCGACCCTGGCGGCCCTGCAATCCTTTCTGGGGTGAGTGGGCGAGGCGGCCGGCAGAGCGTCAGATCCGCCCGCACCGGAGCTTCACGCGTGTGATCCTCGCGCGCGTTCGGACGGTATTTCCGTCGCTGTCGAAGACCGAGGGCAGGGTTTCGAGCATTTGGTTCGCCGCGACGCTCCGGCAGGCCTCAGAGCGAGATGGATAAGGGATCATCGCCCGGATCGGAAAACTTCGGAATACAACCAGGTTGCCGCTAAACTTCCATCAGTTGCAGAAAAATTCGCATACGTTAATCATTGTTTCAGCGCCGTATCACAGAAACGTGAGCACGACGCCGCGTCCCTGAGAGACCGATCAAGGTCCTGCGCCGGCGCCGGTCGCAGGGGCCTCATGCGCACGTTCAACAACCTCAAGCTTCTGGGAAAGCTCGCCGTCCCGAGCCTGATCCTCATCCTCGTGGCCGTCGGACTGGTGGTCCTGGCGCGGGCCAACCTCGACACCCTCGGGCGGAACACGACCCAGATCGTCGATGTCCGCGCCGCCCGGCTCTCCCTGGCCCAGCAACTGGCCCTGGCCGTGGACGAGGCGGTGATCGCCGAGAAGAACACCATCATCGAGACCGACGCCGCGCTGATGCAGCAGGACCTCGCCCATTACCAGGCGAGCCGGAAAGCCGCCCTCGAGGCCAGCGACCGCCTGCTCGCCCTGGCCGACACGCCGGAGCGCCGCGGCATCCTGCAGGGCGTCCGCAGCGAGCTGGAGGCGTTCTTCGCCACCGCCGACCGCTCCATCGCCCTCGGCCTGCGCAACGAGAACGCGGCGGCCGCCCAGATCTCGAAGCAGGAGGTCCGCCCGGCCCGGCTCACGATCGCCCGGAGCGTGGCGGCCCGCGTCGCCGCGAACCTGCGCGACCTCGAGATCGCCAAGCAGGCGGCGGCCGAAACGGCCGAGAGCGCCACGCGCACCCTCATCGTCACCGCCACCCTGGGCCTCGGCGTCGCGGTCGGCCTGCTCGCGCTGATCACCCTCTACGGCGTCACCCGCCCGCTCGCCGCCATGACGGCGGCGATGGGCCGGCTCGCGGCCGGCGACCTCGCCGTGACGGTCTCGGGCACCGAGCGGCGGGACGAGGTCGGTCTCCTGGCCCGCGCGCTCCAGGTCTTCAAGGACAACGCCCTAGAGGCCCGGCGCCTCGCCGAGGCGCAGGCGGCCGAGGACGCCGCCAAGATGCGCCGGGCCCAGCGTCTCGATGCCCTGACCCAGGCCTTCGAGGGCAACGTCTCGATCCTGACCCAGGGGCTGGCGGGCGCCGCCACCGAGATGGAGGCCACGGCCCAGTCGATGAGCAGCGTCGCCGCCCAGACCAACCAGCAGACCGTGATCGTCGCGGGGGCGGCCGAGGAGACCTCCGCCAACGTCCAGACGGTGGCCGCGGCCAGCGAGGAGATGTCGGCCTCGGTGCAGGAGATCGTGAGCCAGGTCAGCCTGTCGGCCCGCATCGCCGACCAGGCGGTGGAGAACGCCCAGCGCACCGACGCCACCGTGCGCCGCCTCGCCGGCACCACCGAGCGCATCGGCGCCTTCGTCGAGGTGATCTCCAGCATCGCCGCGCAGACCAATCTCCTGGCGCTCAACGCCACCATCGAGGCGGCGCGGGCCGGCGAGGCCGGCCGCGGCTTCGCCGTCGTCGCCTCCGAGGTGAAGGAACTGGCCGGGCAGACCGCCAAGGCCACGGGCGAGATCGGCGAGCGCATCACCGAGATCCGCACCGCGACCCAGGAGGCCATCACCGACATCGAGACCATCGGCCGGATCATCGGCGAGATGTCGAGCACCGCCGCCTCGATCGCCGCCGCCATGGAGGAGCAGGGGGCCGCGACCCAGGAGATCACCCGCAACGTGCAGGAGGCGGCGCGCGGCACCGAGGAGGTGACCACCAACATCGCCGGCGTGCGCGATGGCGCCGGCCAGACGGGGGCGGCCGCCTCGCAGGTGCTCAGCGCCGCCCAGGAGCTCGCCCGGCACTCCGAGACTCTGACCCGCGCGGTCGGCGGATTCCTCGCCGACGTGAAGGCGGCCTGAGGGGCCTGCGAGGGCGCGCCCATCTCCAGGCGATCTCCAGGGTTGACGCCCCTGGCGGTTGGCGGGAAGGAGAACGCAACCCTTCAGACGGATGCGCGGCCCCTCCCGGAGGCGGGACGGGGCCGCGGCCGCCGCCCGCACGAGAGCGAACCCGCGCATGACGACCTCCTTCCTGCCGATCGACCGCGCCGTGATCGCCCGCGAGGCGGCCAAGATGCTCCTCGAGATCAAGGCGGTGCACTTCTACCAGGAGACGCCCTTCACCTTCACCTCGGGCTGGGCGAGCCCGGTCTACATCGACTGCCGCAAGATCATCTCGTATCCGCGCCTGCGCTCCACCCTGAACGACTTCGCCGCCGCCACCATCGTGCGCGACATCGGCTACGAGTCGATCACCCACGTGGCCGGCGGCGAGACGGCCGGCATCCCCTTCGCGGCCTGGATCTCCGACCGGCTGATGCTGCCGATGCAGTACGTGCGCAAGAAGCCCAAGGGCTTCGGCCGCAACGCCCAGATCGAGGGCGAGGTGGTGGAGGGCGCCCGGACCCTGCTGGTGGAGGATCTCGCCACCGACGGGCGCAGCAAGGCGCTGTTCTGCAAGGCCCTGCGCGATGCCGGCGCCCAGGTCGACCACTGCTTCGTGATGTTCTTCTACGACATCTTCCCCAACAGCCGCGAACTCATGGCCGACCTCGGCGTCCAGCTGCACTACCTCACCACCTGGTGGGACGTGCTGGCGGTGGCCAAGGAGAGCGGCCACTTCGACCCGAAGATCCTCGCCGAGGTGGAGAGCTTCCTGCACGAGCCCGCCAAGTGGTCGGCGGCGCATGGCGGCATCTCCGACTACCCGCAGGCCTGATCCCGGTCGCGCCGTCATGGTCCCGTCACGGGACCGCGTCAGGGCAGGACGATGATCCCCTTCCTGTCCGGGCCGATGCCCGAAGCCGTCAATTCGGCGATCAGCCTCCTCGTCGCCTTCGGGCTCGGCACCCTGATCGGGGCCGAGCGCCAGTACCGACAGCGCACGGCCGGCCTGCGGACCAACGTCCTGGTGGCGGTGGGGGCGGCCGCCTTCGTCGACCTCGGCATGCGCCTCGAAGGGGCGCCCGGCGGCACCCGCACGGTGGCCTACGTGATCTCGGGCGTCGGCTTCCTCGGCGCCGGCGTGATCATGAAGGAGGGCATGAACGTCCGCGGCCTCAACACCGCCGCGACCCTCTGGTGCTCGGCCGCCGTGGGCGCTTTCGCGGGCGCCGACTTTCCCCTGGAGGCGGCCTTCGTCACCGCCGCGGTGCTCGCCGGCAACACCCTGCTGCGGCCCCTCGTCAACGCCATCAACCGCGCGCCCATCGACGAGAGCCAGACCGAGGCGACCTACGAGGTGCAGGTGACGGTGCAGGCGGACGGCGCCGGCCCGGCCCGCGACCTCCTGGTCGAGCGCCTGGAGGCGGCGCAGTACCCCGTCGGCGGGATCGAGGTGGTGGAGCGGGGCGAGGACACCGTCGAGGTGGTGGCGACCCTGGTGGCGACGGCGGTGGCCGGCGCCGAGCTCGACGCCGTGGTGGCGGGCCTCGCGCGGATGCCCGGGATCGAGCACGCGACCTGGTCGGTGCAGACGGCGGATTGAGGCCCGCGCGGGTGCGCCCGCGCACCTCGGCGCCCGCGGCCCGGATTGCCGGACCGACGCCTTCGTCCAACCTCCCCGGACAGGGGAGGGCGGCGCTGCCCCCGGGCGCCCGGCCCTTCCGCGAACCCCTTCCGCGAACCAAGGACACGGATCACCATGGCATCCCAGAAGAACGCGCTCATCGTCGGGGCCTCGCGCGGCCTCGGGCTCGGCCTCGTCGAGACCTTCCTCCAACGCGGGTGGCGGGTGACCGCGACGCAGCGCTCGGCCTCCCCAGGCCTCGCCGCGCTGGCCTCCGAGGCCCTCACGGTCGAGACGGCCGACATCGACGACGATCGCGCGGTGTCCACCCTGCACGACCGCCTGGCGGGCCAGAGCTTCGACCTGATCTTCGTGGTGGCGGGCGTGGCGACTCAGGCCCACGAGCCGCTGCACCTGGTGCCACGCGACGTCGCCGCCCAGGTCTACCTGACCAATGCGATCAGCCCGGTGCGTTTCGCCGAGGCCTTCCTCGACCGGCTGGCGCCGAAGGGCCTCGTCGCCTTCATGAGCTCGATCCTCGGCAGCGTCGGCCTCAACGAATCCGGCGGCTGGGAGAACTACCGGGCGAGCAAGGCCGCCCTCAACACCCTGGTGCGCAGCTTCGAGATCCGCCACCGGGAGGCCGGCTTCGGCGTGCTGCTGCTGCATCCGGGCTGGGTCCGCACCGAGATGGGCGGGGCCGATGCCGACATCGACGTCGCCACCAGCGTCACCGGCATGGCCGACGTGATCGCGGCCCGGCTCGGACAGAGCGGTACGGCCTATCTCGACTACACCGGCAAGACTTTGGACTGGTAGGGTCCCCTGGACTGGTCGAGCGGCGAAAGACCCGGGGGCCGGCGGAAAGCCGGCCCTCCGGTCAGGGGCGCCCGATCGGCGGTCGCCCGCGCCGCTCGACCACCACCGGCGGCCGGGTCCGGCGCTCGACGATGACGGTGCGCGGTGCCCGGCTCGGGCTGGCGGCGGTGAAGATGCGCTCCGGCATCCGCTCGGAGATCCGATCGGGCTTGGCCTCGGACCGGACCTTGGCGGCGGCGACCACGTGCTCGCGCACCGCCTCCGGCGGCAGGCCGATGAGGCCGGCGGCGATCTCCACCTGCTGCTCGATGTCGTCGGCGAGGTCCTGGGCCGCGGCGACGGCCTCCGGGATGGTCGGCGGCTCGCGCCGCACGCGGATCGGCGGGAGATCCTGGAAGGACTTCGAGGGCTTCTTCACGGCGCGACTCGCTTGGGGCATCACCGGACCATACGCGCGATCCGGCCGTTTGTGCAGTGCACACATGCGGGGCGAGCCGCGCGTCCGATGCATCGCGGGGGCGTGATGGATTTTCGATCAGCGCCTTCGGCGAGCCTTTGAAGGGACCTGCCTGGACGAGAAGCGCCCTGCCGGCCGAATGGGCAGGGCCAGGCGTCGAAATGCCGCGTGCCCTCGGGACGCGTCCGGGCTGTTGCGATGCGGTCGGCGAGCGTCGATAGTCGGGGCCATGAGAGTGGGGGCTATGGCGGATTCTCTGTTCGATCTCACCGACGCGCGTCTCGTTCCGGCCCGGCCCGAGATCGCCGATGTGCGCCTGCGCGGCCATGTGGCGGCCGAACGCTACGTCGTGGGCGAGACCCGCGCGGTGGTCGTACCCTCGGCCCCCTTGCGCCGGATGCCCCGCTTCGATGCCGGTCTCGAGACCGAGGCGGTGATGGGGGACGCGGTGACCGCCTACGGCGCCGAGGAGGGCTTCGTCTTCGTCCAGTTCGCCCATGACGGCTATGTGGGCTACCTCCCCGAAGCGGCCCTCGGGCCCGCGCAGGCGCCGACGCACCGCATCACCGCCCTGCGCAGCTTCCTCTATCCGGGCCCCGACCTGAAGCAGCCCGCCAGCGGCTGGCTGACCCTGGGCGCCCGCCTCCGACCGACGGAGACCCGGGGCGACTATCTCCGGATCGCGAGTGGCTACGTCTTTGCCGGCCACTGCGCGCCCCTCGACGCCGTCGAACCCGATTACGCCGCCACCGCCGAACGCCTCGTCGGCACGCCCTATCTCTGGGGTGGGCGCACCAGTCTCGGCCTCGACTGTTCGGGCCTCGTCCAGCTCTGCCTCGCGCAGGCCGGGATCCTGGCGCCGCGGGACGCCGACCAGCAGGAGCGCGGGCTCGGCGAGGCCCTGCCCCCGGACTTCGAGGGTCTGCGGCGCGGCGATCTCGTGTTCTGGCGCGGCCATGTCGGGCTGATGCTCGACGCCGCCCGACTCATCCACGCCAACGGCCACCACATGGCGGTGGCGGTGGAGCCCCTCGCCGAGGCCGTCGCCCGCATCCGGGAGAAGAGTTTCGGGCCGGTGACGTCGCTCCGGCGTCTTACGCCTTCAGCCGCATCTTGATCCGGTAGACCAGACCGTCGCGGACGTCGCGGTAGGCGTCGAGGCGCTGCTCGCGGGTGCCGTCCTGGATGTGGGTCGGGTCGGGGGTCGGCCAGTACTCGACCTCGACCGCGTTGGTGCGGGTCAGCTCCAGGGCGGCGTGGTGGGCTTCGGGCGCCAGGGTGACGATGAGGTCGAAGTTCAGGCCCTCCCACTCCTCGAGCTGGGCCAGGGTGCGCGGCTTGTGGCGCGTCGCGTCGATGCCGATCTCGTCGAGGGCCGCCACCATGAACGGGTCGGCGGGCTCGCCGGAGCGGACGCCGGCCGACTGCACGTAGATCGACTTGCCGAAGTAGTGGCGCGCGATGGCCTCCGCCGCGAGCGAGCGCACGGCGTTGAAGTTGCACATGAACAGGGCCGACTGCACGCGCGTCTTCTTCGGGCCGGTCGCGTCCGCCATCCGGTCTTCTTCTCAGCCTCGCGCTTCGAGTGGGGTCGCGGCTCAGGCCTTCCAGTGCAAGGCGAAGACCAGAGTGAAGAGGCGGCGCGCGGTGTCGTGGTCGAGGTCGACCTTGCCCTCGAGGCGCTGGCGCAGCAGGTCGGACGCCTCGTTGTGCAGGCCGCGCCGGCCCATGTCGATCGCCTCGATCTGGGTCGGCGAGGCGGTGCGGATGGCGTTGTAGTAGCTCTCGCAGATCATCTCGTAGTCGCGGATCACCCGGCGGAACGGGGTCAGCGACAGGAGGTGGGTCATCACCGGGTCGCCGTCCGCGCGCTTGATGACGAGGGCGAGCTTGCTTTCCACGAGCCCGAGCGTGAGGGCGTAGGGCCCCTCGCGGCCGGGGACCGTGAAGCTGTTGTCCTCCAGGATGTCGAAGATCGCGATGGCGCGCTCGTGCTCCTGGTCCGGGTTGCCCCGCCCGATCGACTCCTCGTCGAGGGTCACCACCGCGAGGCGATGCGGCGACTTCGCCTCCCCCGCCTTCACGTCCGCCGCCTTCACGTCCGCCGCCTTGGCGTCCGCCACCTCGGCGTCCCGGGATTTCGCTTCGCTCGAATTGGCCGCGCCGGACATCAGGCCCTCACAGGTTCAGGCGGATCGCCACCGAGCGGGCGTGGCCCTCCAGGCCCTCCGACCGTCCGAGGGCGATGGCCGCGGGGCCCAGCGCCCGGAGGGCCGCCGGGTCGCAGCGCAGGATCGTGGTGCGCTTCATGAAATCGAGCACGCCGAGCCCGGAGGAGAACCGCGCCGAGCGGGCGGTGGGCAGGACGTGGTTGGGGCCGCCGACATAGTCGCCGATGGCCTCCGGCGTGTGCGAGCCGAGGAAGATCGCGCCGGCGTTGCGGACCTTGGCGGCGAGCCCCTCGGCGTCCCGCGTCTCGATCTCCAGGTGCTCGGGGGCGAGGCGATCCACCAGCGGCACCGCCTCGTCGAAGTCCCGCACCACCACGATGGCGCCGTAGTCGCGCCAGCTCGCCCGGGCGATGTCGGCCCGCGGCAGGGTGCCGAGCGCCCGTTCCACCGCCTCGGCCACGTCGCCGGCCAGCGCTTCGGAATCCGTGATCAGGATGGATTGGGCCGCCGTGTCGTGCTCGGCCTGGGCCAGGAGGTCCGCCGCCACCCAGTCGGGATTGGCATGGGCGTCGGCCAGGATCAGCACCTCGGAGGGGCCGGCGATCATGTCGATGCCGACCTGCCCGAACACCCGGCGCTTGGCCGCGGCCACCCAGGCGTTGCCGGGCCCGACGATCTTGGCCACCGGTGCGATCGTCTCGGTGCCGTAGGCCAGCGCCGCCACCGCCTGGGCGCCGCCCACCCGGTAGACCTCGTCGACGCCGGCGAGCTGCGCGGCGGCGAGCACCAGCGGGTTCATCGTGCCCTCCGGCATCGGCACCACCATGACGACGCGCGGCACCCCGGCGACGCGGGCCGGAATGGCGTTCATGAGCACCGAGGAGGGATAGCTCGCGGTGCCGCCGGGTACGTAGAGGCCGACCGATTCCAGCGCCGTCCAGCGCCAGCCGGCGGTGACCCCCAGGCTGTCGGTGGCGCTGTGGTCGGCGGGCACCTGGGCGGCGTGGAACGCCTCGATCCGGGCGGCGGCGAAGCGCAGGGCCTCCAGGGCGTCGGGCGGGCAGGCCGCGACGGCGGCCTCGATCTCGGCCGGGGTGACGCGCAGCGACGCGACGGTGAAATCCTCGCCGAGCCGGTCGAAGCGGCGGGTGTAGTCGACCAGCGCCGCGTCGCCGCCCGCGACCACGCCCGCGATGATGCCGCGCACGGTCTCGTCGACATCCTCGGAGATCTCACGCTTGACGCTGAGCAGGCGCGCGAAGGCTTCGGCGAAGTCTTCGTCGCGGGAATCGAGGCGGACCATCAGGTGTTTCCTTCTCGGGCGTCGCCCGCGATGGCGGCGCGCCCGGCGACCACGGCCTCGTGGTCGGGGCGCCCCTCGACCTCCCAGACCGGGCCGAGATCCTTCAACTGGACCTCGATGCATTCGAGTTCGAGCTGGATCGCCGCGCCGCCGGCGAAGACCAGGGTGGCGATGCCGGACGGCGCCTCGGTCGGCGCGAAGGTGACGGCGAGGAGTTCGAGGGGCGTCTCGGCATCCGCGCCGGGCGTGATGCCGCGCGTGCGCACCTTCAGCACCCGTTCGAAATGGATGCCCGTCAGGCGCCGGCGCGGTGGCGCACCGTCCTCCGCCGACCAGTCGAAGCGGCGCGCCACCAGGACGAACCGATGCTGCGCGCCCAGATAGGCGAGGTCGCTCCCCTTCAGGATCGCGTCCTGCAGGTGGGCGGAGATGACGCCCAGATCTTCGGCGTCGAGGGCGGCGAGCCTGAGAAGCTCCATGATCGGATGTCGCGCTCTTGTCGGCGGGCCGGCCCGGTGCGGGCTCGGCCGTTCGCGGTATGGGAGCCGTAGGTAGCGAGGGGACCCGCCCACGGCAACAGGCGGGGGCGAACTCCGCCATTGTCCCGCTTGCCGGACCTGCTAGGGACGCGTCGCTGCGCCGGCTCCGTGTCGGCACCGGCGAACGGAGTTCGCACCGTGTCTCTTCCCCCTCTCACCGAAGCCGCCGGCTCCCCGGGCCAAGCCGAGTCCCCGGGCCAAGCCGAGACCCCGGGCCAAGCCGAGACCTCGGCCAGATCCACCGGTCCCGCCCTGGCCGCGCCCGGCGCGGTCGTCGCCATCCCGGTGCGCAACGAGGCCGAGCGCATCGCGGCCTGCCTGCGCGCGATCGACGCCCAGACGGGGATCCCGCCGGGGAGTCTCGGCGTCGTGCTGTTTCTCAACAACTGCACCGACGCCACCGAGGCGATCGTGGCCGATCTCGCGCCGCGGATGTCGGTGCCGGTCCGGGTCACCCACGTCACGTATGCCGGCGCCCATGCGGGCTGGGCCCGGCGCGAGGCGATGAACCGGGCGGCCGACTGGCTCGGCGGGGACGGCATGATCCTCTCGACCGACGCCGACAGCCGGGTTCCGTCGGACTGGGTCGCACGCAACCGGGCCGCCCTCGACCGGGGCGCCGACGCGGTGGCCGGCCGCATCGCGCTCGATTCGGACGAGCGCGCCCTGCTGCCGCCCTCCCTGCACTGGCGCGGCGAGCGGGAGGACCTCTACAGCGACCTCCTCACCGAGGCGGAGGCGCGCATCGACCCCGATCCGCACGATCCCTGGCCCTGCCACCGCACCACCATCGGCGCCACCCTGAGCGTCAGCCTCGCGGCCTACCGGGCGGTGGGGGGCATGCCGGCGATCGCGCTCGGCGAAGACGGCGCGTTCGTGGCGCTGCTGCTCGCGCAGGGGCTGCATGTCCGGCACGACCCGGCCATCCTGGTCACGGTCTCGGGGCGCCTCGTGGGCCGGGCCCCGGGCGGCGTCGCCGACACCATCCGGGCGCGCTGCGAGAAGCCCGACAGCCTGTGCGACGCCCGCCTCGAACCGGTGCCGCGGGCGCTCTTCCGCTACGCCTGGCGGCGGCGCCTGCGCCGCCTGCACGCGGCGGGCCGGCTCGGCACCGAGCGTGGCTGGGCCCGGGCCCTGCGGATCACCGAGGCGGATGCCGTCCGCGTCGCGGCCCATCCCCTGGCGGGCCACGCGGTGGCCGAGGCCGAGCGCGCCAGTCCGCGCCTCGTCCACCGGCCGCTCGGGCCTCGGCAGCTGCCCGGCCAGATCCGGCTGGCCCGGGCGGTGCTCCCGGCGGTGCGCCTGGTCACCCGGTTCCTGGGCTGAGATGCGCCTCCCCGATCGGCGCATGCCCTCAGGGAGCGTTCAGCCCGGGGTCGCTAGATCGAGCGCCACTTCCGAAGGGATGCAGCCATGACACACAAGGCCATGACGTCAAAGACCATCAGGACCGCGATTCTCGCCCTCGCCACCGCGGCGACGCTCGGCACCGGCCTCGGTGCTTTCGAAGCGCGGGCGCAGTATTACGGCGACGACGATCGTCCCCATCGCTTCGAGCGCCGCTACGACGAGGATCGCTACGAGCGCCGGCGCTACGACGAGGACCGGTACGACCGGCGCCCCCATGGCTACGGCGGCGGATTCGGACGCCTCTGCCTGACCCAGCGTGGCAACTGCATCACCCGCCCGCAGCCCTACGGCTCGCGCTGCGGCTGCGACATTCCCGGTTTCGGTCGCAAGCACGGCGAGATCGGCGGCTGATCCGACCCGCCCGCCGCCCGGAGCGGGCGGCGGGCGGGTCCCGTCAACTGCGGACGCGGGTGATCTCGGCGCCGCAGCGGGCAAGCTTGGCCTCCAGGGCCTCGAAGCCGCGGTCGAGGTGGTAGACCCGGTTGATGCTGGTCTCGCCCTCGGCCGCCAGGCCCGCGATGACGAGGGAGACGGAGGCGCGGAGGTCCGTGGCCATCACGGGCGCGCCCTTCAGGCGCTCGACGCCCTCGACGATGGCGAGGTCGCCCTCGAGCCGGATCCGGGCGCCGAGGCGGGCCAACTCCTGCACGTGCATGAAGCGGTTCTCGAAGATCGTCTCGCGGATGTTGGACTGGCCCTTGGCCAGCGTCATCAGCGCCATGAACTGCGCCTGCAGGTCGGTGGGGAAGCCGGGGAACGGGTCGGTGGTGATGTCGACCGCGGCGATGCCCCCGCCGTTGCGGCGGATGCGGATGGTATCGGTGCCCGTGGTGATCTCGGCGCCCGTGGTCGCCAGCACGTCGAGGGCCGCGTGCAGCAGGTCCGCGCGGGTGTTCTCCAGGGTCACGTCGCCGCCGGTCATGGCCACCGCCATGGCGTAGGTGCCGGTCTCGATGCGGTCGGGCAGCACGTCGTGGCGGGCGCCGTGCAGGCGCGAGACGCCCTCGACGGTGATGCGCGGCGTACCGGCCCCCTCGATGCGGGCGCCCATCTTGGTGAGGCAGGCGGCGAGATCGACGACCTCGGGCTCGCGGGCGGCGTTCTCGATCAGGGTCGAGCCGTTGGCCAGGGCCGCCCCCATCAGCGCCACGTGGGTGCCCCCCACCGTCACCTTGGGGAAGTGGATCTCGCCCCCGCGCAGGCCGTTCTTGGCCTTCGCGACGACGTAGCCGCCATCGACCTCGACGGTGGCGCCGAGGCGCTCCAGCGCCATCAGCAGCAGGTCGACCGGGCGCGTCCCGATGGCGCAGCCGCCGGGCATCGAGACCCGGGCCTCGCCGAAGCGGGCGAGCAGCGGCGCGATCACCCAGAAGCTCGCCCGCATGGTCGAGACCAGTTCGTAGGGCGCCGTGGTGTCGATGACGTTGGAGGCGGTGAGGCGGATGGTCTGGCCGGTCTCGGTGGTCTGGCCCGGGCGCTTGCCCACCACCATGTGGTCGACGCCGTGATTGCCGAGGATGCGCAGCAGCGCGTTGATGTCGGCGAGCCGCGGCACGTTGCCGAGTTCCAGGGTCTCGCCGGTCATCAGGCTGGCGATCATCAGGGGCAGCGCGGCGTTCTTGGCGCCCGAAATCGGGATCACGCCGTGCAGCGGGCGGCCGCCGATGATGTTGATGCGGTCCATCGTCTCTACAACCTTGCCTAAAATCTTGCCCGCCGGGGGCGCAGGCCGCGCCGCGGGCCGGAGAAATCGAACGTGAAACCTGGCGGGACGCGAGCCGCCCCCGTGGAAACAGCACCGTTATAGCCAAGTTTTGTCGAAAAGGAGGTTCGGGGCGCCCGATTAGGCTTCGCCGCCGGATCCGGGTGTTTCGTCGGGTCCGGAGCCGAGCGAACGCCCGCGCACCTGTGCCTTGCGACGGCGCAGGTTGTCGCGCAGGGCAGCCTTCAGGCGCTCGGCCCGCTGCTCGGCGGCGCTCTTGGGCGGCGCCTTGGCGGAGGTTTCGGGAGACCCCTTCCCGTGGGGTCCGGTCTCGTCGTCCGTCATGGCGCGGAAATCGGGTCAGGCTGGGATCGGTTGCGGCGGCGATCCGGTTTCAGGGCTCGCATGGTCCCGGCGCGTTCCATGGTCTCAATCGGGTTCCAGGGTCTTATCGGGTTCGAAATCTTGTCGGGTTCGAGATCTTGTCGGGTTCTAAGGTCTCGTCGGATTCATCTGACGAAGGGTCGGAGCCGGCACGGCCCGCGCGACCCATCGTCGCCACGTCACCGTGTCGGCTTTGCAGGCCCTGGTCGATGGATGCAAAGCAGGAATGCGGATGTCGACTTGAACCAATTCCAAGTTCACCTGTATCGTCGCCATCGCGTCGGGGAAACCCGAACGTCGGGGAAACCCGCGTCAGGACGAGCATCGTCAGCAACTCCTTCACGGAGTCGGCGCCACGCTCGTCAACGAGACCGATTGCATCAAGGGCCCCCCGCACGAGGGTCCGCGTGGAAACGATCCCGCCAGAGGCCGCGATCCCACCGCCGGCCCCTCAGCCCAAGCGTGAAGGACGGATGCCCGTGAACCGCATGCCCGCGACGATCAAGATCAGCGACACCAAGCAGGGAACGGGCCAGGGAGCGGGCTGCGAGGCCAAGTCTGTGGGATCCATCGGTCAGGGCCGGACCGACTACGAGGCGCATTTCCGCACGGCCCTGGATCGCCTGCACGGCGAACGTCGCTACCGGGTGTTCGCCGATATCGAGCGCATCGCCGGCCGCTTCCCGACCGCGCATTGGCGCAAGCCCGACGGCGGCACCTCCGAGATCACCGTCTGGTGCTCGAACGACTACCTCGGCATGGGCCAGCATCCGGACGTGGTCGGCGCCATGACCCGCACGGCGGCCCGCTGCGGCGTCGGCGCCGGCGGCACCCGCAACATCGCCGGCAACAATTCGCCGCTGGTCGACCTGGAGCGGGAGCTCGCCGACCTGCACGGCAAGGAGGCCGGCCTCGTCTTCACCTCGGGCTACGTCTCGAACCAAGCCGGCATCTCGACGATCGCCAAGCTGATCCCGAACTGCCTGATCCTATCGGACGCCTTCAACCACAACTCGATGATCGAGGGCGTACGCCATTCCGGTTGCGAGAAGCGGGTGTTCCGCCACAACGACCTGGCCCATCTCGAGGAGCTTCTGATCGCGGCGGGCGACCGCCCGAAGCTGATCGCCTTCGAGAGCGTCTATTCCATGGACGGCGACGTCTCCGACATCGGCGCGATCTGCGATCTCGCCGACCGGTACGGCGCCCTGACCTACCTCGACGAGGTCCACGCGGTCGGCCTCTACGGGCCGCGCGGCGGCGGCATCTCCGAGCGCGACGGGGTGATGCACCGGGTCGACGTGATCGAGGGTACGCTGGCCAAGGGCTTCGGCTGCGTCGGCGGCTACATCACGGGGTCCGCGGTCCTGTGCGACGCGGTCCGCAGCCACGCCCCGGGCTTCATCTTCACCACCGCCCTGCCGCCGGCCATCGCCGCCGCCGCCATCGCTTCGGTGCGCTACCTCAAGCGCTCGAACGCCGAGCGCGAGGCGCACCAGCGCCAGGCCGCCCGCACCAAGGCCGCCCTGGAGGCCGCCGGCCTGCCGGTGCTGCACACCGACACCCACATCGTGCCCGTGATGGTGGGCGACGCCGAGCTGTGCAAGGCGGCGGCCGACCACCTGCTGGAGCATCACGGCATCTACATCCAGCCGATCAACTACCCCACCGTCCCGCGCGGCACCGAGCGCCTGCGGATCACGCCATCGCCCTTCCACGACGATGTCCGCATCGCCAAGCTGACGGCCGCGCTCGCCGAGACCTGGGACACCCTCGATCTCCCGCGCGCCGGGACGGTGTTCGTCGAGGCGGCCGAGTAGCCGGCCTCGCTTCAGTTCAGGCGCCAGATCGCGCCGGTGAGCACGGTCGCGAAGCCGACCCAGGCGGCGTAGGGCACCAGCAAGCCCGCCGCCGCCCGGTCGAAGCGCCAGGACAGGCGGATCGTCCAGAGGATCATCACCCACATCGCGGCCGAGACCACCAGGGCCGCCCCGAGGGCGTGCGCGGCGAAGAAGGTCGGGGTCCAGGCGGCGTTGAGGGCGAGCTGCACCGCGAAGGCGACCAGTGCCAGCCTCCACGCCCCCTGGCTCGGACCCGTGCGCGGCTTCACCCCGAGGAGCCGGAAGGCCGAGAGCGCGATCATCCCGTAGAGGATCGTCCAGGCCACGGGGAACGCCCAGTTCGGCGGGTTGAAGGCCGGTTTCGTCAGCCCGGCATACCATCCGTCGATGTTCGGGCCGGTGGCGGACGAGCCGAGCACGGCCGTCAGCACCACCGGCAGGATCGCCGCCGCCAGCCGCCCGGGCAGGGCCAGGGCGGGCGCGGTGGGAATGTGGATCGGCGACGAGGCGGGCGCACGGGACATGACGAACGGGATTCCTTGCCTTGGGCGAGATTTCTCTCACCTTTAGAGGGAGAGGACGCCGCGCCTGCGGGTCCGTGCACCGGTCGGCGCGGGCCGGTCAACAGAACCCTGACGGACGAACACGCCCCATGTCGGAACCGAACGCACCGAAGCCGCCTTCGGATGCTGCGCCCGCGTTCGCGAAGCGCAGTCTCGCCGCCCAGGCCCTGGGCCATGTCGACCCGATGACGCGGGCCGTGGTGGCACCCCTGCACGTGGCGACCACCTTCCTGCGCGATCCCGACAACGGCTACAGCTCGGGCTTCTCCTACGCGCGCCCCGACAACGCCACCGTGCGGGAGGCGGAGGCCGTGCTGGCGATGCTGGAGGACGCGGCGGCCGGCGCCCTGCTC
The DNA here is from genome assembly GCF_001426045.1 of Methylobacterium sp. Leaf94. NCBI lineage: Bacteria > Pseudomonadati > Pseudomonadota > Alphaproteobacteria > Hyphomicrobiales > Methylobacteriaceae > Methylobacterium > Methylobacterium sp. Leaf94. Next base: position 215,988 of record NZ_LMRM01000034.1, read on the forward strand.
TTCGGCTCCGGCATGGCGGCGGCCACCGCCGTCTTCACGGCCCTGGAGCCCGGCGACCACGTGGTGGCGCCCCGGGTGATGTACTGGGGCCTGAAGCGCTGGCTCAACGCCGAGATGCCGCGCCGGCGGATCGCGGTCGATTTCGTCGACATGGACGACCTGCCCGCCCTGGAACGGGCGATCCGGCCCGGCACCACGACGCTCGTCTGGATCGAGACCCCCGGCAACCCGCTCTGGACGGTCACCGACATCGCCGAGGCCGCCCGCCTCGCGCACGCGGCGGGCGCCCGTCTCGCCGTCGATTCCACCGCCGCCTCCCCGATCCACACCCGGCCGCTGACGCTCGGCGCCGACATCGTGATGCACTCGGCCACCAAGATCCTGAACGGCCATTCCGACGTGGTGGCGGGGGTGCTCGCCGGGGCCCGGGCGGACGCGTTCTGGGAGCGCCTCGCGGCGATCCGCTCGGGCGGCGGGGCCATCCTCGGCCCGTTCGAGGCCTACCTGCTGATGCGCTCGCTGCGCACCCTTCCGCTGCGGGCGGCGGCGCAGGCCGCCAGCGCGGCCGAACTCGCCCGCCGCCTCCAGGCGCATCCGAACGTCTCGCGCGTCCTCTATCCCGGCCTGCCGGACGATCCCGGCCATGCGGTGGCGGCCCGGCAGATGCAGGGCGGCTTCGGCTTCATGCTGTCGATCCGGGTGCGGGACGGCGAGGCGGCGGCGATTGCCGCGGCGGCGCGGGTTCGGCTGTGGAAGCGGGCGACGTCGCTCGGCGGCGTCGAGAGCCTGATCGAGCACCGGGCCTCGGTGGAGGGGCCGGATTCCCCGTGCCCGCCGGATCTCCTGCGGCTGTCCACGGGGATCGAGGCGGTGGACGACCTGTTCGCCGACCTCGACGCCGCCCTGCGGGACGCGTGAATTTTCGCGTGGTGCGGGGAAGGGGCCTCGCGCGTTGGTGGGCAGGATCATCGCGAGAGACCGCCCGACCATGCCGAAGCCTGCCCTGCTCACCGGAGCCCTCGCGCTCCTCCTCTTCGGCGTGCCCGCCCGTGCCGACAGCGGGCCGCCCGAGCTGAACATCGAGAAGACCTGCCAGTCGGCGGCCTCGGCGAGCGTCAGCGACAATGCCAGCCAGGAAGGTTGCCTGCGCTCCGAGCGTGCCTCGCACGACGAGGTCAAGCGCCGCTGGAACGAGTTCACCCCCGCCGCCAAGCGCCAGTGCGAGAAGCAGTTCGAGGCCGGCGGCTTCCCGTCCTACGTCGAGATGGTGACCTGCCTCGAACTGGCGAGCGGCACCGGCCTGCCGAGGCAGGCCGACGATTCCCGCGCCGGCAAGGGCACCGGCAGCGCCACCAAGGAGCCGAGTCCGGCCCAGCGCACCGACCCGATCAAGGTGCTCGAGAAGCAGTGACGCGGGTCCGGGCCGGACGACTCGCGGGGCGGACGTCGTCCCGGTTCAGCTCGAGGAGGCCGGCACCTCGTCGGCGAGCCAGGTCGGCTCGGCCCGACCACGGCCGGCCTCGGCTGCCCCGCCGCGGCTCTGCGCCAGGGCGGTGAGCTCCGGCGCGCGGGCGGTGTCGTCCACGGTCAGGAACAGGCGCCGGGTCTGCGAGATCCGGCCGAGGCGGGCGCTGCTCGTCAGCACGCTCTGGGCCGGGCTCGACAGCAGGCCGAGCGCCACCGGAGCCATCCAGAGGGCGAGCCAGGGATCGCCGGCGAAGGCGAGGCCGCCCGCCAGCAGGGCGCCCGCCACGAGGGTGTCGACCTGGAGCCGGCAGGCCTCGGCCCACGGCACGCGGCGGTCGTCGCGCACCTGCGTGTCCCAGCGCACGACGCGCCCCACGAAGGTGGTGGCGACGGCGCCCGCCGCGAATAGCGTCATCACCGGCCAGAGCAGGACCCAGATCGCCTGTTCGAGGACGGCGCTCTTCAGGAGCGCGGCGGTGCCGCCGAAGGCCGCGCGGCGTTCGGCCGAAGCCAGCACGTGGCCGAGGCTGAGGAGCTTCGGCACGGCCAGGATCGTGACCACCAGGGTGGCGAGGGCGTGGGCGGCGGCGCCCGTGCCGGTCAGGCCGTAGCCGAGCAGGCCGAGATCGCCGGTCCGTGCCGCCTGGAGCGTGCCGAGGGCGAGGAACAGCACCCAGAGCGGGCAGGCCACGTAGGACAGGATGCCGACGGCGAGGTGCCAGCGGCTGGCGGGGCGCAGGCCCGGCATGGCGGTGACGCGCAGGTGCTGCATGTTGCCCTGGCACCAGCGGCGTTCGCGCCCGAGGAGGTCGACGAGGTTCGTCGGCATCTCTTCCCAGGTGCCGCCCATCTCCGGCAGCAGGCGAACCTCCCAGCCGGCCCGGCGCAGGAGCGCGCCCTCGACGATGTCGTGGCACAGGATCTCGCCGCCCAAGGGGGCCTTGCCGGGCAGCACGGGCAACGCGGCATTGTTGGCGAAGGCCGCGACGCGCACGATGGCGTTGTGGCCCCAATAGCTGCCGTCCGGCCCCTGCCAGGTCTCCAGGCAGCGGATCGCCAGCGGCGCGTAGAGCCGCACGGCGAATTGCTGGATGCGGGCGAACAGGGTGTCGCGCCCGGTGGCGTAGGACACGGTCTGGATCAGCCCGACCCGGGGGTTCTCCTCCATCAGCCGGGCGAGGCGGCGCATGGCGCTGCCGGTCATCAGGCTGTCGGCGTCGAGCACGATCATGAAGTCGTATTCGGGCCCGTAGGTCTTGCAGAACTCCGCGATGTTGCCCGCCTTGCGGCCGGCATTGTCCCGGCGGCGCCGGTAGCGGATGCGCGGCAGGCCGGGGCCGTGCTGGCGGGTCCAGGCCTCGATCCGCGCGAATTCATGCTCCTCGATCGCCGCGATGGCCCCGTCCCGCGTGTCGGAGAGAACGAAGATGTCGATGTCGCCGCCGTCGCCCCCGGCCCGCTGCAGCGAGCGCGCCATGACGCGCAGCGCCGCGAACACCGCCACGGCGTCCTCCGCGTGGATCGCCACCACGGCCGCCGTCCGGCTCAGGCCCGAGGCCTCCGCCGGCACGGTGAGGGAGCGTCGCTCCAGGGCGGATTTCGCCCGGTCGCCGAAAGCCGTGGCGACGAGGCCGTAGACGTATTGCCAGGCCACGAAGGCCTGCCAGGTCATCACGAGGGCGAACAGCCCGAGCACCGCCCCGCCGAGGAGGCCGGACGGCGTTCCATAGGCGCCGAGCGCCAGGGCGGCGACGAGAGCGCCCAGGGCGAGGGGCGGGAGAGCCAGCAGCAGCCGGCGGGCCAGGACCGCGGCGGAGAAGGAACCGCGCGCCTCGGGTGAGAATTCCAGCGGACCCGGGATTTCAGCCGCCGGGGCGTCGTGCGACAACCTGTGGGACATGGGGCGCGGGAAACTCGAAGGAGGGGACACCGTGATCCCTCGACCGGGCGGGCCGGCGAAAGGGAACAGATGCGCGATGGCGAGGGTCTCGAGGGACGCGGACAGACCGAGTCCTTCTCGCGGCGGCAGACCCTTCGGACCACGCTCAGCGTGGCCGTCGGGATGGTCCTGCCTACTGCACACGATCTGAATGCGGGCCGAACGCGCGCGGCGGCTCCCGATCCCCTATCATTCGAGGTCGTGAAGGCGAAGGCGCGGGCGCTCGCGGCGCACCCCTACCAGGCTCAGCCGGACGATCTGCCGCCGCCCCTCGCCGCCCTGTCCTACGATGGCTACCGCGCCATCACCTTCCGGCCGGAGGCGAGCCTGCCGCTGGGCCGCCGCTTCTCGGCCCAGCTGTTCCATCGGGGCTTCCTGCAGCGCAAGCGCGTCGTCCTGTACCGGCAGCCGCGCAACGGTCCGGCCCAGCAGATCCCCTACGCCCCCGACCTGTTCGACCTCGGACCGGACCTGAAGGGGCAGAGCTTTCCCTCCGACCTCGGCTTTGCGGGCTTCCGGCTGCATCATGCCTTCCAGGTCGACCGGCCGGCGGACCAGGAGGAATTCCTCGTCTTCCTCGGCGCCTCCTACTTCCGGCTGCGCGGGTTCGGCCAGGAGTACGGGCTCTCGGCCCGCGGCGCCGCCCTGCGCACCGGGGGACCGGGCGCGGAGGAATTCCCGGACTTCACCGCCTTCTGGATCTGCGAGCCGGAGGCCGACGCCCGCACCATCGAGATCTGGGCCCTGCTCGATTCCCCGAGCCTCGCCGGGGCCTACCGCTTCCGCGTGGCGCCGGGCGACCCCTCGGTGATGCATGTCGAGGCGTCCCTGTATCCCCGCACCGCCCTGGAGCATCTCGGGCTCGCCCCCCTCACCAGCATGTTCCTGCACGGGGCGAACGGGCCCGGCGCGCGGAGCGCCGCGCCCTTCGACGACTTCCGTCCGCAGGTGCATGATTCCGACGGGCTGGCGGTGGTGACCCGGGGCGAACGGCTGTGGCGGCCCCTGGTCAACGGCCGGGCGCAGCCGCAGATCTCGGCCTTCGGCGTCGACCCGCTGGAGGGCTTCGGCCTGCTCCAGCGCGTCCGCGACTTTCCCGCCTATCTCGACGTGCAGGCCCGGCACGAGGCGCGGCCCGGACTCTGGATCACGCCGGAAGCGGGGTTCGGGGCCGGCGCGGTCCGGCTCTTCGAGATCCCGTCGCGCGAGGAGTACATGGACAACATCGTGGCGGCCTTCGTGCCCGGTGCGCCCCTGCCGGCCGGGACCGAGCGAGCCGTGTCCTACACCCTCACGACGGTCGGGGCGGAGCCGGCGACGGTCGTGCCCGGCACCCTCGGTCGGGTCGTCTCCACACGGGTGGGTTCGGCCGAGCGCCTGCGCCCGACCACGCCGCCCAGCCCGGATCGTCGCCTCTACGTCATCGATTTCGCGGGGCCGGGCCTGCCGGCCGACCGCGGGGCGGACCTGGCCGCCGACGCGTCCGCCAGCGCCGGCACGATGGTCGACCCGGTGGTGGAGTTCGTGCCCCAGACCGGCGGCTGGCGGCTCTACGTCGAGTGGCGGCCGCCGACGCCGCTGCCGGCGGGCGACGTGATCCTGCGCGCCCGCCTCGTCCGGGACGGCCGGGCCGTAACGGAGACCTGGGACGCGGTCGCCTGACGATCCGCCCATACGATCTGGCCATGCCGGCGGTGGGTTTGACCTCCCGGCGGCCGGCCCTGTAGACACCCGGCCCCACCCGGAGACGCCTCATGGCCGCCATCAACACGAGTCTCGCCGCCGAACTCGGCGTCGCGGAATGGCAGGTGAAGGCCGCGGTCGACCTGCTCGACGGCGGTGCGACGGTGCCGTTCATCGCGCGCTACCGCAAGGAGGTCACCGGCACTCTCGACGACGCGCAGCTGCGCACCCTGGAGGAGCGCCTCGCCTACCTGCGCGATCTGGAGGCCCGCCGGGCGGCGGTGCTGGAGGCGATCGAGGCCCAGGGCAAGCTCGAGGCCGGGCTGAAGGCGCGGATCCTCGCGGCCGACACCAAGGCCCGGCTGGAGGACCTCTACCTGCCCTTCAAGCTGAAGCGGCGGACGAAGGCGCAGATCGCCCGCGAAGCCGGGCTCGCCCCCCTCGCCGAGGCTCTGCTGGCCCGGCCCGACCAGTCTCCCGAGGCGGCTGCCCGGGCCTACGTGGACGCGGGCAAGGGCGTCGCCGACGTCGAGGCCGCCCTGGAGGGTGCGCGCGCCATCCTGATCGAGCGCTTCGGCGAGGACCCGGAGCTGGTCGGTTCGCTCCGCGAGACCCGCTGGCAGCGGGGCCGGATGGTCGCCACGGTGAAGCCCGGCAAGGCGGCGTCCGGCGAGAAGTTCTCGGATTACTTCGACTTCTCGGAAGCCCTCGCGAAGCTGCCCTCGCACCGCATCCTCGCCCTGTTCCGCGGCGAGAAGGAAGAGGTGCTCGACCTCGCCATCGCCGACGCGGTGGGCGAGGAGCCTGCCAAGGGCCAGCCCGGTTCGCAGGAACTGCGCATCGCCAAGACCTTCGGCATCCGCGACCAGGGCCGACCCGGCGACGCCTTCCTGATGGAGACGGTGCGGCGGACCTGGCGCACCCGCCTGAAGCCCGCCACGGACACGGACCTGCGCGCCCGGCTCTGGGCCGTGGCGGAGGCCGGCGCGGTCACGGTCTTCGCCGGCAACCTGCGCGACCTCCTGCTCGCGGCCCCGGCCGGGGCGCGCCCGACCCTCGGGCTCGACCCGGGCTTCCGCACCGGCGTGAAGGTCGCGGTGGTCGACGCCACCGGCAAGGTGGTGGCCACCGACACGATCTACCCGCACGAGCCGCGCCGCGACTGGAACGGCGCCCTGATCGCTCTTGCCAAGCTCTGCCGGACGCACAAGGTGGAGCTCGTCGCCATCGGCAACGGGACCGCCTCGCGGGAGACCGACAAGCTCGCCGCCGAACTCATCGCCAAGCAGCCCGAGCTGAAACTGACCAAGGTGATGGTCTCGGAGGCCGGCGCCTCGGTCTACTCGGCCTCGGCCTATGCCAGCGCGGAGCTGCCCGAGCTCGACGTCTCGATCCGCGGCGCGGTCTCCATCGCCCGGCGCCTGCAGGACCCCCTGGCCGAGCTCGTCAAGATCGAACCGAAGGCGATCGGCGTCGGCCAGTACCAGCACGATCTGGCCGAGGAGAAGCTGGCGCGCTCCCTCGACGCGGTGGTGGAGGATTGCGTGAACGGCGTCGGGGTCGACGTGAACACCGCCTCGGCGCCGCTGCTGGCCCGGGTCTCGGGCCTCACCGCGCGGGTGGCCTCCAACATCATCGGCCACCGGGACGCCCACGGCCCGTTCCGCAGCCGCGCCGGCCTGAAGAAGGTGGCGGGGCTCGGGCCCAAGGCCTACGAACTCGCCGCCGGCTTCCTGCGCATCCGCGGTGGGACCGATCCCCTCGACGCTTCGGGCGTGCACCCGGAGGCCTACCCGGTGGTGCGCCGGATCCTTACCGCCACCGGCCAGCCGATCCAGGCGTTGATCGGCAACACGGGCGCCCTGCGCAGCCTGGACCCGAAGGTCTTCACCGACGCGACCTTCGGCCTGCCCACCGTCACCGACATCCTGTCGGAACTGGAGAAGCCGGGCCGCGACCCGCGCCCGGCCTTCCGGACCGCGACCTTCCAGGAGGGGGTCGAGAAGATCGCCGACCTGAAGCCCGGCATGCGCCTGGAGGGTGTCGTCACCAACGTGGCGGCCTTCGGCGCCTTCGTGGATGTCGGGGTTCACCAGGACGGCCTGGTGCATATCTCGATGCTGGCCGACCGGTTCGTGAAGGACCCCCGCGAGGTGGTGAAGCCCGGCGACGTCGTGCAGGTCCGGGTGCTCGAGGTCGATCCCAACCGCAAGCGCATCGCCCTCACGATGCGCTCGGACGAGGCCGGCGCGCCGCGTCCCGCCGCCCGCCGCGAGGCGCCGCCCGCTCCGGCTCCGGCCGCGAGACCGGCACTGCGGGCCAATCCGGCGCCGGCGCCCGAGGCCGGCGGCGCCCTGGCCGAGGCTCTGCGGCGCGCGGCCCTCGCCAAGGGAATGCCGAAGCGCTGAGCGCCCCGTCCTCGCCCGGCGGGTGCCGATGGCGCGCCGCCGGGGACGGGCTCACGGGGACACGTTCAGTGGAAGAACGGCAGCGCGTGCGGCGCGTAGAGGCCGAAGCCCAGCAAGGCCAGGCCGGCGACGCCCAGGAGTCCGCCGCCGACCACCAGGGCGAAGATGCCGGTGATGACCTCCGCCGAGGCGAGCACGATGCCGATCTGGAAGGCGGCCGAGGCGATCTCGTAATGGTGGTAGCGGTGCAGGGCGAGGTCGCGCACCTCCTGCGAGTGCCGCGCCTTCTCGGCCAGTTCCTTGCGCCCCTCGCCGGTGGCGGGCTCGCTGTCCCAGCGTGCCATGGTCTTGGCCCACTCGGCGCGCTTGGCCTTCACGGCCTCGGCATTCGCCACCTCCGGCGGCAGCAGCGCCAGGGTCTCGTCGGCGGTCTTGAGGACCGTGCCCCGGATGGTGCGGGCCTGGAAGTAGGCCCACTGGTTGGAGGCCTCGACATTGGCCCCGAGGGCGTCGGTCTGCGCGCCCTTGGCCAGGGTCTCGGCCAGCGCCAGGAACAGCGCCAGCACCGAGATCAGCAGCGCGACGCGCTTGTTCGAACCGCTGCCCGCCCCGTGACCACCCGACATGCTGCCTCCTCCTGATTTGGACGGCGGCAGTCACACCCGATCGCGTCGGCGAGCGCAAGACGCTTTCCCGTCAGTCCGGAAACCCACGCTAGTTCGGAAACACGTGGCCGCCGATGATCCGCAGGCCCACGGGGCTGCCGGCGGCGAAGCGGTTGGTGTCGGCGGCCTCCACCACCACGGTCTTGCCCTCGGGCCGGTCGACCTCGATGCGCTGACGCCCCTGCGTCCGGTAGGACGAGCGCACGACGCCCTGGAGATGGGCCTGATCGCCCTCGGCGAACTGGAGCTGCCAGGGCCGGGCATAGAGCTTGACCGGACCGACGAGGCCATCGGGGGCCCGCACCGGCGTCAGGCGGCCGTCGACGCGGACCTCGCCGCCCTGCGCGATCGCCTCGACCTCGATGGTGTCGCCGAGGAACTTCAGCACGGTGGCGGAGACCGGCGCCTCCTGGACCTCGTCCGGAGTGCCGACCTGCTCCAGACGGCCCTTGTCCAGCACCGCGACACGGTCGGAGAGCTCCAGGGCCTCGTCCTGGTCGTGGGTCACGAAGATCGTGGTCTGGCCGGTGCGGTCGTGGATCTCGCGCAGCCAGCGGCGCAGGTCCTTGCGCACCTGGGCGTCGAGGGCGCCGAACGGCTCGTCGAGCAGGAGGACGCGCGGCTCCACCGCGAGCGCCCGGGCCAGCGCGATGCGCTGCCGCTGTCCGCCGGAGAGCTGGCTTGGATAGCGGTCGGCGAAGCCGGAGAGCTTGATGAGGTCGAGGAGGTCGCCGACCCGGCGCTTGATCTCGGCCTTGGCCGGGCGCTCGGACCGCTTCCGGGCGTTGAGTCCGTAGGCGATGTTCTCGGCGACACTCATGTGTTTGAAGAGGGCGTAGTGCTGGAACACGAAGCCCACCGCGCGCTGCTGCACGGGGAGCCGGGTCGCGTCCTCGGCCCCGAACACGATGCGGCCCGCATCGGGGAAATCGAGGCCGGCGATGATGCGCAGCAGCGTGGTCTTGCCCGAGCCCGAGGGGCCGAGCAGCGCCAGCAACTCGCCCGCCCGCACGTCGAGAGAGAAGTCGTGCAGGACCGCGGCCGTGTCGAACGTCTTCGACAGCGCCTCGACCCGGATGGCGGTGGAGCCGCCCACCCGCTCAGTGGCCCCGGGCGCCCGCGGCGATCTCGTCGGCGTAGCGCCATTCGAGGAGGGATTTGACGCAGAGGGTGACGAGGGCGAGGCCGGCCAGGAGGGAGGCGACGGCGAAAGCGGCAACGAAGTTGTACTCATTGTAGAGAATCTCCACGTGGAGCGGCAGCGTGTTGGTGAGGCCCCGGATGTGGCCGGAGACCACCGAGACCGCGCCGAACTCGCCCATCGCGCGGGCATTGCAGAGGAGCACGCTGTAGAGGAGGCCCCAGCGGATGTTGGGCAGCGTCACCGTCCGGAAGGCGTGCCAGCCGGACGCCCCGAGGGTCAGCGCCGCCTCCTCCTCCGCCGTGCCCTGCTCCTGCATCAGCGGGATGAGCTGGCGGGCGACGAACGGGAAGGTGACGAAGATGGTCGCCAGCACGATGCCCGGTACGGCGAAGATGACCTGGACGTCGTGATCGAGCAGCCACGGGCCGAGGATGCCCTGCGCCCCGAAGACCAGCACGTAGATCAGGCCCGAGACTACCGGCGAGACCGAGAACGGCAGGTCGATCAGGGTGACGAGCAGGTTCTTGCCCCAGAACTCGAACTTGGCGACGGCCCAGGAGGCCATGATCCCGAAGACGAGGTTGAACGGCACCGCGATGGCGGCGGTCAGCAGCGTCAGCCGGATCGCCGCGTGGGCGTCGGCCTCGGTGAAGGCGGCGAGGTAGGCGGTAAAACCCTTGGCGAAGGCCTGCGCGAACACGGTGAGGAGCGGCAGCACCAGGAACAGCGCCAGGAACAGGATCGCGACGGCGATCAGCAGCCAGCGGATCCAGCGCCCCTCGGTGACGACGCTGGCCGGACGCGCCTCGGCGAGGGCGACGGGGGCGAAGGTCTCAGACATAGCCGAATCTCCGCCGGCTCCAGGCCTGGATCAGGTTGATGGCGAGGAGGGTGAGGAACGAGATGCCCAGCATGATCGTGGCGATGGCGCAGGCGCCGCCGTAATCGTACTCGGACAGCTTGATGACGATGAGGAGCGGCGCGATCTCGGAAACGTAGGGCAGGTTGCCGGCGATGAAGATGATCGAGCCGTACTCGCCGACCCCGCGGGCGAAGGCGAGGGCGAAGCCCGTGAGCACCGCCGGGATCAGCGGCGGCAGCACCACCCGCACCAGGGTGTGGACGCGCCCCGCACCGAGGGTGGCGGAGGCCTCCTCGATCTCCTTGTCGATCTCGGCGATCAGCGGCTGCACCGTGCGCACTGCGAAGGGCAGGCCGATGAACACCATGGCGATGTAGATGCCCACGGGCGTGTAGGCCGCCTCGATGCCGATCCGCGCCAGCTGCGCGCCGACGAGGCCGTTGGGGGCGTAGAGGGCGGCCAGGGCGATGCCGGCCACGGCGGTGGGGAGCGCGAAGGGCAGGTCCACCACCGCGTCGACGATCTTGCGGCCGGGAAACCGGTAGCGCGTCAGCACCCAGGCGATGAGGAAGCCGAACACCGAGGCCGTCAGCGCCGCCAGGAGGGAGACGCCGAAGCTGACGCGCAGGGCGCTGGCCACGCGTGGATCGGTGGCGACCTCCCAGATGCCCGCGAAGCCGAGGCCGGAGGCGCGCGTCACCAGAGCGGCCAGTGGCAGCAGCACGATCAGGCCGAGGCAGGTCAGGGTGTAGCCGAAGGCGAGCCCGAAACCGGGGATCACGCTCGGACGGAGGAAGCGGCGCTTCGCACGGGTTGGCGGGTTGGCGCGCGGGGGCGGGGCCATGGTGGTGTCCTGCTCAGGTCTCGGGCCCCGCCCGGGTAAGCGCGGGGATCGGGGAGCGCCGGGTCAGCGCCCCGCCTTGCTCAGCTGGTCGAACAGGCCCCCGTTGTCGAAATTCTTCTTCTGGATCTCGTCCCAGTCGCCCTGCAGATCCTCGATCTTGAACAGCTTCAGCTCGGGCAACTGCGCCAGGTCCTCGGGCTTGGCCGCCGCGCGGTTGAGCGGGCGGTAATGGTGCTTGGCGAAGATGGCCTGCGCCCGATCGGAATAGAGGAACTGAAGATAAGCCTCGGCCTGTTTGCGGGTTCCCTTCTTGTCGACGTTGACGTCGACCAGGGCGACCGGGGGCTCGGCGTAGATGGAGGTCGGCGGCACCACCACATCGAACTTGTCGCGGCCGAACTCCTCGAACACGAGGTAGGCCTCGTTCTCCCAGGTGGGCAGCACGTCGCCGAGGCCGCGCTGCGCGAAGGTCACGGTGGAGCCGCGGGCGCCGGTGTCGAGGACCGGGACGTTCTTGTAGACCGCCCCCACGAAGGCGTTGGCCTTGTCGGCGTCCTTGCCCTCCTTCTCGTAGGCGTAGCCCCAGGCTGCGAGGAAGTTCCAGCGACCGCCGGCGGAGGTCTTCGGGTTCGGGGTGATGACCTTGATGTCGGGTTTCACGAGGTCGCCCCAGTCCGTCACGCCCTTCGGGTTGCCCTTGCGCACGAGGAACACCACGGTCGAGGTGTAGGGCAGGCCCTGGTTCGGCAGCTTCGTCCGCCAATCGGGGACGATCTTCTTCGAGATCCGGCTGATCGCGTCGATGTCGGACGGGATGCCGAGGGTCACCACATCGGCCGGAATGCCGTCGATCACCGTGCGGGCCTGCGAGCCCGAGCCGCCATGTGCGGCGCGCACGGTCAGGGTCTCGCCGGTCTTGGCCTTCCACTCCTCGGAGAAAGCCGCGTTGATCTCGCGATAGAGCTCGCGAGTCGGATCGTAGGAGACGTTGAGGAGCTCGGTCTGGGCGCAGGCCAGGGTCGGCGCGAGCAGGGCCGCGGCGAGGCCGGCGCCGAGCAGGACTGCATGGCGGCGGGTGCGGCCGGTGGTCCGGGAAGAAGTCTCGCTCACGGGGGTCTCCGAATCTGGCTCGCGCAGCCGGAGCGGAGGCATCCGCATCGCGACCCCGGCGGTGCTGGTTTCGTTCGTTTTAACGAACGTTGTCAAGCGTTGGGCCTGGGTCGAATAAGCCGGTATGGGTCCCTTCGTTCCCCGGAGACCCCCCGATAGAAAGCGAATTTACCTCGGGGGAGAACAGGATACTCCCTTGGTTCTCCACGGAAGAAGAAACTGCTGGTCGCACCGGGTTCTATAGAAAGGACATTTCCATCATTCTTCGAAGCTGGTCGGGTGTCCTGCGCCGGGGGGAGGCGATCGCCGCGATCGGTTGGCTTCACCGCGGAAGAAGGGTGCCCGGTGCCCGCCCCCTCGAGGATGAGGTCGGGGGCGCGGCCCACCCGGCCGAGGCCACGCCGAACACCCCGCAGGCGGGAGCCTCGGGGCATCGGGGACCGCCTCAGGGCAGGATCCCGGCTACCGCTGGCGGCTGGCGGGAATGTGAGGGTGGCTGAGGAATGGGGCGCGCCGGCCTCAGGCTACGGCGCGGAACGCTCAGTCCGCCGCGACGGCGATGAGCGAGAACAGGGACGCCAGCAGGATGTTGCCGACAACGACGAGGGCGAGCGTGATCATGGAACTGCTTCGTGTGAGAGCGCGGCGGAGTGCGCGTGCTCATCGGATCAACGCACCACTAGCGATCCCGGCGTGAACCGTCCGTGAATTCACGCACATGCGAGGGCAACATTGGGAAACGCGGTAAACGGGCCACACCCGGGGCTCAGCGCTTACCCTTGCCGAGCCGGGCGAGCAGCGCCTCGAGCCGTGCGCTCGGCGGATCGGCCACGATCTCGGCGTAGAAGGAGCGAAGGGTGTGCCCGAGATGGCGGCGGACGCTGGGGCCAAGCGTCGGCGTGGCGGGCCGCACCCCATCGGCTCCGGACGAATATTCGCTTCGGGTCTTGGGCATGACTCGGACCCCGGCCTTCGCATCCCGCGCTGCGCACGAGGCAGGGCGGTCGAAGCGTGACAGTGGCACCGATCGGTTAAGGATACGCTGACGCCGCGATGGGTCCGGCGAGCCGGCGTTGCAAGCGCCGCAAGACTTATCAAAGGTTGTCAAGCGCATAGGATAAAATCGCAGGGCTAAAAAAAACCTCTGCCGGCGCCCTTCGGCGGAAATGGCGACCGGCCAAAGACTTGGCCGTTCAAGGGCGGTTCGGGTCGATGGTGAAACGGCTAACGGAGGGTTTCCGGTGATGGACGAATCCGTCCGGATTCGCTTACAACATCCAAGCTCACGGCGCCGCAGAGTGGTTGTTTCTCGAACTCCCGCAACCAATAACGGGAATTATAACCGGCATGCAGAATATTACCATTACTGATCGAGAACGTGATGCTGTATTAGCCGCGCTTCGCTATTATCAATTCTATCGTTTGCAGGGGCATCCCTTCAGCCCGCATCAGGATCACTTGATTGATGCTATTGCGAGCGATTCCGGGGAAGCTCTTGATCTGGCAGAGATCGATGATCTCTGCGCCGGCCTGAACGGAAACGACCACGCTCTCGCGGCCGTCACCAGCGCCTGAAATCCGTAGGCAGGTGGGGCGGATGCCGTCGCCGCCCCCGATGCACCCCAACCCGTAAGACCCGCGCCGGCCCCTGATGACGGGGCCAGCGCTCCCCCGGGCCCCATGGCCGGGGCCCGCGCCTCAGGGCGCGCCGTCCACTTGCTTCTGCGCCCGATCGACCGCTTCGCCGCAGGCCTTGGCATCGCCCTTCTTGTCGGCCGTGCGCGCCTCGTCGAGGGCCACCTTCGCCTGCATCGCCTTGTCGCCGCCCTCTCCGGCCTCCGCCGACTTCTCGGGGGCCGCGGCCTCGGCCGAGGCGCTGCCGCCGCTTCCCGTGATGCCCTGACCGCTGCGCGCGCTGGCCGTGGCCTTGCCGCTGGTGTTGGCGGAGATCGCCTCCTTGGCCAGATCCTTCACTGGTCCCTCGAGCTTGGCGATGCGATCGCCGCAGGGCGAGGCGAGGGCGGGCGCCGCACCCGCTGCGAGGAGACCGGCGGCGAGACACCCGGCAACGGGCCACAGGGAACGGGTCATCGATTGCTGTCCTTGATTCGGAAGGTGGGGTCGACTCGACCGAGGCCGCCTCCGTCGGAGGGTCAACCCCCGGGAGCGAGGCCGGGCTCCCTTGGCGGGGCGGGAAAACCGCCGGCGGGAACACGGTTCGCCGACCCGAGGCGGAATCGGCACGAGCGTGCGTGGGCGTCCGGACGCCTTCGCCTCCGCCAGGGTGCGGTCGGATCCGATGGGGCCGGATATGAGACGGGGCGCAGGACGGCACGAATCCGCCCTGCGCCCCGAACCCTCCCGGAACCCGGGAGGGCGATGCCCGATCAGGCGCTCAGCTGGTCGCGAATCGGCAGCTGCCGGATGCGCCGGCCGGTGGCGGCGAAGATCGCGTTGGCGATCGCCGGAGCCACGGGCGGAACGCCGGGCTCGCCGACCCCGCCGAGGGGACGGCTGTAGTCCGGGTTCGGTAGCAGGTGGACATGGATCTCCTTCGGCGCCGCATCGATGCGGGTGATCTCGTAGCCGTCGAAGTTGTTCTGCTGCGCGCGTCCGTCCTTGAAGGTGATCTCGGCCGTGAGCGCGAGGCCCATGCCCATGACGACCGCGCCCTCCATCTGCGAACGGATCCGCTCCGGATTGACCTGCGGTCCGCAATCGATGGCGATGTCGACGCGCTTGACCTGCACCTCGCCCTTGGGGCCGACCGCCACCTCCGCCGCCACCGCCGTGTGGGTGACGAAGCTGTAGTGGCCAGCGATCCCAAGGCCGGTGCCCTTCTCCATCTTGCGACCCCAGCCGATGCCCTTGGCTGCCGCCTCGATCACGCGGCGCAGGCGCCCCGTATCGATCGGGTAGCGGGCGGGATCCTCGCCGTAGTTCCAGACGTCGCTGATGCTGGTCGGGTCGATGAGCCGGTCAGGACCGATCAACGCGAGCAGGTACTCCTTCGGGTCACGTCCCGCCGCGTGGGCGAGTTCGGACACGAAGGACTGGATCGCGAAGGCGTGCGGGATGTTGGAGACCGAGCGGAACCAGCCGATGCGCACGTGGGCATCCGCCGCCGGGTTCTCAAGACGGATGTTGGGCACGGCGAACGGCGTGTTGGTCAGGCCCATGCCGAGCTCGAACGGCAGCTCGTGCTTCGGGTCGGGGGCGAAGATCGATCCGATGGTGGGCGCCGCCGAGCGGTGCAGCCAGGCGACCGGCATGCCCTTGTCGTCGAGCCCGGCCTCCAGGCGCTCCACCGAGATGGTGTGGTAGTAACCGTGGTGGAGGTCGTCCTCGCGGGTCCAGATCAGCTTGACCGGCGCCCCGTCCACGGCCTGGCTGCACAGGGCCGCTTCCAGCACGTAGTCGGGCTTCGACTTGCGGCCGAAGCCGCCGCCGAGCAGCGTCACGTTCACCTTCACCTTGTCGGCAGGCAGGTTCAGCTTCTTGGCGAGGCGATCATGCGTCGCCTGGGGCGCCTGGGTATTGGCCCAGGCCTCGCAGAACCCGTCCTTGATCCGCACGGTGGCCGCCGGCGGCTCCATCGGGGCCTGGACGAGGTGGGGCACGAAGTACTCCGCCTCGAGCTTCGTCTTGGCCTTGGCCATGGCCCCGGCGACGTCGCCCTGGTCGCGCACGACCTTACCCGGCGCGCGCGCCGCCTTCTCCAGCTCGCCCCGGAAGGCGACGGAATCGTAGGTGGCGTTCGGGCCGTCGTCCCAGGTGATCTTGAGGGCCTCGCGGGCCTTCATCGCCGCCCAGGTGTTCTTGGCCACCACGGCGACGCCGCCGACGGGCTGGAACTCGGACGGAATCTCGGGCGCGTCGATGGTGAAGATCTTGACCACGCCCGCGACCTTCATGGCCTCGGAATCGTCGACGCTCTTGACCTTGCCGCCGTAGACGGGCGGGCGGGCGATGAGGGCGTAGAGCATCCCGTCGAGGCGGGTGTCGATGCCGTACATCGCCTTGCCGACGGTGAAGTCGTGGTTGTCGATGAGGCCGATCTTGCCCTTGCCGATGTAGCGGAAGGCGTCCTGCTTCTTCAGCACGACGCTCTCGCGGGCCGGCACCGGCAATTCGGCGGCTGCGGCCGCGACCTCGCCGTAACCGAGGCTGCGCTTCGACTTGGCGTGGGTGACGATCGAGTTCTCGGCCTTCACCTCGCTCGCCGGCACGCCCCACTGCTTGGCGGCGGCCTGGACCAGCATGGCGCGGGCCGCGGCACCGGCATGGCGCAGGTGCGGGAAGAAGTGGCGGAGCGAGCGCGAGCCGTCGGTGTCCTGGTTGCCGAAGCGGGCCTCGTCACCCCAGGCCTGGGCGACCTTCACCTTGGACCAGTCGGCCTCGAGCTCGTCGGCCACCACCAGGGCGATCGAGGTGCGCACGCCCTGGCCCATCTCGGAGCGATGGCAGGTCACCGTCACGGTGCCGTCGGACGCGATGGCGACGAAGACCTTCGGGTCGTCCTGCCAGCCATGCGGCATGGCATCGGCGCCGTATTTCTTGGGCTCGTCCTTCTTGTCCTCGGCCTGGGCCGGGTCACGCCAGGACAGGGCGAGCACCAGGGCGCCCATGCCGCCGAGCATCGCGCGGCGGCTGACATTGGCGAGGGCGCTCGGACCGGGCACGGTCTCCACGGGTGCAACGTCGGCCGGCGCGGTGGCGCGGGCCGCCATGGTTTGAGCTTCGTGGATCACAGGCGCTCTCCCTTGTTCACGGCGGGCTTCTGGCCCGCGGCCTGGTGGATCGCGGCGCGGATGCGGGGGTAGGTGCCGCAACGGCACAGGTTCCCGCTCATGGCCTCGTCGATCTGCGCGTCGGTGGGCTTCGGGGTCTCGGTGAGGAGGGAGGCGGCCTGCATCATCTGCCCGCACTGGCAGTAGCCGCACTGCGCCACGTTGAGGTCGCGCCAGGCAACCTGAACCGGATGGTTGCCGTCGGGGGACAGGCCCTCAATGGTGACGACGGCCTGCCCCTCGGCGGCCGAGACGGGGGTGACGCAGCCGCGCACGGCCGTTCCGCCCACATGGATGGTGCAGGCGCCGCAGAGGGCCTGCCCACAGCCGAACTTGGTTCCGGTGAGCCCGACCTCGTCGCGCAGGTACCACAGCAGCGGCATGTCGGGATCGCCGTCGAAGCTGCGTTCAGCTCCGTTCACGGTCAGTTTGATCATCGGTGTATCCTGTCATGGATCAGGCCACGGGCCGGTCGGGATCGGCGTCACGCCAATCCATCAACCGGCGGGAAGCCGTCGGGGTCACATGTCGGGCGTTGGCACGGTCGACGTGGCGTCGCCGTCCACATCGAAAGGTCCTGAGATGCGGCGGCGGATCCGGCCTCTCCGATCGGGAGAGCCGTCGCAGCGCACGAAGCCCCCACGCCCCGCACCTCGGAATGAATCCAATTAAACGTCCGGGCTGTTGCGGCGCAACCGGAGGCTGGCCCCGTCATCCGTCCCCGGACGGGCGATGCGGCCTCCATGTGCCGTTGCGCACGGGGCGAAGCCGGACGGGTGGTCCGGATCGCCGGGTCGCACGTTGCTTTTGCCGGCTTCCACGCAAATCCCAACCGGTGACGGTCGGCCCTCCCGGCTCTCGCGTCTCGCGGTTCAGGTCTCGACCAGGCCGGCGCTCGACCCGCTCGCGCCGGAATCGCCGGCCCCGTGCGGCAGGGCGAGGTATTCCGAGGAGCGCATCTCGATCAGGCGGGAGACCGTGCGGTCGAATTCGAAGGCCTCGCGCCCCTCGGTGGCGGTGTAGAGGGCCTGGGGCTCGGCCGCTGCCGAGGCGACGAGCTTCACGTGAGCGTCGTAGAGGGTGTCCACCAGGGTGATGAAGCGCTTGGCCTCGTTGCGGTTGTCCGGCCCCATCACGGGGATGTCCGAGACGATCACCGTGTGGAAGGCGCGGGCCACCGCCATGTAGTCGGAGGCGCCGAGCGGCTGGGCGCAGAGGTCGGCGAAGCCGAAGCGGGCAACGCCGCCGGTCTCCTCGGGTACCGGCACATCGTGCCCCTTCACCCGCAGGGTCGCGGGCCGGCCCTTGGCCTTGCCGGTGAGGCCCTTGAACGCAGCCGCCAGGGCCGCCGCCGCCGTGCCGTCCGCGGGCACGTGATAGACCGAGGCGCCCCCGAGCTTCTCCAGCCGGAAATCGGTGCGGGAATCGAGGCGCAGCACCTCCACCCGATCCTGCAGTTCGGCGACGAAGGGCAGGAACAGGGCGCGGTTCAGGCCGCCCTCGTAGAGCCGGTCGGGCTCGACGTTGGAGGTCGCCACCACCGTGACGCCGCGCTTGAACAGGGCGCCGAACAGGCGGCCGAGGATCATCGCGTCGGCGATGTCGGTGACGGTGAACTCGTCGAAGCAGAGCAGCGTCGCCTCGTCGGCCAGGGCATCGGCCACCACCGGGATCGGGTCGTCGCCCTTGGCGGTGCCAGCCTTCAGGGCCTGGCGATGGGCGTGGATGCGCTCGTGCGCGTCGGCGAGGAAGCCGTGGAAGTGCACCCGGCGCTTCGGTTCGGGGGCGGCCTCGTGGAAGAGGTCCATCAGCATGGTCTTGCCCCGTCCCACCGAGCCCCAGATGTAGAGCCCCTTGGGCGTCGTCGCGGCATCGTCCCGGCGGCCGAACAGCCAGCCGAGCGCGCTGCCCTTGCGGGCGCGCTTGCGGCGGCCGAGCTCCAGCACCAGGCGGTCGAGGGCGCGCACCAAGTGGATCTGCGCCGGGTCGCGCTCGATGGCCGCGGTGCGGACCAGGGCTTCGTAGCGGTCGGAGACCGGACCGGGGGACACGGCGCCGGCCTTGGCCTGGCTCGACGGCGCGAGGCCCGAGGAGGAGGGGGCGTTCACGGTGTGGGCGACCTGTTCGCGGAGGAAGGGGATCGGGCGGCCGGTGGATCTGCCGGTCTGACGCGGCCACCCCGCGGGATCAAGCCCCGGATCCGGTTCCGGCGCCGGACGCGCGGCAGCCGGTCGCTTTGCTGCATTGCACAAATGTGGCAGCGATGCCAGATCTGATCCGCCTTGAGGGAGGCTACGCCCGGAACCGGCACGTCCTGCGCGCCCCGAAACCGGAGACCGGCACCCGATGCCCGATACGCATCCGACCCTTCAACCGATCCTCCGCCGCCTGTGGCCCAACGATGGCCCGGCGGTGGAATCCTACTTCCTGCGGCTCGACCCGGAGACCCGGGCCAACCGCTTCATGGGCGCGCTGAGCGACGCGGCCGCGCTCACCTATGCGCGCAACGCCCTGAGCGCCGAGGGCCTGATGTTCGGCTGCTTCGTCGACGGCACCCTGCGGGGGCTCGGCGAGTTGCGTCCCACCTCCGCGCCGCCGCCCGGTTTCGTCCTCGGGACCGAGGCGGAGGCCGCCTTCGCGGTGGAGAAGGCTTATCGCCGCCATGGCCTCGGCCAAGCCCTGTTCCGGCGGATCGCCGCCGCGGCCCGCAACCGCGGCGTGCGCGACCTGCACGTGCGCTGCCTTGCCTGGAACCGGCCCATGCGGGGCCTCGCCGCCAAGGTCGGCGCGGACCTGCGCATCACCGGCGGCGAGGCGGACGGCGCCCTGCATCTCGCCCGGCCGACCCCCGTCTCCCTGTGGCAGGAGGGCGTCACCGAGGCGGTGGATTTCACCCTCGCCCTCACGGCGGCGTGAGTCCGGCTTTGCCGCACGGGGTCCGGGAGGTATCGTGGCCGGTATGACGCCGCCCGGACGAGTTCCCCCCGCCCGGGTTCGGCCAGGGGGCACCATGATGGATCTTTCGCGGCGGAGCCTGTCCGTCCTCCTCGCCTGCACGGCTCTCCTGCCGGGCGCGGCCCTGGCCCAGACCGATGCCCAGGCCCGTCCCGACACCCGCGCGATGACCTGCGCCGAAGCCGCGGCCCTGGTGGCCCGGGCCGGCGCCGTCGTGATGAGTACGGGGCCGGCGACCTACGCGCGCTTCGTGCGCGACGGCGGGTTCTGCCCGCTGCCGGAAACCACCCTGCCGTCCTGGGAGACAACCCGGGACGATCCCAAGTGCTTCGTCGGCTATACCTGTCGCGACAAGTTCAACGAGGGCCAGGGCCGGGACTGAGGTCCGGGGGCATTCCGTCGCCTGACGCCGACCTGCGCCCGCGCTTACGGCCACGCTGCCTTGTTGCCGCCCCGCCCTCTGCCGATGGTCGCCGCCGGGACCCGCCCCGGGAGAGGACGGGCTC
This sequence comes from Methylobacterium sp. Leaf94, assembly GCF_001426045.1. Taxonomy (NCBI): domain Bacteria; kingdom Pseudomonadati; phylum Pseudomonadota; class Alphaproteobacteria; order Hyphomicrobiales; family Methylobacteriaceae; genus Methylobacterium; species Methylobacterium sp. Leaf94. Next base: position 236,361 of record NZ_LMRM01000034.1, read on the forward strand.
GCCGACGAGGGGCCCAGCATGGACCGGACCGAGACCACCCGCCCGCTGAGCCGGCCGGCCGAAGCGCGCCTCGAGCGTTCCGTGGCCGATGCCCTGCGCATCATCAGGGCCGCCTGCGCCGAGCGGAACGAAGCCCCCGTCAAGGCTGCCCGGCGCCAGCTCGCCGCGATCTACGGCGCGACCCGCCTCAGCCGGCAGCGCGAGCGCCGGAGTGCCTCGGCCTGAGCTCCCGTCACCGGGCCGGTCGCTCGGCGAGCCAGATGGTGTGGCGCGCCCCGCGCGAGCGCCCGGCCCGCACGCCGACCGCCTCCACCCGGAAGCCGCCCCGCGCCAGTCGCTGGGTGAAGGCTGGATCGGGATGGGCCGACCACACGGCCAGAACCCCGCCGGGGCGCAGGGCGGCCCGTGCGGCGGCGAGGCCCGCGGCGTCGTAGAGCTGGTCGTTGGCGCGGCGCGTCAGCCCGTCCGGGCCGTTGTCGACATCGAGGAGGATCGCGTCGTAGGCCCCGCGCCCTGCGCGGATCACCGCGGCGACGTCCGCCACCCGCGCCTCGGCGCGCGGGTCCGACAGCGCCTCGGACGAGAGGCCCGCCAGGGGGCCGCGGCCCCAGTCCAGAACTGCCGGCACGAGCTCGGCCAGCACGATCCGGGCCTCCGCGGGCAGGGCGTCGAGGGCGGCCCGGAGGGTGAAGCCCATGCCGTAGCCGCCGATCAGCCAGCAGGCATTCGTCCGGAGCCCGAGCCGCGCGGCGGTCAGGGTCGCCAGCGCCTCCTCGGAGCCGCTGAGCCGGCTGTTCATCAGCTCGTTGTGGCCGAGCTGGATCGAGAATTCGGTGCCCCGCTGCAGCAGGCGCAGGGAGTCCGACCCGCCCGGCACGGGCGCGGTGCCGAGGACGACCCAGGGGATCACGAGGGGGACTGGCGGGTAGGGCGGATCATGCGACCCTGGCTAGCACGGGTCGCCGACCGGATCACGTGGCACCGCGGCGCCGACCCGCCCCCCGCCCGACGCGGGGGGCGGGTTCGTGCGGGCTAGAACAGCCCCTCGATCTGCCCGTTGGCGTCGAGGTGGATGCCCTCCGAGGCCGGGATCTTGGGCAGGCCCGGCATGGTCATGATCTCACCGCAGATCACCACGACGAAGCCCGCGCCCGCCGAGAGGCGCACGTCGCGCACCGCGATGAGGTGGCCCGAGGGCGCGCCCATCAGGCTCGGGTCGGTGGAGAACGAGTACTGCGTCTTGGCCATGCAGACGGGCAGGTGGCCGTAGCCGTCCTTTTCGAACTGGGCGAGCTTGGTGGCGGCCTTCGACTCCACCTGGATGTCGCCGGCGCCGTAGAGCTTGGTGGCGATGGCGAGGATCTTGTCGGTGAGCTTGGTCTCGGTCTCGTAGACGTAGCTCAGGGGCTTCTGCTCGCCGTTGGCGAGCTTGACCACGGCGTGGGCGAGCTCCTCGGCGCCGGCACCGCCCTCCGCCCAGTGCTTGCAGGTGATGGCCTCGACCTGGAGCTGGTCCCGGCACAGCGTCTTCAGCTTGGCGTGCTCCGCATCGGTGTCGGCGTAGAAGTGGTTGACACCCACGACGACGGGCAGGCCGAAGCTGCGCACGTTGGCGACGTGGCGCGCCAGGTTGGCGAAGCCCTTCTCCAGGGCCTCGAGGTTCTCGGAGCCGAGCTCCTTCTTGGAGACGCCGCCATGCATCTTGAGAGCGCGCACGGTGGCGACGATGACCACTGCGGAGGGCTTCAGGCCGGCCTGGCGACACTTGATGTCGATGAACTTCTCCGCACCGAGATCGGCGCCGAAGCCGGCCTCCGTGACCACGTAGTCGCCGAGCTTGAGGCCCGCGCGGGTGGCGATCACCGAGTTGCAGCCATGGGCGATGTTGGCGAAGGGGCCGCCGTGGATCAGGGCCGGGTTGCCCTCCAGGGTCTGCACGAGGTTGGGCTGCAGGGCGTCCTTCAGGAGCACCGTCATGGCGCCCGTGGCCTTGACGTCCTTGAGCGTCACCGGCTTGCGGTCGCGGGTCTCGGCAATGACGATGCGGCCGAGGCGCGCCTCGAGGTCGTCCAGGTCCTTGGCGAGGCAGAACACCGCCATCACCTCGGAGGCCACGGTGATGTCGAAGCCGTCCTCGCGGGGGAAGCCGTTGGCGACGCCGCCGAGGGACTGGGTGATGGCGCGCAGGGCCCTGTCGTTCATGTCGACCACGCGGCGCCAGTGGATGCGGCGCACGTCGATGTTGAGCTCGTTGGCCCAGTAGACGTGATTGTCGATGAGGGCGGCCGCCAAGCTGTGTGCGGAGGTGATGGCGTGGAAGTCGCCGGTGAAGTGCAGGTTGATCTGCTCCATCGGCACGACCTGGGCCTTGCCGCCGCCGGCCGCGCCGCCCTTCATGCCGAAGCAGGGCCCCAGCGAGGGCTCGCGCAGGCACATCACGGTCTTCTGGCCGATGCGGTTGAGCGCATCGCCGAGGCCGACCGTGGTGGTGGTCTTGCCCTCGCCGGCCGGCGTCGGGCTGATCGCCGTCACGAGGACGAGCTTACCCTCGGACTTGGTCTCGAGCGACTTGATGAAGGCGTGATCGATCTTGGCGATATGCTTGCCGTAGTGATGCAGCGCGTCGTCCGGGATGCCGATCTTGGCGGCGACCTCGGTGATCGGTTGAAGCGTGGCCGCGCGCGCGATCTCGATATCTGAGGGCATTGGTGCGTTTCTCCCGGATTGTTCTTGCGCGATCGGGTCCGGCAAGGCCGCATTCCGTCCGCTGGCGTTCGTCGTTCGCCGCCAGGACCGGATCCGCCGACGTTGGGCCGTGCGGATCGGCCGAGCGGCCACGCATCATCGATCGCATCAGTTTGCGTGAAGGGACAAGCAAAAGCGCGTCGGAAATTTTGAATTTGCAGGCAAAAATTTGTTTGGGATCAGACCTGTGTCAGCCCGTCATGGCACTCGCTGTGTATCCGGCCTCGTTCAGCGCCTCCGCGATGCTCAGGGCCTGAGCGGTGGTCGTCACCGCGACGCGTCCGTGATCGAGGTCGACCGCGACCTTGGCCTCGGGGTCGAGGCGCTGGATGGCCCGGCACACCGCCGCGGCGCAGCCGTCGCAGGTCATGCCCTCCACCTGCATCAGGAGGTCCGATGGCGTCGCGTCCATGAGGTTCGCTCCGGGCTTCTCGTTCCGCGGGGCGCATTGTGGCGCCTCGCGACGCCGATGCAAGCGGTCCGGCGCGCGCCGCGTGGGACGTCCCGGAAGCACAGGACACAGTTCGGGAAAATCCGTTTGCGGGGCCGTCCGGTGGCTTGTGGGCCGGGAGCGTCTCGGCAACAAAAGAACGCCGGACCGGCCGAGGTCGGACCGGCACCCGTATTTCCCTGTCGTATCGAGGATCGAAGACTCCGATGGCCCGGATCATCGGCCGGCGTACGAGCCTGTGGGCCCTCGGTCTGCTCGGGCTCTGCCTTCTCGGGCCGCTCGCGGTCTTCTCCCCGCTCGGGGCGAGCCTCGGGCTCGCGGGCCTCGGGCTCGTGGCGGCCCTCGTCGCCCATCGCCGCGCGGGCACGCTGACCGCCCGGTGCGAGAAGCTGTCGGGCGAGGTGGACGTGCTGTCGCAGCGGCTGGTCCGGCTGGAGACGGTGACCCGCGCCCTGGCCGAGCAGCAGGTCCGGGCCGTCGATGCGGGGCTTCCCGCGAGCGCCCCCGGCCCGGATCCCCGCGACCTCAGCGCCGGCATCGAGGAGGTCACGGCCGAGATCGGTCTCCTCAGCGGCATCGTGCGGGAACTCGCGGCCGTGGTGGCGGCGCAGGACGGCGAGATCGCCGGCCTCAAGGCCGTGCCCGCCCCCGTCGTTCCGCCCGTCGCTCCTCCGCTCCACCCCGTGCCGCGGGTCATCGCTCCGGAGCCTGAAATTCGCCCCGAGCCGCGCTTCGACGCGCCGCCTCTCCGGCGCACCGATCCGCCGCTGGTCGCGCCCTGGACGCCGCGGGCCCTCGGCCGGGCCGAGGCCCCGGTGCGCGACCCCGCGCGCGACGCGGCCCTGATCGCCGCCTTCGACGCCGCCGGCCTGGAGGTCCACCTCCAGCCCATCGTGTCCCTGCCCCAGCGCAAGGTGGTGTCCTACGAGGCGATGGCACGCCTGCGCCTGGCCGGCGAGACCCTGATGCCGGAGGCGTTCGTGCCGGTGCTGGAGCGCCACGGGCGCACCACCGACCTCGACCGCCGCATGCTCCAGCGGGTCGCCACCATCGCCCAGCACCTCGCCGGGCGGGGCAGCCAGGCGGCGGTGGCCTACGGCCTGTCGCCGCGCTCCCTGTTCGAGCCGGGCTTCCTGCGCTCGCTCGGGCGCCTCGTCGAAGGAGCGCCGGACCTGTCGGGACGGGTCATGCTGGCCCTGCCGCAGGCAAGCTGGCGCAACCTCGACGCGGAGCAGGCCGGCGCCCTGGCCGACCTGCGCGGACGCATCGGCTTCATCCTGGACCGCCCCCTCGACCTGCGCCTCGATCCCCTGGCCCTCGCGGATCGCGGGGTCGCACAGGTGAAGGTCCCGGCCGACCTGCTGCTGCGCCCGGATTCGCGCCAGGCCATGCCCGACATCGCCCTCGAGGACCTCGTAGCTTCCCTGGCGCGGACCGGCATCCGCCTCGTCGCCGAGGGCGTGGAGCGCGAGACCGATGTGCCCGACCTCATCGAGCTCGATGTGCCCCTGGCGCAGGGCAGCGTGTTCGCGCCGGCCCGGGTGGTGCGCGCCGAGGTGCTCCAGGCGGCCCCGGCCTCGTCCGAGCCGACTCCGCCGAGCGAGGATCCGGAGCCGCCGCCCCAGCGCCGCCCGTTCCGCGACTTCCTGCGCCGGGCCGGCTGAGACCCGCGCGGCGTTGCTTTTCCCGGAGGTCCCGCCTAACCGGGCGGCGCTCCCCGAAACGCCCGCCCGTCAGCTCGAGGCCCGCCGCATGCCCGATACGCCCGCCCGTCCCGGCCCGTCCCGGCCCGTTCCGACCCTGGACGGCTTCGCGACGATCGCCGCGGGCTACGATCTCATCCTGTGCGACGTCTGGGGCGTGCTGCACGACGGCACCAACGCGCATCCGGGAGCCGGCGACGCCCTGACGCGATTTCGCGCCCTTCCGGAGAGCGGGCGGCCCCGCCGGGTGATCCTGGTCTCGAACGCGCCGCGTCCCTGGGCCGGGGTACAGGCGATCCTCGACGGATTCGGCGTGCCCCGGGGCGCCTACGACGCGATCCTGACCTCGGGCGACCTGACGCGCAGCCTGGTCGCCGCCCACCCGGGCGAGCGCCTGTATCATCTCGGACCGGAGCGCGATGCCACGATCTTCAACGGCCTCGACGTGACCCTGGTCGACGTGGCGCAGGCCGAGCGCGTCATCTGCACCGGCCTGTTCGACGATACCTGCGAGACCGCCGAGGATTACCGCGGGACGCTGGAGGCGATGCGGGCCCGGGACGTGCCGATGATCTGCGCCAATCCCGACCTCGTGGTCGAGCGCCGGGGCGAGCTCATTCCCTGCGCGGGGCTGATCGCGGAGGCCTACGCGGCCCTCGGCGGCGCGGTGACCTATGCCGGCAAGCCCCATCGCCCCGTCTACGAGGCGGCGCTCGCGCTCGCAGGCAGTCTCGACGACCGGGCGCCGCCGGAGCCCGCCCGGGTGCTCGCCATCGGCGATGCGCTGCGCACCGACATCGCCGGGGCGACGGCCTTCGGAATCCCCAGCCTGCTGGTGGCGCGCGGCATCCACGCCGAGGAGCTCGGCGTCTCGACGGCGCATGCGACGCTCGGGGACATTGCGGACTGGCTCGATCGTCAGGCGGTCCGGCCCGACGCGGTGATCGAGCGCCTGGTCTGGTGATCAGGCGAAGAGGGCGTCGATCTCGTCCTGGGCGACGGCCGGGCCGTGGAGCTGCGGACCGTTGAGGATGAGGAGTTCCTTGCGGACCCGGCGCTCCACCTCCTCCGGGTCGATGCCGCCCTCGTCCTTGGCCTTGACGGCGCTGGCGAAGCGCGAGAGCCGACTCTCGAGCTGGCGCAGGGCCTCCACGACCTTGGCGATGCGCTGCCCGGTGATGTCCTGGAAGGTGCAGGCCTCGAAGATGTCGTTCATGCGCGCCTCGACGGTGGCGCGGTAGTTCTTGTCGTCCGGCAGGCCGAGGATCTCCTCGGCCGTGTTCATGATGGAATTCGTGGCGCCCGCGGTGGCGGCCACCACGCTGCCGAGCTCCTCGTGCGCCATCGGCAGGCGATCCCGGGTGAGCTCGTTGGCCCGCAGCGCGGCGATCTCGTTGCGCAGATGGGCGATGTAGTCCGCGATCTCGACCAACTCACGGATCAAGGACGGCTTATCCGACGCGGGATTCACGTTCCGCGCCTGCTTGGCGAGTGCCATGGGCTCCCGGCTCCTCGATTCGGTGTTCCTGGGCTATGTCTCGAATCGATCAGGCGCCGCAGACGGCTTCGATCTTGCTCTTCAGGGTGGCGGCGTTGAACGGCTTGACGATGTAGTTGTTCACGCCGGCCTTCTTGGCGGCGATGACGTTCTCGGTCTTCGACTCGGCGGTGACCATGATGAACGGGGTGGTGCGCAGGGCCTCGTCGGCCCGGACGTGGCGCAGCAGCTCGTAGCCCGTCATGGGCTCCATGTTCCAGTCGGAGATGACGAGGCCGTACTTGCGGTTCTTGAGGCGAGCCAGGGCGGCGGTTCCGTCGGAGGCGTCGTCGACCTCTTCGAAGCCCAGCTGCTTGAGGAGGTTGCGGATGATACGGACCATCGTCTGATAATCGTCGACGACGAGGATCGGCATGCCGAGATCGAGGGCCATGGGTCGGTGTGCTCCGTCAGGGGAGGGCCCGTGCCTGGGCACGACCCTCCGGGAATGGGCCGGAACGCCAAGGTTTGGGCGCCCCTTGGCGATGAAACTACGCAGCTTCGCATTGCGAAGCGGTTAACTGCCCACGCGGCCCATCTTGTCTTGACTTCAGGAATGTCCGGGCGTGGCGGGGATGGACTCCGTTCGCCTTGACAAGGCCGCCCCGCTCGCCCCCATGCGGGGGGCATGTCCCTCGCGCCGCCCCCGCCCGACACCTCCGACTCCGCACCGTCCAGCCTCGACGCTTTCGCCCGGCAGGCCCTGGACGACCTCGATGCGCGCGCCCTGCGCCGCCGCCTCATCGACACCGCGCGCGGACCCGGTCCGATCGCGCACCGGGACGGCCGGACGCTGATCTCGTTCTCGTGCAACGACTATCTCGGGCTCTCCGACGATCCCCGCGTGATCGCCGCCGGACAGGAGGCGCTGGCGCGCTACGGCGCCGGCGCCGGCGCCTCCCGCCTCGTCACCGGCAATCATCCCGTCCTCGCCGCCCTGGAGGCGCGGCTGGCCGCCCACAAGGGCAAGGACGCGGCCCTGGTCTTCGGCAGCGGGTACATGGCCAATCTCGGCATCGTGCCGGCCCTGGCCGGCGCCCGGGACCTCGTCCTCGTGGACGCCCTCGGTCATTCCTGCCTGTTCGCGGGGGCGCAAGTCTCGGGCGCGACGATGCTGCGCTTCCGCCACAACGACGTCGGCCACCTGCGGGACATCCTGGCGGCGCGCCGCGGCCGGCACGGACGCGCGCTGATCCTCACCGAGCGGATCTTCAGCATGGATGGGGACCGCGCGCCTCTCGACGCCATCCTGGAGGTTGCCGCCGCCCACGATGCCTGGACGCTGGTGGACGATGCGCACGGTCTCGGCGTGGTGGAGGCGGGGGCCCGCGCGCCCCTGGAGATGGGCACGCTGTCGAAGGCGCTGGGCTCGTATGGCGGCTATCTCTGCGCCTCGCGCGACGTCGTCGACCTCATGACCAGCCGGGCCCGCAGCTTCGTCTACACCACCGGCCTGCCGCCCGCCTCGGCCGCAACCGCCCTGCGCGCGCTGGAGATCATCGAGGCGGAGCCCGAGCGGGCTGCCCGCCCCCTGGCCTTGGCCCGCCGCTTCACGGCGCGCCTCGGACTGCCCGAGGCGACGAGCCCGATCGTGCCCGTCCACGTCGGGACGGCGGAGGCGGCGCTCGCGCTCTCGGCCGCCCTGGAGACGCGCGGCTTCCTCGTCGTCGCGATCCGGCCACCCACGGTGCCGGCCGGCACCGCCCGCCTGCGCGTGGCCTTCTCGGCCGCACACGACCCGGCGCAGGTCGACGGCCTGGCCGACGCGCTGCGGGCGCTCGGCATCGGCCCACGGGTTTCGCCGGAGACCTGACCCGGACGGATCAGGAGTTGGAGCGTGCGCCGCCGGCCTCGTGATGCCGGTCCTGGAGCCGGTTCGATCGCTCCCGCGCCCGCCGGCGCTGGGCCGAGAAGCCGATCCAGCGCGTGACCAGGGGGCCGCGACGGCGAACGATCGGTGCCGCGTCCCCGGTCTCGCCCGTCAGGACGGTCACATCGGTATCCGCTGTTCCATCCGCGAGGTGGCTCTCTTCGGCGGGTGGGGTGTGACCGAAGGCTTCGGGATGGGTCTTTTCCGTCACGACGATGAGTCTCCTCCGGGAATCCTGGGTGTTGCCGTGGGTGGGGAGGGCCGCGCGTGCGACAGCGCCGATCCCTGCCGTCGCGTTCGTCGGGCCGGGCCCGTCGCCGAGAGGTCGGAGCTTGCGAATGTCAGCGGTCATCACGCCTGTTGCCATCTGCGCGGGACCCAGCGCGGCGCGCCGTGCGCGCCCGTGATCCCGTCCCCCTGCACGACCCGCTCGTCGGGTCCTGCAGCGTCTGCAACAGCATAAGCAATCCCGCCGCCGGGTTGAGTCGGTTGCTTGGTCTGTGAGTCCATATCTGTTGTCTCGGCGTCCCAAACAGACGTCCAACCGGCCGTTTGCCGGGCTATGGGGACGCTGCCCGGCCCACGGGACCGCGCGGTCCGCGTGGGATCCGGGCCGGCGACCCTGCGCTCCGACCCGTCGTGTGCGGGCCGATACGGCGTCGTTTCGGGGCGCCGCGGGGCTTTCGGCCGCCGCGGATCCGTCAGGCGGCGGCGGGCGCTTGGCCGGCCGCGCGCTCGTGGGCGAGCTTGACCACGCTGACCTGATCGACTTTGCCGGTCCCGAGCATGGGCACCCGCTCCAGCACCACCACCTCCGCGGGAATCGCGATCTCCGGCACGCCCTTGCCCTTGGCGAAGCTCTGGTAGGCGGCGCGGGTCGCGTCCTTGCGTTCGGTGAACAGCACCAGCCGCTCGCCCTTGCGGGCATCCGGCACGGCGGCGACGGCGCTCGGGGTATCGGGCCACAGCTCGGCCGCGAGGGCCTCGACGCTGGCCAGCGACACCATCTCGCCGGCGATCTTGGCGAAGCGTTTGGCCCGGCCCTTGATGGTGACGAAGCCCTGGGCGTCGATGGCGACGATGTCGCCGGTGTCGTACCAGCCCTCGGGGGGCGCCTCGATGCTGCCGGGGCGCTCGGGCCGCAGGTAGCCCAGCATGATGTTGGGACCGCGCAGGACGAGACGTCCGCCCTCCGCGATGCCGGGCACCGGCTCCAGCCGCCAATCCTGGCCGGGCAGGAGGCGGCCCACGGTGCCGAAGCGGTTGAACATCGGGGTGTTGAGCGCGACCACCGGGCCGCATTCGGTGACGCCGTAACCTTCCAGGATGCGCAGGCCGAACTTCTCGCCCCAGGTCTTGCGGGTGGATTCCTTCACCGCCTCGGCCCCGGCCACGACGTAGCGCAGCGAGCGCAGGTCGTAGGAATGGGCGGTCTTGGCATAGCCCACCAGGAAGGTGTCGGTGCCGAACAGGACGGTGGCGTTGGAGCCGTAGATCAGCTCGGGCACGATCCGGTAGTGCAGAGGCGAGGGATAGAGGTAGACCGGGACGCCCGAGACCAGGGGCAGCACCAGGCCGGCCGTCAGCCCGAAGGCGTGGAACACCGGCAGCACGTTGAACACCTTGTCGCTCGGCCCAAAATCGATCCGGGCGGCCACCTGCGCGGTGTTGGCGAGCATGTTGCGGTTGGCGAGCACCACGCCCTTGGGTGCGCCTTCCGAGCCTGAGGTGAACAGGATCGCGGCCGGGTCGTCGCCCCGCCGGGGCACCAGGGGCGCCCGCTTGGAGAGGAAGCCACGCAGCTTGTCGCCCGTCGTGATGCCGGCCCGGATGTCCTCGAGGTAGACGAGGGTGACGGCCCCCCGGATCGCCTCCACGAGAGCGCCGAGGCGGCCCTTCTCGATGAAGGCGCGGGAGGTCAGGATGGTGTCGACCTCGGCAGTTTTGCAGGCCGACAGGACGTTGGCGGCGCCCGCCGAGAAGTTGATCATGGCCGGAACCCTCCCGGCTGAGGCCAGGGCGAACAGGGTCACGGCCGCACCGTTGGCGTTCGGCAACATCACGCCCAGGGGCTTGCCGGGGGTGCCGAGCCCCTGCAGCTTCCGCCCGAGGATGTTGGCGCCCATCACCAGCCGGGAGAAGCTCAACGATCCGGTCGGATCCTCGACGGCCGTGCGGCGCCAGCCGTGGCGGTCGCCCGCCTCCACGAGGGCCTGCATCAGGCCGCGGTCGATCTCCGTGGTGCGGAAGACGAGGTCGGACATGATTCCGTAGAGTGCGGCGCCCGCCGCCTGCCGGCGAGCCTTGCCCTTGAGGGCCGGGTCCACGCTAAGGGCGACCGGCGAAAGGATCGTGACGGTGACCTTCGGCCACCAGCGCCGCTTCACCTGGTTCTTCGACAGGCGCGAGAAGACCGTCTTCTCCAGGCCGTCGATCTTCACCGGCACCACCATGGCCCCGGACTTGTCGGCGATGAGCCCGGCCCCGTCATAGACCTTCATCAAGCTGCCGGTGACCGTGAGGCGCCCCTCGGGGAAGATGATCAGCGTCTCGCCGCTCTTGACCGCATTGATCAGGGTGCGGGTGGCCAGCGGCCGTGTCGGGTCCAGGGGCATCGCCTTCGTCATCGCCAGGAACGGCTTCACCCACCAGCGCTGCGCGATGCCGTGGTCCACGGCGAAGACCGGTTCCTGGTCCAAGAGGGAGAGCGCGAGGGGCGCGTCGAGGAACGAGACGTGGTTGAGGGCGATGATGGCGTTCGGGCCGGCCTTCTCGACGTTCTCCAGGCCGCGCACCTCCAGGCGGTAGAAGGCCCGGAACAGGATCGAGAGGAAGTCGCGGAACGGGCTCGTCGGCAGGACGGCCAGGATGACCACGCCCGCCACGAGGTTGAGCACGCCGAGCAGGGTCAGGAGCGCAGCCATCGACCAGCCGGCGCCCTGGAGGGCGGCGAGGCCCAGCGCCCCCGTCACCATGAAGGCGGCCGTGAGCACGTTGACGGCGCCGATGACGCGGGCCCGCTTGTCCTTGTCGGTCCAGGCCTGCACGGCGGCGAAGGAGGGCACGATGTAGAGGCCGCCGGCGACGGCGAGGCCGAACAGGTCGAGGGTGACGCGCAGGCCCGTCCCCGTGGTGAGGAAGTCCCAGGCGTCCGAGGGATCGCCGGAGACGGGCCCGAGATGCGCCACCGTCCAGGCGAGATCGAGCCCGAAGGCGCCCATCAGCAGGGCGCCGACGGGGGTGGGGAGCAGCACAATGCGACCGCTGGCGAGCCAGGAGGCCAGCCCCGAGCCCACCGCGATGCCGATGGAGAATACGGCGAGCAGGGTCGTCACCACGGTCTCGGAGCCGTTGAGGCTCTGGCGCACCAGGACGGGGAGCAGCGACAGCACCACGGCGCCCACGAGCCAGAACCAGCTCACGATCAACGAGCCGCGCCACAGCCGGGTGTCGCTCCAGAGATCGCGCAGGAGGGCACCGGTGGAGCGGGCGACGTTGGGGTCGACCCGCAGGGTCGGCGCGCCCTCGCCGGTGGACGGGATCGCCCGGGCCGAGAGCCAGCACAGGACGGCGAACACCATGATCATCGTGCTGAAGGCCAGCGCGCCGCCGCCCATGGCGGTGGCGAGGCCGGCCACGATGGTGCCGAGCAGGATGGCGAGGAAGGTCGCCGCTTCGACCAGGGCGTTGCCGGCGGTCAGTTCGTCCCGGCGCAGGTGGTCGGGCAGGATGCCGTACTTGATCGGCCCGAACAGGGCCGCGATCGTCCCGAACAGGCCGAGCGCCACGAACAGCACCGGCACGGAGTGCAGCCAGAACCCCAGGGCCGCCGCCGCCGCACCGAAGATCTCGGCGAATTTCAACCGCTTGGCGATGAGCGCCTTGTCGTAGCGGTCCGCCATCTGTCCGCCGAGGCCCGACAGGATGAAGAAGGGGCCGATGAAGACCGCGCCCGCCAGGGTGACCAGCATCGGCGAGCTGCCACCGCCCGCACCGCCCACCTTGAACAGGATCAGGAATACGAGCGCGTTCTTGAGGAAGTTGTCGTTGAACGCCGAGAAGAACTGGCACCAGAACAAGGGTGCGAAGCGGCGCGTCGTCATCAAGGTACGAAACATGGAAGTCTCCTCGGACGACGCATGACTGCCCGCACGCGGCGATAGCGTCAAATGGTGAACCACGCGTCATTTGAACAACGTTCAAAACATATCGCCGCCGCAGATGGGGTTCAATGGCGCGATTGCACGGCGTGCAATCTGAGAAGTCGGCCGGTGCGGTGCCGCACGGGGACGATGACCCGACCTCGGGATCCACGGAGCGGGAAACAGGATGGCACGGGTGGAGAAACGGGGCACGGGCCCGCGCGGCGAGCACAACCGCGACGAGTTCCTCGCGCTGGTGACGAAGGCCGCCGAGAACCTCGTCCGGCGGGAGGGCCTGCGCGGCCTCGGGATGCGGCGGCTGGCCAGCACCATCGGGTATGCGCCGAACTCGATCTACAATGCCGTCGGCGACCTCGATGCGGTGATGATGCGGGTCAATGCCCGCACCCTCGCCCGCCTGCACGCGGCCCTGGAATCCGCGGTGACGCCGGACGCCGCACCGCGCGACAAGGCCCTGGCCCTCGCCGATGCCTATCTCGGCTTCGTCGCCGCGGATCCCCAGGTCTGGAGCCTCGTCTTCGAGCACCAGATCGCGCCCGACAGCCCCTTCCCGGACTGGTACGCCGAAGCCCTGGGCCAGACGACCGACCTCGTCGCCCGCGTGCTGGCCCCCATGATCCCCGACCCGGACGAGCGCCGGCAGGCGGTGGCGGCCCTCTGGGCTGCCCTGCACGGCCTCGCTTCGCTCTCGACTTCGCGCAAGCTCGCGGTGCTGACACCGGAATCGCCCCGGGACCTCGCGCGTTTGCTTGTCCGACGCTTCCTCGACGGGCCGGACCGGGGAAGGCCCGAGACCGCGGGCGCCTGAGCGCCCTCGGGCCGGTGGATCCTACAGGACGCTGCTGCGGCGCGTCCGCATCCCCTTGAAGAGGGCGGGATGGGGATCGGTGAGACCGCGCGATGCCGGCGGCTCCGGCGCCTTGTACGCCGGCTCCGCCCGGGCCGGGACCTCGCGCGCGTCGTCCGTCCTCGGCCGGCCGCCGCGGCGCTTGGCGGTCGAAGACCCCGAGTCGTGTAACTCGGACCGCGGCGCAGGCAGGAGCGACAGGCCGCCGAACGCGAGGAGGCAGGCGAGGCCGATGCCGGCGGAATGCCAGCTCGGCTCCGGCGCGATCATCATCGTCACGAGACCCCCGAAGGCGATGGCCGAGGCGAGATTGCGCGGTGTGAAGGGATCGATGGCCATGACACCATCATCCGCTGCGTCGCTCGCGACTTCGTGAACCACATGATTCAATTTGTAAGGATTAGATCGCCGTTGGGCCGGAGCCCTCCGATCGTATTCGGCCCCATGCCGACGGCGCAAAATCCGTGACGCCAGTCGGGGTTTCGCCCTGCGACAGGATTGAGATTTCGATCGGCGCAAGGTCTGAGACCTCGGACTGATATCGGAGCTGCAACAAATCGCGAGATTTCCAGAAGCTCTGATGGGTTCTCGCTGGTGCAACCAGGGGTTCAGAACAATTCATTCGTGAACGCAAGATTTTAAGCATCCGCAATGCGTTGTGGCTGCTCGCCGCGCGTGTTGATTTGCTCCAGGCGGCACCCGATGAAGTTCGTCGTGTCCGTCCAAAATCTCTTCATCCGCCGCCGTCTGATCGCGGCCTTCTCGCTCCTGACCGTCTTCGTGGTCGGCCTGGGCCTCTCGGCACTCTTCAGCACTCAGCGCATGCGCGCGCAGAGCCTGGAGGTCGAAACGAACTGGCTTCCGAGCATCCGCGCCCTGGGCGAGATCGATACGGTCACGGCCCGCATCAGCGCGGTCGTGCTTACGCATATCAGGCCACCGACCCGAAGCTGACGGCCTCGATCGAGGCGGACCTCGTGCGTTTCGACCAGAAGCTGGCCGATCGCCGGGCGATCTACGAGCCGATGATCGCCTCGCCGGAGGAGCGTGCTCTCTACGACAGCTACCGGCGCGATGCGGCCGCCTTCCTGCCGATCCGCCAAGCCATCCTGGATCTCTCGCGCGGCGGACAGAAAGCCCAAGCCTTCGAGCTCTACGAGAGCAAGGGCCTGTCGGTTCGCCGCGCCGCGTCGAACACCCTGGAGAAGCTCGCGGCCCTCAACAAAGACGGCGCCGCGCAGGCGCAGGCCCGCAGCATGGCCATCTTCGAGCAGACCCAGACCCTGGGTCTCACCGCTATGTTGGTGGCTCTCGCAATGTCGGCGCTGTCCGCCTTCCTGATCATCCGCGGCGTCACGCACGGCATTCGCGCCGTGGTCCGGCCCATGCAGGCGCTGGCGGGCGGCGACCTCTTCGTGACCATCCCGCACCAGGGCGCCCGGACCGAGATCGGCACCATCGCGGACGCCGTCCAGGTGTTCAAGGACGGTCTGATCAGGATGCGGGCCCTTGAGGAGGACACGGTCCAGGCGCGGGCGGGGGCGGAGGCGCAGCGCCAGGCGACGATGCGGGCGATGGCCGACAGCTTCGAAGGGGCGGTGGGCGGCATCMTCGGCATGGTGACGAGTTCGGCCACCGAGCTGCAGGCCACCGCCCAGAGCATGGCCGGCACCGCCACCCAGACCGCCAACCAGATCGGCATGGTGACGAGTTCGGCCACCGAGCTGCAGGCCACCGCCCAGAGCATGGCCGGCACCGCCACCCAGACCGCCAACCAGACGACCAGTGTCGCTGCCGCGGCGGAAGAAGCCGCTTCCAACGTCAACACCGTGGCGGCCGCGGCCGAGGAGCTYGGCTCCTCGGTGCAGGAGATCGGCCGCCAGGTCAGCACGTCCGCCACGATGGCGCAGAGCGCGGTTCGAGAGGCCGCCGAGACGGCTGAGCTGGTCCAGCAGCTCAACACGGCCGTGGCGCGCATCGGCGACGTGGTCACGATGATCACCTCGATCGCCGGGCAGACCAACCTGCTGGCGCTCAACGCCACCATCGAGGCGGCGCGGGCCGGCGAGGCGGGCCGGGGCTTCGCGGTGGTGGCCGCCGAGGTCAAGGAGCTGGCCAACCAGACGGCGCGGGCCACGCAGGAGATCGGCGGGCACATCGCCCAGATCCAGGGCTCGACAGAGCGCGCCGTCTCGGCGATCGGCAGCATCACCGCACGTATTCAGGACATCAGCGGGGTTGCAACGACGATCGCGGCGGCGGTGGAGGAGCAGGGGGCCGCCACCCAGGAAATCGTGCGCAACGTCGCGCAGGCTGCGATGGGGACGAGCGAAGTCACGAGTAACATTTCGGGGGTAGCCGGCGCGGCCGAAGAGACGGGCGCGGCCGCCGCCCAGGTGCTGGGCGCCGCCTCCGAGCTGTCACGCCAGTCCGAGCACTTGAACGCCCAGGTCCGTCAATTTCTCGCAACGGTGCGGGCGGCATAGATGGCCGGCAAAGCGCCGGACACGGTGATTTGGTTTCCATCGACGAGACGGTGCAGCCCTGTTTCGGGACGTCTCGGACCACCTGCGGTGTTCGCAGGACGACAGTGTTGCCGGAACGGCGACGCTACAAAGCGACTGTTTCCTGGCAGGTCGCGTGCCGCTCCAGCGCAGCGATGATCGTGGACGACAGGAGTTCTGCAGCCGGTGAGAGGGGGCCGGGCGCCCGGTAAAGGACGATCTCGGTGTCCGGCAGCTTCGGCAATCGTAGGCGATTGCCGACCGAGACCAGTCCCGCCGGGATCATCTCGGTCGGCAGCACGGTGACACCGAGTCCCGCCTGAACCGCCGCTTGAAGGTCCGCCAGGCTCTGGCTCGTGTAGACCACGCGCCAGGGGCGTCCGCTCGCATCCAGCGCGGACAAGGCGCGCCGGCGGTACACGTCGGGCGAAGGCGGAAGGACGAGCGGCACCGGATCGCTGGCTTCCGTGAGGAGGCGGGGCGATGCGGCCCAGTCGAGGATTTCCCGCCAGACCTTCGTGCCGCCGCCGGACCCCTGGGGCTCGCGCTTGAACAGCATCAGGTCATAGCGGCCCTTCGAGAAATCGTCGAGCAGGTTCACGGTGAAGTCGCAGCATACCTCCAGCGCGACCTGAGGGTGGGCCCGCGCGAAGCGGGCCAGGATGTCCGATAGGTGCACGGTGGCGAAATCCTCGGGTGTGCCCAGCCGAACCACGCCCCGCACATCCGGTTCGACGATGCGAGAAAGGACCTCGCTCCCGAGCTTCAGCATCTGCCGCGCATACGTCAGCAGAACCTCGCCTTCGGGCGTCAACTGCAATTCCCGACCATCCCGGTCGAACAGGCGTTGTCCAAGGCCCTCCTCCAGCCGCTTGATCTGCAGGGAGACCGTCGACTGGGTCAGCTCCATGCGCCGGGCGGCGCGGGTGAAGCTGCCATTGTCGACGATGGCCACGAAGGTGCGCAGAAGATCGAGATCGAAGGGGAGCGATGGCATCGGCATCCCTTTGATGTCGAGGCCTTCATTCGCCGTACAAGAAGCTGGGACAAAGTCTCGCTGGGCAGATTGACCGAATTCAGCTCCCGTGTGACGTATCGCACATGAAGACTGAAGTGTATGCTTGTGGGTATTTTGAATACAATGACTTCTGCCGTATCTTAAGCGGCGGTGATCGCTCCATTTGAAAACGCAATGCTTTGCATTGTGGCGGAGACATTGTTGATTGCCTGGGCTTATCCAAATCTCTGTTGTGGCAGCACGGGACCGATGCGGCGGACAGAGGCCGCTTCGAGCCCCAGCCCAATCACGCGAACCCACCGGTTCGCGTGTCCCAAGCCCAAGCAATGGAGATGAGCCATGAAAGCCGTGATGAAGACCTTTGCTGCGACGTTCGTGGTCGCCCTCGGTGTCGCCGGGGCGACCTCGGTGGCGATGGCCGACTACCGGGTCGGTCCGCAGCAGCGCCCCCTTCCCCCCACCACCTGGGACGGTCTGGTCACCGGCGCGATCACGCTGCCGAAAGATCAGGGCTACAGCGCATACGGTTGCCGGCGGAGTTCGGCTCAGGAAGGGAACGCCAATCAGCAGAACTTTCCGGTCCAGCAGTACGGCCAGGTCTCGGGTGGTTATCGCTGCTGACGCCCCTGCCACCGGCCCATGGGCCGGTGGACGACGCTGACCCCGTGGGCCGCCGGCCAGACCCCCTCGGTTCGCCAAAGCCGACAGGCTCTGGCGAACCGCTACGCGGGCGCCCGCCGCACACGCGTTCCAAGACCCCCGCATAGCCCTGCATCCGGCAGGACCGCTTTTCCCGCGGCTGCCTGGAGTGCGAGGCGCCCGTCAGGCGCCCAGCCGACCGCCCGTTGCAGAGCGGATCGGTCGAGTCCGCGCGGACGCGCAGCCGGGGCGAAGGCTGCGCCGTCCTCATCCGAAATCCGAGCACTGGCCGGCCGCGGATCGCGAGCGGCTGCGTGCGCCACCCTGGAACGATGTGAACCATGATCGGGCCGCCGCACACACCGCTGACCTTGGCAAAGGCCTGCAAGCTGATCGGACGCCTCCTGAAGCCGGAGGCCGGATACGTCTGGATGGCGGTCGTCTACGGGGCCGCCATCGCCCTCCTGGGCCTTGCCACGCCCATCTCGGTCCAGTTGCTGATCAATTCGGTCGCGAACACCGCGCTGCCGGCGCCCCTGTTCGTGCTGTCCGGACTTCTCCTGCTCCTGCTGGCGATCGCGGCGGCGCTCAGCGCCGCCCGGGTCTACCTCATGGCGCTGTTCGAGCGGCGCGTCTTCGGCCGCATCGTGGCGGAGATCACCCTGCGCGCGGTCCACGCCCGCAATCCGTTCTTCGACGACGCCCAGCGGGGCGACCTGTTCAATCGGTTCTTCGACCTCATGACGGTCCAGAGGGCGGTGCCGCACCTTCTGATCGGCGGCTTTGCCATCGTCCTCCAATCGACGCTCGGCCTGATCCTGACGAGCTTCTACCACCCTTTCTTCCTGGCCTTTAACGGGGTCCTCGTCGGCGCGCTGCTGTTCCTGTGGCTGGTCTGGGCCGGCCCGGCGATCCGCTCGGGTGTGCGGCTCAGCCACGCCAAGCACGACACCGCCCGCTGGCTGGAGATCGTGGGCGGCTCGAACGGGTTCTACAAGAGCAGCCGCCACCTCGACTTCGCCCTGCAGCGCTCGGAAGCCGTGACGGCCGCCTATGTGCGGGCGCACCGCCGCCACTTCGGTCACACCTTCGCGCAGACCCTCGGCTGCCTTACGGTCTACGCCGTTGCCAGCGCGGCCCTGCTGGCGCTGGGCGGATGGCTGATCCTGCAGGGCCAGCTCTCGATCGGGCAGCTCGTGGCGGCCGAACTCGTCCTGTCGGGAGTGTTCTACGGCATCTCGCAGCTCGGCTCCTTCCTGGAGAGCTTCTACGACCTCGTGGCCGCGCTGCACGAACTGTCGCTGTTCTACGACATCGAGCAGGAGAACGACTTCGCGCGGACGGGGGCGGTGCCGGCGACCGGCTCCCTTCGCCTACGCGACGTCGAGGTCGAGGGCGGGCGCCTGGACTTCGCCGTCGGCAGCGGCGAGCAGATCGCCGTCACCGCGGAGGCGCAGGTCGAGCAAGCGGTGGCCGCGCTGCTCAAGCGCTCGGTGCAGCCGCGGCGCGGGTTGGTGATGATCGGCGGGGCCGACATCGCCTCCTTCGAGATGTACCGCCTGCGCTCCGAGATCCTGGTTCTCGACCGTCCGACGCTCGTCGAGACCACGATCCGCGCCTACCTCGCCCTCGCGGACGACCAGGGAGGAGCCACGACCCAGGATTGCCTCGACCGCCTCGGTCTGTCGGAGCGCATCCTGCACCTGCCGCAGGGCCTCGACACCCCGCTCTCGTCCTCGGGCTGGCCGCTCTCGACCCGCGAGATCATGGCCCTGAAGCTGGCCGCGGCGGTGGCGCGGCCCCCCAAGCTCCTGATCCTGAGTACCCTCTACGACCTCGTGGCGCCCGAACACGTCGCGGCGGCTCTGGTGGCCCTGCGCCAGGCGGGCACGACCGTTCTGCACTTCACCCAACGTCCCGAGACACAGGCCTACGACGGCTATCTCTGGCTCTGCAGGCGCGACCAGGTCCGGTTCGCGGATCCCGCGGGCCTGCTCGCCCGCGCCAACGACAAGGAGACGTCCCGTGCTGTCGCGGCCTGAACACCTGCATCACTTCCCGACGCTGACCGCGATCCGCCCGCCCCGTGCCGCCCTCGCGCTCGCCTGGATGCTCGGTATCGGCCTCGTCCTGGCGGCGCTGATCCTCCTCACCGTGCCCTGGGTCCAGACCTCGGCCGGAACGGGCCGCGTGATCGCGCCCAACCCGGCCGACCGCGTGCAGACGATCACGGCCCTCGTCCAAGGGCGGGTCGAGCACTGGTACGTGGAGGATGGCCAAAGGGTCCGGGCGGGCGATCCGATCGCACGGCTGGCCGACAACGACCCCTTCCTGCTTCAGCGGCTCGGGGCCGAGCGGGAGCAGATCGAGGCCGAGATCGCGGCCGCCGAACAGGCGGTGCGGGTGGCCGAGAGCGAGGTCAGCCAGACCCGGGAGGCGGCGGACAAGGGCTTCGTGACGCGGCGCAACTTCGAGGCCGCGCAGATCCGTGTCGCGGAGCGCCGCGTGCGGCTGGCCGAGGTCAGGGGGAAGCTGAATCGCCTGGATGTGACGGCGAACCGTCAGGCGGCGCAGCTGGTGCGCGCACCACGCGATGGGCGGATCCTGCATATCAATGCGGCGGCCGGAGCGACCCTGGTCAATGCCGGGGACATCCTCGCCACCCTAGCTCCGCACGCCTCCACGCGCGTGGTGGAACTGATGGTCGATGGCCGCGACGTGGCCCTGATCCGGCCCGGGCAGCCCGTGCGCCTCGCCTTCGAGGGCTGGCCGGCCATTCAGTTCAGCGGCTGGCCATCGGTGGCCCACGGCCTGTTCGATGGGCAGGTTCGGATGATCGACCCCTCGGCTCAGCCGAACGGCCTGTTCCGGGTCCTGGTGGAGCCGGCACCCGGCAAGATCGCCTGGCCGGACGTCGCGTTCATTCCCCTGGGCGCCAAGGTGCGCGGCTGGATCCAGATGGAGACGGTGACGGTCGGCTACGAACTCTGGCGCGTCCTAAACAACTTCCCGCTGGAATTCCGCAGGCCCGGTCGCGAGGGGCAGGAGGCGACAAGATGAGACGCCGTCGAACTGTACGCCCGTTGTCTTCCCCGATGGTCGGAAGGCCGATGGCGGCCATCCGCGCGGTTCCTGCGTTCGAGGATTCCGATCCCGGATGGGGTGTCGAACGCCTGCTTCCGAGCATCGCCTCAAGGACGTTGAAGGGCAGGGGTGGGTCGAATGCGGATGGCCCGCGTCACGATGGGGTCATACGCACACCGGACGGCAACGATGTCGGGAAACAGCGGTCGTTCCGACATCAGACGTCGCCGAGGCGGCTGTCAGCCGACCTTCAGGCTGGCCTGAAACGCGAAGGCCCACCGTTTCGGTTCGCGGTCTTCCGGTGACGGGTAAGGAAGCTTTAACCACCTTGACCGAAACTGCATCTGTCAGATCGGAGATGGGGTGTTTGCCTCGGTCCGAGCCGATCACGCTGCTGGCCGACACGGCCGGCCGCAATACTGTACGACTGAAGCCGGTTGGTCCGATGGGAGCGGGAGCCTTGCTCGCCTGTCGCGCTGACCGGCTTCGCCATGCGTGGGACAGGCGTAACATGTTGCGGGAATAGCGCTTCCACGTGATCAGGCGTAGGCTCGCCGGATGTTCAGGTGGCGCATCTACCTTGTGACGACAGCGGTGCTTGCACTTCCCATCAGCGGCTTCTGGCTTCATGCCTGGCACATCGGGGCCGGCTTGAAGTGGCTTGAGCCGGACGTCGATTTGTTGGTGATCGCAGCTCTTTCCGTCGGAGCCAGTGCGTTTCTGGCCTTTTCCGTGACGAGATCGATTGCGCGGTCCTAGGCTCGTCAGGAATTGTAGCTGACGAGCGCGACCACCCACGATCCGTGGTCCTTCACGAGGGCATGTGCTCCAGCCTCGCTGGCCGTCGGAGCATGAGAGCCGGACGGCTGGATCTCATAGACGTCATAGCTTGCCGCCGTGCTCGTTGGCCCGACGTGACCAAACCCGCGAGCCGCACGGCCATGATGGCGGTCAAAGAGAAAGACCGCATCATCCGGGGAGGCCACGTTCCCGGCTTGACCAAAGCGTGCCGTATCGCCGTAGACGCGGCCCGTAGCTCTCTCGATTGCGATGTAGTGTGCCATGCGAATTCGTCCCGCCCTTTCTGACTACACACGGTCGCCGCGTGCCATCTCGAACGCGCGGTCGATGGCCTGAACGACCTGCTTTGGCGCGAGATGATGGATCATGTGGCCCATGCCTGGGACGACGATGAATTCGCTCTGAGGCAAGGCGTGGTGCAATCGCTCGGATTGACGTCCGACATCTGCGATCTGATCGTCGGCCCCGGCGATGATGACGACGGGCAATTTGAGTTCGCGGTAGTGCGCCTGCAGTTCGACCGTCACCGGGGTCATCAACGCAGCATCCTCAGCGGAAGCTCGGAGCTGCAGAGGTCGCAGCATCATCTCTTTGGGGAACTCCCGATCAAACCGCTCCGGCACACGAGCCGGCGCGAACATCCCCTTGATCATGCCCGGCATGAGAGCCCGACCAACGAGTGGCGATACGGTGTAGCGCAGGACGTCCCCGATGCCGGGGATCGCCGGGGGTGAAGCCAGGATCAAATCGGCCCGCAGCGTCGGGTAGTAGTAGCCCGAAGCCAAGACGAGACTCCGCACGAGGCTTGGCGCCTGCAGCGCCAGGGCGATGGCGACAAGGCTGCCCCAGGAGTGCCCAAGGACCACCGCGTTCGAGACGCCAAGCCGCTCCAGAGCCTTTTCGTACAACGTCGCATGAGCCCGCGGGGTCCAGATCCCGCGGGGCCGGCTGCTGTAGCCATAGCCCGGCCGGTCGAAGATGATGACCCGGTAGCGCTTGGCGAGTTCGTCCACGATCCCGCTGACCAGGAAGTCCTGGATCATCGTACCGTTGCCGTGGATCAGCACCAAGGGCTGACCGTGGCCTCGGACGATGTAGTGCAAGCGCACACCATCCACGGTCATGAAGTCGCCGATGGGCGGCGTGCGCCGCTCGGCTTCGCGGGCGCTCACGACCGCAAACAGCGCGGATGCACCAAGAGCAGCAGCAGACCCGATGAGAGCGGGAACCAGCCAGGGCGTGGTCGAGCGGCGCGTCATAGTGTGATCCTCTGTGGTGAAAGTGGCTCCCTGATCGAGGAGACGGTGCGCGTGCGATGGGGGTCGAGCGTTCTCAGGGACGAGGGGCGGTTTCCAGGAGCCGGGGTGCCATCGCGGCGAGAGCCAGGAGTGGCCCTGGCATCACGACGCCGGCCCGCCGCATGGTCTGAGCAGCGGCTCGGCAACCCTGGATGTCGTTCGTGCCCGCCGCGCTCTCGATCTGCTGCACGTTCTCGGCGGAAGGTTTGGGAGCCGCGGGCGCAGCCGGGACCGTCGCAGACGCGACCTTCGCAGGTCCCGATGCCGTGGCCGTGGAGCCTGCCGGAGCGGCCTTGTTCTGCGCCTCACCCTGGGGACCAGCCGCACCCGGTCCGGAGGCCGTGATCTGCCCGCTCTGACCCGAGGTGTTCTGGGGCGTGCCCGGAGCTGAGGGCTTCGCTGACGTATCGTCACTCTTCTTGGCCGTCACCGCCGTAGCGAGCTGTGGCGGTGCCTCCGCGGCCTTTGTCGCGGCCTCGGGCTGTTTCACGAAGGCAACGAGTTCCGTGCATAGGTTCGCAGGTCTACCGGTTCCGCCGCTGCTATCGGGCGTGGGCTGACTCAATGCGCCTTGAGCGCGTGCAAGGGCTGGGTTCAGAACCAGCGCGGCGATCGTCATCGCCTTTAAAGCCCGCATGTCGATGTCCTTGGATCAGCCGGGAACGGCGCAGACGCGTTCGGAGGTGCTGATCACAAGAAACTGATCGCAGGGTGATTGGTTGCGATGGAACCTCGATGATGAACCCCAGAAAGCACTAGACATTCGCTCGAATGGCCGGGATGTCGAAGATCCGATTGTTTTCCGATTACCCTTGCCGGGCCCAATCTACGCACCCTTGAGACGCCCCATCTCTGTCGGGAAATATAGGATTGGATTTCCATTGCGGATGAAACGTACCGGAATCACTATCCCGATATGCCCTCGTCTCGACCCTCGACCTGCAGCGTGATGCGCTGACACGAGCCGGCTGCGAGTGCCTGCTCGAGGAGAAGACGTTCGATAAGGCCGGGATCAAGGGCCCCGAGTTCGAGGCGGCCCTCGCCTCACTCCGCCCCACCGACGTGCTCGTCGTCTGGACGCTCGCTCGTCCAGATGATGCGCACCATCGACTCTCTCGATCGCGGCCATCGCCACGCGCCTCGGGGTCAGCCGGGACACGCTCTTCAGCGAGTTCCTCCAGGCCCGCCCCCGCAGCGAGGCAGACGTAGCGGATCCGGCGCGAGCACCGCTTCGTCTACCCCACCGACTGGCCGCATCTCTCGGCCGTGATCCGTTTCGAGCGAGCCAAGGGACGTTGCGAGGTCTGCGCCCGTCCGCATGGACGGCGCGTCTTCCATCTAACGGATGGGCGCTGGTGGGACGGAGGGGAGGGCTCCTGGCGTGACGGGGCAGGGCGCTTCGTCTGTCCGGCGAGTGGGGCCGACGATGCTCTGGGTACCGTACGAACCACACGCGTGATCCTGACCACCGGCGATCGCGACACGACGAACAACGCGACCCGGGACCGTTCGGCCTTTGGCCAGCGCAGCCTCATGAATCCCGATCGACCCGAGCAACAGCGTCGGCACTGGTATACCTTGTTCAGGTGCAGAGCTTTAGGTGATCTCTTCAGGGCCCGTACTAGATTTGCATCTACCCAATGTCTCACAGGAAGTTCCGCATAGACACAAAATTCTTTTCCCGGGTAATTTCATTGTTTGTTAACCCGGCAATCGGGATATTGGCTCGAGTTTGATGTATTAATGCAACAAAATGGTATAGTAGATGCCCGATCGGCGGCGATTCAAAAGACAGCAATGCAATCTGGAGGCGAGGATCTTCGTTCCGCTCTCAAGTAACCCTATTCCTTGCCTCATCACAGATATCTCCACTCACGGAAGCTTCGTGCGTACGCCGAAGAACGCGCCCATCCCGGCAAATTTCGATCTTGCGATCGGCTTGAGCAGCCTACCCCGTGCGTGTCGCATCGCCCGGCGAGAAGCGGACGGCTATGGCATCGAATTCCTTGATCCTGTTCGTCATGAGATAGAGGAAATCCTCATCGAGACCGCGTTCAAGGAAGACCTCGTCTTCGAAGCGCTCAACCCAGCCCTGGACAGCGAAGCCACGATGACCCGGGTGCGTCTTCGTCGTGCCGTCGACGCGGTGATGGATCTGATCGAGCGGCGCAACGCCATGGGCTGGGCGTATATCGAGCCCTTGCCGGATCCGTTTGATCAATCTCGGGAAGCGCTTCGCAGCACCAGCGCGGCTCTGATACCGGCCTCGACCGCAAAGCTCTTGGCGCCTCCCTTCAGCAAGGGGCAAGGCCGTCGTTCGGCGGCTTTGTGACCGCCGCACCACGAGCGATGTTTCTCGTTCGTTCCGCAGGCCGAAGGTCTCGCCTCAGGAGGGGTCTTGGATCAGAAGAGGGGGCATTCCAGCTTCTGGTCCCGTGTCATGCTCCTCGCTTCCCATTCCGTCCTCCGGCAGCATCGCGAAGTCGTCGCCGTGATGGCCACCTATGGGATGTTCCTCGGCGGCATGCTGGTGCTCGCCTGGGCGATCTCCTGAGGGAGTCCGTGGATCGGTACGAGGCCATCGTGCATCGCGCGGCAGGGATCCGCGGCCGGGGGCCGCGCTGTCCCGGGTGGTGGCGTTCAGCGAGCTGAGATAGACCCGCCGCCCCAGGATGGGTGTGATAGGGGACGGAATGAGCGACCAGCGCAGCGCCGATTTCCTTGCCGTGGTCATCGAGAATGCGGAGCTGCGCCGGCAACTCGCGGAGGTTCAGGACCAATGCGTCGAGCTGGCGGTCGACGCGGGTGAACAGCACGCCGCGAACGAGGCCCTGCGTCTCCGACTGGCGCAGGCCGAGCGCGAGTGCGATGCCTGGCGCGCAGAGGCCGAACAGGGGCGGCGCACGGGCTGACTGTCGGGGGGACCGCACCATTCGACCACCAGTTCGACTGATCGAGGCTCGTGAAGCCGGTCGTTCCCGCGCAAGCCAAAAGGCCTCCCGGGCGTTCCATGTCGTGCCGACGGCGGCCAAAGCCGAGATGCCTGAACGGGGAGGGCATACGAACGGGTTGCCCGCGGAGACGGTCGAGGTACGCGATGACGTGATCGCCCGGGGCGAGGCGCATCGGAACGAGCCCATGGCAACCCTTCATGCCCTCGGCAGCCGGGGGGAGCGTTCGATGGCGAACCTATGAATGCGAGGGCAGATCGAGGGCACGCTCGCCGCGATGCGGTGGCGTCGCGCCTGACTGCACGCGCTAGAGCCACGCACCGGGTAACCCGCCTGCCACGCGGCTCATTCCCAGTCGATCTCCAGGGAGCGCTCGAACGCCCCATCGCCGAGCTCCTTGCCTTTGGGATCGACGACCACGACGTCCCGAAAGCCTCGCCGCCGCAGCTCCCACGTCTTCTCCATCGCCTGTTCGTCCGTGCCGCAGGCGAAGGTCATCACCCTGCCACTCGGATCAATCCCCTTCACTGTGAACACGACATCGTCTCCGCTCTCGACCGGGATATGGGGTTGGCATTTGCGAGATCGTAGCCCGGATCGGATCACAGGTGGCCAAGTGGGGCAGCCTGGATCCTGGATCGGAAACGTCCGCTCAGGCAATGTCTCTGGTATACCTCTATCAAATGCAACGCCTTGGGATGTCTCTTCGGTGCCCCGTGCCTGACCAGCCGAGGCCGGATTTGCGACGCTCAGTTTTAATCCGGTGCAGTGCGTGTCCCCTGGCACGTCAAGAATGAAAACGGCTCCCCATATTGGTTTCAGACACAGAGAGAAACGAACTAAGACATTGGTTCGTACTGTGAAGGAGCTCGTAAGCTTTAATGAAGACCCGTATCGCCGCCCTCGCCACCGCCCTTGTCCTTGGCGTTGCTCCGATCTCGTCCGCCATGGCCTATGACAGCCCCTCTCGCTACACGTCGTTCGCACCCTACGACGTCGAGACCACGGGCTCGGTCAACGATGTGCGCCGTCCTCCGGCCTATCTCGGTTGTCCGATGAGCTCGGCCGCCGAGGGCAACGCCAACCAGCAGAACTTCCCCACCCAGCAATACGGCCAGACCTCGGGCGGAAACCGCTGCTGATTGGGCTCGCGACGGAGACTCCCATGCTGCTGAAAGGCTTCTCCACCGCGATGATCGCTGCCTTCGCGGGTGGCATCGTCTGCAGCATCGTCGGCTCGGCCAACGCCTCCTTGAGCCTGTAAAGGCCGAGCCCTACGGATATGCCTTCGAGACCCGCCTGGCCCTGGCCGCGGCGGGTCTCTTGCTATGCTTGACAGCTTTTCGAAGCGAAGCGTGACGCTCCCCCTGGCAAGGCGTTTCTGCCCTCTGTCCCCGGTCTGCACAGGTCGTCCACAAAGCGTTTGACCCGCGCCCGTCCAGAATGTTCCTGCTTTGTACTGAAGGGGGGGCAAGACCCATGACCGCAACGCAGATCGCCGAGATGGCGTCCATGAGCGAGGCCGAGATGATCGCTCTGGCCTACGCAGAAGCGGCCGGTGGCGATGCCCGCCGGGCCCTGCTGCAGGCCATCGAGGACATCCTGAGCTTGGAGGCGAAGCTGGCCACGGCCGAACGGCGGATCTCCTATGGCTACGTTCGCGGTGCCGGACCCGGTCGGGGCACCTGACGTGGAGCGCCTGTGCGATGTCCGCGCCGAACGCATCGTCCTCCTGTGCAGTCCCTGCGGACGGCGCGGATCCTATGTGATCGAGCGACTGCGCCAGCGCTTCGGCGCGCATGCCTCGGTGCTGGACGTGTACCTGGCCCTCACGCAAACCTGCCGCTTCCAGCGCGAGGTTGGAAGCCGGACCCCCAACGTCTACGGCATGACGTGCCGGGCCAAGCTCGACACCACGGGTGGGCCTGAACCCGCGGGGCTGCCGTCGAGGACCTGAGCCATGTGCAACCTCTACAGCCTGGTTACGCCCCAGGCCGAGATCCGCGCTTCCTTCGGCGTGTCGGTCGATCGTACCGGCAACCTGCCGCCGCTGCCGGGCATCTTCCCCGATCAGCGCGCGCCCATCGTGCGCGTGACCGAGGACGGCGAACGCGTCCTGGAGATGTTGCGCTGGGGCATCCCGGGCCCGAAGTCGTTCGGCGAGCATCCTGTGACCAACGTGCGCAACGTGAAGAGCCCGCACTGGCGGCCCTGGCTGAAGCCGGAGTACCGCTGCTTGGTACCGGTCTCCTCGTTCAGCGAGTACGCCGACACCAAGCCGCGAAAGACGCCGACCTGGTTCGCTCTCGGCGAGGACCGGCCGCTGTTTGCGTTCGCCGGCATCTGGCGCCCCTGGACGGGGGTGCGCGGCACGAAGGCCGAGAACCCCGACCGCATCGAGGAAGAGCACCACCTGTTCTCCTTCCTGACCTGCGAGGCCAACGGTATCGTCGGCCCGGTCCACCCGAAGGCCATGCCGGTGCTGCTGACGACGCCGGAGGCGTGGAGCACCTGGCTCGCGGCCCCGACCGAGATTGCGCTGGAGCTTCAGCGTCCCCTGCCGGATGCGATGATGCGGATCGTGGCGACGGGATCTCGAAAGGATCCGGCAGAGTGAAAAATCGAGCGGCTTCGCAAATTCCTACCTTGTCATTTGATTAACTTAGCTGCCAAACAAGCAAATCAGATTAAAGACGATCTTCACCGGGCTACGTTATCAATCCATCTGGTCGAGAGAGAAAAAGATCTACTCATACAACGACTGATGGCAGAAGCGAAAAACTGCGATGATCCACCAGCTTGTTTATTACAGCCGCAACGTCGTCCTCGGCAACGACCGGGCGATGCTGACGAATTTGCGGGAGATCGTCACAGCCTCACAGCGCAACAACAGCCGAGACGGGATCACCGGGTTCCTGATCTTCGACAAGACCTGGTTCATCCAGATCCTGGAGGGTGAGCAGGCGCAGGTAAGCGCGACTTATACTCGTATTGCACGGGATCCGCGCCACACGACGGCGACCATCATGGATGCGCGCAACAGTCCGAGCCGCTCCTTTCCCAACTGGACCATGGGAGGCGCCATGCGGACGCCGGAGGTGGAAGAGGTCTACCTGCAGCATGGCATCGGCAGCGCCATCGAGCCCACACGCCTGAAGAGCACGCAGATCATCAACCTCGCGCTCGACCTCCAGGCCTTCGATGCCGCCAAGCGTCAGGCGCAGCGTCTCGCCAGCTAACGGTATCCCACCGTCATTCTTGGGGCGCCGATCACCACTCTGGCCTTACTGGAATCGAACGCCGTGGGAGGCCTCGGTCGCTGTTCAGCGGCTGAGGCGCAGCCCGAGATCTCGCCGGTCGTTGGAGCGGAAGACCGAACGCCGACGAGGTTCAGGTCTTGATGCCCGTGAAGGTCTTCGAGATCGGCGGCTGGGCTCGCGCTTCCCGATGTTCACGAGCGTCGGGACCGAACGCGCAGCGGCGATGGGCGGTGTGACAATCACACCCCTGGCCTGATCAGGATCGTTCACTAGAACGCTTCTGATCACCGGGACGGCCGACACTTGAACGACTCCGAAGACGGCGCGCGCATCGACGCCGAGATCACCAGCTCCGTCGTCGGCTCCGATCCCTTCGCCGCTGCCGTGCGCGCGACGCGCATGCCGATGGTGATCACCGATCCGCGGTTGCCCGACAATCCCATCGTGTACGTGAACGACGCGTTCGTGAAGCTCACCGGCTACGAACGCTCGGAGATCATCGGACGCAACTGCCGTTTCCTGCAGGGCCCCGAGACGAACCCCGAGGACGTCAAGCGGGTCAGGGACGCCATCGACCGGCGCGTCACCATCGAGATCGACCTGAAGAACCACCGCAGGGACGGCATCGCTTTCTGGAACCGCCTCCTCGTCTCGCCTGTCTTCGCGCCCGACGGCGAACTGACTTACTTCTTCGCCTCGCAGTATGACGTGACCCTCGAAAAGGAGCGGCTTGTCGTCCTCCAGAAGGACCGCGACGCCCTGGAGGCGGAGTCGGCCCGCCGCTCCCTCGAACTCATCGAGAGCGAGGAGCGCCTCCGATTTACCCTGAAGGCCGGACGCCTCGGAGCCTGGACGCTCGATCTCGGCGTCATGCGCCTGGTCTCGTCGGATGGGTTCAAGGAGAACCTTGGTCGCCCGCAGAACGAACCGCTGACCTACGAGGAGATGCTCAAGGCCATCCATCCGGAGGATCTCCCCAGGAAGCTCGCGGCCCGGGACGCTGCGATTGCCGGCCACTCGGACTACGACGTCGAGATCCGTGTCATCACTCCGCGAGGCGAGACACGCTGGCTGCAGTTTCGCGGCCAGGCCTCGTACCGCGCGGATGGCACACCTCTGAGCATCGCCGGGATCAGCCTGGACATCACGGACCGCAAGCGGGCCGAAGAGCACCGCGACCTCCTTGCGGGCGAGCTCAACCACCGCATCCAGAACACCCTGGCGACCGTCCAATCCATCTCCCGCCAGACGCTGCGGGGTGCCGCTTCCTTGGAGGAGGCGCAGGTCGCGATGGAGTCCCGCCTACGTTCCTTGTCGGCCGCGACGGAAATGCTGGCCCGGGGCAGTGGCGATTGGGCGACTCTGACGGAGGTCGTCATTGCGGCGCTGCACCCGTTCGGCGTCGAGCAGGGTCATCGCTTCAAGATCGGCGGACCGATCCTGCGCCTCGCACCGCGCGTCGCCCTGGCCTTCGCGCTCGCCATCCACGAACTCGCGACGAATTCCGTCAAGTACGGTTCCCTCTCGCGGGACGACGGTCGGGTGATCGTGAGCTGGGATATCGTGGACGGGTCCAGTCCCGACCGGCTCTGGTTCCAGTGGCAGGAGGTCGGTGGACCCCGGGTCTCGAGACCGACGCGGACCGGCTTCGGCTCCCGCATGATCGAACGCGCCCTGGCCCAGGAGATCGGAGGGACGGCGGAGATCGATTACCGCCCGCGCGGCGTCGTGTTCACGGCCGAGGCGCCGCTGCTGGAGATCACCCGAGACTGAAGGGGCGCCGTTCGGTCGGGTATCCTCATTCTGATAAACGCCATCCAGACGTCAGGCCGCGTGGTGGATGGCGTCGACGACCTGGGAGGAGCTGTACGGTTTGGCGACGAACAACCCGTGATCCGGCATGTCCCGATTCGCGAACCGGTTGCGTCCCGAGGTCACGACGAGCCGGATGTCGGGCCAGGCGTTGTGGACGCGCTCGGCCAGGGTCACTCCGCACATAGACCCGGGCATATCGACGTCCGTGAAGAGCACGCCGATGTCCGAACGCTCGTGAAGGATGAACCAGGCTTCATCGGCTTGACGTGCCTCGACCACCGAGAAGCCGGCATCCTCCAGCATGTCGACCGCCATCATGCGGACGAGGTCATCGTCCTCGACCACAAGCACCCACGATGTTTCGGGATCGCGTTTCCTCGACATTGCTGTTCAACAAGCGACCTCCGGAACGGTTGCCTGTGGGACCGTTAGGCCCAGGGGTATTCCCGACCTTGGCCGTCTCGGTGTTTGATCCCGCGGTGTGGTGATATGGCTGAGCACCATGCTGCGAGGGACGCGCTCTGGTCCGGGTTCCCCCCGGAAGCGGGGCACTCCGTCGCGCGATCCGGTGACGTGAAGAGAGCGTAAGGGCGCTGGCCCGGCGCTGCGGCGTCAGCCCGGCAGCTTTGCCAGGGCGGCGGCGTCGCGCCCGACCATGGGGGCGAGCTGGGGCATGCCCTCGGCCTTCATTCGTTCCACCAGCCCGACCTTGATCTTCGGGATCAGCCCGGGACCGGCATAGACGAGGCTCGAATAGAGTTGGAGCAGGCTGGCGCCGGCCCGGATCTTGGTCCAGGCGGCCTCCGCCGAGTCGATGCCGCCGACGCCGACCAGGGGAAGCTTTCCGTCGACCCGCAGATAGGTCTCGGCGAGGAGACGGGTCGCCGCCGCGAAGAGCGGCCGGCCCGAGAGGCCGCCGGTCTCGCGGGCGAGGCTCGCCTCGCGAAGGGTCCCGGGCCGGGCGATGGTAGTGTTGGACACGACCAGACCCTGGACGCCGCGCCGCAGGGCGGTGGCCGTCATCGCGTCGAGGGCGTCGAGGGTGATGTCGGGCGCGATCTTCAGCAGGATGGCGGTGGCCGGATGGGTCGTGTCGCGGGCCTCGACCACCCGGGCGAGCAGCTCGTCGAGGAAGGCTTCGCCCTGGAGGTCCCGCAGGCCGGGGGTGTTCGGCGAGGAGACGTTGACGGTGACGAAATCCACCAGCGGCGCCAGGGCGCGGGTGCAGGTCACGTAGTCGGCGAGGCGGTTGGTCGAATCCTTGTTGGCACCGATATTGACGCCGACGCGCCCCGGCCGGCCCTGGCGGGCGGCGAGGCGGCCTCGCACCACCTCGAGGCCCTCGCTGTTCAGGCCGAAGCGGTTGATGACCGCTTGGTCCTGTTCAAGCCGGAAGACCCGGGGGCGGGGATTGCCCGGCTGCGCCTTCGGAACGACGCCGCCGACCTCGACGAAGCCGAAGCCGAGTCCGAGCAGGGCATCGGGCACCTCGGCGCCCTTGTCGAAGCCCGCCGCGAGACCGACCGGATTCGGAAACCGGCGGCCCAGGGCCTCGACGGCGAGGCGTGCATCGTCGGCCGGCGGCCGGCGCGGGGGCAGGGCGGCGAGGCCGCGCAGCGTGAGATTGTGCGCCGTCTCGGCATCGAGGCGGTGCAGCAGGGGCTTGGCCAGGGGGAAGAGGGCGCCGATCATGCCGGGCGTCCTTCGGCTTGGGGGCCCGCGCCGGCGAGGGGGGCTGCGCCGAGATCGCTCGGGAAGACGTGGCGCCCGTCGGCCCCGAGGGGCAGGTCGGTCACGGACCGGACGGCCTTCAGGTCTAGGACGGCGTAGAGGTGCGGGAACAGATCGCCCCCCCGCGACGGTTCGTATCGCAGGGCCGGCCCGAGATCTTCGGCCTCCACGGCGACCAGAACGAGGTCCTCGACGCCGGCGAAGTGGCGGGCCGCGGTCTCCCCCACCTGAGCGGCGGTGGAGAAATGGATGTAGCCGTCGGTGCGGTCGATCGGGGCGCCCTCGAAGCGGCCGATATCCTCGGCCCTGCGCCAGAGGGCCCGGGGGGAGATCTTGTAGATGAGCGCCATGCCCGCTCCGTACCGGGTTTCGCAGGGCCGATCAAACGCCGCCGCGACGTCCGAAACTGCAACCTCACGGACTAAGTTGACATCATGAGTTGCCAGGACCCGGGGATGAAGCGACCGGCTGAATCGGCAGCCTTCGCACCATTGCCATCCGAGTAGAATAGTTCTACTTTCCTAACTCTAGGCTGGACGTCTTACCCGTAATACGCTTTGAGCTTTCGATGCTGTCTCATGAACAGATTTGGACCGCAATCGACCGCCTAGCGGAACGTCACGGATTCTCCGCGTCCGGTCTCGCTCGGCGGGCCGGGCTGGACGCGACGAGCTTCAATCGCTCGAAGCGCATCGGCCCCGATGGCCGCAAGCGCTGGCCCTCCACCGAATCGGTCTCAAAGGTGCTGGCCGCCACCGGGGCGAGCCTCGACGAATTTCTCCGTCTGATCGAAGCGCGCGATGGACCGCCGCGCACCATGATCCCGCTGATCGGCATGACCCAGGCCGGCGCCGGGCGCCTCTTCACCGACGAGGGCATGCCCACCGGCGGTCCCGGCTGGGAGGAGATCGAGTTTCCGGACCTGGCCGACGATCGCGCCTTCGCCCTGGAGGTGCAGGGCGATTCGATGGCCCCCCTCTACCGCGACGGCGACGTGCTCATCGTCTCGCCGACCGCCGGGGTCCGCAAGGGCGACCGGGTGGTGGTGCGGCTCGTGGCCGGCGAGGTGCTGGCCAAGGAACTGAAGCGCAAGACCGCACGCACCATCGAGCTCGCCTCGCTGAACCCGGACCATGTGGACCGGGTCGTCAACGTCAGCGACATCGCTTGGATCGGCCGGGTGATGTGGGTGCGCCAGTAGCGTCTCCGGCGCAGCTTTGCCGTTCTCCCGGTTGGGGCTATGCCTTGCGGCCGGAGGGGCCGCGTGCCCCGGATCGGCGGACAGGCCATGGCATCGCCCCGGACGGACGATCACCCTGCGGAAAGTGCGCCGGAGGCCGGCCTCGCCCGACTGCTGACCGCCTCGGCCGTGCCGGCCGCGCTGCTGGCGCCGGACACGCCCGGCAGCCGCATCCTCCTCGCCAACCGCGCCCTCCGCGACCTCGTCCGCCGGCCCGCCGATGCGCCCTCCGACGGTGACCTGCGCGACTGGCTCGGGCTCGCCGGTGATCGGGACTCCGGCGCCACCTTCGCGGCGGCTCTCTCCGGTGGGGCGCCCGAGGGCGTCGAGGTGCTGGCGCGCCCGGGCGGCGGTGCGGCATTCTGGGTGCAGGTCTACCTCGTCCCGGTTCCGGAAACCCCCTACCGGCTGGCGCAGGTCGTGGACGTCACCCGCCGCCACGACGCCGAGGGAGCCCTCGCACTCTCCCGTCAGCGCGAGGCGCTGGGCCTTCTCACCAACAGCGTGGCCCATGAATTCAACAACTTCCTCCAGATCCTCATCGGCTACATCGACGGGCTGAAGCGTCGTCTGGGGGACCGCGACGAGCCCTTCATTCAGCGCGCCATCGTCCGCTCAACGGACGCGGCCGAGCGCGCCACCACTCTGACCCGCCAGCTCCTGGCCTTCTCGCGCCGCATCGCGCCCGATGTCCGCCCGGTCGACCTGAACGGGCTGATCGAAGCGTTCGGCGCCCGGACCGGCCCGACGCTGCCGGCCCGGATCACCCTGGAGACCCGGACCACGCCGGGGCTCGCCTGCGGCCTCAGCAACCCGACCCAGATCGAGCTCGCCCTCAACCACATCGTGGCCAATGCCTGCGAGGCCATGCCGGCGCCCGGGCGCATCGTGATCGCGACCTTCGCTGTGCCCCCGGGGGACCGGGCCCTGCAGCGGCCCGGCGACGGCGCCGTCGGCATCACGGTGACCGACGAGGGCCAGGGCATGTCCCCCGAAATGGCGGCCCGCGCCCTCGCGCCCTTCGTCACCAGCCGCGAGGCCGGTCGGGGTGCCGGGCTCGCCATCGTCCACGGCCTCGTGAAGCGCCAGAACGGCACGGTGTCGATCGACTCGAAGCCCGGTGAGGGCGCCACGATCCGGATGGTGTTCCCTGCCGCGCTCTGAGGGGAATCCAACAGGATTCTGCCAAGAACAGCGGACTAAAACTCCGGCGCGAACGTCACCATATCAGGAGCGGCGTCATCGCCGGACTTCCCAGTTGTTCACCAGAGGCGTTTTCATGCTCACCTCCACCACTCGCCGGAAGCGCGCGGCATCCATCCTCGCGCTCGCCGCGACGCTGGTTCTCGCAGCGCCCGTCGTCGAGGCGCGTCCCGGTAGCGGCAGCAGCGGTGGCATGGGCTCGCGCGGCTCGCGCACCTACGCGCCGCCCTCGGCCACCACCACGGCGCCCGGCGCCCCGGCCCCGATCCAGCGCTCGCAGACCCAGCCCGGCCCCGCCATGGGCAATCCCGGCATGAACACCGCCGCCCAGCCCGGACGGCGCTTCGGCGGCGGCTTCATGGCCGGCCTGCTCGGCGCAGGCCTGCTCGGCGCGCTCCTGGGCGGCGGCTTCTTCGGCGGCCTCGGCGGCATCGCCTCGTTCCTCGGCTTGATCCTCCAGGTCGGCCTCGTGGTCCTGCTCGTCTCCTTCGCCGTGCGCTGGTTCCGCCGGCGCCAGGGCCAGCCGGCCGCGGCCGGCCTGTCCCGCTCCAATCTCGACGGCGCCGGCGCGAATCCGGGCCCGTTGGGTGGCGCACCCCTGGGGGGCACCCCGACGGGCGGCGGCTACGGCAACGCCCAGCGCGGTCCCGCACCGGTCCAGCCTGCACAGGCGCGTCCGGTCCAGATCGGACCGGGCGACTTCGAGAGCTTCGAGATCGCCCTCAACGACGTGCAGGCTGCCTATGGCCGTGAGGATGTGGCCGCGCTCCGCAACCTCGCCACCCCGGAGATGGCCGGCTACTTCCTTGAGGAGTTGCGCGCCAACGAGGCACGCGGTGTCGTCAATCGGATCTCGGACGTGAAGTTGCTGCAGGGCGACCTCTCCGAGTCCTGGGGCGAGGGCAATGCCGAGTACGCCACGGTGGCGATGCGCTACGCCATCAAAGACGTGACTCTCGACCGTAAGACCCAGCGGGTCGTCGAGACCGGCGAGCCCGAGGCGGTCGAACTGTGGACCTTCGTACGCGAGCGCGGCGGCCGCTGGATCCTCTCGGCGATCCAGCAGGGTCGCTGAACGACCGACATCGGCGATGAGCCGCTGAAACGAAGGGCCCGCGCGGAGATGTCCGCGCGGGCCCTTCCGCGTTTCAGGAGGCGGCGATCAGGCGGGCCTGTAAACCTGCGCCATCGCCACGAAGGCCGAGACCGGCACTTCCTCCGCCCTTGCCGTCTCGGGGATGCCGGCCGCGTCCAGAAGCCGGGCCGGATCGGGCACCGCCGCCTTGAGGCTCTGACGCAGCATCTTGCGCCGCTGCCCGAAGGCCGCCCGGGTGATCGCCTCCAGGGCCTGAACCGAACAGGCCAGCGGCTCGCGCCGGGGCGTCAGCCGCACGATGGAGGACGTCACCTTCGGTGGTGGCACGAAGGCCGAGGGAGCCACGTCGAAGAGGATGTGGGCCTCGGTCCGCCAGCCGCAGAGGACGCCGAGGCGGCCGTAATTGGCGCGGTCGTCCTGGTCGGCGACGATGCGCTCGGCCACCTCGCGCTGGAACATCAGTGTCAGGGAATCCCACCAGGGCGGCCAGGCTGCGCTGGCGAGCCAGCCCACCAGCAGGGGCGTGCCGATGTTGTAGGGCAGGTTGGCGACGATCCGTACCGGCCCCGTGCCGATCAGCGGCACCGGGTCGAAGCTCAGGGCATCGGCATCGACCACGTCGAGGCGCCCCGGATAGTGCGCCGCGATCTCGGCCAGCGCCGGAAGCGCGCGGGGATCGCGCTCGATGGCGATGACCCGGGCGGCGCCCTCCGCCAGGAGCGCACGGGTGAGGCCGCCGGGGCCGGGGCCGATCTCGACCACGGTCACGCCGTCGAGCGGGCCGGCCGAGCGGGCGATCCGTCCCGTCAAGTTGAGGTCGAACAGGAAGTTCTGCCCGAGCGCCTTCTTGGGCTCCAGGCCGTGCCGACGCACCACCTCCCGCAGGGGCGGCAGGCCATCGGTGCTGGTGCTTCCGTCCTCGCTCACGCGCCGGCCTTCACGAGACGGGCGGCGAGGCGGAGCGCCGCCATCAGGCTGTCGGGTCGGGCGATACCCTTGCCGGCGATGTCGAAGGCGGTGCCGTGGTCCGGCGATGTCCGGATGAAGGGCAGGCCGAGGGTGACGTTCACGCCCTCGTCGAAGGCCAGGGTCTTGATCGGGATCAGGGCCTGGTCGTGGGTCGGCGTCAGGGCCACGTCGTAGGTCTCCCGGGCCCGCGCATGGAACAGGGTGTCGGCGGGCAACGGCCCGCGGATGTCGATGCCTTCGCTCTGCAACTGCAGCACCGCCGGCTCCAACACGTCACGATCCTCCGTGCCCATGGTGCCGTTCTCGCCCGCATGCGGGTTGAGGCCGGACAGGACGAGGCGCGGCCGGGCGAGACCGAAGCGCCGGCGCAGGTCCTCCGCCACGATGCGGGCGGTGCGCAGGACGAGATCCTGCGTCAGCAGGTCGGGCACCCGCCGAAGGGCGACGTGAATGGTCACCGGAACCACCGCCAGGGTTTCGCTCCACAGCATCATCACGGGAAGCGGCGGGATCTCGCCGGGCTCCACCGCGCAGGCGGCCAGGAACTCGGTATGGCCCGGATGCGCGAAGCCGACCTGCGTCAGGACGTACTTGGCGATCGGGTTGGTGACGAGGGCGGTCGCCGCCCCGGCACGGACGAGGGTCACCGCCGTGGTGATCGATTCCAGCGTCGTACCGGCATTGGCGGAATCCGGCCGGCCCGCCACGGCATGAATGGCGGCGCCGCTGGGAAGGGCCATCACCGGCAGGGCGCGCCCGAAGACTTCGGTGGCGAGATCCGGGCCGACATCCGCGATGGGAACTCGCAAGTTCAGTTCGCTTGCCCGCCGCTCGATGAAGGCGGGGTCGCCGATCAGGAAGAAGGGCGGCAGCCCGGGCCCGGCGTCTCGCAGGCGCCAGGCCATGAGGGCGAGTTCCGGTCCGATGCCGGCCGGATCTCCGAGGGTGAGGGCGATCGGCCCGTGCAGGCTGCTCACCGCAACACTCCGTGTCGTTCCAGGGGCCAAGCCGCCTCAGCGGACCGTCGAGATGCCGTCGGCCGTGATGGCCGTGTTCAGGTTCTGGCGGAAGTCCGCCTCGCCCAGGGTCTTCAGTTCAAGCCGGAGCAGGACGGTCCGGTTGCGCTCGCTGGTGCCGAGGGCCGCCGCCACCGGCGAGACGATGTAGTTGACCGACACCGTCGTGCACTCGTCCTGGTATCCCCCGCCGATGCTCATGCCCGAGAGATAGGCGCGTCCCGGGTTGCGGTAGACGGGCGCGTCCCCGACGGGGTTCGCGAGGTAGGAGGCGTAGGCGGTCTGGAAGTTGTCGCGCACGTCGAGGTAGTGCGACAGGTCCACCAGGGCCGAGCCCGTGACGAACCAGTTCGGCGTCACGTGATAGGTGGCCGAGGCGGTGACGCCCTCGCGACGGTTGGCGAAGCCGAGGGCGGGCTGGGCCTTGTAATAGGAGTAGAACGCCGAGAGGTCGATCGGCGCGAAGGGAGCGAGGCGGGCGATCACGCCGGTCTCGACCCGGTTCACGCCGAGATCGGCGTGATCGAAGCGCCCGCGGGTGATGAAGGTGATGTGCTGGTTGGGCGACAACTGGAACCGGCCGACGAAGTCCGAGGCCCGGCTGTCGAGGCCGGAATCGAGGCCGACATTGGCGATGTCGCCGCGGCGGAACGAGTTCACGCCGGCGATCTGGATCGATTCGCCGAACATCACGTTCGCGTACCAACCGGCGGGAGTCACGACGGAGTACTGCGCGCCCAGATTGGTGCGCATGCCGCCCTCGACCCGGTCGTAGCCCGAGAACTTGTCCCACTCGAACAGCGAGGTGTCGTCGAAGATCAGGCTCTGCGCGTCCTCGTTCGGCAGCCGGCCGATCCGCGTCTCGCTCGGTCGCGCGATGACCTGCGCGATCGGCTCGATCGTATGCACGCCCAGCGGCCCGAAATTGCTGACGAACGGGTAGCGGTAGTCAATGCCGACGGCGGGCAGGACGCGCCCCGAGAAATCCGCGTCCTGCGTCGCGATGTTGGCGGACAGGGCGTTCTGGTAGCCGGAGGTGCGCGGGTCGACGAAGAACGCGTCCGTGCGCAGGTAGGCGAAGGGCGTGAAGACCTGGCCGACGTCGTCGATGAAGCTGCGGCGCCAGGACAGCTGGGCCGAGGCGCGGGTGTTCGTGCCGGCGAGGCCCCGGATCACGCACTGGCCGCGCGAGAAGGACGTGCATGTCTCGTAGAGGTAGTAGGTCCGGCCATTGATGGTCGGCGTCTGGAGATAGGCCGTCGGGCTCTGAACGGCCTGGAAATCCGTCGCCCGGCGGGTCAGGCTGGTGATGTTGGCCTCGAACCGCACCTCGCCGCCCAGGAAGCCGGGTCCGTTGATGCGCTTGTCGTAGTCGATCACCGGCGCGACGAAGGGCTGCTCCTTCTGCCAGTCGAAGCTCGACAGGCCCTTGAAGTAGTAGCCCCTCGCCTCGAACCACGAGCGATCGCCCTGACCGATCAGGTAGGCGGTCGACACGGCCTCACGGAAATAGTCCGTGGTGATGCTCTGGTTGCGGATGCGGTAGTTGTCGAGGAACCACTTGTCGGTGACGCCGACGACGTCCCAGCCCGTGCGCCAGCGGTCGTTGATGTAGAACTGGCCCTTGGACTCCACCGAGCCGCGGAAGTCGCGGTCTCCCGCCCCGAGGGGGCCGGGCAGGAAGGCACTCGGCGTGGTCTGGAAGATGCCGGAGAGGCGCAGGTTGTAGGAGCCCGTCTCCAGCCGGTGCCGGAACTCCGCCTGGCCGAGGACGCCCTGATTGCTCAGGAAGGCCGGCGACAGCGTCAGGTCGTAGTTCGGCGCCAGGTTGACGAAGAACGGGGTCGCGAGACCGGAGCCCAGGGCCGTCGAAGTGAGGAAGCGCGGCGTCAGGAAGCCGGTCTTGCGCTTCACCGTCGGGTCGGCGGTCTCGAAATACGGCAGGTAGGCGACCGGGATGCCGCCGATCTCAAGGGTCGATTCCTCGAACGCGACGGTGTGGGTCTGATTGTTGTGGACGATCTTGGTGGCGCGGATCTGCCAGAGCGGCGGCGTCTCCGGATTGTTCTTGCAGGGTTCGCAGGCCGTGTAGGTGCCGTAGTCGAAGCTGGTGCTGTCGCCCTCGATCCGCTCGGCTCGGGGCGCCGAGAAGCGGGTGCGGACGGTCTGCCCGTTGAGCTGGACGCTCTGCTGCACCCGGAGGGCGTCGATGAAGCCGTTCTTAAAGTCGTCGGTGAGCTCCATCTTGGAGCCGGTGACCACCGCGCCCGACGCCTCCGTCAGGCGCACGTTGCCCTCGGCGAAGACCCGGCTCGCCTTGCGGTCGTAGATCACCCGGTCGGCCTGCAAGGTGCGTGGGCCGTAATGCAGCTCGGCGTTGCCGCGGGCCGTCACCGTGTTGCGGTCGTTGTCGTAGACGAGCTCGGCGGCCTCCACGAGAAGGCGCTCGGCCGGCTTTCCCGAGTCCGGCTTGCCGGCGTCCGCCTTCGGGGCACTGGCCCGCGGGGCCCCCTGGGCGAGCGCCGGCCCGCCGGTCGCCGCGGGGGCGACGGCCGTGAGCAGCGCCACGAACCCCGTGGCCAACGTGATGTCGGCGACCTTACGCAACGCCAGTCCCAACTCCTGCCAAGGCCTGCGCCCCTTCGCCACCACCGAGTCCGACATCAGCCGTCCTCCTGATAGAGAAGCGTGAGCGTACCAAGGAGACTCCCTACCACGGCCGGGAACCACGCCGCCACAGCCGGCGTCACGATTCCCGAGGCACCGAGGCCTTCCAGCACCTGTCGGGCGACGTACAGCACGAACCCCGCCGCGACGCCGCTCAGCACCAGTTTGCCGACACCACCAAAGCGGAAGAACCTTAAGGAAACGCTGGCCGCCACCAGCACCATGGCCAGGAACAGGACGGGCCGCGCCAGCAGGACGTCGTACTGGAGGCGGTACCGCGTGGCGTCGAGGCCGGCCCGCTCGGAGCGTGAGATGGTCTCCGGCAGTTGCCAGAAAGGCACGGATTCGGGCGGCGTGAAGCGCTGGCGCACCTGCGAGGGCACCAGGGTCGAGGCGATCAGGTAGGTGTCGAAGGTTTCGGCAGGCTGGCCCTTGGCCATCACCCGGGCTTGGCTCAACTCCCAGTAGCCGTCGTGCAGGCTAGCCTTGGCCGCCTCGATCTGCGCGGTGAAGATGCCGGCCTCGTCGAAGGCGAAGACCGAGACGCCGGCCAGCGTGGTGGTGCCCTCCACCGCGGTGTCGGCGCGGATGATGGCCTGCCCGTCGAGGCTGCGCTGGCGGATCCAGAGATCCTTACCCGAGTTGGCCTTGGTCGAGCGGGCGAAGATTTTCGCCTCGATCTCGGTGGAGCGCTGCTTCATCAGCGCCGAAATCGGATTGTAGACCCCCACCGTGAAGGCCCCGATGGCCAGCGCCACGAACACGCCCGGCTGCAGGAACTGCCAGGCCGAGATGCCGGCGGCCCGGGCCACCACCAGTTCGAGCTTGCGCGAGAGCTGGAGCAGGGCGGCCATCGAGCCGAACAGGATGGCGAAGGGCAGTACGCCCTCGGCCACTGCCGGGGTTCGATAGAGCGAGAGCTGCGCCATCAAACCTGTGGACGCGCCTTCGGCGTCCCCGGCGCGTCGCAGGAGTTCGACGAAATCGAGGGTGTAGACCAGCGTGAAGACCGTGAGGAACACCCCCAGGATCGTGCGCACGAAGCGCATCGCGAAGTAGCGGCCAAGGGTGGCGCCGATCAGCATGGCGTCAGCTCCGCCTCACTGCACGCCGAGGCGCGGGCGCCGGCCGAAGCGGCCGACGAGCCCGGTCGCGGCCCGGCCCACCCGGGCGTTCCAGTCCCGCACCGCCGCGCCGTTGAAGATGATCACCGCCGAGATCAGGATGGCGAGGAGGGGCACGGCGTAGACGGCCACCACCGCGCCCGGACTGCGCGCCGCCGCGCTGGAAGCCGCGAAGCCGCCGATGCGCACGACCACCACCGCGAGGACGGCGCCGGCCACCGCGAGGCCGCGCCCCTGGCGGGTGGTGCGCGGGTCGCCGAGAGCCGCGAAGG
This sequence comes from Methylobacterium sp. Leaf94, assembly GCF_001426045.1. Lineage (NCBI taxonomy): Bacteria > Pseudomonadati > Pseudomonadota > Alphaproteobacteria > Hyphomicrobiales > Methylobacteriaceae > Methylobacterium > Methylobacterium sp. Leaf94. The sequence goes on from NZ_LMRM01000034.1 coordinate 278,365, forward strand.
CGATGAAGGTCAGGGCCAGCGGGTAGAGCCAGGACGAGAGCCGGTCGTGCAGCTCGGCCCGGAAACGACCCTTCTGCTGCTTGTAGTAGGTCTCGCTGGTGTCGGGGAACAGCAGCTGCGCCGTGGCGCGTTCGCGCGGCTTGTAGACCAGCTCGGCGTCGGGCGGCGTGAACGCGGCGAGGTCGACGGTGTAGCGCTCGAAGGTGATGATCGAGGCGTCGCGGGAATCTTTCTGCTGGCGGTGGATGCTGCCCTTCTCCAGGGCGAGATAGCTCTGGCCGCCATAGTCCAACGCCTGTCCGCGCTCGGCGAGGTAGACCACCGACTTGCCCGCCTCGCGCTTGTCCTGGATGAACAGGCCGAGCAGGGCGCCCCCCGGGCCGCGCTCGCGGAAATGGAAGGTGATGCCGCTGTCGAGGCTGGTGAACTGCCCCTCCTTGACCACGTTGGCGATAAAGTCGCCGCGCACCCGGGTCAGCACGTCGCGCAGTTCCTGGAACGACGATGGCATCACCTGGATCGTCAGGAAGGCCACCGCGAGGCTGACCGCGAGGCCGAGGCTGAGGAAGGGGCGCAGGATCTGCCGCGGTCGCATCCCTGCCGCCGACATGACGATGAGCTCGGAATCACCGTTGAGCTTGTTCAGCGCGTAGACGACGGCGATGAACAGCGCCACCGGAGCGATCACGGTGATCAGGGTCGGCAGCGAAAGACCGGTGATGAGGAAGAAGATGACCAGGGTCTGACCCTTGGCGGTGATGAGGTCGAGCTCGCGCAGGGCCTGCGTCACCCAGATCGTACCGGTGAGGCCGACGAGGCAGGCGAAGAAGGCCCCGAGCGCGATTTTGAAGATGTAGCGCTCGATCTGCGTCATGGGTTCTCGTGGATCGGCGTCTTGCGGATCGCCCCCCGCATCGCCCGGCGAGGCCTCGGCCCCACCCGTTTGTATCCGTCCCGCCCCCCGGCCGTCGACTCCGATCCGGGCGCGCCGATTCGGGCGCTTTCACGGCCGTCCGGTCGCGTTGCGTTCTGTGCCTCAACAGGTACACAGAAGCGCCGGGAGTGGCACGTCCGATGCCGTGCCGCTCCGCACATCCTGCACGCACCACTTCGAACGCACGGTTCGTTCGAGCCCAATCCTCGGAAAGCTAGCGTCATGGCGGACGGAATTACGATCGCGTTCGGGCCCCTCGGCCCGGTGGGCCGGGGCGACGTCGTCCTCTTCGTCGGCGACGATCTCGCCCTGGCTCCGGCCGTGGCCCAGGCGATCGGCGGCGGCGTGGCCGATCTCGTCGCCCGTGCCGCCGCCAGCGAGCGCTTCAAGGGCAAGTCCCTGTCGGCCCTGGCACTGCCCGCACCCGCAGGCCTCGACGCCGACCGCCTGGTGGTGATCGGCCTCGGCTCGGAGAAGGACCGCGCCAAGATCGACTGGCCTGCGCTCGGCGGCTTCACCGCCAGCAAGGTCTCGGGCCGGAACGCCCAGGCCGCCCTGATCCTCGCCGGTCTCGATGTCACGGCCGAGAACGCTGCCGATTTCGCCCTCGGGGCCCGCCTGCGCCACTACAGCTTCGACCGTTACAAGACCAAGAAGAAGCCCGAGGGCGAGGATGCCAGGGCCACCGCGCTGACCCTGATGGTGGCCGATGGCGCCGCCGCCGAGGCGGCCGCGAAGGTCTCGGAGGCGGTCTCCGACGGCGTCATCCTGGCGCGCGAGCTGATCAACGAGCCGCCGAACGTCCTCTATCCGGAGGAGTTCGCCCGCCGGGCCGAGGCGCTGACGCAGCTCGGCGTCGAGGTCGAGGTTCTCGGCCCAGGCAAGCTGGAGGCGCTCGGCATGCGCGCCCTCCTCGCCGTGGCGCAGGGCTCGACGAAGGAGGCCCGCGTCGTGGTGATGCGCTGGAACGGCGCCGCCGACCCGGCCGAGGCGCCCCTGGCCTTCATCGGCAAGGGGGTCTGTTTCGATTCCGGCGGCGTCTCGATCAAGTCCGCCGGCGGCATGGAGGACATGAAGGGTGACATGGGCGGAGCCGCCTGCGTCGTCGGCACGATGCACGCGCTCGCCAGTCGGAAGGCGAAGGTGAACGTCGTCGGCGCCATCGGCATCGTCGAGAACATGCCGGATGGCAACGCCATGCGCCCGAGCGACATCATCACCTCGATGTCGGGCCAGACCATCGAGATCATCAACACCGACGCCGAGGGCCGCCTCGTCCTCGCCGACGTGCTCTGGCACATCCAGAGCGCCTACAAGCCGAAGTTCATGATCGACCTCGCGACCCTGACGGGGGCGATCATCGTCGCCCTCGGCCAGGACATCGCCGGGATGTTCTCCAACGACGACGCGCTCTCGGCCAAGATCACGGCCGCCGGCGAGGCGACGGGCGAGGCCGTGTGGCGGATGCCCCTGATTCCGGCTTACGACAAGGCGATCGACTCGAAGTTCGCCGACATGAAGAACTCCGGCGGCCGCCATGGTGGCGCGGCGACCGCGGCGTCCTTCCTGAAGCGCTACGTCAACGACGTGCCCTGGGCGCATCTCGACATCGCCGGCGTGGCGATGTCCTCGTCGGCGAGCGAGATCAACAGGAGCTGGGGGGCGGGCTGGGGCGTGCGCCTGCTCGACCGCCTGGTGCGCGACAACTACGAGGCCTGAGCCGCGTGCTGCCGGCCGTGACTCCGCTGGCGGCAGCGCTCCTGGCGATCGCGCTTACTTTCGCTACGGGGTTCGACCAGCGGGTGGCCATGCCGCCCGAGCTCGACGCCCGCTTCTACGGCTTCTTCCTCGATCGTTACCCGCTCTTCGCGGTGGCCATCGTCTACGGACTCGCCTGCCTCGGCCTGCGGATCCTGCGGCCGGGATCGGCCGGCTGGCCCCGCCGCCTCATCGGCGGGGCGCTGGCCGTGGCCCTGTTCCTGGCAGCCTGCCTCTATCCCACCTTCGGCGGCGTGGCCCTGCGCCTCGCCTTCGCCAGCGGCGGCACCGCCTTCATCACGCAGCAGCCGATGCCGGCGGCCTACGCCCTCGGATCAGCCCTCGCCGCGACGGTGTTCGGAAGCGTCCTGGGGGTCGGCGCCCTGCTGATCGGCAACGGTCCTGCGGGTCGATCCCAGCCCCGGCGCTGGATGCGGGCCGCGGTCGACGTCCTGCTCCGGTACCTCGCCCTCTGGTTCGCCCTGGCCATGCTGGGCTTCGCCCACGCGGCGGGGTTCGGCATCTGGCCGCGCCGATCGATGACTATCGGGGATGCCCTGTTAGCCGGTACCCTGGCCTGCATCGCGTTTCTGCCGCACCTGAGTTGCAACGGGCTGACGACGCGGCAGGATCGTTTGCGCCTGTCCCGCGCCGACGCTTGATCCCGCCGTCGGAATGCCCGAGGATAGTTTAGGTGTGAACTAAGGAGGCAGGAAGCCGCCGGGTCGCATCGCAGGGAGGATCGACATGGCCGAAACCCGGAGCGCTGTGCGCCCGTGGCTGTCCGCGTATCCGCCGGGCATTCCCGCTGAGCTCGATGTCGACGGCCTCGGAACGCTGGTCGACCTGTTCGAGGAGTGCACGGCGCGCTCGGCCGCGCGGCCCGCGCTGGAGAGCTTCGGAGCCCGCATCTCCTACGCGGCCCTCGGGGCGTCGGCGGAGGCCGTCGCCGCGTGGCTGGCGGCGCAGGGCCTGACCAAGGGGGATCGCGTCGCCATCATGATGCCGAACGTCGCCGCCTATCCGGCGACGATCTTCGGCGTGCTCCTCGCCGGCTGTATCGTCGTCAACGTCAATCCCCTCTACACGCCGCGCGAGTTGACGGCGCAGCTGAACGATTCGGGCGCGCGCATCCTCTTCGTCCTGGAGAACTTCGCCCATACCGTGGTGCAGGCCCTGCCGGACCTCGCCCTCGACCGCGTGGTCCTGGCCGGTCCCGGCGACGGCCTCGGCATGAAGGGGCGGCTGATCACCCTGGTCTCGCGCCATGTGAAGAAAGCCGTTCCGGCCTATCGCTTGCCCGAAGGACTCGCGGTCCGCTTCGACGCGATGATCCGCGCGGGCACCGGCAAGCCGAAGGTCCGGGTTCCCGTCGTGCCGGACGACTTGGCGTTCCTGCAATATACCGGCGGGACCACGGGGGTCGCCAAGGCCGCGATGCTGACTCATCGCAACATCATGGCCAATGTCGAGCAGAGTCGGATCTGGTTCCGCGTCTCGGCCGAGGACGGCGCAGCGCGCGTCATGGTCACGGCGCTGCCACTGTATCATATCTTCGCCCTGACCTGCTGCTTCTTCTTCTTCATGAAGGTTGGTGGCTGTTGCCTGCTGATCGCCAACCCGCGCGATGCCGACGGCTTCATCAAGACCCTCAAGGGGACGCCCTTCACCCACTTCTCAGGGGTGAACACCCTGTTCAATCTGCTCATCAACCATCCGAAGATCCGCGAGGTCGACTTCTCGAAGTTGGATTTCGTCATCGCGGGCGGGATGGCGGTGCAGGCGGCGGTCGCCGAGAAGTGGAAGGCGATCACCGGTCGCGCCATCGTGGAGGGCTACGGCCTGTCCGAGACCTCCCCGGTGGTCTGCGTCAACCCGCCGGATCTCTCCGCGTGGAGCGGCACCATCGGGTATCCCTTGCCCTCGACCGACGTCTCGATCCGAGGGCTCGACTGCCGCGAGGTGGATATCGGCGAGCCCGGCGAACTCTGCGTGCGCGGTCCCCAGGTCATGGCCGGCTACTGGAAGCGCCCGGACGAGACGGCCCACGCCACCACCGCCGATGGCTACTTCCGCACCGGCGACGTGGCGGTGTTGAACCCCGATGGACAGGTCCGCATCGTCGATCGGATGAAGGACATGATCCTGGTCTCGGGCTTCAACGTCTACCCGAACGAGATCGAGGACGTGCTCGCGAGCCATCCGGGCGTGCTCGAATGCGCCGTGGTCGGCGCGGTCAACGACGAGACCGGCGAGATGGTCGTCGCGCATGTGGTGCGCAAGGACGACGCGATGACCACAGACGCACTCCGGACCTTCGCCCGCTCGCAGCTCACCGGTTACAAGGTTCCCCGCCGGGTCGTCTTCCACGACGCCCTGCCCAAGACCAACGTTGGCAAGGTGCTGCGTCGGGCCCTTCGCGACGATCCGCCCCCTCCGTGATCGCGTTCCGCCCGTAACCTGCGGCCGCCTGCCGGCGAAGGGTGACATTGAGACGGCTTGCGCGCTCGCCGCGTCCGGCCAATGTCAGGACAACAGGCCGGCGCGCCGCGATTCGCGCTGAACGGAGGGAACGACATGAACATCAGACGCACCCACGCATGGGAGATGCCCGAACATCTCGCGACGCCGGAGAGCGTCTTCCTCGATCGCCGACGCCTGCTTGGAGGGGCCGCGGGCCTGGCGGCCGCCTCGCTGATCGGGACGGAGAGCGCCCGGGCGGCGTCCGACCCGACCGCCGATCTCTATCCGGCCAAGCGCAACGAGGCCTATACCCTCGACCGCCCGCTGACCCCGGAGAAGTTCAGCGCCGACTACAATAATTTCTACGAATACGGCACCTCGAAGTCGGTCCTGCCGGCCGCCAACGCCCTGAAGACGCGGCCCTGGACGGTGGCCATCGACGGCCTCGTCGAGAAGCCGATGACCCTCGGAATCGACGACCTCATCCGCAAGATGCCGCTGGAGGAGCGCCTTTACCGGCACCGCTGCGTCGAGGCCTGGTCCATGTCGGTGCCCTGGACCGGATTCCCCCTCGCGAAGCTCGTGGCGCTGGCGAAGCCCACCTCAGGCGCGAAGTACATCCAGATGCAGACCTTCCTCGACCGGTCGATGGCGCCGGGCCAGAAGTCGTTCCTGTATCCCTGGCCCTACACCGAGGGGCTGACCCTGGAAGAGGCGGGCAACGACCTCGCTTTCGTCGCCACGGGCGTCTACGGTAAGCCGCTCGCCAACCAGTTCGGCGCGCCGATCCGCCTCGTTGTGCCGTGGAAATACGGCTTCAAGTCGGTGAAATCGATCACCAAGATCTCTTTCGTGGCCGAGCGTCCGAAGACCTTCTGGGAAGGGCTGCAATCGGCCGAGTACGGCTTCTGGGCCAACGTCAATCCGGCGGTGTCGCATCCCCGCTGGAGCCAGGCCACGGAACGGGTCCTGGGCACCGACCAGCGCGTGCCGACCCTGATCTACAACGGCTACGGCGAACAGGTGGCCAGCCTCTACAAGGGGCTGGAGAAGGAGCGCCTGTTCGTCTGACGGGCCCTGCGGCGGGGTAGGTCGCTGCCCCGTCCGCTCAGGCGTCCCGTGTCGCTTCTAGTACGTCCAGCGCTGGGCCTTGGCCACGAGGAAGTCGCGGAACGCTTGGACACGGGCGACGGACCGCATCTCCTCCGCATAGACGAGATAGCTTTCCATGTGCGGCATCTCGGTCTCGCGCATGACCTGAACCAGGCCCGCCTGACCCTCCGCCGCGTAGTCCGGGAGGATGCCGATGCCGGCGCCGGTGTCGATGGCCTGCTGCAGGGCCGTGATGTTGTTCACCGTGAAGTGGATCGTCCGGCGCTCCTGTCCCTCGCGGCCGACGGTGGAGAGCCAGTGCGTCGCCAGCAGGTAGGACGGCTCGTTGCCGCCGAACGAGACCAGGCGGTGATTGTCGAGGTCGGCGATGGATTTCGGCTCGCCGAAGCGCTTCACGTAATCCTGCGAGGCGAAGGCGTGGTAGTGGACCGTGAACAGGCGCCGCTGGATCAGGTCCGGCTGGGCCGGACGCCGCATCCGGATCGCCACGTCGGCCTCGCGCATGGCCAGGTCGAGTTCCTCGTTGGTGAGGATGAGTTCGACGCGCACGTCCGGGTAGAGGTCGAGGAATTCGGCGACGCGCTGGGCCAGCCAGGCCGTGCCGAGGCCGACGGTGGTGGTGACCTTGAGGTCGCCGGTCGGCCGCTCGCTCGTTTCGACGAGGCGCGCCTTGGTGTTCTCCAGGCGCAGCTTCATGTCCCGCGCCGCGCGGAACAAGAGGTCGCCCTGTTCGGTCAGGATCAGGCCGCGGGCGTGGCGGTGGAACAGCGGCGCCTTCAACTCGCGTTCGAGGGCGCTGATCTGACGGCTGACGGCCGACTGGCTCAGGCCGATGTCGTCGCCCGCTCGCGTGAAGCTGCCGGCTTCCGCCACGTTGAGGAAGATGCGGATCTTGTCCCAGTCCAAGGCGTCCACTCCCGTACGCAACCCGACGCCGGCTGACCAAGCTTCCCGTCTCGCGGCGTGCGAGTCGGCTATTCGTGCCTGGCCCGAGCGACCCGGACCCTCCGGCCCACGCGGGACGTGGACGGAAAGGTGCGAGTCATGCGGGTGACGCCGACGGCTCATGCCGTCAGCGCTTAGGTTAGTGGGTCGACCTTGCGATTGTCTTGACGCCGCGCGCAAGACGCATGGCGCCGTCGTCCGCCAGAATCTTCCTATTCTGCGGCAGCTTGCTGGGGTGTTTCGCCGACTTCGAGGGCGGCAAGGTACTTCTCGGCGTCCAGGGCAGCCATGCAGCCCATACCGGCAGCGGTGATCGCCTGACGGTATACGTCGTCGGTGACGTCGCCCGCGGCATAGACCCCGGGGATCGCCGTATGCGTCGTGCCTGGCGCCGTCTCGATGTAGCCGCCGTCGCGCATGGCCAGTTGACCCTCGAAGATCGCGGTCGCCGGCTGGTGGCCGATGGCGATGAACACGCCATCCGTTCGGCGCTCCGTGATTTCGCCGGTGCGGGTGTCCTTGAGGCGGACATGGGTCACCGACGGCGGCTTCTCGCTCCCGCAGATCTCCTCGACCGCGTGGTGCCACACCACTTCGACGTTGGGGTGCTTGGACAGGCGCTCCTGCAGGATGCGCTCGGCGCGGAACTCGCCCCGGCGGTGGACCACGATGACCTTGGCGGCGAGGTTGGCGAGGTAGAGCGCCTCCTCCACGGCGGTGTTGCCGCCGCCGACCACCACGACCTCTTTGCCCCGGAAGAAGAAGCCGTCGCAGGTGGCGCAGGCCGAGACGCCGAAGCCCTGGTATTTGGCCTCCGACGGCAGGCCGAGCCACTTGGCCTGGGCCCCCGTGGCGATGATGACCGCGTCGGCCGAGTAGGTTTCGCCGGAATCGGCCTCAAGCCGGAACGGCCGGACCTGGAAATCCACCTTGGTGATGTACTCGGACACGATCTTGGTCCCGACATGCTCGGCTTGGGAGCGCATCTGCTCCATCAGCCAGGGACCTTGGATCGCCTCGGCGAAGCCCGGATAGTTCTCGACATCGGTGGTGATCATGAGCTGGCCGCCGGGCTGGAAGCCCGAGATCATCAGCGGCTCCACCATGGCACGGGCGGCGTAGATCGCGGCGGAGTAGCCGGCGGGCCCGGAGCCGATGATGATGAGTTTGGAATGGGTGTGCGCCATCGCTCTCGTCTCCTTCAGGCCCATCGCGCGCGGTGCTCGGCATAGGCCTTGGCCATCGCGCCTGCGATGACGGGCGTCGCATCCAGGGGCTGGTAGTGCAATTCCTCCAGGCGGCCGACGAAGGGCTTCAGGGCCCCGGCCATCGCGAGTCCCGCGAAGAGCCGCCTGTGGCGGATATAGGTCTTGGGCAGGTCGAACAGGAGGACGGGAGCCCCGGTGCTTACAGCCTCCCCGACCATGTTGGCCGAATCCGAGGTGACGACGATCGAATCGGCGATCGCCAGCATCGAAACATAGGGATTCGGGCTGCCACCGTCCCAGAAGAAACCGCCTTTCGTCGCCACCAAAATCCGCAGAGCGTCCCGCAGGTTCTGCGGCGTGCGCCGGGACACGGTGACCATGAGGGAACAGCCGCCCTCGGTGAGCTTGTCGAGGTCGCGCAGGAGCCTGCGCATATCCGCCGGACGATAGCTCAAATGTCGGCTGTCGCCGCCGATCAGCACCGCGATGCGGGGCCAGGGCAGGGTGGACAGGCGCGGGTCCGGGTGCGCGCGGGCCTCGGCGAGGCGCTCCGGTGTGACCTGGTGCGGCGGTGTCAAGGTGGTGAAGACGTTGGGGCCGCGCAGGTCGTCGTAATCGGGCACCCAGACGAAGTTCGCCGCGTCGTGGCCGATGCGGGGATCCTTCAGGAAGGCCGTGAAGGTGCGGCCCTTGGACGCCGCGCGAACGGCGCGGAGGTACGGGACGGACCGGCGCCCGGACGCGATCAGCAGATCGGGGAGGTGCCCGGACAAGGCGCCGCGTGCGCTGCCCGGCCGGTCCCGCGGGTCGGTCGGTCCCCAGGGTGCCATCCAGCCGAAGGGGGGGCGGGGCGCGATCCGACGGATCTCGAACGGCAGGCCGAGGGTTTCGGCGAGGCCGACGCATTGGTTCTCGTCGCCCGCCTTGCCGTCGGTGACGATCCAGGTCCTGGCCTGAGCGAGGTCGGGAAGCGGCGCAGCGGCGCCGGTGGTGGAGGGCATCGCGGACGCTGCCGACATCAGGTGATCCAGGTCAATCCTCGAGCGGCGTCATCCGCCACGCCGTCCACTCAATCCTGGGGCAGGGCGCGCCGGAGCCAGCCCGCATAGTGCTGGGCGATGGCGGTCACCCGGCGGCGCTCGGAAGCCGGGTCGTACCAGGCCCCGCCCGAACTCGACGGGACCGCGGAGAGCTGGGGATGACGCGCGAGGATCTCGCCCCGACGTCCGATGAGCAGGGCCTCGCCGTCAAGATAATCGCTCTGCGTGCCACCGCCGAGGCGGCCACGTCCGCCGTCGCCACCGGCATAGGGATTGATCGAGAGGCTCGTGATCCGCACCAGTAGCACGGGCCCGCGGCCGCCGAGCCGGTCGGCGAATTCAGCTTTCAGGGCGGAAAGCAGATCCTCACGCAGCGTCAGAGCCGGAACGCCGCCGCCGAGGGCAAGCAGGGGTCGGACATCGACGTCGACGCCGGCCAAGCGCTCGCCCCCGAGGCTCGGCAGGTCCTCGGCCCAGGCCGATCCGAGCAGTGCGACGAGACCGAGCAGCGGAGCCGCTGCCCGGAAGGGGCCCAACCGCATGGGCGGCTCAGCCGCCGTACTGGACGGCGACGACCTCGTAGGACTTTCCGCCGCCCGGCGTCGTCACTTCGACGGTATCGCCGACGCCCTTGCCGATCAGCGCGCGGGCGATCGGGGAGGTGATGGAGACCAGGCCGGAGCGCACGTCCGCCTCGGGCTCGCCGACGAGCTGATAAGTCTTCTCTTCCTCGGTGTCCTCGTCGAGGAGCTTCACCGTGGCCCCGAACTTGATCTTCGTCCCGGAAAGCTTCGACACGTCGATCACCTCAGCGCGCGAGATCATGCTTTCGAGCTCCAGGACGCGGCCCTCATTGTGGGACTGCGCCTCCTTGGCGGCATGGTACTCGGCATTCTCCGACAGGTCGCCCAGGGCGCGGGCCTCGGCGATAGCCTGGATGATCCGCTGGCGCTCTACCTGCTGGCGGTGCTTCAACTCCTCCTCCAGCGCTGCGTAACCGCGCACCGTCATCGGAACCTTGTCTATCGTCATCGTCTCGCGCCACAATGAATAAGCCCGGCCGGAGCGTGCCGCTCCTTCCGGGCCAGAGTAAATTACTCCCGAACCGCCAACAACACGGCTTCCGTTCAATACGGATGCCGCGAGAGAATTCAGGCCGCGAAGTATTCCTGCAAAGCGCGGACCTTGAGATCGCCTCCAAGATAGGCCTTGATCCCTTCGGCCGCCGCCATCGCTCCTGCAAGAGTGGTGTAGTATGGCACTTTATGCAAGAGGGCCGCGCGGCGGAGGGACCGGGAGTCCGAGAGCGCGCCGGCACCCTCGGTGGTGTTGAAGACGAGCTGAACGTCGCCGTTCTTGATCGAGTCAACGACGTGCGGCCGGCCCTCCAGAACCTTGTTCACCCGCTCCGTCGGAACGCCCGCATCGGCGAGATAGCGCTGGGTGCCACCGGTCGCGATGATCGAGAAGCCCAACTCAGACAAAAGCCGAATCGCCGGCAGGATGCGCTCCTTGTCGGCATCGCGCACCGAGACGAAGACCGCGCCGCCCTTCGGCACCAGGGTGCCCGAACCCAGCTGGCTCTTGGCGAAGGCGACGCCGAAGCTCGAATCGAGACCGATGACCTCGCCGGTGGAGCGCATCTCCGGCCCGAGCAGCACATCGACGCCGGGGAAGCGGGCGAACGGAAACACCGCTTCCTTGACGGCGATGTGATTGAGGACCTTCGCCTTTAGGTCAAAACTCGCCAACGACTCGCCGGCCATCACGCGGGCGGCGATCTTGGCGATCGGATCGCCGATCACCTTGGCGACGAAGGGCACCGTCCGCGAGGCGCGCGGGTTCACCTCCAGCACGTAGATCGTGCCGTCCTTGATGGCGTACTGGACGTTCATCAGGCCGCCGACCTGCAGCGCCAGGGCCATGGCCCGGGTCTGCCGCTCCAGTTCGGCGATGATCTCCGGCGACAGCGAGCGCGAGGGCAGCGAACAGGCGGAATCGCCCGAGTGGATGCCCGCCTCCTCGATGTGCTCCATGATGCCGGCGATGAAGACGTCCTTGCCGTCGCAGAGGGCGTCGACGTCGATCTCGGTGGCGTCCGACAGGTAACGGTCGAACAGGAGCGGGTTCTTGCCCAGGACCGTGTTGATCTGTCCGGTCTTGTCGTTGGGATAGCGTGCCTTGACGTCCGACGGGATCAGGCTCGGCAGAGTGTCGAGGAGGTAGTCGGCGAACTGCGCCTCGTCGCGGATGATTGCCATGGCGCGGCCGCCCAGCACGTAGCTCGGACGTACCACGAAGGGCAGGCCGAGATCCGAGGCGATAAGTCGGCTCTGCTCCACAGAGTAAGCGATGCCGTTCTTCGGCTGCTTCATGCCGAGCTTGTCGAGGAGACGCTTGAACTGGTCGCGGTCTTCGGCGAGGTCGATGGCATCCGGCGAGGTGCCGAGGATCGGCACGCCGGCGGCTTCCAGGGCGCGGGCCAGCTTTAGCGGGGTCTGCCCGCCGAACTGCACGATGACGCCGTGGAGCGTCCCGGCCTGACGCTCGGTCTCGATGATCTCGAGCACGTCCTCCTGGGTCAGCGGCTCGAAATAGAGCCGGTCGGAGGTGTCGTAGTCGGTCGAGACCGTCTCCGGGTTGCAGTTGACCATGATGGTCTCGTAGCCGGCCTCGGAGAGCGCGAAGCAGGCATGGCAGCAGCAATAGTCGAACTCGATGCCCTGACCGATCCGGTTCGGGCCGCCGCCGAGGATGATGACCTTCTTGGCGTCGGTCGGGCGTGCCTCGTCCACCACCGTGCCGGCGAAGGGCGCCACGTAGGTCGAGTACATGTAGGCGGTGGGCGCCTGGAACTCGGCGGCGCAGGTGTCGATGCGCTTGAACACCGGGCGCACGCCCAGGGCGCGGCGCGCCGCCCGCACGCTGTCCTCGTCGGTCTTGGCGAGCACGGCCAGGCGGGCATCGGAGAAGCCGGCCGCCTTGAGCTGGCGCAGCGCCCCGGGGGTGTTCGGGATGCCATGGGCCTTGACCCGGTTCTCCAGGTCGATGATCGCCTGAAGCTGTTCCAGGAACCACGGATCGATCTTGCAGGAGGCATGGACCTCCTCGTGGCTGACGCCGAGGCGCAGGGCTTGGCCGACCTTCAGGAGGCGATCGGGCGTCGGGGTTCCCAGGGCGGCCTTGATGGCGTTGTGGTCGTCGCCCTTGCCGAGTCCCTCGATCTCGATTTCGTCGAGACCGGTGAGGCCGGTCTCGAGGGAACGCAGGGCCTTCTGGAGCGATTCCGCGAAGCAGCGGCCGATCGCCATGGCCTCGCCCACCGACTTCATGGCGGTGGTCAGCGTCGGCTCGGCGCCGGGGAACTTCTCGAAGGCGAAGCGGGGAATCTTCGTGACGACGTAGTCGATCGACGGCTCGAACGAGGCCGGTGTCGCGCCGCCGGTGATGTCGTTGGCGATCTCGTCGAGGGTGTAGCCGACGGCGAGCTTGGCCGCGACCTTGGCGATCGGGAAGCCGGTGGCCTTCGAGGCCAGGGCGGAGGAGCGCGAGACGCGCGGATTCATCTCGATGACGATCATCCGGCCGGTGGCGGGGTCGATCGCGAACTGGACGTTCGAGCCGCCGGTCTCGACGCCGATCTCGCGCAGGACCGCCAGGGATGCGTCGCGCATCACCTGGTATTCCTTGTCCGTGAGCGTCAGAGCCGGCGCGACGGTGATGGAATCGCCGGTATGGACGCCCATCGGGTCGATGTTCTCGATGGAGCAAACGATGATGCAGTTGTCGTTCTTATCGCGAACGACCTCCATCTCGTATTCCTTCCAGCCGAGGACGCTCTCCTCGATCAGGACCTCGTTCGTCGGCGAGGCGTCGATGCCGCGCTCGACGATGTCCAGGAATTCCTCGCGGTTGTAAGCGATGCCGCCGCCGGTGCCGCCCATGGTGAAGGAGGGGCGGATGATCGCCGGCAGGCCGACTTCGGCCAGCGCGATCAGCGCCTGCCCGATGGCGTGCTCGCCGTAGCGCTTGCGCCGCTCGGACTCGCCCCGGTGCCAGGTCTTCTCGAAGGCGGCGAGGGCGGCGGCGCGGGCCTCGCCCTCGTTCGCCGCCTCGATGCGGGCGACCTCGGCCAGGTACTTCTCGCGGTCGGCCTTCTTGGCCGCCGAGGCGTTGGCCAGGGCCGATTTCGGCGTCTCCAGGCCGATCTTGGTCATCGCGTCGCGGAAGAGGTGGCGGTCCTCGGCCTTGTCGATCGCCTCGGTGGTGGCGCCGATCATCTGGACGTCGAACTTCTCCAGAACGCCCATTTTCTTGAGGGACAGGGCGCAATTCAGCGCCGTCTGGCCGCCCATCGTCGGGAGCAGGGCGAAGCCGCCCGGAATGGCGTGGCGTTCTTTCTCGATGATCTTGGCGACAATCTCGGGCGTGATCGGCTCGACGTAGGTCGCGTCCGCCATGTCCGGGTCGGTCATGATCGTGGCCGGGTTCGAATTCACCAGCACGATCCGGTAGCCCTCCTCGCGGAGGGCCTTGCAGGCCTGGGTCCCGGAATAATCGAACTCGCAGGCCTGACCGATGACGATCGGCCCCGCACCGATGATCAGGATCGAGGAAATGTCGGTGCGTTTCGGCATCGGGCGCCTTGGCTGCAGGCACGCGCGCCCGGCCATGCGCGGTGCCGGAGAAGCGGCACGGGCCTGGGGGCGCTAGCGGCGTGGATTGTCGTTGATCCTGGCACTTACACGCAGCCCGCCGCCATTGGAAGGGCGCGGGCCGAAGGTGAAGCGCTGAAGCGTCTCAGAAGCCCAGGTAGAGAGCCGAGACGGCGCGGTCGATGGACAGGTAGAACACCCCGAAGGCGACCACGGCGGCGGCGGCGAATTCGAGTGCCGCATTGGAGAGGGTCTGGCTCCGGCGGAGCATCTCGCGGCCGAAATACAGGCCAATCCAGGCCAGCGTCATCACCACCGGTAGCGCGAACAGGAAGGACCAGGTGCTCTCGACGCGGTCGAGGCTCGCGGCCGGGTCGATCAAGGCGCGGATGTTGCGGACCCACGGCGCATAGCAGGCCGAGTAGAGGGCGGTCATCCACGCGAGGCTGACGGCCACGCCGAGATGGAACGTGAAGAGGCGATGCAGGCGCGAGAAGTCGTCGCGCGCGTCGTCGAACGTCATGTGGAAATCCCCGGCAAGCGTCGGAACCGACCCGGCGACGATCTTCGAACGCCGTCCTTAGCGGGCCGTTAACGATGCCGGGATGCCCCGGAATGCCGGATTTTTTGTGACGCGGCGGGAACCTTCTCGCGGTTGGCATGCCTGCGTGCAGGGCTGGCCTGCCGCCGCCGCGGTGGCCGGAAGGGGCATCGCCTCCGTCCGGCCATACGAATCAGTCGGCGGTGGTGACCAGGGTCTCGGGCTTGCCGGCCTTCATCAGGGCGACGAAGCGCTCGAACAGGTAGTGGCTGTCCCGTGGGCCGGGCGAGGCCTCCGGGTGGTGCTGAACCGAGAAGGCCGGCCGGTCGGTGAGGGTGAGGCCGCAATTGGAGCCGTCGAACAGGGAGACGTGGGTCTCTAGCGCCGTCTCGGGCAGGCTCGCCGGATCGACCGCGAAGCCATGATTCATCGAGACGATCTCAACCTTTCCTGTGGTCTTGTCCTTCACAGGGTGGTTCGCGCCGTGGTGGCCCTGCGCCATCTTCACCGTGCGGCCGCCCAGCGCCAGGCCCATGAGCTGGTGCCCGAGGCAGATGCCGAAGGTCGGCACCTTCTCCTGCAGCAGGGTTCGGATCACCGGCACCGCGTATTCGCCGGTGGCGGCCGGATCACCCGGGCCGTTCGACAGGAACACCCCGTCCGGCTTCATCGCCATGATCTCTTCGGCGGTCGTCGTGGCGGGTACCACGGTGACGTCGCAGCCGGCTTCGGCCAGAAGCCGCAGGATATTGCGCTTCACGCCGTAGTCGATCGCGACGACCTTGAGCCCGGTGCCGGGCTTGCGGTCGCCGTAGCCGGCCTTCACGTCCCAGATGGTCTGCGACCATTCCGAGCGCTCCCGGCTCGTCACCGGCGGCACGAGGTCGAGACCCTCCATCGGCGCGAGAGCCGCGGCACGGGCCTTCAGGGCCTCGCGGTCGAAGCGGCCCTCCGGATCGTTGGCGATGACGGCGTTCGGCATGCCGTTGTCGCGGATAAGGGCGGTGAGCGCCCGGGTGTCGACGCCGGTGATGCCGACGATGCCGCGGGCCTTGAGCCAAGCGTCGAGGTGGCTCGACGAGCGCCAGTTCGATGGCTTGGTCAAGGCGGACGCGATCACGGTGCCGCGCACGCCGGAGGCCGGCGCCGCATCGAGGCTCTCAAGGTCCTCGTCGTTGGTACCAGTGTTGCCGATATGCGGGAAGGTGAAGGTGACGATCTGGCCGGCATAGGACGGGTCGGTCAGGATCTCTTGGTAACCGGTCATCGCGGTGTTGAAGCAGACCTCACCGTCGGCGGTTCCGGTCTGGCCGATGCCGAAGCCCTCCAGCACGGTCCCGTCCGCCAGGACCAGAAGGGCTGTAGCCAGGGGCTCGGCCCAGGGAGCGGGGGGCGCGGGCACGGCAGGCGTCTGGACGCCATCATCTTGCAGCATCGGCGTGATCTCGCTTATGTCCGGCCGATCCCGGCGCCGTATAGCGGCGCATGCGGGCGGCTTGTCGTGCGGCGCTCATAGCGAGCGTGCCGTGTTAGGGTCAATGTGGCCCTCGCGTCGGTGCGTCTCAAGAACCCTGGTTCGCGCAGCAATTCGCAGACCACGCCGTTGATCCGCTGCCCTGGGTTCATCTTTCAGGAGTCACACGATGCTGCGCGCCCGTCTCACCACCGAGATGAAGGAAGCCATGAAGGCCGGCGACAAGGCGAAACTCGCCACCGTCCGGATGATCCAGGCCGCCTTGAAGGACAAGGACATCGAGGCGCGCGGCCTCGGCAAGGAGCCGGCCTCCGAGGAGGAAATCCTCGCGCTCCTGCAGAAGATGATCAAGCAGCGCAACGAATCGGCCGCTGTCTACGACCAGGGTGGCCGGCCCGAGCTCGCCGAGAACGAACGCAACGAGGTCGCGATCATCGCCGGCTTCCTGCCGCAGCAGATGGACGAGGCCGAGACCCGGGCGGCCATCGACAAGGCCGTGGCCGAAGTGGGCGCCGCCGGGCCCAAGGACATGGGCAAGGTCATCGCCGCCCTGAAGGGCGCCTATGCCGGCCGCATGGACTTCGCCAAGGCGAGCGGCCTCGTGAAAGAGGCGCTGAACGCAAAGGCCTGAGGGCGTCCCAGCGCCCCGCATCGGCGTTGGGGACTCTTTAAGCCCGGGTCGCTAAGATGGGCGGCCGCAGAGGTCCGGTTCTTGCCGTGCGTTACCCGCCCCACATCCTTGAAGAGATCCGTGCGCGCCTGCCCGCATCCGATATCGTGGGGCGGCGCGTCCGGCTGAAGAAAGCGGGCCGCGAGTGGCGCGGTCTGTCGCCGTTCAATGCCGAGAAGTCGCCCTCGTTCTACGTGAACGACCAGAAGCAGTTTTATCACTGCTTTTCCTCGGGCAAGCACGGAGATGTCTTCACCTTCCTGATGGAGACGGAGGGGTTGAGCTTTCCGGAGGCGGTGGAGCGTTTGGCGGCGGAGGCCGGCGTGACCCTGCCGGCGCCGAGCGCCGATGCCCGCGAGCAGGAGACCAAGCGCGCCGGGACCTTCGACGTCATGGAGATGGCCGCCGCGTTTTTCGAGGAGCAGCTGCGCGGCCGCGCCGGTGCGGAGGCCCGCGCCTATCTCGACCGGCGCCAGCTCGGCCCGGAGACCCGGAGCCACTTTCGCCTCGGCTACGCTCCGGGCGACCGCTACGCCCTGCGCGACCACCTCGCCGCCAAGGATGTCGACCGCGACCTGATGGTCGAGCTCGGTCTGCTGGTGGCCGGCGAGGACATCCGCGTGCCCTATGACAAATTTCGCGACCGGGTGATGTTTCCGATCGCCGATTCGCGCGGGCGCGTCATCGCCTTCGGCGGCCGGGCGATGCAGAAGGACGCCAAGGCGAAGTACATGAACTCGCCGGAGACGCCGCTCTTTCACAAGAGGCAGCTCCTCTACAATCTGCACCAGGCCCGCAAGCCTGCGCACGATCGCGGCGTCATCATCGCCGTCGAGGGCTACGTCGACGTCATCGCCATGACCCTGGCGGGCCATCCCAACGCGGTGGCGGGCCTTGGCACGGCGCTCACCGAGGAGCAGATCGGCCTTCTCTGGCGCAACGCCGACGAACCGATCCTATGCTTCGACGGCGATGGCGCCGGCCAGCGTGCGGCCTTCAAGGCCCTCGATGTGGCGCTGCCCGGCCTGACGCCGGGCAAGTCCCTGCGCTTCGCCATGCTGCCCGAGGGCCAGGACCCCGACGACCTCCTGCGCGCCGAGGGAAAATCGGCCATCGACCGGGTGCTCGACACGGCCCGGCCCCTCGTCGAAGTGCTGTGGTCGCGCGCCACCGACGGGGCGCCGCTCGATACGCCCGAGCGGCGAGCCGGTCTCGCCAAATCGCTGCGCGAGATGGTCGCCTCCATCCGCGACGAGACCGTGCGGGGATTCTACCGGGACGAGATCGAGGGCCGCCTGCGCGCTCTCTCTCCGCAGGCCGCCTCCGGGCGCCGCGGCCCCTGGGAGCCGCGGGCGGCCTCCGCGCGACCCACCTTCCAGCGCCAGCCCCGTCCGGGCGATCCGCCACCCTCGCCGCGAATCACCACCAAGTTCAATCCGCTCTATGCTGGCGAGACCAGCGCCTCCGGCCCGGTGGCGTTTCGCGACCGCGAGGCGATGATCGTCTCCAGCCTCCTCGTCCACCCCGAACTGCTCGGGATCGAGGCGGAGGATCTCGCCGAGCTCGAACTGGGCGACCCGGATGCGCAGGCGTTGCGCTCCCTCCTGCTCGACAGCCACGCCGACGCGGATCAGCCCGGCGTCGCGGTTCTGGAGAGCCGATTGAAGCGGGCCGGGCTCACGGAAGCCGCCTCCCGGCTCGCCAGTCATGTGCGCCCGGGCGATCGATGGACCCTTGACGCGCATGCCGATCCTGTGCGTCTCGAAGACGCATTGCGTCAGGCCGTGATCTTGCACCGCAAGTCTGGAGCGCTAAATAGCGAACTCCGCTTGGCTGAGCGGGCCCTGGTCGAGGACGAGACGGAGGCGAACTTCGCTTGGCTGTGCGACGTAAAGGCCCGTATGGCCGTCATCGCTGGTGCGGAGGCGGACGAGGTGGTGCCGGATGCGGATGAGGCATCGACACCCTGAGACGCGCACCGCGAACGAATTCGGCCGCCATTGGCGGCTCATGGTTAACAATCGGTCAAGCGTCTCGCTTGCATACCGGGATCTGACTTCGACGCGGCTGTCACTTCGGCGGACCGCACATCACATGTATTTCAGCGTCGACGACGCGGAGTGAGCGACATGCTCCCGCGCGATGCTGACACGACAACCATAGGCGGACCATGGCGACGAAGGCAACGGAACGGGACGAGACGGATGCTGCTCCGGAGCAACAGACCGACGGGCCGCTCCTCGATCTGACGGATGCCTCCGTCAAGCGGATGGTGAAGCTCGCCAAGAAGCGCGGCTACATCACCTACGAGGAGATCAACGAGGTTCTGCCCGACGGTCAGTCCGACCCCGACCAGATCGAGGACGTGCTGTCGCAGCTCTCGGAGATGGGCATCAACGTCGTTGAGGCGGAGGAGACCGAGGAGACGACGGAGGCCAAGGGCAACGGCGAGGCCGACGACGAGGACGGGGCGGAGGGGACCGAGGTCGCCGAGATCGCCCCCACCAAGCCCGTTGCTCTGCGCGCCGAGACGACCAAGGAGCCCACCGACCGCACGGACGATCCCGTGCGCATGTACTTGCGCGAGATGGGCTCCGTGGAGCTCCTGTCCCGCGAGGGCGAGATCGCCATCGCCAAGCGCATCGAGGCCGGTCGCGAGGCGATGATCGCCGGGCTCTGCGAGAGCCCGCTGACCTTCCAGGCCATCATCATCTGGCGCGACGAACTCGTCGACGGCCGGGTGCTCCTGCGCGAGATCATCGACCTCGAAGCGACCTATGCGGGCCCCGACGCCAAGAACGCGATGCAGATCGCCGACGGCACGGAGGAGAGCGAGGACGCCGAGGGCGACGCGCCGACGCCGCCCGAGGGCGACGACGAGGATGACATGGAGAACAACGTCTCCCTGGCGGCCATGGAGACGGAGATCAAGCCGCGCGTCCTCGAGACGTTCGACAACATAGCGAACAATTATCGCAAGCTGCGCAAGCTGCAGATCGAGCACGCCGAGCTCAAGGCCTCGGGCGGCACCCGCACCGATGCGCAGGAGCGCAAGCAGGAGGAGCTCAAGGACGCCGTCGTCACCGACGTGAAGTCGCTCTCCCTCAATGCCAACCGCATCGAGGCCCTGGTCGAGCAGCTCTACGACATCAACAAGCGTCTCATCTCCCATGAGGGCCGCCTGATGCGCTACGCCGAGAGCCACGGCGTCGCCCGCGACGAGTTCCTGCGCCACTACCAGGGCTGGGAGCTCGACCCGAACTGGATGGAGCGCGTCGGCAGCCTCGGCGGCCGTGGCTGGAAGAACCTCGTCGAAAAGGGATCGAGCGAGGTCGCCCGGCTGCGCGAGCAGATCCTGACCCTCGCGTCGGAGACGGGCCTCGAGATCGGCGAGTATCGCAAGATCGTTAACATGGTCCAGAAGGGCGAACGCGAAGCCCGCCAGGCCAAGAAGGAGATGATCGAGGCCAACCTGCGCCTGGTGATCTCCATCGCCAAGAAGTACACCAATCGCGGCCTGCAGTTCCTGGATCTGATCCAGGAGGGCAACATCGGCCTGATGAAGGCCGTCGACAAGTTCGAGTACCGGCGTGGCTACAAGTTCTCGACTTACGCCACCTGGTGGATCAGGCAGGCGATCACCCGCTCGATCGCCGATCAGGCCCGCACCATCCGCATCCCGGTGCACATGATCGAGACGATCAATAAGATCGTCCGGACCTCGCGCCAGATGCTGCACGAGATCGGTCGCGAGCCGACCCCGGAGGAACTGGCTGAAAAGCTGGCCATGCCGCTGGAGAAGGTGCGCAAGGTTCTCAAGATCGCCAAGGAGCCGATCTCGCTCGAGACTCCGATCGGCGACGAGGAGGACAGCCACCTCGGCGACTTCATCGAGGACAAGAACGTCGTCCTGCCCATCGACGCGGCGATCCAATCCAACTTGCGGGAGACCACGACGCGCGTGCTCGCCTCGCTCACGCCCCGCGAGGAGCGGGTGCTGCGCATGCGTTTCGGCATCGGCATGAACACCGACCACACCCTCGAGGAGGTCGGCCAGCAGTTCTCGGTAACCCGCGAGCGCATCCGTCAGATCGAGGCGAAGGCTCTGCGCAAGCTCAAGCACCCGAGCCGCTCGCGCAAGCTGCGCAGCTTCCTCGACAACTGACATCTTCGTTTGCGCCGGCTCGCCCCGGCCAACGACCCCTGCGAATGAGCCGGCTCCTCTCGGGGTCGGCTCTTTCGTTTCGACTTCCCGGCCATCGATGCGCATGAAGCGCGCCGAACGGCGTCGGCTCCGGCGTCCGGCCCAGTCTGCACTGTTGAAGCGGTGACGCCGGCACGATACGCACGAAACCAGAGCGGTGGCCGTTGCCGGACGCCATCTTCCAACCCACCTTGGCCATATGCTCGATCAAGGCCCGCCCCAGCCTTCCCCCACCGCCGAAGCCGATGGCTCGGAGGCGGCCGACGTCCCCTTCGGCGCCCTCCAGCAATGCGTGGCCCTGCGCGACTGGCTGCTGAGCGAGGGGGCCCGCATGCCGAAAGCGGAAGACCTGCTCTCCGGCCTCGCCGAACGCCTGATCGCGCTGGATGTGCCGGTGGACCGCGCCACCACGGCCATCGACGCCCTGCATTCCGAGTATTCCGGCGTCGGGCGGTTCTGGACCCGCGAGACGGGCTCCACGGTCCGTCTGTTCCCGCACGGGGAAGCGTCGGACAAGGCCTATCGGGCAAGTCCGTTCTTCCGTGTTCACGAAACCGGCGCGTGGCTGATCCTCGATCTCGCCGAGACCCCGGATGAGGCCTTCGCGGTCATTCCGGACCTGAAGGCCGAGGGCTACCGGCACTACATCGTCGCGCCGCTGTTCTTCACCAACGGCACGCGCAACGGCATCTCCTTCGCCACCCGATCCGAAGCGGGGTTCCGCGACGAGGACGTGGCGATTCTCCGCTTCGTCATGCCGACACTGGCGGCGGTCATGGAGATGCGCAGCGTCAACAAGCAACTGGATCACGTCCTGCGGATCTATGTCGGCGACGAGCCGCACAAGGCGATCCTCGGCGGCTCCATCCGTCGCGGTCACGTCCAGCGCATCCGCTCGGCGATCCTGTTTGCCGACATGCGCGATTACACGCGCATCTCCGCCGACATGACGCCGGAAGAGGCGGTCGACCTCCTGAACATCTTCTTCGACTGCCTAGTGCCGGCCATCGAGCGCGAGGGCGGCGAGGTCCTGAAATATCTAGGCGACGGCCTGCTGGCGATTTTTCGCGAGCCCGGAGACGATTTGGGCGGTGCCGCCAAGGGGGCGCTCACCGCCTCGCAAAGCGCCATGGCGGCCCTCGCGGAGGCTAATGCGCTCGGCCGCTTCGCCAATCCCGTGGCCGCCGGCATCGCCCTGCATCACGGCGAGGCCGCCTACGGCAATGTCGGCTCCGGCGCCCGACTAGACTTCACCGTGATTGGACGCGACGTGAATCTCGCTAGCCGCGTCGCCCGGCTGAACCGGACGCTGGGCGAACCGATCCTGATGACGAAGCCCTTCGTCGACTTCCTCTGGGACATGCCGGAGCCTCTCGGCGAACATGCGCTCGATGGGTTCGCCGAACCCATGGGTGTCTATCGGCCGGCGCGCCCGCCCGCTGCCTGAGGCCCGCTCGGGGATTGACCCCAATGCGCGGACGGCCCACATCAGGGGTGTTCCAGGGAGATCCCCGGCAAGGGGCTGAGAAACCGATGGCCGTCCGCTCGCGGATGGCGGCGCGGAAATCCTTCGAACCTGACCCGGTTCATACCGGCGTAGGGATTGGACCGCGGGTTTCTCCTCGAGCCCGGCACGCTTCACCACGCGAAGCTGCAGCCCCACCAATCTCGACGCCTGTTGCGGAGATTGTGTTGGACGTGACCCCGAACGCCTTCCTCAACCTGCGACGGACGCATGGCGTTGCGCCGCCGGCCGCCGTTGCCCCGGCACGCAGTGACGTGGTCGTCGTCGGCGCCGGCCTGATCGGGCTGTCGATCGCTTGGCGCCTGACGCAGGCCGGGCGATCGGTGACCGTGGTGGAGCGCGACACCGTCGGCGCCGGGGCGAGCCTCGCCGCCACCGGTATGCTGGCCCCCGCTGCCGAGCACGAGCCCGGCTCCGACCCGCTGCTGCCCCTGGCCCTGGAGAGCCTGTCGCGCTGGCCGGGTTTCCGCGATGCCCTTCAGGCCGCGGCCGGCCTCGACATCGACTACCGAGAGGAGGGCACCCTGGTGCTGGCCATCGGCCGCGACGAGGTCGAGCGCCTGCGCTTCCGGCACGATCTGCAGAAGCGCTCCGGCCTCGACGCTCGCTGGCTGACCGGTCCCGAGGCCCGGGCCCGCGAGCCGCGCCTGCGCCCCACCGTCACCGCCGGCCTGTACTGCCCGCACGACCATCAGGTCGATCCGAGCCGGGTAATGGCCGCCCTCGTGCGGGCCTGCCTCGCCGCAGGAGTCGCCATCGTGGAGGGCTGCGCGGTCGAGGCGCTGGATTGGAGTGCCGACCGGGTCACTGGCGTCCGTACGGCCCAGGGCATCAGCCGGGCCGACACCGTCGTGCTCGCCTCCGGCGCCTGGAGTGGGGAGACGGGACTCCTGCCCGATCATCTCGCCCTGCCGGTCCGGCCCCTGCGCGGCCAGTCCCTCGCACTACGGACCACGGCCCGCACCGGCACCCTCACCCACATGGTCTGGACCGAGCAGGTTCACATGGCGCCGAAGAGCGACGGCCATCTCATCGTCGGCGCGACGGTGGAGGATTGCGGCTTCGTCCCCGGCGTCACGGCCGGCGGCCTCTACGCCCTGCTGGAGGGCGCCCGCCGCGTCCTGCCCGGCATCGAGGAGATGGCGGTGGAGGCGATCTGGAGCGGCCTCCGGCCGACCTCGGACGACGATGCGCCGATCATCGATGCCCTGGCGCCCGGCCTCGTCGTCGCCACCGGTCATCACCGCAATGGCTACCTGCTGGCCCCCGCCACCGCCGATGCGGTCGCGGCCCTGGTCGCCGAGGGAACGCTGCCGGATTACGCCCGGGATTTTGGTCGAGCCCGCTTCGCGTCGGCACCGCAGAGGGTGTTCGCATGAAGCTCACGGTCAACGGAGAGGCCCGCGAGAGCACGGCTGCCGACCTCGACGCCCTGTTCCGGGAGGAGGCCGAGGAGACCGGCATCGAGAGCCCTCAGGGCATCGCCATCGCGCTCAACGGGTCCGTGGTTCGCCGCCGGGACTGGGCGCTCACCGCCCTCAGCGACGGCGACCGCGTCGAGATCGTCCGCGCGATGCAGGGCGGATGATCGAAAGGGGAGACATCATGACAGGAAGGTGGGAATGACCGAGATCGCGAACGACACTGACTCGCTGGTGATTGGCGGTGTGAGCCTGGGCTCGCGTCTTTTCATCGGTACCGCCGGCTACCCCACCCAGAGCATTCTGTTCGATGCGGTGGCGGCGTCCGGCGCCGAGGTGGTCACGGCCTCGATCCGGCGGGTTTCGCTCCAGGGGCACGGCTCGGATACGCTGCGCCGGCTCAAGGGGCACCGCTTCCTGCCCAACACCGCCGGCTGCGAGACGGCGCGCGACGCGATCATGACCGCCGAACTCGCCCGCGAGGCCCTCGATACGAACTGGATCAAGGTCGAGGTCATCGGCGATCGCGAAACGCTGTATCCCGACGTGGCCGAACTGCTGGATGCCTGCCGCCACCTCGTCGATGACGGCTTCACCGTGCTGCCCTATTGCAACGACGATCCGGTGGTCTGCCAGCGTCTCGCCGATCTCGGCTGCGCCGCCGTGATGCCCATGGGCTCGCTGATCGGCTCCGGCATGGGTGTGGCCAACCCGGCTAACCTGGAGCTGATCTGTCGGCGCTCGCCGGTGCCGGTGATCGTCGATGCCGGCATTGGCACCGCCTCCGACGCGGTTATCGCCATGGAGCTCGGCGCCGCCGGCTGCCTCCTCAACACCGCGGTCGCCAAAGCCGACGATCCCGTGCGGATGGCTCGTGCCATGCGCAACGCCGTCCAGGCCGGCCGCGACGCGTATCTTGCCGGCCGCATCCCGAAGCGGGGCCGGGCCGAGCCGTCGAGCCCGCAACTCGGTCTCGTGGGCTCGTGAGCCGGGTTGCGTCCGACGCGCCCGCTACCGGCGCACGGCGATGAGCGGCCTGCCCGCGCGGCTACTGGTGGTGACGGACAGGTCGGCGACCGACGTACCGGAGGTCGCCGCCCAGAACCTCCGCGCCACCCTCGAACGCCTCCTGCGGGCCGGCGCCCGCTGGGTCTGGTTTCGGGAGCGCGACCTGGCGCCGGATGCACGGCGCGCGCTCGCCCGGGATATCGCGCGTCTGGTTCAGGCTGAGGGCGGTTCACTGACCATCGGCGCCGATGTGGCGCTCGCCGCCGAGCTCGGGGCCGACGGAGTCCATCTGCCCGGTGGAACCACCGCGGCCGAGATCGCCGAAGCCCGCCGGCGCCTATCCGGCGGTCGCATCGGGGTTTCGGCGCACACACTGGAGGAGATCGCGGTGGCCGCGCGGTCCGGCGCCGACTACGCTACCCTCAGCCCGATCTTTCCGACGCAGAGCAAGCCCGGCTACGGTCCCGCCCTCGGAGCGGCGGCCCTGGAAACCGCCGCCGGGTTCGGCATGCCGGTCATCGCCCTCGGGGGAATCACGGTCGACCGCGTGGACGCATGCCGCGCTGCGGGCGCTGCCGGCGTCGCGGTGATGGGCGCACTGATGCACGGCGCGGACCCGGTGGCCGAGGTGCGCGCCTATCTCGCCCGCCTCGGCGCGACATCCGACGAGCGGTGACAGGCAAGGAGGCAGCGCATGTGGGGAAAGAACCGCTTTCTCGAGCGCGTAAGGGTGCAGCATCCGATCATCCAGGCGCCGATGATCGGACCGAAGCCGGCCCTTGCCGCCAGCGTCAGCGCGGCCGGGGGCCTCGGCTCCCTCGCCTGCGCGGCGATGAACCCGGACACGGTACGCAACGAAGCGGCGGCGATTCGGGCGCGGACGGACGCGCCGTTCAACCTGAACTTCTTCTGTCACGTGCCGGACGTGCCGGATGCAGTGCGCGAGTCCGCCTGGCGCAGCCGGCTCGCGCCCTACTATGCGGAACTCGGCCTTGATCCGTCGGCTCTGATCGTCATGGCACAGCGGTCGCCCTTCGACGCTGCGATGCTCGCGGCCGTCGCCGACGTCCGGCCGGCGGTGGTCAGCTTCCATTTCGGCCTGCCGGAAGCGGCGCTCCTCGACCGCGTCCGGGCGCTCGGCTGCATCATTCTCTCGTCCGCAACCACGGTGCGCGAAGCGCGCTGGCTCGCCGAGCGCGGGGTCGATGCGATCATCGCGCAGGGAGCCGAAGCCGGCGGGCATCGCGGCCTGTTCCTCGGCGGCGATCCCGCGACGCAAGTCGGCACGATGGCTCTGGTGCCCCAGGTGGTCGACGCGGTGGACGTGCCCGTCATCGCGGCCGGGGGCATCGCCGATGTCCGCGGGATCGCCGCCGCCTTCATGCTCGGCGCCTCCGCCGTTCAGCTGGGAACGGCCTACCTGCGCTGCACCGAGGCCGCTCTCTCGGGGCCGCACCAGGAGGCCCTGCGCCGTGCCCGCGACGAGGACACCACGATCACCAACGTCCTGACGGGCAAGCCGGCCCGGGGACTCGTGAACCGCGTCATGCGTGAACTCGGGCCCTGGCACGCGGAGGTGCCGGTCTTCCCCACCGCCGCCATCGGGCTCCAGCCCCTGCGGATCGAGGCCGAGCGACGCGGCTCCGGCGACTTCTCGCCCCTCTGGGCCGGGCAGGGGGCGCCCCTTGCCCGCGAGACTGAGGCGGGTCGCCTGACCGTTGAGCTCGCGGAGGGCGCGCTCAGGCTCCTCGGCCGCGCGAGGGCGTGATCACTTCGCCGTGGCCGGGCCGTAGGGCGGCCGGGGGATCGCCCGATGGGCGGCACGCAGCGCCGCCGACCAGCGCTCCCGCAGATCGTGGAAGTAGCTCTCGCCGGCTTCGATCCGGTGGTTTACCTCGAGGTCGAGGGCGTTGCGGCGGGCGACCGCGATGTCGATGGGCAGGCCGACGCCAAGGTTCGAGCGCATCGTCGAATCCATCGAGACGAGGCCGACCTTGAGGGCGTCGTAGAGGTCGGTCTCGTACTTAACCGCCCGGTCCAGGATCGGCTTACCGTACTTGTGTTCCCCGATCTGCAGAAAAGGCGCGTCGCCGCTGCACTCGATGAAGTTGCCGGCCGAGTAGATCAGGTAGAGCTTCATCGGGTCTGAGCCGATCTGTCCGCCGAACAACAGCGAGACCGAGAAGCGCAGGTTGGCCGCCTCGAACCCCGCCTTCTCGATCTCGCGGACCCGCCGAATGGCGCGGCCCACGAGCTGGGCCGCCTGGAACATCGTCGGCGCCTCTACGAGCTTCATCTTCGGCTCGCCGGCATCGCCCTCGACTCCCTCGGCCAGAAGGCTGAGGACCGACTGGGTGATCGAGAGATTTCCGGCGGAGGCCAGCATCATCACGCGCTCGCCCGGCACGTTGAAGTGGTGGAGCTTGCGGTAGGTCGAGATGTCGTCGAGCCCGGCATTGGTCCGGGTATCGGCGATCATCACCAGCCCCTCCTCGACGAGGACACCGACGCAGTAGGTCATGGAGCGGTCTTTCTCGCGCGTCCATCCGCGATCAGGACTGGACGGAAGCCTGTGCTTGCTCGACGCGAAGCGTCACGTCGAGTGTTTCTGTCCCGCCGCCCATGCGGCTGCCGCGAATCGGAGCCGCCCCGAGATAGTCGAGGGCGACAGCCACGCGGATATGCGCCTCGGTGGTGGCGATACCGTGGGCGGCGTCGAAGCCGATCCAGCCGAGCCCCGGCACCAGCGATTCGGCCCAGGCATGGCCGGAGCCTTGATCCGCATCCCGGTCGGCGTGATGGTAGTAGCCCGAGACGTAGCGGGTGGGAATCTCGAGGTGGCGGGCCGCCGCGATGAAGAGATGGGTGATGTCCTGGCAGACGCCCTTCTCCTGGACGAAGGCCTGCGCGGCGTTCGTGCTGGCGCTGGCCGGGCCGGGGACGAAGGTGACCCGCTGGTGCACGGCGGCGAGCAGCCGGTGCAGACACGGTAGGGGGGCCGGGTCGCCGGCCGCCGAGATCTCCTGGGCGAAGGCCTGAATGGCGTCGTTGGCCAGGGCGAGATCCGAATCCCGCAGGTAGAACACGTCCGGCAGGCGCTCGATGGTGCCGCGCACGATGCCGTGCATCTCCAGGGTGTCGACCTCTCCGGTGACCCGGATCGACAGGGCCTCGGCCGGCTCGTCCGCCGTGAACCAGTGCACCACGTTGCCGAAGCCATCCTCGCGCTCGCTCACGCGGCCGTCGACGGAGGGCTCGATGCGCCAGCGCCGGACATACTGGCCGTCATGGTCGCGAGGACGCAGACGCAGGACCTGAATCAGCCCGCGGGCGGGCTGCTCATAGGTATAGTTGGTCTCGTGGAAGACGCGGATTCGCATGCGGCGACCTTTGCGCGGCGTCGGGCCGGGGCCGGCCCTATACCAGATATTGCTCGATGACCGCTGCGCCGAGGCGATTGTTCTCGACGATGAACTCCGTCACGAACTCATGCAGGCCGGATGAGAAGATGCGGTTGATGTTCTCGCCTTCCAGGCGTGCCAGGGTATTGCTGGCCAGGCGCTGGCTCGCGCCGCGCCGCCCGTAGGCGTCGGCGATGAGGTCGAGGTGCTCCACCAGCATACCGTAGCAGTTGGTGAATGAGCGCGGCATTTGCCGGTTCAGGATGAGAAGATCGGCCACCAGGAGTGGCTTCACGCTCTCGCGGTAGACCCAGTGATAGGCGTTGAAGGCCGAGACCTCGCGCAGGATCGTGGTCCACTGGAAATAATCGAGGCTGCCGCCGATCTTCTCCGTGGCGGGGAGCAGGATGCGGTACTTCACGTCCAGGATGCGGGCGGTGTTGTCCGCCCGTTCGATCGCCGTTCCGAGGCGTGTGAACCAGTAGGCGTCGTTGCGCAGCATCGTGCGGTAGGCCGAACCGTCGAAGGCGAGGGAGACGCCCTTCACCCAGTCCAGGAAGCGGGTGAACTCGTCGCGGTTGAGGTCGCGTCCCTCGTAGTTGCGCAGCTCGAGCCAGGCGCCGTTGATGGCGTCCCACATTTCGGTGGTCAGCGCCGTGCGGACGCTGCGGGCATTCTCGCGCGCGGTCTCGATGCAGGAGCGGATCGAGGAAGGATTGTGGGGGCTGAAGGCAAGGAAATCGCAGACGGTCGCTTCCGTGACGCTGGCGTAGAGCGGCTTGAACACGTCCGGATCGCCAGCCGAGGCCAGGGCGGAGGCCCACTCGTTGGTCTCGCCGCCGCCGTAGCTCGACGGCAGGGCGGCTAGGCGCAGGGCGGCATCGAGGATGCGGGCGACGAACTCCGCTCGCTCGGCGTAGCGCGAGAGCCAGTACAGGTTGTCGGCGGTCCGGGACAGCATGGGGTTCCATCGGGACGTCGGCTGGCGTCGGAAACGCAGGCCGCAGGGCGAAAAGGACTATGCCGGAGCCGGCACGGACTTGGAAAGGCACCCGGGACGGAAGGCCCCGCCGGATGCTGCGCGATGGCTCAGGCGTCGAGGACCCAGGTGTCCTTGGTGCCGCCGCCCTGGCTTGAGTTCACGACGAGCGACCCTTCCTTCAGCGCGACCCGGGTGAGGCCCCCGGGGACGATGCGGATTTCGTCCGAGCCGCACAGCACGAAGGGGCGCAGATCCACGTGCCGGGGTGCGACCCCGGATGCGACGAAAGTCGGGCAGGTGGAGAGGGCCAAGGTCGGCTGGGCGATGAAGCCGTCCGGCGCATGCTTCAGCTTGCGTCCGAACTCCTCGATCTCGCGCTTGGTGGCGTGTGGGCCGACCAGCATGCCGTAGCCGCCGGAGCCGTTGACCTCCTTCACCACGAGCTCGCTGAGATTGTCCATCACATAGGCAAAAGCCTCTTTCTCGCGGCAGCGGTAGGTCGGCACGTTGTGCAGGATCGGCTCCTCGCCGGTGAAGAACTTCACGATCTCCGGCATGTAGCTGTAGACCGCCTTGTCGTCGGCGATGCCGGTGCCGACGGCGTTGGCCAGGGTCACGGTCCCGCGCTCGTAGGCGTTCATGATGCCGGGGACTCCGAGCACCGAGTCCGGGCGGAAGACCAGCGGATCGAGGAAATCGTCGTCGAGACGGCGGTACAGCACGTCGACCCGGCGGGGGCCCTCGGTCGTCCGCATGTAGACGACGTCGTCCTTGGTGAAGAGGTCGGAGGCCTCGACGAGGTCGACGCCGAGCTTGTCGGCCAGGAACGAGTGCTCGTAGAAGGCCGAGTTGTAACGACCCGGCGTCAGCAGCGCGACGGTGGGGTCGCGGGTCGCCGTGGACGGCGCGAGGCTGCGCAGGGTCGCCAGCAGTGCGTCGGGATAGTTCTCCACCGGCGCGACGCGGTGGCGGGAGAACAGCTCCGGGAACAGCCGCAGCATGACCTCGCGGTTCTCGAGCATGTAGGAGACGCCGGACGGGGTCCGGGCATTGTCCTCCAGCACGAAAAAGTCGTTCTCCCCGGTGCGGACGATGTCGATGCCGGCGATGTGGACGTAAAGGTCGTGCGGCACCCGGAAAGCGCGCATTTCCATGCGGTAATGCGGGTTGCGGTAGACGAGGTCGGCCGGGATCACGCCGGCCTTGATGCATTCCTGCGCCCCGTAGATGTCCTTCAGGAAGGCGTTGATGGCGGTGACGCGCTGCTTGAGGCCTCGCTCCAAGAAACCCCATTCGGGCTTCGTGATGACCCGCGGGATGATGTCGAAGGGGATCAGCCGTTCGGTGGACTCGTTCGCGCCGTAGACCGCGAAGGTGATGCCGATGCGCCGGAACAGCATCTCGGCCTGGCTGCGGCGGGTGTTGAAATGCTCGGGCGGCGTGGTGTCGAGCCAGTGCTTCAGGCTGTCGTAGGCTTCGCGCACGGCGGGGTTGCTCAGCGCCCCATCGGGCAGCCCGGTCATCTCGTCGAATGCAGCGAGCGCCATTCGCGTCTCCCCCTTGAACACCGTTCTTGTCTAGGCAAGAGGCGCGCCAGCGACCTGGGATCGGAGTCCGCGCCCACCGCCCTTGCGTGTAGGGTAGCACGTTCAGATCAACTTCAAGCCCTTGAAGCTGGCGTGACCCTCCCGACCCAGGATGATGTGATCGTGGATCAGGATGCCGAGGGGGTCCAGCACCCCGATGAGCTCGCGGGTCATCCGGATGTCGGCGGCCGAGGGAGTGGGGTCGCCCGAGGGATGGTTATGAGCCAGGATGATGGCGGTGGCCGAGAGCTCGAGGGCACGGCGCGCCACCTCGCGCGGATAGACTGGCGTGTGGTCGACGGTTCCCCGCCCCTGGACCTCGTCGGCGATCAGGTGGTTGCGCCGGTCGAGGAACAGCACGCGGAACTGCTCGCGCGCCGCGAAAGCCATGGTGGCGCGGCAATATTCCAGCACGGCGCTCCACGACGAGAGCAGAGGGCGGTCGGCGATCGCCCCGCGCGCCAGCCGATGCCCTGCCGCTTCGATGAGCTTCAGGTCGGCGATGACCCCGGGGCCGATGCCTTCAATTTCAGCAAGTCGCGCCGGCTCAGCGCTCACCACCTCGGCAAAGCTGCCGAAGCGTCGGATCAGGGCCTTGGCCAGGGGCTTCACGTCCCGGCGGGGAATGGCCCGGAATAGGGCGAGTTCGAGAAGCTCGTAATCCGGAAGGGCCTCAGCCCCACCCTGGGCGAACCGGGCGCGCAGGCGGTCGCGATGGCCGAGGTAATGCGGCTCGCCGTCCGACGGGTCGGGCGCGGACGGCGGCCGGGTGGTCATGAGCCCGAAATCAACCGGCGGTCGGCGCGGGCTGGTGCAGACCCTTGGGCGAGAGGGTGAAGATTTCCGCCCCCGTCTCCGTCACCGCCACGGTGTGCTCGAACTGCGCCGAGAGCGAGCGGTCGCGGGTGACCGCGGTCCAGCCGTCGGAGAGAACCTTCACCGCTGGCCGGCCGAGATTGATCATGGGCTCGACCGTGAAGAACTGGCCGGGCTGGAACTTAACGTCGTAGCTCGGCTCGACGTAGTGCAGGATGGTGGGGGCATCGTGGTAGGTGCGCCCGAGGCCGTGGCCGCAGAAATCCCGCACGACGGAGCAGCGCTCCGCTTCGGCATAGGACTGGATCGCCCGGCCGATATCCGTGGTGGAGCCCCCCGGCTTGATCGCCGCGATGCCGCGCATCAGGCACTCGTGGGTGATCTCGCACAGGCGCTGGGCCTTGCGCGGCACCTCTCCGACATAGGCCATCCGACTCGAGTCGCCGTGCCATCCGTCGACGATGAGGCAGATGTCGAGGTTGACGATGTCGCCCTCGCGCAGGGGCTTGTCGTTCGGGATGCCGTGGCAGACCACGTGGTTGATCGAGGTGCAGATCGATTTCGGATAGCCGCGGTAGAGCAGCGAGGCCGGATAGGCGCCGTGGTCCATGGCGAAGGTGTAGGCGAGCTTGTCGAGATGGTCCGTCGTGATGCCGGGAGCGGTGGCCTCCATCAGCAGATCCAGGGCTTCCGCGGTCAGACGGCCGGCCTTGCGCA
Organism: Methylobacterium sp. Leaf94; assembly: GCF_001426045.1. Lineage (NCBI taxonomy): Bacteria > Pseudomonadati > Pseudomonadota > Alphaproteobacteria > Hyphomicrobiales > Methylobacteriaceae > Methylobacterium > Methylobacterium sp. Leaf94. The sequence goes on from NZ_LMRM01000034.1 coordinate 310,826, forward strand.
TGCCCTCGAAGGCCTCCGGTCCATGAATCGGCGGCTGGGGCGCGCGGCGTCCGCTCTCGGACACGGCCTGTTCGTTCTGGGTCATGGGGACGTTTCGCGGAGGGGAACCGGGGCGGGGCCTGCCCCTATGTACGGTGACGCGCGCGCGAGGCCAACCCTTCGCGCGCTGCGCACTAGGATTGCGCCGAGGGAGAGGCTAGAGACGGGTCCCGGCAGACCCCGACAACACGGATGCCCGCACGAGCACGATCCTTCCTCGAGGACGAGGCTTCGGCGGGCCGGCAGGCAGGACGAGGCGATGGCTGACAAGGCGGTCCCGCATTTCCACAACGAGCCCGGCGTGGCGGTCATTCACGTCGGCTCCAAGGAGTTCATGTGCATCGGGGCCAAGCCCCCCTTCGATCATCCGCACATCTTCCTCGACATGGGCACGGACGACGAGACCATTTGCCAGTACTGCTCGACGCTGTTCCGCTACCGGCCGACCCTGGCCGCCGGCAACGCCGATCCGGCGATCTGCGTCTGGGACGACCGGACCTCGGCCGCCGCCTGATCAGGCGAGGCGGCTCCGTGCCGGCCCTGAACATCGCCATCGTCGGCGCGGGCATCGGCGGCCTGACGGCCGCGCTCACCCTCGATTCCGCCGGCCATGCCGTCACCCTCATCGAGCGCCGCACCGGATTCAGCGAAGTCGGGGCCGGGATCCAGCTCTCGCCGAATGCCAGCCGAGTGTTGATCGGCCTCGGCCTCGGCGCCGCCCTGCGACGCGCGGCGAGCGAGCCGCCGGCAGTGGTGGTGCGGGCCCTGACGAGTGGGACGGTCATAGGCGGCGTCGCTCTAGGAGCCCATCTGCGCGAGCGCTTCGGCGCGCCCTACTACGTCATCCACCGGGCCGACCTGCAGACCCTGCTCCTCGACGCTGTGCGCGGCCGGCCGGGTATCCGCCTCCTGATGGGACGGGACGTGACCGGTCTGGTGGAGCGACCGGACGGTGTCGACCTGACCCTGGAAAGCGGCACGGGCACGCGGACCGAGCGGTTTTCCGCCGACCTCGTCATCGGGGCCGACGGTGTACGCTCCCGCCTGCGCGGCCACCTCGACGGCAAGGACCTGAGGTCCGGGCGTGCCGCGGCGTGGCGGGCCATCGTTCCGCGGGAAGCCCTGCCACCCGAACTTTCGGGCGACGCCACGGGCCTGTGGCTTGGGCCGGCGCGCCACGTGGTGCATTACCCGATCCGGGGTGGCCAGCACGTCAACGTCGTCGCCGTGATTCCGGAGCGGAAGGGCAGCGAGGGCTGGGGCCAACTCGGTGAGCCGGCCGTGCTGCGCGCCCGCTTTCGCGACGCGGCGCCGCCCCTCGCGGCCCTCCTGGCCGTACCGGATTCCTGGCTGGTCTGGTCGCTGGAGGATCGGGGTGCCGCCCGTCCGATGGCACGCGGACGGCTGGCCCTGATCGGGGATGCCGCCCATCCGATCCTGCCCTTCCTCGCACAGGGGGCCGCCCTCGCCATCGAGGATGCGGCGATCCTCGCCAGGGAACTGGGCGCGGACGGCGCCGATCTCGGTGCCGACCTGGCTCGCTACGATGCGGTGCGGCGTGCGCGGGTGCGCCGCGTTCGCCGGGCCGCCCGTGCCAATGGCCGGACCTATCATGCGGGGGCTCTCGTCGGCACGATCCGTAATGTCGTGATGGGCCGCCTCGGGCCGGACGGAATGAACCGTCGCTACGCCTGGCTCTACGGCTGGACGCCTTGATCTGCGGAGGCCGCCCCGCTACCGCTGATGCCGGCATGCGGACGTGGCGAAACCGGTAGACGCACGAGACTTAAAATCTTGCGGCCTTTGGCTGTGCGGGTTCGAGTCCCGCCGTCCGCACCAACTCACGCGATCCTGTCTCTGCACTCATCGGCTTGCAGCGACGATCAGCGCCGCGACCGACGGAGATAGACGAAAAGCCCCACGACACCCGCGAGGGCCACGCCCGCGAGTGCCGTCGAACGCAGGGGCGCTCGGGTGGACATCTCGCCGTCCGCAGACGGTCGAGCCCAGGCGTGGTCTTCGTCGAGGATCCAGGCGAGCGAGCGCCGGAGTGCATCGGCGGCATCGCGGTTGAACCATTGGCCGTGCGCGAAGATCACCCGGTCCGGATGAAAGCCGACGAGACGCTGCGCGGCGCGGACCGTGTCCCGATGATTCAGACGCAGAAGGACTCGCAGGTAGAGCGGTGCCTTGCCATCCGGGGCGACGATGCCCAGCAGACGGGCCAGGGGGCGCGCGAAGACCGGCAGAAGGTCGCCCTCGAGGTTGATGATGAGATCCGTCAGCAGGAGGGTCCGGCTTGGGCGATGGAACAGACAGATTTCCTGGAACACGGGTCCGGCGACGAGGACCTGATCGATCTCGTTCGCCCAGACGCGTGGCGGCTGGTCTCCCAATTCCGCATCGATCGCGAGGCCAGATCGGCGCACTTGGCTCCGGTCTTCGAGCCCCGGCACCGCCCAGGTGATCGCGTTGGGCCAAGCGGTCTGCCAGTCCTTCAGGAACATCCAATGCCCGACACTCGGCGCTACGAGGTGCCCGATACGCCCGAGTCCCTCCACGGCACGTTGAAGGCCCGGGTGGTGCGGAACGGGCGAGTGGAGCAACAGCTCACCGCCGGCCAGTCGCAGCACCGTCATCCGCAAAGGGAGTAGAATGCCGCCCGCGCGAATTGGTGCGGCATCGACGATCCAGACGCCGTCCGCCACCTCCTTCGGTTGGTTTAGGGGCGGATAGCTGAGGTCATGCGCCAAGGTCCTGCAATCCACATCGACGTACACCCGGGGGAACGCTTCGGCAGAACCCGGAGGTCAATCTGTCGTGCGCGACCACGACCATCCCTCGCGCCGGGCGCCGCCCGAAACCGGCGGGTACCACGCCCACCCAGGTCAGTTCCGAAGGAAAGGGCGCGTCTTCGCTTACCGAGGCGTCATGCGTGTCGATGGGTCGAATCCGCGGGATGGTTTCCCGCCTTCGGCCGGCCTCTGCGATGAGCCTCACGCGCCCGGCGCTGCGCCCTCGGCTACGCCGGGATGCTAGCTCGGTCGTGATCACCCGCCCCCTTCATAGTGCGGCGGGAGGACGGCGATCAGCGCTTGCAGAGCGTGCATCAGCCGATCGGGAAGGTCTCTGTCCATTTGAGGCGGAAACAAGAGCGCCAAGGCGCGGTCGACCCCGACGCGAAAGGGCGTCCGATTGCAATTGTCGGGGCGAGGAAAGCAAAGATAGGGGTATTCGAAATTCATCCTAACAGTCGGCTACGGCGCCGTTCGCTGACGGATAGTCTATCTATCCGCGAATAGTGACAACGCGACTCGGCACAGACGGTTGCGCCGGCTTCCGTGGTGACGTTGGAAGGAGGCCGTCCGGTTCGCCCGGCCGGCCTTCGAGAGGGGCCTGACTACCAGCCGCCACGGCCGTAGGGACGGTCGCAGTTCGGACGATCCCCGTATCCGGCGTGGCGATAGCCGTATCCGCCGAATTCCTCACCATAGGTTCGGACCACGGTACGCGATCTGCGATAGACCGGGGCCTCGTCGTACCCGTAGTGGCGAACCAGCGGTGCCGGGCGGTCGCGCACGATGAGAGCCTCATCGTCGTCGGCATAGCAGGGTTCGGGAGGGCCGTAACCGTAGCCGTAGGCAGGAGCCTCGTGAGCTTCCGAGGCTGCGGTTCCCAGGAGAGCGCCCGCCGCGAGCCCCCCGATCACGCCGGCCAAGATGGCGCCGCCCTGGCCCCGGGCCTGCGCCTCTGGCGTTCCGAACGTGCCCATCGCCAAGAGCGCAACGGCTGTGAAAGCTGCCAACGTCTTCATCGCCCATCCCCTGCTTTGTCGAGGAGGCCGGCATCGTGCGCGGCCTCGTTGGCCCAACCGGTGCTGTCCCGGCTGTTCAGGAGGAGATTGCCAAAGCGGCGCTGCACCCAGGCTGAAGCGCGTTGGCGGCATCCGTTCAGTTTCATCGGAGAAACGTCCGTCGCGGGGAATGCCCCTTCGCGAATCGACCCTATCGCAGGTTAGGACAGGGTTCTCTCTTGTGGGATGTCGCTGCCGGGGCAAGAACGTCATACGCGGCGTTCGCGCCGCAATCCCCTCCTCCCGCGTAGAGCTCCGCATGACCCCGGAACAAGTTGTTCTCGTCCAGGACAGTTTCGCCAAAGTTCGGCCGATCGCCGGCGCTGCGGCAGACCTTTTCTACGGACGCCTGTTCGAGATCGCTCCGCAGGTTCGGCCGATGTTTCCGGATGACATGCGCGAGCAGAAGAAAAAACTGATGGCGATGCTGGGGCTTGCGGTCACGAACCTGCATAAGCCCGAGATGGTGGTGCCGGCGCTGCAGACGCTGGGCCGACAGCACGTCTCGTTCGGAACCCAGGCCGCGCATTATGAACCGGTGGGCGCCGCCCTGCTCTGGGCGCTGGAGCAGGGCCTGGGCCCGGATTTTACCCCCGCGGTCCGGGAGGCCTGGGTGGAAACCTATGCGCTCGTGGCAAATGTGATGAAGGCGGCGGCTGCCGAGGTTCGTCGACCGGAATCGACCGCCGACGCCTGATCCGCGCTGCGCTGGAACCAACGCGCGCGGCAAGCGTAGGCGGTCCGGCTTTGTTTGTGTTTTCGAGGATTCCGATGCGTTCCCGTCTGACGTCACTGGTCTCCGGTTTCGCCCTGGCGACGTTCTTGACCTGTCCTGCCTGGGCGGAGGTTTTGATCGCCGTCGACAAGGACGCGCAGCGCATGACCGTGACGGTCGATGGGCGGACCCGTTACGACTGGCCCGTCTCCACGGGCGTGGATGGCTACGACACGCCCAGCGGAGCCCATCGTCCGTTCCGGATGGAGCGCACGCACTTCTCGCGCGAGTTCGACGACGCGCCGATGCCGAACGCGATCTTCTTCACCGGGCAGGGCCACGCGATCCACGGGACCAATCACACCCGTCGCCTCGGCAGCGCGGCCTCCCACGGCTGTGTCCGGCTCGCCCCGAAGAATGCCGCGACCCTGTTCAGCATCGTCAAGGCTGAGGGCATGGGCAAGACCCGGGTGGTCATCGAGGGCAGTTCCGTGATGGCGTCGCGGCGCCGCCGCGGCGACGAAGACGGGGTGATGTCCGCCGGCATGCAGATGGGGCGCGAGCCCTCCGCAGCCTATCGGCCGGCCGCCGCCGTCGGGTTGGTGTCGCGCCGCGCCCCCGTCTATGATTTCCGGGACCCGGCCGGGGACGGTGACGCCTATTTCGTCGGTGACGGTCTCGATTAGGCGGGTCGCACCAAGCGATGGATCTCGCTGCTCGGCGCCCTCAGCCGAAGGCGCTGGTCCGCGCCGCCTCGGATGTGGCCGAGGCCGGCGCCAGAATTGTGCTCTCGACCCGGTTCCGTCCGCCGCGCTTGGCCCGATAGAGGGCATCGTCCGCCGCCTTGAGGAGATCGGCGGCCGTGATCGCGGGAGTTCCCAGGCTTCCATGCGCCGTCGCGACCCCGATGCTGACGGTGATGCAGGCGCCGTCGGGAAGACCCGGATGGGGATAGGCCAGGGCCTGGATCGCCAGTCGCAGACTCTCCCCGATCCGCGCCGCCTCCGAAGGGTCCGCTCCGGGCCGGAAGACGATGAACTCCTCGCCCCCGTAGCGGGCCGCCTGTGCGCCGTGGCGGGCTGCCGCCGCAGCGAGCGCCTCGGCCACCTGTCTCAGGCAGCGGTCGCCTTCGGGATGGCCGGCCGTGTCGTTCAGACGCTTGAAGGCGTCGATGTCGATGAGCACCAGCGTGGCCCAGGCGCCGCCTGCGCAAGCCTCGCCCCATCCGGCCTGGACCTGGGCCGTGGCGCTGCGCCGATTGCGGAGCCCGGTGAGGCTGTCGGTCTCGGACAGGACCGTCAGGCGCGCGTTGGCGGCCGCCAGATCGACGTCGCGGGCGGATTTTTCCAGGGTCAGGAGAAAGGCCTCCTTGCGCGTCCATTCGCGGGTATAGGCGAGCTTGATGGGGACGAGGGTGAGGCTCGCGATCAGGAGCGGCAGTCCGGTCGCCTCGCTGTGCGGAAGAACGAATGCGACGGCGTAGGCCGCGTAGAGGCAGAAGGCGCTTCCGCAGAGGACGAGGCTGTGCCGGAACGAGAGCGGCGCGATCATCCCGACCACCATGGGCACGATCACCGCAAGGATCAGGTAGGTGTCCGCATGGGTCCGCGGCGCGATCCGGGCGCTGTTCAGGACGATCACCATGTCGAGCACGGAGATGCCGATGACGATCCCGGCCTGGCGCCGGGCACTGGTGATGCCGCGCAGCGCCGTGATTGCCGCGAATCCCGCAGGCAGGAACACGCCCAGGGTCAGGAAAGCCGGAACCACAAATTGTTCTGGACCGAGCAGGTCGAAGTCCATCTTCAGCGACAGAACATTGAAGACGATGAAAATCAGGAGCCAAGATTGGATGTAGGTCGCCCGGGACCAGCGCGTCGTCTCGGTGAATTGTGCTTCGAGGTCTCTCGGCAGCCGCAGACGGTGCCAAGGTCTGCGGCGCGCAGCCTCGATCAGGCTGGAATTCGTTTCGGACATGAGGCGCGTTCACCGACGATCGAGCAGAGCCTATACGCGCCTTGCTTGCATGCGCGTAAACGCCATTCGTGCCTCGCGCGGAGCGTCGGCCCCTCCCGGCACGGACTCGGCGTCCATTGCACCGCGGCGGAATCCTGTTAAGACCCACCACATGTTGAAGGATCGAGCCAGATTGTACGCACGGCCCACGCCGCCGTAGCTCCGCTCTCCTCGGCGCCCGCCTTCCGTTCGGGTTCCATGATGGCTGCCCCGCGATGCGCGTCGGGTGGCCTGTCTCGCATTCCCCGTCTCGATTCCCGGCCGCCCGACTGCGCGCGGGAACGATTGGATGTCCCATTTCCATGACCCTGACCAACCTGCGGAGCCAGTGGGCTCCCAATATCACGCGTGAAATCCTGGCCGGCACCGTGGTCGCCCTGGCCCTGATCCCGGAGGCGATTGCCTTCTCACTGATCGCCGGGGTGGACCCGAAGGTCGGCCTCTACGCGTCGTTCTGCATCGCGGTGATCACCGCCTTCGCGGGAGGACGCCCGGCGATGATCTCCGCCGCGACCGGGGCGATGGCCCTCGTGATGGTGTCGCTGGTGAAGGAGCACGGCCTCGGCTACCTGTTCGCCGCCACGATCCTCACCGGCCTGCTGCAGATCGCGGCCGGCCTCCTGCGCCTGGGAAATCTCATGCGCTTCGTCTCGCGCTCCGTGGTGACGGGATTCGTCAATGCGCTGGCGATCCTGATCTTCCTGGCGCAGATGCCGGAACTGATCGGGCAGGGGAGCACGGTCTACCTGATGACGGCGGTCGGTCTCGGCCTCATCTACGGGCTGCCGTACCTGACCAAGGCGGTACCCTCGCCGCTCATCACGATCCTCGTCCTGACGGCGTTCTCGATGGCCCTGGGCCTGCCAATCCACAAGGTCGGCGACATGGGCGCCCTACCCACCGAGTTGCCGGTCTTCGCCCTGCCGGAGGTCCCGTTCACCTGGGAGACTCTGCGGATCATCCTGCCCTACGCGCTGACGCTGACCATGGTCGGGCTGTTGGAGAGCCTGATGACGGCGGCGATCCTCGATGAAATGACGGATACGGGCTCCGACAAGAACCGCGAATGTGCCGGGCAGGGTATCGCCAATATCGGCGCCGGCCTGTTCGGCGGAATGGCGGGCTGCGCCATGATCGGACAATCGGTGATCAACGTCTCGTCCGGCGGCCGGGGCCGGCTCTCCACGCTCTGGGCCGGGGTATTCCTGCTCTTCCTGATCGTCGTGCTCGGCCCCTATGTGGCCCAGATTCCCATGGCCGCCCTGGTGGCGGTGATGATCATGGTGTCGATCAACACCTTCCAATGGGGCTCCCTGCGGACCCTCCTGACGCATCCGAAGAGCTCGAGCGTCGTCATGCTCGGCACCGTCGCCGTGGTGGTGGCGACCCACGACCTCGCCAAGGGCGTCCTGTTCGGCGTGGTGCTGAGCGGTCTGTTCTTTGCCCACAAGGTGACGCGCTACTTCGCGGTGGCCTCCGAGCGGACCGACACGGTGCGGACCTACCGGGTAACCGGCCAGATCTTCTTCGCCACGGCGGAAGCCTTCCACGGCGCCTTCGAGTTCCGCGAAGCCGGGCTGACGGGGATCGTCCTCGACCTCACGGCGGTCCATTTCTGGGACATCAGCGGGGTCAATGCCCTCGACCGCGTGGTGCTCAAGTACCGGCACCACGGAGTGGCTGTGGAGATCGTCGGCATGAACGCCGCCACGGCCACGATGGTCGAGCGCCTGGGTACCCACCACAAGCCCGGCGCAACCCTCGCGGCTGGCAGTCATTAACGAACGGCCTGGCCCGCAACCTGCAGGAGGTGCTGGCCAGGCCGCCGCCCGGATGCCATTGACGGCGCGTGGGTCCGATTGCGATCAGGCCCCGCTTTCGCGCCCCTGTCGTGCTGGCGCGAGAGGTTGATGCAGGCGCGGGCCGCCGCCCCCGGCGCAAGCGGGCGTCGGGCATCGCCCGAATTCGAGGAGGAATTGGCCATGAGCGCGCTTCACCCGGAAATCGCGGCCGTTACGGCGCGCGTGATCGAACGCTCCGGACCGACCCGCAAGGCCTATCTCGACCTGATCGCCCGCGAGCGCGACTCGGGCGTTCAGCGCCCGATGCTGAATTGCGGCAACTTGGCCCACGGCTTCGCGGCCTCCGGCGAGGACAAGGCCGTCATCAAGTCCGGCCGGGCGATGAACATCGCCATCGTCACCGCCTACAACGACATGCTCTCGGCGCATCAGCCCTACGGCCGCTATCCCGAACAGATGAAGCTGTTCGCCCGTGAGGTCGGCGCGACCGCGCAGGTCGCCGGCGGCGTACCGGCGATGTGCGACGGGGTCACCCAGGGCCAGCGCGGCATGGAGCTGTCTCTGTTCTCGCGCGACACGATCGCGCTCTCCACCGCGGTAGCCCTGAGCCATGGGATGTTCGACGGCGCGGCCCTGCTCGGCATCTGCGACAAGATCGTGCCCGGCCTCCTCATCGGGGCGCTTCGGTTCGGCCACCTGCCGATGATCCTGATTCCGGCCGGCCCGATGCCCTCGGGGCTAGCCAATAAGGAGAAGCAGCGCATCCGCCAGCTCTACGCCGAGGGCAAGGTCGGCCGCGATGAACTGCTGGAGAGCGAGTCGGCATCCTATCACGGCGCGGGCACCTGCACTTTCTACGGCACCGCCAACTCGAACCAGATGATGATGGACGTGATGGGCCTGCACATGCCCGGCGCCTCCTTCATCAATCCCGGCACGAAGCTGCGCCAGGCTGTGACTCGGGCTGCGGTGCACCGCCTCTCCGAGATCGGCGCCTCGGGCAACGACTATCGGCCGCTCGGGCGCTGTATCGACGAGAAGGCCATCGTGAACGCGGTCGTCGGTCTGCTCGCCACGGGCGGCTCGACCAATCACGCCATCCACCTGCCGGCCATCGCACGGGCAGCCGGCATCATCCTGGACTGGGCGGATTTCGATCGCCTCTCGGCTGTGGTTCCGCAGGTGGCCAAGGTCTACCCGAACGGCTCAGGCGACGTGAACCACTTCCACGCGGCCGGCGGCATGTCCTACGTCATCGCCAGCCTGATCGATGCCGGCCTCCTGCACGACGACATCCTCACCGTAGCCGGCACGCGCCTGCGTGATCATGCCCGCGATCCGAAGCTGATCGCTGACGACCTCGTCTTCGAGGAGGCTCCGGAGCGCTCGCACGACGAGAGCATCCTGCGCAGTCCGGCCAACGCCTTCCAGCCGGACGGCGGCATGCGCCTGGTGAAGGGCAATCTCGGCCGGGCCACCTTCAAGACCAGCGCAGTCGACCCCGCGCGCTGGACGGTCCAGGCGCCGGCCCGCGTCTTCGACGACCAGGACGACGTCATGGCGGCTTTCAAGGCCGGTGAACTCGATCGGGACGTAGTGGTGGTGGTGCGCTTCCAAGGGCCCCGGGCCAACGGCATGCCCGAATTGCACAAGTTGACTCCGCAGCTCGGCGTTCTGCAGGATCGCGGCTTCCGCGTCGCCCTCGTGACCGACGGCCGGATGTCGGGCGCTTCCGGCAAAGTTCCGGCGGCCATCCATCTCAGCCCCGAAGCGCTCGGTGGCGGTCCCCTGGCCAGGGTTCGCGACGGCGACGTCGTGCGCCTGAGCGCGGAGGACGGTTCCCTGGAGGCCCTTGTCGACCCGGTCGAGTGGAAGGCTCGAGAAGAGGCAGCCGCGCCGCCGCCGGCCTTGGGCACGGGCCGCGAGCTCTTTGCCTTCATGCGCCACGGTGCCGACGGGGCCGAGCAGGGCGCCTCTGCCATGCTCGCAGCCGCCGGCCTCTGAAGCCTCCGCATTCCCCGCCAAGGACGCTCCCCATGACCACCATCGATGCCCTGATGCGCTCCGTTCCCGTCATCCCGGTGCTGGTGGTGGAGGAAGTCGCCCAGGCGGAACCGATCGCCCGTGCCTTGGTGGCGGGGGGCTTGACCGCCCTGGAGGTCACCCTGCGTACGCCAGCGGCCCTCGACGTGATCCGCGCCATGTCGCGGGTGGAAGGCGCCGTAGTGGGAGCCGGGACGGTCCTGAACCCGCGCGACCTGGACGCGGCGATGGAGGCGGGTGCGCAGTTCATCGTAAGCCCCGGCCTGACCGATCCGTTGACCCGCGCCGCCCTCGCGCGTGGGGTGCCCTACCTGCCGGGTGTCGCCAATGCGGCGGACATCATGCGAGGGCTCGACCATGGCCTCGACCGGTTCAAGTTCTTCCCGGCCGAAGCCGCTGGCGGCATCAAGGCACTGAAGGCGCTCGCCGGTCCCTTCGGGCAGGTCCGGTTCTGCCCGACCGGGGGCATCTCCGAAGCAACCGCAACGGACTGGCTCGCCCTGAAACCGGTGCTCTGCGTCGGTGGAAGCTGGGTCGTCCCGCCGGGCGCGCCGGAGCCGGATCTCATCCGGCGCTCGGCCGAGGCAGCCCGGCGCCTGCGAGCCGCCTGACGATTTCTCGGCCGATTGACGCGCTTAGCTGTAGCCGGAAAAAGGCTAGTCTTCTGCGACAAGGTCCTGAAATGCATGGTCCGGCCCGGAGTTTCATTCTCTGGCCGACGGCGCGACCTCAAGCCTCGCACGCCCTGTGCTCAACTGTGTCGGGTGAACCAGAAGCTTAGCTCCCGGTGCGGAGCGCCATCAGGCGCGGCGGTTGGGGGGAAGCGATGCAGTTCAGGCTCACCACCTCCCTCCTCAACGAAATGTTGCTCGAGATCGCTGTTGGGTAACTGAGCAATATCACGTGGCCTGACCCGCAGACCTCGAAGGAGATCTCCGGATACAGCGCCCTGATCAGTGATGTCTTCCTGCGCTTGATCAAGATGATCGTTGCGCCGCTCGTCCTCTCGAGGCTCGTCGCGGGTATCGCACATAGAGGCGACACGGCTTCGGTGGGTCGCGTCGGGGGCAGGGCGATGCTCTGGTTCGTGGGGGCCTCGCTCTTCTCGCTGCTTCTCGGTTTGGTGATGGTCCTCATTCTCCGGCCCGGCGAGGGCCGCTCGGCCACCAACGTGCTGCGCAACAGCGTCGCGACCGTGGCGGTGGCCAAGTGAGAAGGGCAACTATCGTTTACCGACCAGCGTCTGGATCATTAAGTCAGTCCACTGCCGGAACCGGTCGCGTAGCAAGCGGTCGCAAGCGTCGCGGGGCGACGTCCGATGCACCGGTACGGCTTCGTGGCGAGGACTCACATGTCAGCACGTCGCACCGTTCATGGGAGCCCTGGCTAGCGTCGGCTTGCTGGCCAGCGACGGTCCATCCTGGGCGATCGACGTTCTCTCCGGCTCCTGAAGACGATCGGCGAGACCGCCACCGTCCGCCTTCGCTAATCGAAAGAACGCCCTAACGTTCTCCTTCAGGGACCCGTCCGGCCAACCCGTCGGCTACGCCCCCGACCTCTGCCTGACGGTCGTCGACGACATCGGGACGGAACTCGGGCGTAGGGACTTGAAGGTGCTGTATGAGCCGGTGACGTCGGAGACGCGGATCGCGGCGGTGACGTCCGGGCAGATCGACCTCGAGTGCGGCTCGACCACGGACAATGCCGAGCGGCGGAAGATGGCGGCCTTCTCGCCCATCACCTATGTCAGCGCGATCAAGCTTCTGGTGGAGCGCGGTGCTCCGGTCGGTTCATTCCGCGATCTGGCCGACCGGACGGTGGCGGTCACCGCCGGTACCACCAACGGGGTGTGGTGTGCGCGCTCTTCGCTCGTCTCGGCATCCCTGTTACCCTAAGGACTGGGCACGACCATGCCGAACCCTTCGCGATGGTCCGGGACAGGCATGCGGATGCCCTCGGTCCCGACGATGTCCAGCTCTACGGCTTGATCGCCGCCGCGGGGCCGGGCGGCTCCGCCGACACGGTCGGGCCCGACAAGTTATCGTTCGAGCCCTACGGGTTGATGTTCTGCAACTCGCCAGCTTCGTCAGCGTAACCTTGCAGCGTCCTACCGAATCCCGCGAGCTGCGCTGGATCTAAAAGCGCTGGTTCCTCGAGCGCCTGCCGACCGGCATCCGTCTCAATGTGCCGATGTCCGATGAGCTCCGCACCAACTTTGAGGTGATCGGCTTGCAGGATTGATCGCTTGGTCGATCCCGGACGGACGCCGCGGGCGTCTGTCGCCGCGCGACCCGATTCGGCGCCGGTTGTCGTAACGCGTCCGCCGCGAGGCGCAGCGGCAGATCCGTCCCAGGCGGCGATCCACAGCATACCGGACGGTATGCCTGGCAGCTTGGCGGGCTGTGCACGCTTCCGAGAAATAGTCCACGAACGCCGTGGTCTCGGAATGTGTCGAAAATCACAGATTATTTCGTATTTTCGAGGACTTGCCGGTCTCTGCCTCCTTGGGAGCGAACTGTAGAACGGTGGCCGGAGCGCTGAAAACCTGCCCACAGAACAGTTACTTAGTCGCCTGCGGAACGTTGCAGCGCCGCAACAGCGCCTTGGAACCGTTTCGCCGATCACGATTCCGAGTTGCCGCGAGGAACCACCTCGCACAGAGTGATCCTGCGCTGGGGTCAACGCCAGAGCAGCAAGTCAATTTCCAGCGGTCAACGCTCGGTCATTCAAGAACAAAGGGCCACGCGACACCGGGATCCATAGAGATCCCGGGCGCAGTAAGCCTTCCCTCGGGTCTCGAAGCTTTTGGAGATATCAATGAAGCTCTTGAAGAGCTCGCTTCTCGCCTCCGCGGCAGGTTTTGCTGCGGTCGCAGGAGCACAGGCAGCCGACCTTCCGGTCAAGAAAGCTGTTCCGATCGAGTACGTCCGTGTCTGCTCCGCCTACGGCGCCGGCTTCTTCTACATCCCGGGCACCGATACCTGCATCCGTCTCTCGGGCCGCGCTCGACTTGACGTCGGCTACCAGCCGACCGACAGCCGCTCAGGCACGAACGGTGACACCACCGGCTATATCGGCCTCGCCCGCATCAACGTCGATGCCCGCACCCAGACCGCCTACGGCACCCTGCGCGCCTTCGTGCGTCTCCAGTTCGCCTCGCGCACCGGCGCTACCGGCGGCCTCCGCTCCGGCACCCAGGAGCGTATCGGCAACGCGTTCGGTGCGACCGGCCAGGATCAGGCCGGCCGTGTCCAGCAGTTCGTGAACACCGACAAAGCCTTCATCCAGTTCGCCGGTCTCACCGCCGGTCGCGCTTCCTCGTTCTTCGACTTCTACGCTCACGATTTCGAGTTCGCCGGCGCGACCGCCAACTCGGATCTGCAGTCCACCAACCTGCTCGCCTATACGAGCAAGCTCGGCGACAGCGGCCTCTCGGCGACGATCTCGCTGGAAGATCCGTCCTTCCGTCGCAACACGATCTATTCGCAGCAGTTCGGTGCGAATGCCAACTTCGCTCCGGCCGGCTCACAGTCTCAGAATGTTGCCTTCTCGGGTGCGACTTCGCCGGTGCTCATCGGCATCAACAACGTGACCGGCGTCGGCACTTACGGCAACGTGGACGTGGCCCAGCGTAACCGCATGCCTGACTTCGTCGGTGTGCTTCGTTACGATGCGGCCTGGGGCTCCATGCAGCTCTCTGCTGCCGTCAAGGAGCTGAACACCGGCAACGCCATCGCCGGCAATGCAACCAACTTCAACGGCGGCATCCTGACCGCGCCCTTCATCCCAGGCGTGACCGGCGCTGCGATCGTGAACCAGCGTCCGCCCAGCGAGTACGGCTGGGCCGTGCAGGCCGGTGCCAAGATCAACCTGCCCTTCATCGCCCCGGGCGACACATTGTACCTGCAGGGTGCCTATGGCGAGGGTGCGACCCTCTACACTGGCTACTCCTCGTACAACGGCAGCTACGCCTCGCGCGCCAGCACCATCAACGGCGCTGCGTTCGACCCCTACATGTCCGATGCGACGCTCAACCCGTTCACGGGCAAGATCGAGCTGTCCACCAGCTTCACGGTGGTCGGTTCGCTGCTGCACTACTGGTCGCCTGAGTGGCGTTCGGCCGTGTTCGCCAGCTACGGCGAGCTCAACTTTGCCAACGGTGCCCGCGCCGCCAACGCCGCCGTGTTCCAGACGCTGGGTTCGACTGGTCAGTTCACCGGTATTCCGGGTCAGGCGTCCTTCGCCGTCAGCCCCGTCCTGCGTGACAATTACCAGATTGTTGCTGGTGGAAGCATCATCTGGTCGCCGGTTAAGGACCTCGATATCGGTCTGGAAGGCTTCTACACCAAGGTTGGTGTTCAGGACGGTCGCGTCGTTGACCAGACCCGTTCCACCGGTAACGTCACCGCTGCTTCCATCGCCAGCGGAGCAGTGCGCACTGTGACTGCATCGGACACCTTCCAGATCCGCGGCCGCGTTCAGCGCGACTTCTAAAGCCGCAGAGCGGCTCAATCCGGGCTCCTTGCGAGCCCGGATCCTCACAGATCCGAATCTTCGAGACATGCGAACTGGCCCGGCTGAGAAGTCGGGCCTTTTTGCGTACCGAGTGTTGATCTGCATGGGCGAGACCTGACGAAATCTACGCAGCGGGATTATCCGGCACGGGCTTTGCCAGGGGCGGGGGCGTTGCCAGCTTGCACAGCGCAAAAACAACGATTGCGGTGGCTCGTGCCGCTGCTACGTTGCCCAGGTCAGTCCTGTCGATCGCCAAACCGTGATCGACCTTCCGGAGTCAGCCCGCAGATGCGTTCGTGTCACCAGAGATCCACCCTATCCGCCGTTGCCGTCAGCTTCGCGCTGTCGGTACTCGCGGTAGGGAGCGCCCAGGCGCAAGAGCTCACCGGAACCCTGAAGAAGATCAAGGAAACCAATACGATCACCATCGGCTACCGGGACGCGTCGGTTCCGTTCTCCTACCTCGACGGCGACCAGAAACCGGTCGGCTACGCCCTTGAGATCTGTCAGAAGATCGCCGAGGCCGTGAAGACGAATTTGAAGCTTCCGAACCTTGAGGTGAAGCTGAATCCGGTCACCTCGGCCACCCGTATCCCGCTGATCGCCAACGGCACCATCGACCTCGAATGCGGTTCGACGACGAACAACGCCGACCGTCAGAAGCAGGCTTCCTTCACCAACACCCACTTCCTCACGGCCACTCGCTTCGTCGCCAAGAAGTCGGCCAAGCTCGACAAGATCGACGATCTGAAGGGCAAGACCGTGGTCTCGACTTCGGGCACCACCAACATCCGCCAGATTAACGAGGCGAACACTGCACGCAATCTCGGCCTGACCATCCTGCCGGCCAAGGATCATGCAGAAGCCTTCCTGATGGTCGAGACCGGCCGTGCAGTCGCCTTCGTCATGGATGACGTACTGTTGGCCTCGCTGGCTGCCAGCTCGAAGGACCCGGGTGCCTACGCGATCTCCAGCGAGGCGCTGTCGAAACCCGAGCCCTACGGCATCATGCTGCGCAAGGATGACGCGCCCTTCAAGGCCGTCGCCGACGAAGCCACCGCCAAGCTCTACAAAAGCCCCGAGGGCAAGGCGCTTTACGACAAGTGGTTCACGAAGCCGATTCCGCCGCGCGGCATCAACCTGAACCTGCCGATGAGCGAGGCCATGGCGAAAGCCTTCGTCTCGCCGAGCGATAGTGCCGACCCGGCCGCGTACTGAGCCGACACACCATCGTCGCGCGTTCGAACGCCTCGCCCCTCACGGGGCGGGGCGTTCCTCTGTGAGGGCGAGCATGTCCTCGCGGTCGGCTGGTTCGACCCGCGCCGCCAGGCGCTCGACGGTCTCGAACAGCATCGGCCACTCGATCGGCTTCGCGACATGTGCGTCCATACCGGCGGCGCGGCACCGCTCCATCTCCTCGGGCATGGCATTGGCGGTCAGTGCGATGATCGGGGTGGGAGAATGCCCTTCCTGCCGCTCCCGGGCGCGGATCACGCGGGTCGCTGCGAGACCGTCCAGTCCCGGCATCTGCACGTCCATCAGGATCAGGTCCGGACGTTCATGGCCGGAGGCCGCCGTCGCCGCCTGCTCTCCGTCATCCACCACCGTGACGGTGTGACCCTTGTGGCGCAGCACCGTCCCGATGATCTCCTGGTTGATCGAATTGTCTTCCGCCAACAGGATGCGCCAGCGCTGCGGCAATGGTCGGCTGAGAGTGGCGAGCCGCGAGTGCTCGACATCGTTCTCCGCCTCGGCGAGCCGCAGCGGCACCTCGAACCAGAACGTAGAGCCCTCGCCGACCCGGCTCAGCGCACCGATCTCGCCGCCCATCAGGTGCACCAGGCGTTTGCAGATGGTGAGGCCGAGACCGGTTCCACCATAGCGTCGCGAGATCGATCCGTCCGCCTGCGCGAAACGCTCGAACAGGTGGGGCAGGACATCTTCCGGGATGCCGATCCCGGTATCCATGAGTTCGATCCGCAGGGCCGGTCGCCGCCTCGGACCGCCGTTCGATGCCGCTTTCCAGGCCACGCGCATGGTGACGGAGCCCTGGGGCGTGAACTTGATGGCGTTGGCGGTGAGATTGAGGATGACCTGGCGCAATCGGGTCGGATCGCCCAGGACCCAGTCCGGGACATCAGGTCCGATCTGCGTGGCAACGCGGATCTCGCGGCCCTGTGCGATCTCGACGCTGAGCTCCCGACAGCCCTCGATCAGCCCGGCCAGGCTGAAGGGGAGTGACTCGATCACGAGGCGACCGGCCTCGATCTTCGAGACATCGAGGATGTCGTTCACGATGGTAAGGAGCGAGCGCCCCGCTTCCTGCGCGAGACCGACGAGGCGTGCCTGGTTTCGGTTGAGGCTGGCATCGCCCTGGAGAAGGTCGTGCACGCCGAGGATGCCCGCCAACGGTGTGCGCAACTCGTGGCTCATGGTAGCCAGGAATTCAGCTTTCGCACGCACGGCGGCCTCGGCTGCGATGCGAGCGCTGTGCAGGTCGGCCTTCTGTCTCTGTCGCTGCGTGACGTCGCGGATCGCCTGGATGACCTGGATCTCGCCCTGCTCCTCAATTCGCCGAAAGGCGGCCTCGACCCAGAGGTCATGCCCGGAACGGTGCCGCATCCGGTAGATCACCGATCCGGTCGGCTGCCCGAGCCCAAGAGCATGCAGAATTGCCGAGAGGTTTGCGATGTCCTCCCGATGGACGAGCGTCCGAAGACCCATGCGATTGGCCTCGTCCACGGTGTAGCCGAGCATGCTCGTCACCGCGGGCGAGATGTAGAGATGTCGGCCGCTGACATCGTCGAGGACGATGAGGTCCGAGGTGTAGTTGGCCAATAGGCGATAGCGCGCCTCGCTTTCCCGCACGCGCTCATTAGCGGGCCGCCGCTCCATCAGATCCGCTCGAACCGAGGCCGGGGGCGCCTCAGCCGGGCGGCGATCCGATCCGATTCGCTTCGAAGCCGATTCGGTGGGGGGGCGGTCGGGATCGGATTTGATGGGTCCCTGTCCTCGAAGAGCCGAAGACCCGGCCTCGCCGGTGAGCCGATCGGGCCCCGGCGGCCCAGAGTCCACCTGCCTCGAGGGTCCGAGGTCGTGTAGGCTGACCATGACCCGTCGGTCTGCCTGCGCACCTGTCACCCGAAGCGGGACGAAGGTCGCTTCGTACGCGTTCTGACCTTCGACACCCGCGGCCTCGCTCCGAATGCGAAGACTCGCACCGGTCGTGGCCGCCCGCTCGACGCCGGCGCGCAACAGCGCCGCCTGACTTGCAGGCAGTAGATCGGCAAATGCGCGACCCATGGCGTCGGCGCTGTCGTGATGGTTTCGCGCCGCTGCGTTCCAGTCCTCCAGCCGAACTTCGTCGCCGGGTCGGAGCGCGACGATGAATTGCGGATCCGGAAAGGCCTCGAACGCGTCGCGCAGGACCTCGGCGTCGAGAAGCACCCGCTTTGGCGCATCACGCCTTCTGCGCTGGAGCATCCGTCCGATCACTTGAAGCCCTTGGAGTGCTCCCTTCACATCGCACCTCCGAACTGCGCCGTCCGATGTCGCGAGTAGAGCCAGCCTATACCTTCCGCTAGGCGGGCGCCTGCGGCTCCCGCCATGGTCGTCGACTGAGCGTGTTTCGAGATCGTGCTCACCGCGAGGGGATCGGTGGCGATCGCCCTGCCGTCAATCGAGACCCGCGGGGCGGCTCCCGAAACGACGAGGAGAAACGAGAGCGCGCGGTGGAAGAGGAACAGGATGGTAGGCCCTTTCGTGCCGCCGCGTCCGCGACGACGTTTTCGAGGTTCATCGCCACGTCAGTGCCTGCGACGGTCTGGAACGCGCGCCAGCGGGTCACGCTTCCCGTAGCATTCGGATGCGCCTCGTCCTCACCGCCCGCGAGGTTCGCCGCGATCATCGGGGGAGTTCCGCCGACAATCCGCAGACGCGGCGTCGTCCGCCAGGAAAAGACCACCGGGGCGGCGAAGATGCGCAGCAGCACGGCCGGCGGGGACTGCAGATCAGGGGTATCCATCGAATCTTTCGGCGCTTCTGCCCGGACCGAGCGCCCCGACAGAGCTGTCGAGTCAGTCCGGCCGAGGTACTCCATCCGGCCGATCGCGCCCAGGCGGGGTAAGGTGAAGGATCGGCGGAAGGCATGCAACCGGAGCGCGTAAAGTCAGCGCCGCTTTCGGATCCAGAACTTGTGCCGGTTGCAATGCGAGCTCTTCGAGCCGGCACGCTGCTGGACAGCGTCCGCCCGCGGAACCGGCGGTCGGAGATATTCTTCCAAATTCCACCCAGTGGAGTGCCGCTGTCGATACCCCCGGCATGTGCATGGCCGCCGGCGGGATTCGAGCTGGTCCGCGCGTGTGCGCATGTCTTCTGTGGTCTTCCTGCGCCACCCCCGCGACGGGGTCGCTCCACGAATAGAAACCGCACGTTCTGAAAGGCTTCGCGCCTTGACTTCGGGTGACGCGGGGTCGCATTGCACAATCATGTGGGATGGTGCTTCCGTCCCGCCGGGATGACATTCCTTTTAAAGCCTCTAAGGTCCCGGCCGGCCCTGGACGCAGGGTTGGGATCAGGGTCGCCCGGCGCAATCATGCTTGGAGTTTGACACTTGGCGAACACGGCAGCCGATCCCGACAGCTCCCACGGCGCGCCGGACGGCACGCGTCGCGATTTCATGTTCCTCGCGACGGGCGCGGGACTGGCCGTCGGGGCCGGTGCCTTGGCTTGGCCCTTCGTCGCCTCAATGGCGCCCGATGCCGAGACCATTGCGGCCGGCGCACCCCTCGAAGTCGACCTGACGCCAATTCAGGAAGGCCAGATCGTCAACGTGTTCTGGCGCGGCAAGCTTATCTTCGTGCGCAGTCGCTCCGAGAAAGAGATCAAGGAAGCTTCCGAGGTGAAGCTCACCGATCTGATCGATCCGCAGCCCGATTCGGCTCGCGTGAAGCAAGGCCACGCCAAGTGGCTCGTCGTCTACGGCAACTGCACGCATCTCGGCTGCGTGCCGATCGGCCATCAAGGACAGTACGAGGGCTGGTCCTGCCCCTGTCACGGCTCCCTCTACGACACCTCGGGCCGGGTACGCCGGGGTCCCGCCCCGACGAACCTACCGATCCCCCCCTACGTCTTCGAGTCGGACTCCAAGATCCGGATCGGCGAGGAGGGCGGCAAGGCCGTCGCCTGACACCCTGAAACAGGATTTGGAGCGGGTCGCCCCATGAGCGGACACGGCAATACCTACGTTCCCAAGAGCGCCTTGGCGAAGTGGTTCGAATCGCGCCTCCCCTTGATCGGGCTGGTGCATTCGTCCTTCGTCTCCTTCCCGGTGCCGCGGAACCTGAACTACTTCTGGACCTTCGGCGCGATCCTGATCGCCATGCTGGTGTCGCAGATCGTCACCGGCGTTTGGCTGGCGATGCACTACGACCCGTCGGCCGCTAATGCGTTCAACTCCGTCGAGCACATCATGCGCGACGTGAACTACGGCTGGCTGCTGCGCTACATGCACGCCAACGGCGCATCGATGTTTTTCGTGGCGGTCTACGTCCACATCTTCCGGGCGCTGTATTACGGGTCGTACAAGGCGCCGCGCGAGGTGCTCTACATCCTGGGCGTAATCATCTACCTCCTGATGATGGCGACCGCCTTTCTCGGCTACACCCTGCCGTGGGGCCAGATGAGCTTCTGGGGTGCCACCGTCATCACGAACATCCTGGCCGCGATCCCCGTGGTGGGTGACACGATCCAGAGCCTGCTCTGGGGCGGCTACTCCGTCGGCAATCCGACCCTGAATCGGTTCTTCTCGCTGCATTACCTCCTGCCGTTCATGATCACCGGCGTGGTGATCCTGCACGTCTGGGCGCTGCATGTGACGGGGCAGAACAATCCGGCCGGAATTCCGATCAAGTCGGGCAAGGACGCGGTGGCCTTCACGCCCTACGCGACGATCAAGGATGTCTTCGCCTCGGTCGTGTTCTTCGCCTTCTTCGCCTACTGGATCTTCTACCAGCCGAACTATCTCGGTCACGCCGACAACTACGTGCCGGCCAACCCGGCGGTGACGCCCGCCCACATCGTTCCGGAATGGTACTTCCTGCCGTTCTACGCGATCCTGCGCGCCGTGCCGGACAAGCTCGGCGGCGTCATTCTAATGTTCAGCGCCGTGCTCATCCTGGCCCTGGCCCCTTGGCTCGATACGTCCCGGGTTCGCTCGTGTAATTACCGCCCGATCTACCGGCAGTTCTTCTGGCTGTTCGTGGTGGTCTGCGTGGTGCTCGGTTGGCTCGGCGCCAAGCCGCCGGAGGGTGGCTACGTCATCGCCGCCCGGATCTGCACGGCCTACTACTTCCTGCACTTCCTGCTCGTGATGCCGCTGGTCGGCCTGTTCGAGACGCCGAAGGCTCTTCCGGGCTCGATCCTCGAGACGGTGACGGGTCCCGGAAAGCAGGTGGGCGGGTCCGGCATGCCGGTCGGCGCCGCAGCCGCACCGTCCTCCAAGGGTTGAAGGCAGGGGACTTTTGAGAACCATGAAAACGACCCGCGTCCTCGCCGCAACCCTGCTCGCGGCTGTCCTGAGCATCACCGTCGCGTCGGCGGATGAGGGAACTCCCCATCCGCCCCGTGAGAAGTGGAGCTTCGCTGGCACCTTCGGCCGCTTCGACCAAGCTCAGCTTCAGCGCGGCTTTCAGGTCTACAAGGAAGTTTGCTCGAGCTGTCACAGCATGAGCCTGGTGCGCTTCCGCAACCTCTCGGAGGAGGGGGGGCCTGGCTTCACCACCGGGCAGGTCAAGGAACTCGCCGCCCAGTACAAGGTGAAGGAGCAGAACGATGCCGGCGAGGACGTCGACCGTCCCGCCCGCGCTGCCGACGCCTTCCCGTCGCCCTTCCCGAACGAGAAGGCGGCGGCCGCCGCCAATGGCGGCAAGGCGCCGCCGGACTTCTCCGTGCTGGCCAAAGCCCGCACCTACGAGCGCGGCTTCCCGTGGTTCGTCCTCGACGCGATGCCGTTCATCGGCTTCTCGGAGCAGGGCGTTGACTACATTCACGCGCTCCTGAACGGCTACGAGGATCCGCCGGCCGGCAAGGAGATTCCGGCTGGCACCTACTACAACAAGTACTATGCCGGTCACCTCATCGCGATGCCGAAGCCGATCAGCGATGGGCAGGTGACCTACGCCAAGAACGACAAGGGCGAGCCGGTGGTGCCGGAGACCACGGAGCAGTATTCCCGCGACGTTGCGGCGTTCATGGCCTGGGCGGCCGAGCCCCACATGATGGCGCGCAAGGCTCTCGGCTTACGGGTGATCCTGTTCCTGCTCGTGCTCTCCGGTCTGCTCTACTACGTGAAGAAGAAGATCTGGGCGAAGGTCGGCGGCGAGGTCCACGGACTCCAGCCCGAACTGCACAAGACCTACTGATCCGGTTCGGGCAGTCCTTCTGGGCTGCCCGTCCTCCGTTGACACGACCCGCGCCGGCGTCCCAGGGAAGGGCGACCGGCGCTAACTTTTGGAGATCGGGATGACGGCAGCGGTGCTCGGCGTGATGGGCGGGTCCGGGGTCTATGACCTGCCCGGCCTGGAGGATGTCCGCGAGGAGCGGATCGAATCCCCCTGGGGCGCGCCTTCAGACGCGCTGCGCATCGGCCGCATCGGCGCGACGAAGGTGGTGTTCCTCGCCCGCCACGGCCGCGGGCACCGCTTCTCGCCATCGGGTATCAACTATCGCGCGAACATCGACGTGCTGAAGCGGGCTGGTGTCACCGACCTCGTCTCGCTCTCGGCCTGCGGCTCGTTCAAAGCCGAGCTGCATCCCGGTCTTTTCGTGCTCGTCGATCAGTTCGTTGACCGCACCCACGGCCGCGCCGGTTCGTTCTTCGGCGATGGCTGCGTCGCCCACGTCTCCCTGGCGCATCCCGTCGGACCGACACTGCAGGCGCGCATCGCTGCGGCGGCACAGGCGGAGGATATCGCGGTCCATCGCGACGGGACCTATGTCTGCATGGAGGGTCCGCAATTCTCCACCTATGCCGAGTCGACCACTTACAAGGCGCTCGGCTACGACGTGATCGGCATGACCAACATGCCGGAGGCCAAGCTCGCCCGCGAAGCCGAAATCACCTATGCGACGATCGCGATGGTGACCGATTTCGACTGTTGGCACCCGACCCACGATGCCGTCGACGTCGCTGCCGTGGTGGCGGTGGCGCGAGCCAATGCCGACAAGGCCGCGCGCCTCGTCGCCCGTCTCGCCCGCGATTTCCCGGCCGAGCGCGAGCCCTGCCCCGTCGGTACGGAGCACGCCCTCGACGGCGCCATCATGACCGCTCCCGCGCAGCGCGACCCAGCCCTACTCGCCAAGCTCGATGCGGTGGCGGGCCGGGTCCTGCACCGCTGAGTAGTCGGGAGCGCCGGTGAAATCGGCTCCGTCCACCCTTTCCGCGACCCTGTCTTCCCTCTAGAAGGCGGGTTCTTCCCCAAACCGGAACCGAACCGTGACCCACGAGGCCAAGCGCGCCGCCCGCATCAGCCGCAAGACAGCGGAGACCGACGTGCAGGTCGCGCTCGATCTCGACGGGACGGGGCGGGCTCAGGTCTCGACGGGGGTCGGCTTCTTCGACCACATGCTCGAGCTGTTCGCGCGCCACGCGCTGTTCGACCTCGACGTGGCGGTCACGGGTGATCTCCATGTCGATCACCATCATACGGTGGAAGATGCGGGCATCGCCCTGGGACAGGCCTTCGCGCAGGCCCTCGCGGACAAGCGCGGCATCGGCCGCTATGCCGACATCCATTTGCCGATGGACGAGACCCTAACGCGGGTCTCCATCGATATCTCGGGCCGCCCGTTCCTCGTGTTCCGAACCCAGTTT
The DNA here is from genome assembly GCF_001426045.1 of Methylobacterium sp. Leaf94. Taxonomy (NCBI): domain Bacteria; kingdom Pseudomonadati; phylum Pseudomonadota; class Alphaproteobacteria; order Hyphomicrobiales; family Methylobacteriaceae; genus Methylobacterium; species Methylobacterium sp. Leaf94. Next base: position 334,681 of record NZ_LMRM01000034.1, read on the forward strand.
CGGGTCGAAAAAATCGGACAGTTCGATACGGAACTCGTCCGCGAGTGGTTCCAGGCCTTCGCCATGAACGCTGGCATTACGTTGCATGTCGAGACGCTCTACGGTGAGAATGCTCACCATATCGCGGAGAGCTGCTTCAAGGGCTTGGCCCGCGCCTTGCGGCACGCAGTGTCGATCGATCCCCGCGAGGGCGGCCGTGTTCCCTCGACCAAGGGATCGCTCTGATCCGCCCGTCGGGTCGGCAGGGAGGATGCTAGACGTGATGCGCACCTACACATTGCACCCCGCGAAGGGGGCCCTCGTCGGCGAGGCACACGGTCTCGAGCGGGCGCACCTCGTGCCGGATGGCTTCTCCTGGCCGGCTTTCGCTTTCGGGCCGCTCTGGTTCTTCTTTCACCGGCTCTGGCTCGCCGGCCTCGGTGTTCTTGCTCTGTTGGCCGTGGTGGCGTTCGGGGGGCGGTTCCTCGGGCTGACGCCGATCGCCGGTTTCGTCATCACGGTCCTCGTTTCGCTCCTGATCGGACTGGAGGCTTCTTCCCTCCGACGGTGGACCTACGCCCGGGCGGGGCGTCCGGTGCGCGACGCCGTGACGGCCGCGAATGCCGAGGAGGCCGAAATGAAGGCTGCTGCACGCTGGCTGGACGGTGTTCCCACAGGGCGCACCGGACCGGCGCCCCATATCGGCATCTCGGTGCCGCCGAGTGACCTTGCCATCGGCATGTTCCCGTTCAGCGAGGGTCGGCGGTGAGTGCAGAGACCGTCGCGATCATCGATTACGGCTCGGGCAACCTGCATTCCGCCGCAAAGGCGTTCGAGCGGGCGGCTCGGGAGGCCGGCCTCGACGCGACGCGCATCGTTCTGACGAGCGAGGCCGAGGCGGTCGCCAAGGCCGACCGGGTGGTTCTGCCCGGTGTTGGCGCCTACGCCGATTGTCGCCGCGGTCTCGACGCCGTACCTGGCATGGTCGAGGCGATGACCCATGCGGCGCACGAGCGGGGTCGCCCGTTCCTCGGCATCTGCGTCGGCATGCAGCTCCTGGCGACGCGGGGCCTGGAATACGACACGACCGCGGGCCTTGGCTGGATTCCCGGCGATGTCGGTCCGATCCAGCCGAACGATCCCGGCCTCAAGGTACCCCACATGGGCTGGAACACCCTCGAGATCGACCGGCCACACGCTTTGCTGTCGGAGATCCCGACGGGCGCGGGCGGACTGCACGCCTACTTCGTACACAGTTACGCGCTGTCGCCTGAGCGGATGGAAGATCGCGTCGCCCACAGCAATTACGGCGGTTCGGTCACCGCGATGGTGGCGCGCGACAACGTCGCCGGCACCCAATTCCACCCGGAAAAGAGCCAACGGCTCGGCCTCGCACTGCTCGCCAACTTCCTCCGCTGGCGTCCCTGAGGCGCAGACCCCACCTGTGACCCGTCCCACCCGAAAGCGAACCGACGCGTGATCCTGTTTCCGGCCATCGATCTCAAGGAAGGGCGCTGTGTCCGCCTCGTTCAGGGCGACATGGCCCAGGCCATCGTGTTCAGCGACGATCCTGCGGCCCAGGCGGCGGTCTTCGAGGAGCAGGGTTTCTCCTGGCTTCACGTCGTCGACCTCGACGGCGCCTTCGCGGGCGCGCCGATGAACGCGGATGCCGTCGATGCGATCCTGGCGCGGACCAAGCTTCCGGTGCAACTCGGCGGCGGCATCCGCGAGATGCGGACCCTGGAGGCCTGGCTCGCTAAAGGCGTCAGCCGCGTCATCATCGGCACTGCCGCCGTGCGCGATCCCGCCTTCGTGCGCGAGGCCGCCCGCCTCTATCCGGGCAAGATCGCGGTCGGCATCGACGCCAAGGACGGCCGCGTCGCGGTCGAGGGCTGGGCCACCACCTCCAGCATGACGGCGGAGGAACTCGGGCGTCGCTTCGAGGACGCGGGCGTTGCCGCCATCATCTACACCGACATCGCCCGCGACGGCATCCTGAAGGGCCTCAATATCGAGATGACCCTCGGCCTTGCTCGCGCGGTGACCATCCCGGTGATCGCCTCCGGTGGCCTTGCCTCGATCGAGGACGTCCACCGCATCCTGGAACCGGACTGCGCGCTCCTCGCCGGCGCCATCACAGGCCGTGCCCTCTACGACGGGCGGATCGACCCGCGCGAGGCCCTGGCGGCCATCCGGCGCGCGACCGGTGCGCCCGATGCGGCTCCGGCGGCCTGACGCATCCGAGGTTATTCGTGCTCAAAAATCGCATCATCCCGTGCCTCGACGTCAAGGACGGCCGTGTCGTGAAAGGCGTCCAGTTCCTGGAACTGCGCGATGCCGGCGATCCCGTTGAGGCGGCTAAGGCCTACGACGCGGCTGGTGCCGACGAGCTCTGCTTCCTCGACATCACGGCGAGCCATGAGGATCGCGGGACGCTCCTCGACGTCGTCAGCCGAACGGCGGAAGCCTGCTTCATGCCGCTCACCGTCGGTGGTGGCATCCGTACGGTGGCGGATATCCGCACTCTTCTGTTGGCCGGGGCCGACAAGGTTTCCATCAACACGGCAGCCGTGAACGATCCCGATTTCGTCGCCCGCGGTGCGGAAAAGTTCGGTAGCCAGTGCATCGTCGTGGCGATCGATGCCAAGCGGACCTCCGGTCCCGGCGAGGCGCCGGAATGGCAGATCTTCACCCATGGCGGACGCAAGCCCACCGGCATCGACGCCATCGCCTTCGCCCGCACCGTCACGGCCCGCGGCGCCGGTGAATTGCTCGTGACCTCGATGGATCGCGACGGGATGCGCTCCGGGTACGATATCGGCCTGACGCGGGCCATTTCTGATGCCGTCACGGTGCCGGTCATCGCCTCGGGCGGTGTGGGCGGCCTGGACGACCTGGTGGCGGGAGTCCGCGAAGGCGGTGCCAGTGCGGTTCTGGCGGCCTCGATCTTCCATTTCGGGCAGCACACGGTATCCGAGGCCAAGGTCCACATGGCCGCGGCCGGTCTCTCCATGCGCCTCGATCTCTGAGGCGGACCTTCGCAGCCCTTGCGTCATGATCCATCGTGCCGCACGTTTGGTTGCACGGCACGATAGGCCCGGTTCGCCGGGACCAGGATTGTATGACCCAGTTCACTCTCAGCGATCTCGAAGCCCTCGTCGCGGATCGTGCGGCAGCGTCTCCCGAGACCTCCTACACCGCAAAGCTCTTAGCCGGCGGCCCGGCCAAACCGGCCAAGAAGCTCGGCGAGGAGGCGGTCGAGGCGGCGATCGCCGCCGTACAGGGTGACCGATCCGGCCTCGTCAGCGAGGCCGCGGACGTGCTGTACCATCTCCTGGTCCTGCTGCGGGCCGGTGGCGTGACTCTGAACGAGGTGCTGGCCGAGCTCGAGCGGCGCACGGTTCAGAGCGGGATCGCGGAGAAGGCCTCCCGGAGCCCCGCGTGAACGCCGAATCGCTTTTCACGATGCCGCCTGCCGTGATCGAACGCCCGACCGCCCGGGGCCAGGACCCAGTCACCGGCCAGGGCTCGGAGCGGCTGTCGCCTTACCGCTTGTTCACCCGAGAAGAATGGGCTCAGCTGCGTGCCGACACCCCCCTGACCCTGGCGGCGGAGGAAGTGGCGCGCCTGCAATCCCTCAACGATCCGATCTCGGTCGAGGAGGTGGAGGCGATCTACCTGCCGCTTTCACGGCTTCTCTCGCTCTACGTGGCAGCGACGCAAGGCCTGTTCAAGGCGACCCAGCGCTTCCTTCTCGCCGAGCACGAGACGAAGGTACCGTACATCATCGGCCTCGCCGGATCTGTGGCCGTGGGCAAGTCGACCTCCGCCCGTGTCCTCGCCGCCCTGCTCGCGCGCTGGCCCAACACCCCCAAGGTCGACCTCATCACCACCGACGGCTTTCTGCTGCCCAATGCCGAGCTGAAGCGGATGGGCGCGATGGAGCGGAAGGGCTTCCCCGAAAGCTACGACACGGCCGCGCTGTTGCGCTTCCTCACCGACATCAAGGCCGGCAAGAAGCGTGTCGCGGCGCCCCTCTACTCTCACCTCGTCTACGACGTGGTGCAGGGCGAGGAGCGGATCATCGAATCGCCCGACATCCTCATCGTCGAGGGCTTGAACGTCCTGCAGCCGGCGCGCCTGCCCCGCGACGGCACCGCGATCCCGTTCGTCTCGGACTTCTTCGACTTCTCGATCTACCTCGACGGCCACGAGGACGACCTGCACCGCTGGTACGTCAATCGCTTCCTGCGCCTGCGCCAGACCGCTTTCCGCGATCCGCTCTCCTATTTCCGAAAGTACGCCGAGGTAACGGAATCTGAGGCGATCGAGATCGCCGATACGCTCTGGACGACCATCAACCTGCCGAACCTGCGTGACAACATCCTGCCGACCCGGCAGCGGGCCAGCCTGATCCTCGCCAAGGGGGCCAGCCACCGCATCGAGTCGGTGGCACTGCGCCGCCTCTGACGTCTCCGCGCGCCCGTTCCCTATCCGAGCGGGTAGGCTGCCTCGACCACGTAGGGACCGCCGCCCTTCGATTCCCGCGCCGAGAACAGCGCCACACGCTCCGCCGTGAAGGTGAGGGGCGTGAACAGGCCGCGCTCGCCCAGATAGGCCGCGACATCCTCCGCGCCGGTCTCGCGTCGGAGGCGTGCGAGCGTGACGTGCGGCGTGAACTTGTGCCGTTCCGGCTCGGCACCGGCCTGACGGGCGAGACGCTCCTGTTCGGCCTGAAGGTCGAGAAGCTCCGGGGTTGGCAGCACCGTGGCGAGAATCGCACGCGGCCTGTCGCCGCCGAAGCTCGCCATACCGTCGAGGGTCACGGGGAAGGGGGACCGGGGTCGCGCCTCGATCAGGCGCTCGTGCAGCGCCTCCGCGAGGTCGATCTCGACATCGCCGAGGAAGCGCAGGGTGATGTGATAGTCCGAGGGCTCGATCCAGCGGCTTCCGCGCAGAGCGCCGCGCTTCAGGGCGAGCGCCTGCGCGAGGTCGGGGGGAACTTCGAGGCCGGTGAATAGGCGGGGCACGGGCTCAGCGCGCCTGCGGATGGAGACGGTCGAGGAAGGTCTCGACCGTCGGCAACATGCCGGCCACGATCGTTTCGACGCCCCTGGCGTTCGGATGCAGGCCATCGTCCAGGTGGGCCTGCCGGTCGCCGACGATGCCGTCGAGGAAGAACGGGTACAGGACGAGGTCGTAGCGCTTGGCGAGGTCCGGGTAGATCGCGTCGAAGCGCGCGGCGTAGTCCGGCCCGAGGTTGGGGGAGGCCTTCATCCCCGCAAGCAGCACGGGAATGCCGCGTGCCTTGAGCCGCTCGATCATCGCATCGAGGGCCTTGCGGGTTACCGCCGGGTCGGTGCCGCGCAGCATGTCGTTGGCGCCGAGTTCGAGGATGACGCCGTTGGTGTCGTCGGGGACCGACCAGTCGAGGCGATCAAGGCCTCCGGTCGTGGTGTCGCCCGAGACACCCGCATTCGCCACCGTGACGACGCGTCCGCGTGCCTTCAGGGCCCGCTCCAGCACCACCGGAAAGGCCGCGTTCGCGGGCAGGCGATACCCAGCGGTCAGGCTGTCACCGAAGGCCACCAGCTTCACCGGCGGCACGTCGGGCGTGGCGTGCGATGGCATCGTGCCGAGCCCGAGTGCGGCAAAGAGCGTCATCAGAGCGGCGAGGCCGAGCCCGGCATGGCGCGCCGCCCGTGAGCGGACCATATCGGCGAGGCGTGAGACTCCACACAGACCCATGCGATCACAACCCCGACCCTTGCATCCACCTTGCCCGCCGTCACGATGACGACAGCTGCACACAGATCGGTCGCCCGTTGAAGTCCGACAACCCCATTGCGCCGACGGCGCAGACCATCGCCCTCTCCGACATCGACCTCAGCCTTGGCCGTGGGGCGGCGCGCGTCCATGTCCTGCGCGGCATCTCCCTCGACGTGGCGCCGGGCGAGGCGGTCGGTCTCGTGGGTCCCTCCGGCTCCGGCAAATCGACTCTGCTGATGGTCATGGCGGGCCTGGAACGGCCGGATTCGGGCCGCATCCTGGTCGAGGGCACTGATCTCGGAAGCCTCGACGAGGATGCCCTGGCGCGCTTTCGCGGGCGCCGCATCGGCATCGTGTTCCAGGCCTTCCACCTCGTCCCGACGATGACCGCCCTGGAGAACGTGGCCCTGCCCCTGGAACTCGCCGACCAGCCCGACGCGCACCGCCGGGCACAGGTCGAGCTGGAGGCGGTCGGGCTCGGCCACCGTCTGCACCACTATCCGGCCCAGCTCTCGGGTGGCGAGCAGCAGCGGGTCGCCATCGCGCGGGCCATCGCGCCCGACCCCGCGATCCTCGTGGCCGACGAGCCGACCGGCAACCTCGACGAGGCGACCGGTCGCCAGATCGTCGACCTGCTCTTCGCCCTGAAGCGCGACCGCGGCGCGACCCTCGTCCTCGTCACCCACGACCCCGGCCTCGCGCGTCTCTGTGACCGCACCGTCCGCCTCCGCTCTGGCCGGGTGGAAGCGCCGGTGCCGGTCCAGGCCTGACCCGATGCATGGCACCCTTCCCAACCCGAGCGGGCGTTCCTCAGGGGGGCACGTTCCACTCACCCTGCGCCTCGCGCTTCGGGAATTGCGCGGCGGGCTGGCGGGCTTTACCGTGTTCCTCGCCTGCATCGCCCTCGGCGTCGCGGCCATCGCTGGCGTCGCCTCGATCTCGCGCTCCCTCACCGACGGTCTCGGCCGCGAGGGGGCGCGCATCCTCGGCGGCGATCTCACCTACAGCCTGATCAACCGGGAGGCGACGCCCGAGGAGCGCGCCGCCCTCGACGCGCAGGGTCGCGTCTCCGTGGTCACGACCCTGCGCGCCATGGCCGTGGCCGGAGAGACCGGCGCGGCCCTGGTCGAGCTGAAGGCGGTGGGCGCCGACTACCCCACCACCGGCGAACTCGTCACCGATCCGGCCGAACCGCTCGCGGATCTCCTGGCCGAACGCGACGGCGCTGCCGGCGCGGTGGCGGATCCGGCCCTGCTCACCCGCCTCGACCTGAAGGTCGGTGACCGGATCACCATTGCGGGCCGGCCGTTCGCGATCCGCGCCACTCTCGTGTCGGAGCCCGATCGCATCGCCAACGGTATTGGTTTTGGCCCCCGGGTGCTGATCACGCACGAGGCCCTGACGGCCTCGGGCCTGATCCGGCCAGGCAGCCTGAACCGCTGGAGCTATCGCCTGCAGATTCCGGGGGTCGGAGACGCCGATCTCGAGGCGCGCGCCGCCGCCATCGCCAAGGCCGCTCCGGATGCGGGCTGGGAGATGCGGGCGCGCACCAACGCCGATCCGCGCTTTGCCAAGAGCATCGAGCGCTTCACCCAGTTCCTCACCCTGGTCGGCCTGACGGCGCTCATCGTCGGCGGCGTCGGGGTCGCCAATGCGGTCGCTGCCTTCGTCGAGCGAAAACGCGGCTCCATCGCGACCCTGAAGAGCGTCGGTGCGCCGGGCGGGCAGGTGGTGGTGCTCTACCTGACCCAGGTCCTGCTGATCGCGGCCCTCGGGATCGCGATCGGCCTCGCGGTGGGCGCGTTCCTGCCCTTCGGGCTCGATGCGCTGTTCCACGATGCCCTGCCGCTGCCGCTGAATCCGACCCTCGCACCCGGCGAGCTCGCTCTTGCGGCGGCCTATGGGTTCCTGACGGCGCTCGCCTTCGCCATCCTGCCCCTGGGGCGCGCCCACGACATTCCCGTCTCGGGGCTGTTCCGGGACGTGGTCGATCCGGGGTCCGCCCGCACCCGTCTGCGCTATCGCCTGATCCTGGCGGCCGCCCTCATGGGGCTGGTCGGGCTGGCATTGGTCACCGCCTTCGACCGGCGCCTGGCGCTCGTCTTCATCGTCGCCGCCGGTCTCGCCTTCGGGCTGCTGCGCCTCGTCGCCCTCGGGCTGATGGCGGTGGCGCGACGCCTCCCGCGCCCGCGCATGGCGGCTCCCCGCATGGCCCTGGCGAATCTGCATCGGCCGGGGGCGCTCACCCCCGCCATCGTGCTCTCCCTTGGCCTCGGCGTGACCCTTCTCGTCACCCTGAGCCTGATCGACGCCAACGTTCGGCGGACGCTGACGAATTCCCTGCCAGCTAAGGCGCCGAACCTGTTCTTCCTCGACATCCCGTCGAGCGATGCGGACGCCTTCCACGCCTTCCTCGGCGGCCTTTCGCCGGGGGCGAAGATCGAACGCGTTCCGATGATGCGCGGTCGGATCACCGCCCTGAACGGCGTTCCGGCCGGCGAGATCAAGGCGCCCGAGGATGCCGCCTGGGTGCTCGACGGGGACCGCGGCATCACCTACGCCGACGACCTTCCCGAGGGCTCTTCTCTGGTCGGCGGTCACTGGTGGACCCCCGAGGAGGCTCGGACGCCGCTCGTGTCCTTCGATGCCGAACTGGCGGGCAAGCTCAACCTCGCCGTCGGCAGCAACGTGACGGTCAACGTCCTGGGGCGGACGCTGACGGCCAGGGTCGCCAACCTGCGCAAGGTCGAGTGGCGCTCGCTCGGCATCAACTTCGTCATGGTGTTCTCGCCCGGGACGTTCCGGGGGGCGCCGCACTCCGATCTGGCGACCCTCACCCTGCCGAACGGACCCGACGCCAAGGCAGAGGCGGAAATTCTGCGTGACGTGGCAAAGGCTTACCCCTCCGTCACCAGCGTGCGGGTGAAGGAGGCCCTGGAAGCCGTGAGCGACATCGTCGCCAAGCTGGTCCTGGCCATTCGCGGCGCCAGCGGCGTCGCCGTGTTGGCGAGTCTGTTCGTTCTGGCCGGCGCCCTCGCGGCCGGGCACCGCGCCCGGCTCTACGACGCGGTCGTGCTCAAGACCCTGGGCGCCACGCGGGGCCGGCTGCTGGCGGCCTACACCCTCGAATACGGCGCCCTCGGCCTCGCCACGGCGATCTTCGGCCTCGCCGCCGGCACCCTGGCGGGCTGGGTCATCGTCACCCGGGTGATGAGGCTCGAGTTCACCCTCGACCTGTCGGGGGCGATCCTCGCGGCGGCCCTCGCGGTCGCCTTCGCGATTCTCCTCGGTCTGGCAGGGACTTGGCGGATCCTCGGCCAGAAGCCGGCGCCGTATCTGCGCCAGTTCTGACGGCGGTCGTCACAGAACCTCGATGCCGGCGGTTCCTCCTGCGGCATAGCGGGCGCCGGCGGCGGCGCCGGGCGGGAACAGCCCGTCGAGCTCGGCGATCTCGCCGGGGGTGAGCGCGAGGTCCATGGCCGAGGCGTTCTCGGCGAGGCGGGCCACGCGCCGGGTACCGGGGATCGGCACCACGCCCGGTGCGCGGTCGACGAGCCAGGCGAGGGCGATCTGGCCGGAACTAGCGTTCCGGCGCGCCGCGACGGCCGCGAGCCCGTCGAGCAGGCGCTGATTCCGGGCCAGGGCGTCGGACTGGAAGCGCGGATTTTCCCGGCGGAAATCGTCCGCGGCGAGCCGCGTTGGATCGAGGCTGCCGGTGAGGAACCCGCGTCCGAGCGGTGCGTATGCCACGAAGGTGACGTCGAGGTCGCGGCAGGTCTGCAGCATCTCGTCCTCGGCTCTCCGGCTCCACAGCGAATACTCGCTCTGGACCGCCGCGATCGGATGAATCGCGTGGGCGGCCCGCAGGGTTTCGGGCGAGACTTCGGACAGGCCGAGTCCGCGCACCTTGCCCTGCTCGACCAGGCGCGCCATCGCGCCGATCATCTCGGCCAGCGGGGTCTCCGGGTTGCGGCGGTGGCAGTAGTAGAGATCGATGGTCTCGACGCCGAGCCGGGTCAGCGACGCCTCGCAGGCCGCGGTGAGATAGGCCGGCGTGTTGTCGATCCGCCGCTTTGCGCTGTCGTCGGGGCTGTCGGAGGGGCGGACGATGCCGAACTTGGTGGCGAGCACGACCCGGTCGCGGCGGCCCTTCAGGAAGCGGCCCAACAGGGTCTCGTTATGGCCGAGCCCGTAGGTGTCGGCGGTGTCGAGGAAGTCGTAGCCGAGGTCGAGGGCCGCCGCGAGGGCGTCGAGGGACTCCGTCTCGTCGGCCGGCCCGTAGAATTCGGACATGCCCATGCAGCCGAGGCCGGGGACGGAGACGGTGAGGCCGGTCTGGCCGAGGGGGTGCTGTCGCATCGCGGTGCCTGGGTTCGAAATTCGCCGCATCGGTGTGCCATGGGGCCGGATCGGCGATAAGATCGACACTCCTGGACGAACCGTTGAGCGAGGCTCATCAATGCAGCGGGCCGACCTCGCGGATCTCGCGGCGTTCGCGGCCATCGCCCGGCACGGAAGCTTCCGGCGGGCCGCCCTCGAACTCGGGGTGTCCCCCTCCGCGCTGAGCCACGCCCTGCGGGGCCTGGAGACCCGGATGGGGGTGCGTCTGCTCCACAGGACCACCCGCAGCGTCGCGCCGACCGAGGCGGGGGCGGCCCTGCTCGCGGGGATCGGGCCGGCCCTGGCCGAGATCGCCGCGGCGGTCGGAGCCGCGGGCGCGTTCCGCGCCACGCTCGGTGGCGCCCTGCGCATCAACGCGCCGCGCTCGGCCTGCCGCCTCGTCCTGATGCCGCTGGTGGCGCGGTACCTCGCGCTCTATCCCGGCGTCCGCGTCGAGGTCGTGGGGGACGATGCGCTGACCGACGTGGTGGCCGGCGGGTTCGATGCCGGCGTCCGGTTCGGCGAGCACTTGGCCGGCGACATGATCGCGGTGCCCCTCGGAGGGCCCCAGCGCTTCGCCCTGGTGGGCGCCCCCGGCTATCTGGCCGGACGGCCGATGCCCGAGAGCCCGGCCGATCTCGTGGCGCACCGCTGCATCCGGCAGCGCTTTCCCGGCGGTGCGGTGTATCGCTGGGAACTGGAGAAGGACGGGCGGGCGCTGGCGGTCTCCGTCGACGGTCCCCTCGTCGTCAACGATCAGGAGATGATCGTGCAGGCGGCCCTGGCGGGGCTCGGCCTCGGCCTGGTCTTCGAGGACAGCGTCGCCGACCTCCTGGCGTCCGGTCGGCTCGTCCGCCTGATGCCCGACTGGTGTCCGAGCTTCCCCGGGCTGTTCCTGTACTATGCCGGCCGGCGCCAGATCCCCCCGCCGCTGCAGGCCTTCATCGACCTCGTGCGGCGGCCGGAGGCGGGGCTCACGGCCACACCTTGATCGCGAGGTTGCGCCGGAGAAGGTCGCGGTCGGAGGTGATGGTGCAGCCCTCGGTGCGCAGGGTCACGTAGGTGAGGAAGGCCGTGTCGCCGGTGTCGTCGAAGTTGCGCCCCTGCGCGTCGGGATCGAGCAGCGACGGATAGGCGATGAGTCCGCCGGGCGCCCGGCAGGGATCGTCGTACAGGGTGGCGCCGGCCAGGAGCAGGCGCGGCGTGTCCCAGTCCAGCAGGTCGCGGGAGGTGGTCCAGTAGAAGCCGGATTGCGGAAAGCCCGGCCCGGCCTTGGCCATGAAGACCGCGATCCAGGCGCCGCTGCCCCGGTGGCGCACGACGGCCCCGACCGGTGTCGGGAACGGCGCGACCGGCGCACAGGTCGCCGCCGCCTTGGCGGGCTTCGCGTAGGGGTCGGGGAAGGCCGCCGTGTAGCCGGTGCCGGTCCAGGCGCGCCACTGCGTCGGGTCGGCGGGATCGCGGGTGCGGAACAGGCAGACCCCCGCGGACTGGTCGCTGCCGGGCTGTGTCCAGCCCGTGGTGGAGGCGAGGAAGTAGCGCCAGGTCCCGTCCGAGAAGACATTCGACGGATTGAAGAAGCCGCGATGGCTGCCCTGCCCGACCTCCTGGCGGAAGGGGGCGCCGGCCACGACCACCGGTGGGGTCGCGCGGGTGAAGCTGCGTCCGCCATCGGTCGAAGCGGCCGCCACCACGCTGTTGTACCAGCACGCCATGTACTCCTTGGCGCGGCAGCGGCCCGGATGCTCGTTGGCCCGGTACTCGTGGTGGACCAGGGCGGCGACGGCGCGGCCGTCCTCGGTCCAGGTGGCGGTGATCCACGAGGCGTCGTCGTAGGCGGCCGGATCGGCCTTGCCGCCGGATTCGAGCACCACCGCGCAGTCCAGTTTCAGGGCGTCGAGGCGGGGACCGCGGAAGGCGCGGTTCCGGTAGTGCATGCCGAACAGGGCAACGGCGCCGGAGGCCTCGCGGAAGGCGCGGGCCGAGGCGTCGGGCACGTCGACCCCGTCGCAGGCGTCGCGCCCGGCCTTGAACATCACTACCGGGGGGCCGACCAGGGTCAGGGCGGAGAGCGGCGGCTCCGCGGCGGCGCCCGCCGGGCCGCCGAGGCAGACCAGCGCGAGCAGGAGCCGGGCCGCGAGGGGAAGGGGGCGCGTCATCGGGAGTCCCTGGACATCGGCCGCAGATTGGGTTTTGAACCGTTACAGTTCGATTGTGCGCACGCGTCCGATTCCGGCCCTGTCCACAGATCCCCGACGCCCTCCCGCGAAGGCCTTCCATGCTCCTCCTCATCCTCGGGCTCGTGCTTTTCCTCGGCACGCATGCCTTCTCCATGGCACGGGCACGGCGGGCGCGGGTGATCGATCAGGTCGGCGAGGGCCGCTACAAGCTCGCCTACACCCTGGCCTCCCTCCTGGGCCTCGTGCTGATCGCCTACGGTTTCCACCTCTATCGCCAGTCCGGCTACATCGCCGTGTGGGACCCGCCGGTCTGGACTCGCCACCTCGCCCTGCTCCTGACCGCCCTGGCCTTCGTCGCCCTGGCCTCGGCCTACCTGCCGGGGCACATCCGCGCCCGGGCCAAGCACCCGATGCTGCTGGCCGTGAAGATCTGGGCCACCGCGCACCTGCTGGCCAATGGCGACCTCGGCTCGATCCTGCTGTTCGGCAGCTTCCTCGCCTGGGCGGTGATGGCCCGGATCAGCGCCAAGCGGCGGGCCCTCGCCCACGGCGCCGTGGCCGCGCAGCATGGCGGCCCCGCCGCCGCACCGGCGGGCTGGCGCAACGACGCCCTGGCCGTCGTCATCGGCCTCGGCGTCTGGTTCGCGTTCGCGCGCTACCTGCATCCGCTCCTGATCGGCGTCGCCGCCTGGCCGGGCCAGGCCTGAGACGCGTCCGGACCGAAGGGCCTCGCGTCGAAGCCGGTCGCCAACCGCCCGCGCCTGTGATAGGCGCAAGCCTTCATCTTCATGCAGCGGCCGCTCGGTTCCCGATCGGCGTGAGACGACATGGCCGAAAACAACGAGTTCATCCGCGAGGTCAACGAGGACTATCGCCGGGATCAGGTCGCCGAGATCTGGCGCCGCTACAGCGGCGTGATCATCGCCCTGGCGGTCCTCGTGGTGGTCGCCGTCGGCGGCTGGCGCTACTGGCAGCACGACCAGCGCGTGCGCGCCGAGGCGGCCTCCGAGCGCTTCGAGGTCGCCAACCGCCTCGCCCGTGAGGGCAAGGCCGCGGAAGCCGACAAGGCCTTCGAGGCGATCGAGAGCGATGCACCCTCCGGCTACGCCCTCCTGGCGCGCTTCCGGTCCGCCACGGAGACCGCCAAGCGCGACCCGAAGGCCGGAGCCGCCGAGTACGACGCGCTGGCCAACGACACCCGCGTGAGCACGGGCCTGCGTGACCTCGCCCGCCTGCGCTCGGCCCTGCTGCGCCTCGACGGCACGGAGCCCGACGCCGCCCTGGCGACGCTCCAGGGCCTCGCCGCGCCGAACGGCCCCTTCCGCCACACCGCCCGCGAGATGCTGGGCCTCGTCGCCCTGAAGCGCGGCGACTACGACGGCGCCGGGCGCTGGTTCGACCAGATCAACGCCGACCCGCAGACGCCGCAGAACCTGCGCCAGCGCATCGAGGTCTACGCGGCCCTGGTGGCCGGCGGACCCGTCACCGTGACCGCTGCGGCCCCCGCCGCCCCGGCCGCTCCCCCACCCGTCACGCGCTGAGCCCTCGACCCGCTTCTCACGGACGCCTGATCGAAACGAGCACACCATGGATATGCCGACCGTCGCGATCGTCGGACGGCCGAACGTCGGCAAGTCGACCCTGTTCAACCGCCTCGTGGGCAAGAAGCTCGCCCTGGTGGACGACCGCCCCGGCGTGACCCGCGACCGGCGCGAGGGCGACGTCAATTTCGGTGGTCTCGTCTTCCGCATCATCGACACCGCCGGCCTGGAAGAGGCCGATCCCGGCTCGCTGATCGGCCGCATGCGCGCTCAGACCGAGGCCGCGATCCTCGAGGCCGACGTGGTTCTGTTCGTGATCGACGCCCGCGCGGGCGTGCTCCCGGCGGACCAGCCCTTCGCCGAGATGGTGCGGCGGGCCGGCTGCCCGGTGATCCTCATCGCCAACAAGGCAGAAGGGGGCGCGGGCCTGTCGGGCGCCTACGAGGCGTTCTCCCTGGGCCTCGGCGACCCGATCCCGTTCTCGGCCGAGCACGGCGAGGGCATCGGCGAGTTGCACGACGCGCTGATCGAGTCCCTGCCGAAGCCCGACGACGAGGACGAGGATTACGATGACGATCCGTCGAACCGCTCCCTCAAGGTCGCCATCGTCGGCCGCCCAAATGCGGGCAAGTCCACCCTGATTAACCGGATGCTCGGCGAGGAGCGCCTCCTCGTCGGTCCGGAGGCGGGCATCACCCGCGATTCGATCTCCCTCGACTGGGAATGGCGCGGCCGCCGGATCAAGCTCCACGACACCGCCGGCATGCGCCGCAAGGCGCGCATCGACGACAAGCTCGAGAAGCTCGCGGTCTCTGACGGCCTGCGCGCCGTGCGCTTCGCCGAGGTGGTGGTGGTGCTCCTCGACGCCACGATTCCGTTCGAGAAGCAGGACCTGACCATCGTCGACCTGATCGAGAGCGAGGGCCGCGCCCTCGTCATCGGCCTGAACAAGTGGGACCTCGTGGCCGACCAGAACGGCCTCCTCAAGAAGCTGCGCGAGGATTGCACCCGCCTGCTGCCGCAGGTCCGCGGCGTCTCCGTGGTGCCGCTCTCCGGCCTCGCCGGCGAAGGCATCGACAAGCTGATGCAGGCCGTGACCAACGCCGAGGAGATCTGGAGCACCCGCGTCTCCACCTCGCGGATCAACGACTGGCTCAGCGCCGCCACCCAGCGCAACCCGCCCCCGGCGGTGTCGGGCCGCCGGATCAAGATCCGCTACGCCACCCAGGTGAAGGCGCGGCCGCCGCACTTCGCCCTGTTCGGCAACCAGCTCGACGGCCTGCCGAAATCCTACACCCGCTACCTCGTCAACGCCCTGCGCGAGGCGTTCGAACTGCCCGGTACGCCGATCCGGCTGTCCCTGCGCACCTCGAAGAATCCCTTCGACCGGGAAAACAAGGGCTGAGCCTCGGGCTCAGGCCGCTCCGCAGGTCGTCTGCGCCAGCCAATCCACGACGGCATCGAGGGCCTGGCGGTTCGAGTTGTCGCCGTCGCGGGCCCCCTCGAAGGTGGCCGCCTGGCGCTCGGCGCTGGTGCCGTCCGCGAGGATACGGCGGGCCTGCGCCACCTCCGCTTCGCAGCCGAGGGCGGCGGCGTCCTCGGCGATGAGCACGAGGAGATCGTCCAGGTCCCGGGCGAAAGGCAGGGCCTCCTCGCTCGCCTCGTCGATCAGCTCGGCCTCGGTGCCGCTGCGCTGGGCCCGCCACAGGTTCTCCTGGGCGAGCGCCCGTGAGACGCCGTCGAGGTCGGCGTTGAGCTCCGGCCGGCGCACCACCAGACGGACGAGGCAGCGGTAGAGCGCCGCGATGGTCAGCGCGTCCTCCAGTCGGGTGCAGGAATCGGCGATCCGCAATTCGAGGGTCGGGAACTTGATCGAGGGGCGCAGCGACCACCACAGGAAGCTCGCATCTTGGATCGAGCCGGCCCGGGTCATGATCCGCACGTAGCGGTCGTAGGCGGCCGTGTCGGCGAAGAGATCGGGCAGGCCGGTGCGGGGCAACTCGCCGAAGGCGCTGAGGCGATAGGCGCTCAGCCCCGTCGGCTTGCCCTGCCAGAACGGCGACGAGGCCGAGAGGGCGAGCAGCAGCGGCTGGTAAGGCAGGAGCCGGTTCATCAGGTCGACGCGGGCGTCGGGATCGGGCACCTCCACGTGGACGTGCATGCCGCAGATCAGGCTGCGGCGGCCGGCGAGGCCGACGTCGCGCAGGATGCCCCGGTAGCGGTCGCCCTTGGTGGGAAGCTGGCGCGCCCAGTCCGCCACCGGATGCGTGCCCGCCGCGAACACGAGGAGGCCGTGCTCGCGCCCGAGCTTGCCCAGGGCCGAGCGCTGGCGCGACAGGACGTCCCGCGCCTGCGCGAAGTCCGTGGAGGGCGGGGTGCAGACCTCGATCTGGCACTGGAGCAGTTCGCGCCCGATCTCGGGCAATTCCTCGCCGGCCTGGACGTGGAAGGGCTTCACCGAGCGACGGGGGGTGCCGCGTGTCTCGGCATCCGCCAGGAAGTACTCTTCCTCGATGCCGAAGCGGTAAGGGGCTGAGGTCATCGGGAGCCTTGTGGAAGGGTGGCTCCCCTCAACCCGTCAGGCGCCGGTTTGTGCCCGCGCGGGGCCGCCCACGAGCCAGGCGGGGTCGAACCAGCGGTCGGCCTCGCCGTCGTAGGGCAGGCGGGTGATGTCCCAGTGCTGGATATACTTCGCGTAGACGTTCCAGACCGCGATGCCGCCGCCGACGAAGATGCGCCGCCCGGGATAGCGCGCCAGCACGGCCTCCGGATTCTCGTGGCTGCGGATGACGTCGATGGTCCGGTCCTTAAAGGCGAACTCGGGTACCGACGCGATGGTCTTCGGCCCGGCGATCAGGACATGGCCCATGGTGACGGCGAAGAACCGCGTCACGTCCTCGACGAAGAGCGGATCGGTGTTGCCCTCCCAGGGCAGGTGCCCGTTGAGGCCCAGCTGTCCGCGAAGGCCGATGGCGCAGATGCAGCGAACGTCGATCATGGCGGTCTCGAAGAACGGAGGAGGAGGGACGGCGTCCGGCGTCAGCACGCCATCTGCGGCGTCAGGATCCGGTCGCTCGGGAAGTCGTAGATCTTGCCGGACTCCGAAAAATCCGGGCTGGCCAAGCGCACGAATTGCGGCGCGAGATCCTCCGGGGTCTTCAGGGTCGTGTCGTCCTCGCCCGGCATCGCGGCCTTGCGCATCGCGGTCCGCAAGGGGCCGGGATTCAGCAGCATGGCCCGCACGGGCGTCGTCGCGGTCTCGGCCGCGTAGGTGCGCACGAGAGCGTCGAGGGCGGCCTTCGAGACGGAGTAGGGCCCCCAATAGGCCCGGCACTTCTGGGCTGCGCCGGAGGTCACGAAGATGGCCCGGCCCGCATCGGAGGCCCGCAGCAGCGGATCGAACGAGCGGATCAGGCGGTAATTCGCCGTGACGTTGATCTCCATCACCTGCGCCCAGGTCTTCGGCGTCACGTGCCCGATCGGCGTGAGGTTGCCGAGGATGCCGGCATTGCCCACCAGGATGTCGAGGCGCTGCCAGCGCTCGTGGATGCCCGCACCCAGGCGGTCGATGGCGTCGTAATCCGTCAGGTCGAGGGGCACGAGGGTGGCGCTGCCGCCGACGCCCCGGATGGCGTCGTCGAGCTCTTCGAGGCCTCCTTGCGTCCGAGCGACGGCGACGATGTGGGCGCCGGCCTGGGCCAGGGCGAGGGCGGCGGCGCGACCGATGCCGCGCGAGGCGCCGGTGACGACGGCGAGGCGGCCGGCGAGCGGCTGGGTCGGGTCGCTCATCGGACGCTCAATCGGCTTCGGCGAGCATGGCGAGGCGCCGCGGTCCCGCGATGGCGAGATCTGTCAGGCCCGTCGGGTAGTCGCCGGTGAAGCAATGGTCGGTGTATTGCGGGCAGGCCTCGTCGCGCCGCGCCTCGCCCATGGCCTTGTAGAGGCCGTCGATGGACAGGAAGGCCAGGGAATCGGCGCCGATGTAGCGGCGCATGCCCTCGAGATCGTGGGTGGCGGCGAGCAGCTTCTCCCGCTCCGGCGTGTCGATACCGTAGAAGTCCGGGTAGGTGATCGGCGGCGAGGCGATCCGGAAATGCACCTCGCGGGCGCCGGCCTCGCGCATCATGCGCACGATCTTCACCGAGGTGGTGCCGCGCACGAGGCTGTCGTCGACCAGCACGATGCGCTTGCCTTCGACCACCGCGCGGTTGGCCGAGTGCTTCATGCGCACGCCGAGCTCGCGCACCGACTGGGTCGGCTGGATGAAGGTGCGCCCGACATAGTGGTTGCGGATGATGCCCATCTCGAAGGGGAGGCCGGTCTCCTGGGCGAAGCCCAGCGCCGCCGGCACGCCCGAATCCGGCACCGGGATGACCACGTCGGCCTCCGTCGCCGATTCCCGGGCCAGTTCGTGGCCGATGTTCTTGCGTACGGCGTAGACGCTCTTGCCGTTCACCACCGAATCCGGCCGGGCGAAGTAGATGTACTCGAAGATGCACGGCCGCATCGGCTGGGCCGGGGCGAAGCGGAGCGATTCGATGCCCTCTTCCG
The DNA here is from genome assembly GCF_001426045.1 of Methylobacterium sp. Leaf94. NCBI lineage: Bacteria > Pseudomonadati > Pseudomonadota > Alphaproteobacteria > Hyphomicrobiales > Methylobacteriaceae > Methylobacterium > Methylobacterium sp. Leaf94. The sequence continues at coordinate 353,081 of NZ_LMRM01000034.1, forward strand.
AGATCACCACGATCTCGCCGTTCTCGATGTCGCGGATGAACTTGGCGCCGATGATGTCGAGGGCGCAGGTCTCGGAGGCCAGGATGTAGCGGCCGTCGAGCTCGCCGAGCACCAGGGGGCGGATGCCCATGGGATCGCGGGCGCCGATGAGCTTCTTGTTGGTGAGCGCCACGATGGCGTAGGCGCCCTCGATCTGGCGTAGGGCCTCGGTGAAGCGCTCGACGATGCGCGGCGCCCGGGAGCGGGCGGCCAGGTGCAGGATCACCTCCGTGTCGGAGGTGGACTGGGTGATGGCGCCGTCGCGCACGAGGTCGCGGCGGATCGAGAGGGCGTTGGTGAGGTTGCCGTTGTGGGCCACCGCGAGGCCGCCGCTGGCGAGTTCGGCGAAGAGCGGCTGCACGTTGCGCAGGATGGTGCCGCCGGTGGTGGAGTAGCGGACGTGGCCGATGGCGGCCGGGCCTTCGAGGTGCTCGATGGTCGAGCGATCCGAGAACGAATCGCCGACGAGACCGGGCCGGCGCTCGGAATGGAAGACCGCCCCGTCGAAGGAGACGATGCCGGCCGCCTCCTGGCCGCGATGCTGCAGGGCGTGCAGGCCGAGGGCGACGATGGCGGAGGCATCGGGATGGCCGAAGATGCCGAACACGCCGCACTCCTCGCGCAGCGTGTCGCCGTCGCGGTCGAGCCCGTCCACGACCTCGACAGGGGGGCGGGCGCTCGACTTGGCTACAGACATGATGATGTCGTTCCCTGCTTGGCCCCGCGCGAATCCCGGGCGGGCACCGTCAAGAAGGCGTCATGTAGTCGGCCTTCGCGCTGCAACCAAGCGCGCAGAGACGCAGATCAGCGTCGCGGGGCAGGCGTGGCTGGCGCTTCGGTACGGCGCTGGGCCGGGACTTCCCCTTCCGGCGGCTCGACGGGATCGGCCGGCGTCTCGGTCTTGGGCTTCTTGAACTGCTTCAGCAGGCCTTCCGGATTCTCGGGCAGCTGGGCCACCAGGGCCTCGCCGGATTTCTCCAGCATCGGGCGGCTGCGGGCCTCGGACGCCCAGGGCGGCATCTTGCCCTGCACGAGCCAGGCCAGGAACACCCACCCGATGACGCAGATCAGGAAGCCGCGGCCGGCGCCGAACAGGAAGCCCAGCGAACGGTCGATCGCGCCGATGCGCGAATCGAGGATCATGTCCGACACCTTCACGGTGATGATCGACACGACGATCAGCGTCACCAGGAAGATCGCCGCGATCGAGGCCACCAGGGCGACGGTGGCATTCGTCACGTGCTGGCTGACGGTGGGCAGCAGGAGCGGATGGAATTTCCAGGCGATGGCAGCGGCGGCGACCCAGGCGATGATGGCGAGCACTTCGCGGGTCGCGCCGCGCACGGCGGCCAACAGCGCCGAGACCACGACGATACCCAGCACGACGAGATCGAGAACGGAGAACGGCATCTCTGACGATTGTCACTTCAAGGGGCGGAGCGGCGACGATGACCGGATCGTGCGGCTTCCCCCGGCCGCGGCCCTGTATATCGTGCGGAAACTCGGCCGTCACCCTGGCGTGGAGGCCCATTCCCGCCCGGTGCTCGTGCGGGTCCCGCGTGACGCCCGGCCCCATGACGACGTCTTCCGGCCGTTTCCGACGACCAGAAAGCCGGCCGAGCGCCGCGTTGTTCGGCGGCGTGCCGGCCGTTTTCTGGTTTTGCGCCGAAACACATCGCCGGGATCGCGGGCCTGACCTTCCGCCCGGCCGGGATCGTTTGTCGGCCCTCCGCTCGGGCCGGCGCTAGACCTGATCCGAGGTCTCGAGCGAGGCCCGCTCACCGGGCCGCCCGTGCGGCCGAGGGCCTAATCGTCGTCGCCGTAATCGGGCGGGTTGTGGCCGCGGCGCTGCGCGACCCGGCGCGGACCGTTGCTGGCGATGCCCGCCACCATGTCGGCGATGTGGCGCAGGGCCTCCGTCGAGAGGGCGCCGTCGCCGCCCTCGCCGCGCCCCTGCGGCATCACCGCCTTGGCGAAGCCGAGCTTCAGCGCCTCCTTGAGCCGCGCCGGGGCCTGGGCCACCGGGCGGACCGCACCGGAGAGCCCGATCTCGCCGAAATACACCGTCTCGGGCGGCAGCGTGGCCCCGGACAGGGACGAGACCAGGGCGGCGGCCACCGCGAGATCGGCGGCGGGCTCCGAGATGCGCAGGCCGCCCGCCACGTTGAGGTAGACGTCGTGCGTGCCCAGGCGGATGCCGCCATGGGCCTCCAGCACCGCCAGCACCATCGACAGGCGGTTCGGGTCCCAGCCGACCACCGCCCGACGGGGCATCCCGAGGGAGGAGGGCGCGACGAGGGCCTGGATCTCGACGAGGAGCGGGCGCGTGCCCTCCATGCCGGCGAAGACCGCGGTGCCGGGGGCCGCGTGGTCGCGGCCGGCGAGGAACAGCGCGGACGGATTCGGAACCTCGGCCAGTCCCATGTCGGTCATCTCGAACACGCCGATCTCGTCGGTGGGCCCGAAGCGGTTCTTCACCGCGCGCAGGATGCGGAAGTGGTGACCCTGGTCGCCCTCGAAGGAGGCGACGGCATCGACCATGTGCTCGACGACGCGGGGGCCGGCGATCTGACCGTCCTTGGTCACGTGCCCGACGAGGATCACCGCCGTGCCGCTGGTCTTGGCGAAGCGGATCAGGGTCTGGGCCGAGCCGCGCACCTGCGTGACGGTGCCGGGGGCGGATTCCACGGTCTCGGTCCACATGGTCTGGATCGAATCGATGATGGCGAGCGCCGGCGGGCGCCCCTGCGACAGGGTCTCGACGATGTCCTCGACATTGGTCTCGGCCGCCAGTTCGACCGCCGCCGAGGTCAGGCCCAGGCGCTCGGCCCGCAGGCGCACCTGCGCCACCGCCTCCTCGCCCGAGATGTAGACGACGCGCTCGCCCGTGCGGGCCATGGCGGCGGAGGCCTGCATCAGCAGGGTCGACTTGCCGATGCCGGGATCGCCGCCCAGGAGGATCACCGAGCCGCGCACGAAGCCGCCCCCGGTGACGCGGTCGAGTTCGTTGATCCCCGACGGGATGCGTGGCGCCTCCTTCACCGCGCCGGTCAGGCCCTCCAGGGCGAAGACGCGGCCGCGGGCCCGGCTCGGCCGCGTCTTGACCGGCCCGGACTGGGGACCGGTGGCCCCGGTCTCCTCCACGATGGTGTTCCAGCCGTTGCAGGCCTCGCAGCGCCCGCGCCAGCGGTTGTAGACCGCCCCGCAGGACTGGCAGACGAAGCTCTGTTGGATCTTGGCCATCGCGATTCCGCTGGAGGAGCCGGAGGACTCGCCCGGATCAGGCGGAGGTCAGGCCCCGGTTCCTGTCACATAATGGCGAACATAGCGAGAACCCAGACCCGTCAGGATCTCGTAGCCGATGGTGCCGGCGGCGCGTCCGACCGTGTCGACGTCGAGGGCGTCGCCGATCAGGGTCGCGGTCGTGCCGCGCCGGGTCTCGGGGGCGTCGGTGACGTCGAGGATGACGAGGTCCATCGAGATCAGCCCGAGGATGGGGCAGCGGACGCCGTCGACCAGGGCGATGCCGCGTCCGCTCGCGGCGCGCGGATAGCCGTCCGCGTAGCCCATCGAGAGGGTCGCCAGCCGCCGCGGCTCGGTGGCCCGCCAGCGGCCGTTATAGCCGCAGGTCTCTCCCGGCGAGACGTCGCGGATCTGCGCGACCTGCGCGTCCAACCGCACCACCGGCCGCATCGGGTTGGGCTTCCACGGGGTCGGGTTGCCGCCGAACAGGGCGTAGCCGGGCCGCAGCAGGTCGTGATGCGCCGCCGCCCCCAGGAAGATCCCGGAGGAGTTGGCGAAGGAGCCGGGCAGTCCGGGATGCGCGGCCCGGACCCGCGCGAAATCCGCCCTCTGGCGCCCGTTGACCGGGTCGCTCGCCAGTTCGGCGCTGACGAGGTGGGTCATCAGCAGCGCGATGCCGGCGCGCGCGATCAGCGGATCGCCCGAGAGTGCCAGGGCCTCGGGCACCGAGAGGCCGAGGCGGTTCATGCCGGTGTCCACGTGCAGGGCCGCCGGAAGGGGGGCGGCGGCGGCCTCCGCCAGGGTGGCCCATTCGGCGAGTTCCTCCCGGCTGCCGAGGACCGGCCGCAGCGCATGCGCCGCCAGCGTCGGGCCGAGGCCGGGCAGGAGGCCGTTCAGCACGTAGATCGTCGCCTCGGGCAGGACGGCCCGGGCCGCGATCCCCTCGCTCAGGTGCGCGACGAAGAACGTCCGGCACCCGGCCGCCCACAGAGCGGGCGCGACCCGGGCGAGGCCGCAGCCATAGGCATCCGCCTTGACCACGGCGGCGCACGCCACCCCCGGCGCCTGGGCGCCGAGCCGCCGCCAGTTCTCCGCGATGGCCGCGAGGTCGATGGTGAGGCGGGCGCCGTGGGTGCCTTCGAGCATCGGGCGCCGTTCCAAATCATTCAGGGCTCGGATGAGATGCCAGCCTTCTCGTTGGAGGCCTCGGGCCAGGGCATGTCACGGTTCAGCACCGCGTCGGCGGAATAAGGACAGGTCTCGGGGAAGGTGGCCTCGGGGAGATTCGTCTCGGCCGCCGCCTCGATCCGTGCACGTCGATAGGCACGGGCCAGGAGGTCCTCCATCTGCGCTCCGAGGCTCGGACTGTCCTCCATCCGCTCCAGCGCGGCGAGGCGCTGGACGCGGATGGAGGTCGTCCAGCTCCGGCTTCGCATGTCCGGCTGATGGTCCCATTTCAGAATGTGCAGCAGGATGATCCGAAGTGCGCTCGTCAGGGCGTTCCGTTCCGCGCGCGCCACCGATTCCACCTCGTCGATCAGATGGGGGATGTCGAGCTTCGCCCAGGCGCGCTGACGCAGATGTCCGGCCTGTTCAAGGGACCAAGCGGCCAGATCGCCGTCATAGGAGGCGCCGAGGCGCGGTTCGGCCTCGACGCGCTTGGGATGTGCCACGGTCGCTCCTTATCGCGTCCGAGTGCGACGGTTCACGAAAGCTGGCGATCTTACAGGATTCCGGGATCGTCCGCGAGGTGCGTCGGCGCCCAGGCGGCCCCGGCCAGAAGCCGCCCGCCTACATCTGCTCCGGCAGGCGGTCGGACTGCGCGAGATCCGAGAAGCGCGTGATGTTGGCGTCGAACTGGAGTTCGACGGTGCCGGTGGGGCCGTGACGCTGCTTGCCCAGGATCACCTCGGCCTTGCCGTGCACGCGGTTCATCTCGGCCTCCCAGGCGAAGAACTCCTCCGTGCCTTCGCGGGGCTTCTTGTTGTTGACGTAGTATTCCTCGCGGAAGACGAACATCACCACGTCGGCGTCCTGCTCGATCGAGCCCGATTCGCGCAGGTCGGCGAGCTGCGGGCGCTTGTCCTCGCGGTTCTCGACCTGACGGGAGAGCTGGGACAGGGCGATGATCGGCACCGCCAGCTCCTTGGCCAGCGCCTTCATGCCGGTGGTGATCTCGGTCATCTCCTGCACGCGGTTGTCGCTGCGCTTGCCCGAGCCGGAGAGCAGCTGCAGGTAGTCGACGATGAGGAGATCGAGGCCCTTCTGGCGCTTGAGGCGCCGGGCGCGGGCGGCGAGCTGCGCAATGGAGATGCCGCCGGTCTGGTCGATGTAGAACGGGATCGTCTGCATGTCCCGGGCGGCATCGGTGATCTTGTAGAATTCCGCCGGCTGGATGTCGCCGCGGCGGATCTTGTAGGACGGCACGCCCGACTGCTCGGCGATGATACGGGTCGCCAATTGCTCGGCCGACATTTCGAGGGAGAAGAAGCCGACGATGCCGCCGTTCTTCGTCTCGGTCCGGCCGTCCGGCAGCTTCTCCGACTGGTAAGCCTTGGCGACGTTGAAGGCGATGTTGGTGACGAGCGAGGTCTTGCCCATGGCCGGGCGCCCCGCGAGGATGATCAGATCCGAGCGCTGCAGGCCGCCCATCTTGGCGTCGAGGTCCGACAGGCCGGTGGCGACGCCCGAGAGCTTGCCCTCGCGCTGGTAGGCCTTGGCCGCCATGTCCACCGCGGCCGTGAGGGCGTCGGAGAACTTTTGGAAGCCACCGTCGTACTTGCCCGATTCGGCGAGCTCGTAGAGGCGCCGCTCGGTGCCCTCGATCTGGTCGCGGGGCGAGGATTCCACCGGCGCCTCGTAGGCGCCGTTCACCAGGTCCTCGCCGATGGTGATGAGGCGGCGGCGGATGGCGAGGTCGTAGATGGTGCGGCCGTAATCGCCGGCATTGATGACGGTGGTGGCCTCGGCGGCGAGGCGCGCCAGGTACTGCATCACCGTCTGGCCGCCGAGGTCGGCGTCGCCCAGGTAGGTCTTCAGGGTGATGGGGGTCGCGAGCTTGCCCGCCTTGATGAGCTGCGAGGCCACCTCGAAGATCTTGCGGTGGACGTCCTCCATGAAGTGCTCGGGCAGGAGGAAGTCCGAGATCCGGTAATAGGCGTCGTTGTTCACCAGGATCGCGCCGAGCAGGGCCTGCTCCGCATCGATGTTGTGAGGCGCGACGCGGAATTCCTGCGCGACGGGCTGAAGGTTGGCCGTCAGGGCGTTGGGCAGGGCCATGGGCTGATTCGAGGCTCCGACTCGTCGATTCATCGTCCGCGCGGTGGTCCGCCGCCGCACGTCGCTATCGCCCGACCATGGCGCCGGCATGGTTAGCCGAACCTTAGCCGATTCGCGCTTTGCGGCTTCCCGTTCCGTCGCGGCCGCATTCTTTGGACGCGCGGACGGGGAGGGCGGTCGCAGAAACGCCCGCCATCCTCGCGGATGACGGGCGTCCATGCTGGAACAAATGCGGAACTAGTCAACCGTTAAGGCCGGTCGTCCCCATTCTTCACCGTCCTGTGGCGCGATTACTCGCGGTCGTCGCCGGCCTCGGCGAGGGCGGCACCGACCTCGAGACCGAGGTCGTCGAGGTTGAAGGCCTCGCGCTCGGTGGTGGACTCGCCGCGGGCCTGACGCTCGGCCTCTTCGGGCGAACGGGCGACGTTCACCGTGATCGAGACCTCCACCTCGGGGTGCAGCACGACCGGGACGGTGTGCAGGCCCAGGGTCTTGATCGGCTGGTTGAGGGCGAACTGGTCGCGGCCCACGGTGAATCCGTCGGCGGTGACGACGTCGGCCAGGTCGCGGGTCGAGACCGAGCCGTAGAGCACGCCGGTCTCGCCCGACTGACGGATGAGCACGAAGCTCTTGCCCTCGAGGGTCTCGGCGACGGACTGCGCCTCGGACTTGCGCTCGAGGTTGCGAGCCTCGAGCTGGGCGCGCTGGGTCTCGAAGTGTTTCTTGTTGCCGTCGGTGGCGCGCAGGGCCTTGCCGCGGGCGAGGAGGAAGTTGCGGGCGTAGCCCGGCTTCACGTTCACCGTCTCGCCCATCTGGCCGAGCTTGGCGACGCGCTCGAGGAGGATGACTTCCATGGTGTTGGTCCTTCGGTTGGGGGGAGGATCAGGGTCGTCCGGCCGCGTCGCGGGGACGGCGGCGGTCGAGGGCGGTATCGGCGATGCCGAACAGGGTCAGGGCGACGAGAGCGACGCCCTGGGTGAAGAAGAGGATCAGGTAGAGGCCGAGCAGGAGGGCGAGGCGCCCGGGCCGGCCGCGGCTGCGGTCGTGGAAGGCGGCGAGGCCCTGGATCGCGAAGGCGGCGCTGAGTGCCCCCGCCACGGCGACGCCGAGCACGCCCGGATAGCCCGGCACGAGGGCGAGCAGCACCGCACCCCCGAGCACGGCCAGCACCCGGCGCGGCATCATCGTCGCGGCGAGGTCCGGCCAGGGGCGGAGCAGGCGCCCGGAGATGCGCACGATGCGGGCGGCGGCCCAGAGATAGAAGGTCAGCAGGACCGTGAGGCCGTGGGTGGCGAGCCCGGGCGCGATAGCCGCGAGGGCGTTGGCGACCTCGGTCCGGGTCGCCTCGGCGGGATCCTGCGGACCCGGCTCGGCCGGGGCCTCGGCCGGAGGCTTGGCGTCTGCCTCGGGGGCGTCCGGCTTCGGAGCGGGGGGCGCCGGATTGGCGGCGCGGTCGGCCCGGACCTGGATCAGCGTCCGGGTCATGCCCCGCAGCTGGGACTGGAAGGTCTCGTAGTTCGGGGCGGCGATGACCGCGATGGCCACGAAGGCGAGGCCGGCCGTCCCGGCGGTCCAGGCGAGCAGGCGCCCGGTCGGATACCATTCCATCGTGCCGTCGGCGCCCGGCCGTCCGAGCAGCGCCAGATAGGCGAGCCACCAGGCGGGCAGGGCGAGATAGGCGAAGAAGCCGAGGCCGAGGAAGGGCTGGACCACGAGGGCGAGGGCCAGGGCGCCGGTCACGGCGGCCACGAGAGCGGCCCGGTGGCTCCAGCCGAGGCCCACGATCAGGATCGGGAGCGGGGCGAGCAGGTAGAGCAGGATCGCGAGCGCCGTCGCCTTCAGCAGGACGCCGAAGAGGAGGGCGGAGACGAGGCCCGCGCCGATACCGATGCCGAGAAACTGTGTCATCAATCCCGCTGTCCCACTGTCCCGGTCCGGGCAGGGTTAGAGGCACGTCCGGCCCCAACGATTCCCGGCCCACCTGTCGGATCGGCCGGTACGAACCTGTGTGCCGCGCGAGCGGCGTGAGGCCCCGGCCCGTGGTGACGGGCCGGGGCGAGCGCCGGGGCGCTTACTTGATCACGTAGGGCAGGAAGCCGAGGAAGCGGGCACGCTTGATCGCCTGGGCGAGCTCACGCTGCTTCTTGGCCGACACCGCCGTGATGCGCGACGGGACGATCTTGCCGCGCTCGGAGACGTAGCGCGACAGGAGCTTGACGTCCTTGTAGTCGATCTTGGGCGCGTTCGCGCCCGAGAAGGGGCAGGTCTTCCGACGACGGAAGAAGGGACGGCGTCCGCCGCCCGCACCACCACCAGCCCCGCCAGCGGCGGGTGCACCGGGTCCAGCACCAAATGCCATGACTTAAGCCTCCCCGCCGAAGCTGCGCTCGGGGCGGTCGCCCCGGTCGCCGCGATCACCCCGGTCGCCGCGATCGCGGTCGCCGCCGAATCCACCACCGCCGAAGCCTTCGTCGTCCCGACGACGGCCGCGCTCACGATCCTTGCGGTCGTCGCGGTCGCGCTTCTGCATCATCGCCGACGGCTCGGACTCGAGCTCTTCGACGCGGACGGTCATGAAGCGGAGGACGTCCTCGGAGATCTGCATCTGGCGCTCCATCTCGGCCAGAGCGGCCGGGGGGGCGTCGACGTTGAGGAGCGTGAAATGCGCCTTGCGGTTCTTCTTGATGCGGTAGGCGAGGGACTTCACGCCCCACATCTCGATCTTCTCGACCTTGCCGCCATTGGCTTCGATGACGCCCTTGTAGGTCTCGACCATGGTCTCGACCTGCTGGGCCGTCACGTCCTGGCGCGCCAGGAAGACGTGTTCGTAGAGAGGCATTAACGGGCCCTTCATATTCAAAGGGACCCGACGGCACGAAAAACGTGCGGGAAAGGAAGCGTCGGGCCGGTTCATCCGCAATCGCCCGGCGCCAAGCCCTTCGAGCCGTTTGAAGGCCCGAGCGGTTGATCGAAGGCGGAGACACGGGACGACGGGGTCGGCCTTTCACGAGGCTTCACCCTATGCCGAACGAATCGACACCGTCCGTTCAGCCCCCAGCCGGAGCGAACGCGAGGGGTGGCGGATAAACGAATCGGTCGGGATTGGCAAGCCGGGGCGGACGCGGGGGGGCTGTCCGAGCCGCCGCCCGGAGCCTGATCCGCTTCGAACGGATCGTCACCCGGGCCAGCGGGTCGACCCCGCAACGCGGGCGGGCCGGGATGAGTCCGCGACGCGGCGGGCCGGGTCGGAAGGCCGATCGCGGCGTTCGCGACCGATCGACCGATGGGGACCGGCTTACTTGTCCGGCTTCTCCGAGAGGATCGCGCCGGTCATCGGGTCGGCGTGGAACTGCATCTTGACGCCGTTCTTCACGCCCTCGCCCTCCCAGTGGCCGTCATCGGCCTCGAATTCGGTGATGCTGGTGTAGCCCGCGGCCATCAGCTTCTGCTTGACCTGATCGGCCGGCATCCAGTCGGCGCCCGGCGTGTCGGCCAGGGCGAGGCTCGCCGGGCCGGTGCTGAGGGCGAGGGCGAGGAGGAGCGTCGAGAACCGGTTCATTGCGGATCACCCGTCGGGTTGGCGTTCGCCGATCCAACAGGTCGCGCCGGGTCCGGTTCCGGACCGGTCACGGCGCCTCGCCCGCGAAGATCGCGGCGATCTCCGCCGGGCCGAGGACGCGGTATTCGCCTGGCGCGAGGTCGTCCGGCAGGCCGAGGCCTCCGACGCGGTCGCGGTGAAGGGCGGTGACGTGGTTGCCCAGAGCGGCGAACATGCGCCGGACCTGATGGTAGCGCCCCTCGTGCAGGGTCACCACGGCGCCGGTCTCGCCCTCGGCCTCGAACCCGACCGGCAGGAGCGGCTTCTCCTCGCCTTCCAGCATCAGCGTGCCGGAGGCGAGGACCGTGCCCTCGTCGCCCTTCAGCGGACGATCCAGGGCGACGCGGTAGCGCTTGGCCACGTTGGCCTTCGGCGCGATGATCCGATGCAGGAGGGCGCCGTCATCGGTGAGGAGCAGGAGGCCGGAGGTCTCCTTGTCCAGGCGGCCGACCGTGGAGAGGGCAGGGTCGCGCCTGCGCCAGCGATCGGGCAGGAGACCGTAGACGAGGGGGCCCGCCTCCTTGTGCGAGCAGGTCACGCCGAGGGGCTTGTGCAGCATCAGGGTCAGGCCCGGCGGCGGGTCGAGGGCGGCGCCGTCGACGGTCATTCGCTGGGCGAGGTCCGGCGTCACCGGGATGCGCTGATCCGCGTCGCGCAGGGGCGAGCCGTCGAGGACCACGAGGCCGGCGCGGGTGAGGAGCGCGATCTCCCGCCGCGAGCCGTAGCCCATATTGGCGAGCAGGCGGTCGAGCCGCAGCTGCGCGATCTTGGCCGGCCGCGTCATCGGCGCGCCTCGTAGATCTTGTAGCCGCCGGCCGAGGCCTTCAGCGTCACGCTCTTGAAGGCCGCCTTCAGGGGCGCCTCGTAGGGCAGGTGGGTGTTGGCGGTGAGCCAGAGGCTGCCCCCCGGGCGCAGGGCTTCCGCCGCCCGGGCGATGAAGGCCTGGCCGAGGGCCTGGTCCTCGGCGCCGCCGTCGTGGAAGGGCGGGTTCATCACCACGAAGTCCAGTCGCGACAGGCCGAGGCCGCCGGCGCGGATATCGGCCCAGCGCAGGGTGGCGCGCGGATCGCCGACGTTGCGCGTCGCCATCTCGATGGCGCGCCGGTCGAGGTCGATCAGCGTCAGGGCCGTCACCTTCGGCGAATGGAGGACGGCCCGGGCCAGGATGCCGAGGCCGCAGCCGAAATCGGCGCCGGCGCCGGCGAGGGGCGGCAGGTGGGCGAGGAGCAGGGCCGTGCCGGGATCGAGGCGGTCGTAGGAGAAGATCCCGGCCTGCGTGCAGAGGGCGAGGTTGTCGATGTGGCGCGGACCGCCCTCGTGGAGGGCGTCCTCGAGACCGCTGATCGCTTCCGGGCGCGTGCCGACGCAGATCCGGTGGTGGCGCCGCGCCTCCTCCTGAACCGCGCAGCCGAACCCGGCGAGTTCCTTGGCGAGGCGGCTGCCGCCGCGATCCTTGGGGGCCAGCGCCGTCAGACGCCCGCCGGGCCGCAGGGCCTTGAGGCCGAGTGCCAGCACGTAGCGCCGCTCGATCGTCCCGGCCGGCGCCAGGATGTCGAGCCGCTCCAGGCGCCCGGGCTCCAGATCCTCGAGGCGGGCCGCGCCGGGGCTCAGTGGCGAGACCTGGACCGCGTGCGGGGGCACCTCCACCAGTTCCAGGGGCGGCGCGCCGTAGACGGCTTCCGAGACAGGCATGGTGGACATCGTGACGGGATCCGGCGCGACGGCGCGCGCGCCTCGACGGCTCAGGGCGTGACAGGAAATCGGGAGGCTCGGCCAGAGCGCGACAAGAATCGCCGCGGCGTCGATCTCCCGTTCTCATAGCCCATGCTCAGCCGCGCGGGAACTCCAGACCCATCTCCCGATAGCGCGCCGGATCGTCCGCCCAGTTCTCGCGCACCTTCACGTGCAGGAAAAGGTGCACCGTCTGCTCGGCCGCTTCTGCGATCTCATGGCGTGCCGCCTGGCCGATGGCCTTGATGGTCTGGCCGCCCTTGCCGAGCACGATGGAGCGCTGGCTCTCGCGCTCCACGAAGATGGTCTGCTCGATGCGGACCGATCCATCGGGACGCACCTGCCACTGGTCCGTCTCGACCGTGGAGCGGTAGGGCAGTTCCTCGTGCAGGCGGTCGTACAGCTTCTCGCGCGTGATCTCGGCGGCCAGCATCCGGATCGGCGCGTCCGAGACCTGGTCCTCCGGGTAGAGCCAAGGGCTCTTCGGCATCATGCCGGCCAACGTCGTCTTCAGCGTTTCGATGCCGTCGCCGTTCAGGGCCGAGACCATGAAGGTGTGCAGGAAGGGAATCCGCTCGTTCAGGGAGGCCGCAAGGGCCAGCAGGCGGTCGCGCGGGATCAGGTCGATCTTGTTCAAGATCAGCACCTTGGGGCGCTTCACGTCCGGCAGCTTGGCCAGGATCGCGTCAACCTCCTCGCTCACGCCCTTGCGGGCGTCGATCAGCAGGCAGACCGCATCGGCATCCGAGGCGCCGCTCCAGGCCGAATGCACCATCGCGCGGTCGAGGCGGCGCTTGGGGGCGAAAATCCCCGGCGTGTCGACGAGGATGATCTGCGCGGTGTCGTGCATGACGATGCCGCGCACCAGGGCGCGGGTGGTCTGCACCTTGCGGGAGACGATCGAAACCTTGGTGCCCACGAGGCTGTTCAGCAGCGTCGACTTGCCGGCATTGGGGATGCCGATCAGCGCGACGAACCCCGCGGTGGTGTTCTCCGGCATCGTCACCGCGGGAAGCGGCTGCAGCGGCGGCGGGGCGAAGTCGTCGTCGCCGTCGAAGTCGTCGTCGGGCACATCGGCGTCAGGCATCGGGGGCATGTCCTTCAGCGACGTCCGCCGACGTCTCCTGGGTTCGGGAGGGAGCGGGGCCGGTGATCTCGCGCTCCAGCACGAGGCGGGCGGCCTCCTGCTCGGCGAGGCGCTTCGAGGGGCCGATGCCGATGCCGGCCTCCAGTCCCTCGACGCGGACGGCGATCTGGAACACCGGCGCGTGGTCGGGACCCGAGCGTTCGACCACTTCGTAGAACGGGATTGGCAGGGCCCGGGCCATGGCCCATTCCTGCAGGGCCGATTTGGCGTCGCGGCCGCGGGGGGCCGCCGTGTCGGTGTCGGGGGTGAAGGCCGCGTTGACGATGCCCTTGGCGACCTCGTAGCCGGCATCAAGGAACACCGCCCCGAGGATCGACTCGCACACGTCCGCCAGGATGGTCTGGTTGCGCCGTCCGCCGCTCTGAACCTCGCCGGGGCCGAGGGCGAGATGCGGGCCGACGTCCCAGGTGGTCGCGACGGCGGCGCAGGTCTCGCGCCGGACGAGCCCGGCGAGACGCCGCGACAGCTCGCCCTCGTCGGCCTGCGGAAACGCCTCGTAGAGGAGGTCGCCGATGGCGAGGCCGAGGACGCGATCGCCCAGGAATTCCAGGCGCTGGTAGCTGCCGAGCCGGCCGTTCCCGCCGGCCTTGCTCACGTGGGTGAGGGCCTGGACCAGCAGCTTCGGGTCGGCGAAGACGTGGCCGACCCGCGCCTCGAGCACCGCGAGGTCGGGCTTCGGACGGGGCGCGCGCCGCGCCCGGCTGGAGGGACGCGCCTCTTCGGTCACGATGGATAACGTCCTAGTGGATGGTCGTGAACAGCCGGTTCCAGCGCACCTTCGCCGGCCAGTTCCAGATCTGCCATGCCGGCGTGCCTTCGTCGATGGAGAAGAAGATCATCTCCGCGCGGCCGACGAAGTTCTCGAACGGCACGAAGCCGACATTGGCGAGATCGCGCGAATCCGTCGAGTTGTCGCGGTTGTCACCCATCATGAAGAACCGGCCTTGCGGCACGGTGTAGGGCTCGGTGTTGTCCCAGTAGCCGTTGTCGCCGTCGCGCTCGATCACCCGGTGGGTGACGCCGTTGGGCAGGGTCTCGAGGTACTGCTCGGCCTTGGCCTGCTCGCCGTACGGCCCGGTGGTCTCGAAGGGCGCGATCTTCTCGCGCTTCACCGGCACGTCGTTGATGTAGAGCAGCCCGGCCTTCATCTGGATCTTGTCGCCGGGCAGGCCGATGACGCGCTTGATGTAGTCGGTAGCGTTGTCCTTGGGCAACTTGAACACGGCGATGTCGCCGCGCTTGGGCTCGGCGCCCCAGATCCTGCCATCGGCCGTGAAGGGCAGGTACTCGCTCAAGGGCAGAGAGTACTTCGAATAGCCATACGAATATTTCGAGACAAACAGGTAATCGCCGATCAGGAGCGTGGGAACGAGGGAGCCCGAGGGGATGTTGAACGGCTGGAACAGGAGCGTACGCACCACCAGCGCGATCAGCAGCGCCTGGCCGCCGACCTTCAGCGTCTCCTTGATGCTCGCCCAGGTGCCGGTGTCAGCAGCCTTCAGGTCACGCTTCGTCTGCTGGTCCACGCGGGCACGTTCCATCTGGCTGCCATCTCCGGTCCGACGCTCGCGCCCGGATTCCGGGCGGCTTCCGTCGTTGACGGTCGACCGGCGGCATAGACCATGCGGAAAGGCGCCGCAACGCAGGGGGCTATCGGCTAAGTCCCGGGCGTGCTGTCCGGCACCGCCTCGATGATCACGAAGGCCTGAGCCATGGGCGGGTCGTCCGTGAGGGTGATGTGCAGCTTCGGCACGTGGCCGGCCGGGACCATCGCGGCGAGGTGCACTGCGGCCGCCCCGGTGAGGCGGAGGGTCGGCCGGCCGCCGGGCAGGTTCACCACCTCCATGTCGCGCCAGAAGACGCCCCGGGCGATGCCGGTGCCCAGCGCCTTGGCGCAGGCCTCCTTGGCGGCGAAGCGGCGGGCATAGGAGGGGGCCCGCGCCGCGCGGGCATCGCATTTGGCGCGCTCGCCATCGGTGAAGACCCGATGGGTGAAGCGCTCGCCGTAACGGTCCAGCGATTTTTCGATCCGGCGGATGTCGCAGAGGTCGGAGCCGATGCCGAGAATCATGCCCGGGCCGCGTCCATGGCAGCGCGCATGTCGCGGATCGCCTGGGGCAGGCCGACGAAGATCGCTTCGCCGATGAGCGCGTGGCCGATGTTCAGCTCGGCGATCTCCGGCAGGGCCGCCACCGGACCGACGCTGTCGAGGGCCAGGCCGTGACCGGCATGGACCTCCAGGCCGAGCCCCGCCCCGTAGGTGGCCGCCTGGGCGATGCGGTCGAGCTCGTGCGCCGTGCGCGTGGCGTCGCCCTCGGCCACTGCCTCGCAGTAGCTGCCGGTATGGAGCTCGACCACCGGCGCCCCGAGCCGGCGGGCCGCCTCCATCACTGCCTCGTCCGGCTCGACGAAGAGCGAGACCCGGATGCCGGCCTCGGACAGGCGGGCGATGCGGGGTTGCAGCGCGTCGTGGCCGCCGATGATGTCGAGGCCGCCCTCGGTGGTGCGCTCCGCGCGCTTCTCCGGCACCAGACAGGCGGCATGCGGCTTCAGCCGGATCGCCATCTCGATCATCTCGTCGGTGGCCGCCATCTCGAAATTGAGCGGCACCGTCAGGATGCGCGCCAGCGTCTCCATGTCGGCGTCGCGGATGTGCCGCCGGTCCTCGCGCAGATGCGCCGTGATCCCATCCGCTCCCGCCGCGACCGCCTCGCGGGCCGCGCGAATCGGATCGGGCGCCGTGCCGCCGCGGGCGTTCCGCACGGTCGCGACGTGGTCGATGTTGACGCCGAGCCGGAGGCGGCTCGGCCGAGAGGTAGGAAAGGACATGGAGGCGGACTCCGGGCACGGGCGTGGCGCCCTGACGGAACGGCGGACGCGCCCCTACATAGGTGCGGCGAGGCTTCAGGGGGATACGGCGCGCGATGGCTTTTCTCGATGGACTGCTCGGCCACGGCAGCGATCTCTCGCCGGCGGAGGTCAACCAGCAGATGGCCGGCATTCTCACCGAGGGCGAGCCGGTGCAGGTCGCCTTCCGGATCCTGCGCGACCTCATCGTGTTCACGGACCGGCGCCTGATCCTGGTGGACAAGCAGGGCCTCACCGGCCGGAAGGTCTCGTACCTGACCGTGCCCTACCGGGCGATCACGTCGTTCTCGGTGGAGACGGCGGGCAGCTTCGACCTCGATTCCGAACTGGCGATCTGGGTGTCGGGCCGGGGCGAGCCGATCCGCAAGACCCTCAAGCGCGGCGCCAACATCCTGGCGATCCAGCAGGCGATCGCGGCGTCGATCCGGTGAGATCGACCGCCCCGGCGAACCTTGCCTCGGCGGCCGGGCTCTGTTAAGGCCCCGCCCATTCCACACGCGGAGCCGGCCTCATGCCTGAATGAGGCGTTTCCGGTGGTCGTCGTCCCTCGGGCGCGATCGCTTCCTCCGCGGCGGTACCAACCGGAGAGTACAAAAGACATGGCCGTCGATTTCACCATGCGTCAGCTTCTCGAGGCCGGCGCCCACTTCGGACACCAGGCCCACCGCTGGAACCCGAAGATGCAGTCCTACATCTTCGGGACGCGCAACAACATCCACATCATCGATCTCGCCCAGACCGTGCCGGCCCTCCACCAGGCCCTGCAGGCGGTGAGCGACACCGTCGCCAAGGGCGGCCGCGTTCTGTTCGTCGGCACCAAGCGCCAGGCGGCCGACACCATCGCGGAAGCCGCCAAGCGCTCGGCCCAGTACTACGTCAACTCCCGCTGGCTCGGCGGCATGCTGACCAACTGGAAGACCATCTCGGGCTCGATCCAGCGCCTGCGCAAGGTCGACGAGACCCTCGACGGCGGGGCCCAGGGCCTCACCAAGAAGGAGCGCCTGATGCTCGCCCGCGAGAAGGACAAGCTCGAGAAGGCGCTCGGCGGCATCAAGGACATGGGCGGCGTGCCGGACCTGCTGTTCGTGATCGACACCAACAAGGAGCAGCTGGCGATCAAGGAGGCCCAGCGCCTCGGGATCCCGGTGGCGGCCATCGTCGACACCAACTGCAACCCGGACGGCATCACCTACGTCGTTCCCGCCAACGATGACGCCGGCCGCGCCATCGCCCTGTACTGCGACCTGATCGCCCGCGCCGCCATCGACGGCATCTCGCGCGGCCAGGGCTCGATGGGCATCGATCTCGGCGCCTCCGAGGAGCCGGTCGCCGAGGAGCTGCCGGCGAACGACGACGGCGCGACCTCCGTCGAGTCGGGCTCGGTCAACCAGGCCGACGTCGCCGCCCTCGTCGAGTCCACCGAGCACTTCGAGCTGCTCTCGGCCCCCCGCGGCGCGCCCGACGACCTGTCCAAGCTCCACGGCGCCGGCCCGCAGATCGTGCAGAAGCTCAACGAAGCCGGCATCTATCACTACTGGCAGCTGGCCTCCATGAGCGCCGACGACGTCGCCAAGGTCGATGCCGACCTGAAGCTGAACGGCCGCATCGGTCGCGACGGCTGGGTCGACCAGGCCCGCGGCTTCGTCGAGGCTGCCGCTGCCGCCTGATCCCGCTGCGGCGGCCCGTCATCGGGCCGCCATCGCCAGATCGGACACTGCTTCCTGAAGCCCGGTGCTTTCCAAGAGCGCCGGGCTCAGTCGCTTCAAAAGACTCAGCTTCGCTGAACCCGTTCGCTTCAGAAGCCTTCCCGCGGGAAGGTTTCGCATCCGACAAGACACGGAAAGGACCCGCCATGGCCAACATCACCGCCGCACTGGTGAAAGAGCTCCGCGAGAAGACCGGCGCGGGCATGATGGACTGCAAGGGCGCGCTCAACGAGACCGATGGCGACATCGAAGCCGCCGTCGACTGGCTGCGCAAGAAGGGCCTCGCCAAGGCCGCCAAGAAGGCCGGCCGCGTGGCCGCCGAGGGTCTGGTCGCCGTCGAGTCCGCCGGCCACCACGCCGCGATCGTCGAGGTGAACTCCGAGACGGACTTCGTCGCCCGCAACGACAGCTTCCAGGCCTTCGTCCGCGAAGCCGCCAAGCTCGCGCTCAACACCGACGGCACGCTGGAAGGCCTCGAGGCCGCCACGTTCCCCGGCGCCGCGACCACGGTCAAGGAGAGCCTCGCCAACCTCATCGCCACCATCGGCGAGAACATGACCCTGCGCCGCGTCGCCAAGCTCGACGTGACCAAGGGCGTGATCGCCTCCTACGTCCACGGCCAGGTGGTCGAGGGCCTCGGCAAGATCGGCGTGCTCGTGGCGCTGGAGTCCGAGGGCGACGTCGAGGTGCTCTCCACCCTCGGCCGTCAGATCGCCATGCACGTCGCCGCCACCAACCCGGTGGCACTCGATGCCGCCGGCGTCGATCAGGCGACCCTCGACCGCGAGATCAACATCCTGCGCGAGAAGAATGCCGGCAAGCCCGAGAACGTGCTCGCCAAGATCGTCGAGAGCGGCCTGAAGAGCTACTACAAGGAGGTCACCCTCCTGGAGCAGCCCTTCGTGCACGACGGCTCCAAGACCATCTCCCAGGTCCTGAAGGAGGCCGAGGGCAAGGCCGGCGCGCCGGTCAAGCTCGCCGCCTTCGTGCGCTACGCCCTCGGCGAGGGCATCGAGAAGGACGACGGGCCGGACTTCGCGTCCGAGGTCGCGAACCTTTCGCGCTGACAAGACACCGGCGCCGATCGTGCATTCGGCGCCGGGGACATCCGAATACGTCGAGGGGCGGCGGCAGGAATGCCGCCGCCCCTCGACGTTCCGGCCTCCCTTGGGCTAGACACCCCTCCGCTTCCGATTGGCTCCCCGACCTGATCCAGGCCGGGTTAGAGGGGACTGGCTCGATGCCGGAGACCACACCGTTTCGCCGCGTCCTCGTGAAACTCTCCGGCGAGGCGCTGGCCGCACCGGACGGGTACTGGCTGCATCCCCCGACCCTGGCGGGCATCGCCGACGACATCGCCCGCACCCGCGAGGCCGGCGTGCAGATCGCCCTGGTGGTCGGCGGCGGCAACATGATCCGCGGCGCCCGCATCTCGGCGGCCGGCTGGATCGACCGGGCCACCGGCGATTCCCTCGGGATGATGGCGACCGTGATGAACTCCCTGGCGCTGGAAACGGCCCTGAACGCCGCCGGCGTCCCGGCGCGCACGATGTCGGCGGTCTCGATGCCGACCATCTGCGAGACCTATGCGCGCCAGCCCGCCCTGCATCATCTCGACAAGGGCCAGGTGGTCGTCCTCGCCGGCGGCACCGGAAACCCGTTCTTCACCACCGACACCGCCGCCGTCCTGCGGGCGGCCGAGCTGCGCTGCGATGCGGTGTTGAAGGCCACGCAGGTGGACGGCGTCTATTCAGCCGATCCGAACCGCGACCCCACCGCCACGCGCTACGACCGGCTGACCCATGACGAGGCCATCGCCCGCGACCTCAAGGTGATGGACACCGCCGCCTTCGCGCTCGCCCGCGAGAGCCGCCTGTCGATCGTCGTCGGGTCCGTCCACGCGCCGAGCTCGATCCTGGCGATCCTCACGGGTGGTGCCCCGGCGACCCAGGTTGTCCCCTAGGCACCGCTGCGGCCGCGGCCTTTCGGTGGGCGACGCCTGCGGACGTCGCCGCTGTCCTTCCGGCTGTGGCGCCCGATCTTGATCAGGGGTTCGCGAGCCTGGCGCCGGGTCGGGCGGCCGGCGATCTCTTGAAGCCCCGGAGGAGCTCCGGTCGCCGGCGCGGCGCAAGCGTCTTGCGGCGCATCGCCGCCACGGCGGTCGGGCGCCGATCGAGCCGTGCGACGTCCCCGGGCGTAGGGTCGGGGATGCCGGTCGCGCCGCACGCCCGTGAGACTCTCCATCCGCTGCGGCGATTCGATCCGATCCCGCTGTCCGCGGCCCGCGTCTGCCCGCCTGCGCGCCCGCGCCGATGTCGGGGGAAGCCAGGGCGTGCCGCGCTTCGGACCGCCTGCAGTGGAGGCTGGGAAGGCTCGGGCCCGCAGCGCGCCCGCCCGGCCCGGGCGTTTCCTGCCCCAACGACACGAACGCCATTTGCGACCCACTGGATTTTGGTTCATTGAGGCCCACGAACGGGCCCCGGCGGCCCGACCCATTCCCTCAAGTTCGCGTCGGGATAGTCCAGCATGGCAGCCATTCCAGAATTCGACCTGAATGACCTCAAGCGTCGCATGCAGGGCGCCGTGACGTCGCTGAAGGGGGATCTCGGATCGCTCCGGACCGGCCGCGCGACCCCGAGCATCCTCGATCCGATCCAGGTCGATGCCTACGGGGCGATGATGCCCATGGCGCAGGTGGCGACGGTGAGCGTGCCCGAGCCCCGTCTTCTCAGCATCTCGGTCTGGGACCGCGGCATGATCGCCGCCGTCGAGAAGGCGATCCGGGAATCCGATCTCGGCATGAACCCGCAGACCGAGGGCCAGACCATCCGCCTGCGCGTGCCCGAGATGAACGAGCAGCGCCGCAAGGAGATGGTCAAAGTCGCGCACAAGTACACCGAGGAAGCGCGCGTCGCCGTCCGCCACGTCCGCCGGGACGGTCTGGACCATCTCAAGAAGCTGGAGAAGGACGGCGCGATCAGCGAGGATGACGAGAAGCGTCAGGCCGGCGAGGTCCAGAAGGCCACCGACCAGTTCATCGCCGAGATCGACGGCGTGCTCGCCGCCAAGGAGAAGGAGATCATGCAGGTCTAGGATCCCGGATCGGGATCGGGGCCACGTGTGATCGGCACGAGAGACGGTTGGGGGAGAAGCGCGTTGGGTCGCTCAGAAGGCGCGCGTCAGATCGAGACGGCGCGGGTGCACGGCACGGACGTCGCGCTGGGCGCGGCGGAGACCGCTGCGGCGGTGTATCCGGGTGCGCCCCTGCCTGCCCTGGCGGCGCCCCCGACGCACGTCGCCATCATCATGGACGGGAACGGCCGCTGGGCCGCCGATCGCGGCCTGCCACGGGTCGAGGGGCATCGGCGTGGCGTCGAGGCGGTCCGGCGCGCCGTGCGCTCCGCCATCGAACTCGGCGTGCGCTACCTGACGATCTACAGCTTCTCCTCCGAGAACTGGCGGCGGCCGCCTGCCGAGGTTGCGGACCTCATGGGTCTGATGAAGCTCTTCGTCCGCCGCGACCTGGCGGATCTCCACGGCAACAACGTGCGCATCCGCATCATCGGCGAGCGCGAAGGCCTGCCGGCGGACATCGCCGGATTGCTCGACGAGGCCGAGCAACGCACCCGGGCCAATACGGGCCTGACCCTCATCGTGGCGTTCAACTACGGCGGCCGGCAGGAAATCCTGCGGGCGGTCCGCAGCCTGGCCCGGGACGTGGCGGCGGGACGGCTCGCACCCGATGCCATCGATCTCGACGTACTCACGGGCGCCCTCGACACCACCGGCATCCCGGACCCGGATCTCGTGATCCGCACCTCCGGCGAGCAGCGCCTGTCGAACTTTTTGACCTGGCAGACGGCCTACGCGGAATACGTGATCGTGCCGGAGTTCTGGCCGGATTTCGACCATGCCGCCTTCCGCGCCGCCGTCGACGAGTATCACCGCCGCGACCGTCGCTTCGGCGGCCTCAGCGGCAAGGCCGGCTGATCATGGCACCCGGAGAGGCGGCACCCGCCTCGCAGCGCGGCCTCCTCGCCAGCCGCGAGTTTCACACCCGCCTGGTGTCGGCCATCCTGCTCGGCGCGATCGTGCTCTCCGCCCTCGTCCTCGGCGGCTGGCCCTTCGCGGTGATCTGGCTCGCCGCCGGGATCGTCTTCGCGGCCGAGTGGATCGGCATGAGCGCGGTCGTGCCCCGGCGTCTCGTCCTGGCGCTGACTGCCGCGACGCTGTTCGGCCTCGTCCTCTGCCTGCACGGCGACGCCCCGCTCGGGATCGCCCTCGGGGTCGGCGCCGTCGGGGCGGTCCTCGTGGCGGCCGTGGCCCGCGGCGGGGCGGGACGGGGGCGGGCCCTCGTGGGCCTGGCCAGCTCGGCGGTGATCGCCCTGGTTCCCACCGCCCTGCGCGACGATCCTTCTATCGGCCTCCTGGGACCGGCCTGGATGTTCGCCGTGGTCTGGTCCACCGACATCATCGCCTACTTCACCGGCCGGACCTTCGGCGGCCCGAAGCTGATGCCGAAGGTCAGCCCGAAGAAGACCTGGTCCGGGGCGCTCGGCGGCCTCGCGGCGGGCACGTTGGCTGGTGTCGCCCTGGTGATGGTCGCGCGCGACCATGGCTGGAGCGACCTCGCGACCACTTCGCTCGCCCTCGTCGCCCTCGTCAGCGCCACCGCCTCCATCCTGAGCCAGGGCGGGGATCTCGCGGAATCCGCCCTCAAGCGCCGCTACGGCGTGAAGGATTCGGGCCGTTCCATTCCCGGCCATGGCGGCGTCATGGATCGCCTCGACGGCTTCTTCGCCGTGGCCGTCCTGGTCGGCCTCTATCTCATCGCCCGCCGCCTCGCGGCGGCCTGAAGGACCCTTCCGTTGCTGACCGTCACCATTCTCGGCGCCACCGGCTCCATCGGCCAATCGACCGTCGACCTGCTGCTTCAGCATCCCGACCGCTTCCGCATCGGCGGTCTCGTGGCGGGGCGCGACGTCGAGGCCATCGCCCGGCTCGCCGGCAACCTGCAGCCCGATTTCGTGGCCCTGGCCGACGCGTCCGCCGGTCCGGCCCTGCGCGACGCCCTGGCCCATACCGGCATCCCGAACGGGGCCGGTGAGGGCGCCGTCCTCGAGGCGGTTGCCCGGGATGCCGACATCGTGGTGGCGGCCGTGAGCGGGGCCGCCGGTCTGCGCCCGACGCACGCGGCGCTGAAGCTCGGGCGTACCGTCGCCCTCGCCAACAAGGAGAGCCTGGTCTGCGCCGGCGACGCCTTCATGCGCGACGCCAAACGCTACGGCGCCACCCTGCTGCCGGTCGATTCCGAGCACAACGCCCTCGCGCAGGCCCTGGGTGACGGCCGCCTCGACGACGTGGCGAAGATGACCATCACCGCTTCGGGCGGTCCGTTCCGGACCTGGACGCGCGAGCGCATCGCCGCCGCGTCGCCCACGGAAGCGGCGGCCCACCCGACCTGGTCGATGGGCATGAAGATCAACATCGATTCGGCTTCCCTAATGAACAAGGGGCTGGAGCTGATCGAGGCGCACCACCTGTTCGCCCTCGAACCCGAGCGCCTCGATGTCATCGTCCATCCGCAATCGATCGTGCACGGCCTCGTCTACTGGCGCGACGGAGCGGTGACCGCGGGCCTCGCCATGCCGGACATGCGAGTGCCGATCGCCCATTGCCTCGGTCTCGGCGAGCGCCTGACGATCGCCCGCGGCCGCCATCTCGATCTCGCCGCCGCCGGCAGCCTGACCTTCGAGGCCGCCGACGAGGCGCGCTTCCCCTGCTTGGCGATCGCCAGGGCGGCGCTCGCCGCCGGGGGCGCCGCACCCACCGTGATGAACGCGGCCAACGAGATCGCGGTCGCGGCCTTCATCAAGGGCGCGATCGGCTTCTACGGCATCGCCGACCTGGTCGAGCGCGCCTGCGCGCACTTCGCCGGCCAGTACCGGACCGCGCCCGAGGATGTCGACGAGGCCCTGGCCATCGATGCCGAGGTGCGCCGCTGGAGCAGCCAGGCCGTCGCGGCGGCCTGAGCCCGGGCTCAGGCCTCGGGGCTGTAGCCCGCCAGGAAGACGCGCACGGCCTCGCTGACGTTGTGCTCGATCTCCGCCTCGGAGACGCCGTCGCCGGCGTTGAAGAGGAGGCGCGTCAGGAGACCGGCCTGGCAGATCTGCAGGAACTGGCGCGCGGCCAGATCCGTACCGGCCGGGCGCAGGCGCCCCGCCGCGACCTGCGCATCGAGATAGGCGGCCAAGCGCGTCGTGCCCTGCACCGGCCCGGCCTCGAAATAGGCCTGGCCCAGGCGCGGGAACTTCTCGCAGGCGCCGATGACCATCCGAATCACCGTGACGTGCTCCGGCCGGATCATCTCGGCAAGGTAGCTCCGGCCGAGACGGGTGAGGACGCCCCGCACGTCGGGATCGTCCGCATCGAGCCGGAACAGCACCTCCGCGAGACCCCGCTTCTCGGCGAGCGCCAGATCCTCGAACAGCGCCTCCTTGCTGTCGAAGTAGACGTAGAGGGTCCCCTTCGAGACGCCCGCCGCCTTGGCGATCTCGCCCATGCTCGCCCCGTCGAAACCCGATGCCATGAAGACCGCGCGCGCCCCGTCGAGGATCTGGCGACGCTTGTCGGTCTCCCCCGATGTGCGCTCCCGCGCATCGCGCGGGGCCTGTGCGGTCGCCATGGCCCTGACCCTCATTGACCGAACGGTTCGGTCACAATATCCCAAGGCCGTGGGTCGCGCCAGCGTTCGCAGGCCCGAAAATGACCGAACGGTTCGGTCAATTCTCTCGAAGAACGGGATCGAAGCCGTGAGATCGATGCCATGAGCTTGCGCCAGGACGACGGGTTTCGGGCCGAGCCGGCTCAAGGCGACGCCATCCGAGCCGATGCCGTCGAGACGCGGACTGTCTCGGCGTCACCGGCCGCCGCGCCGGCCCAGCCGATGACGCCGGCGGTCATCGCGCCGTCGACGGGCGAAGCCCGCGTCAAGCCCCGGCGGACGCGCAACGTCGTTCTGGCGACGCTGCTCCTCGCCGCCCTCGGCGGGGGGGCCTACAAGGCGCAGGCCTGGTGGACCGTCGGACGGTTCTTCGTCAGCACCGACGACGCCTATGTCCAGGCCGACATCTCGGTCCTGGCCGCCAAGATCCCGGGTTATCTCGCGGCGGTTCCGGTCGTGAACGGGCAGATGATGCACAGGGGCGACGTCATCGCCCGGATCGACGACGGCGATTACCGCCTCGCCGCGCAGGCCGCCCACGACAAGCTCGTCACCCAGCAGGCGGCCATCGCCCGGATCGCCCGGCAGGTCGAGGCGGCGCAGGCGCAGATGCTGCAGGCCTCGGCCCAGATCGATGCCAACCGGGCCGATGCGGTCCGCGCCACGGCCGATTACGCCCGCCAGCAGCAGCTCGAGAAGGTCGACTTCGTCGCCAAGGCGCGGATCGAGCAGGCGCGGGCCGACCGCGACCGGACGGACGCCGCCGTGAAGGGGGCCGAGGCCGCCCTGGTGGCCATGCGCGCCAATGTCGAGGTGCTGCGCGCGCAGGGCAAGGAGGCGGAGGGCCTCGCCGCCGAATTGCGCACCGCCGAGGCACGGGCCGCGCGCGATCTGGACTTCACGACGATCCGGGCGCCCTTCGACGGCGTGATCGGCAACAAGGCCGCGGAGGCCGGCGCCTATGTCTCCCCGGGCTCGCGCATCGCCGCCCTGGTTCCCCTGGAGAGCGTCCGCATCGACGCGAACTTCAAGGAGACCCAGGTCGAGCGCATGCATCCGGGCCAGCGCGTGCACATCGCGGTGGATGCCTATCCGGATCGCGATATCGTCGGCGAGGTCGAGTCGCTCTCCCCCGCCTCCGGCTCGGTCTTCAGCCTGCTGCCCCCCGACAACGCCACCGGCAACTTCACCAAGATCGTCCAGCGCCTGCCGGTGCGGGTCCACGTACCGGCGGACGTTGCCCGAGCGGGCCTCCTGCGGCCCGGCCTGTCCGTGACCGTCCGGGTGGACACCCGCGAGAACGCCGAGACCGCGGCCGGAGACGACCGCCTCCGCACGGCCGCCCGGCACTAGGGGCCAGCGATGGCCGCGACCGCCACCCTGGGACCGGCCGCACCGGCCGCCGAACCGCCGCTCGACCGCCGCCGGATGGTGGCGTTCGTCTGCATGGTGTTCGGGATGTTCATGGCGATCCTGGACATCCAAATCGTCTCGGCGTCGCTCGCCGAGATCCAGGCCGGCCTGTCGGCCTCGGGCGACGAGATCCCCTGGGTCCAGACCAGCTACCTCATCGCCGAGGTGATCTCGATCCCGCTCTCCGGCTTCCTGTCGCGGGTCGTCTCGACGCGCTGGATGTTCGTGATCTCGGCCGGCGGCTTCACGCTGATGAGCCTGATGTGCGCCACCTCCACCTCGATCGACGAGATGATCGTCTGGCGGGCCGCGCAGGGCTTCATCGGCGGCGGTATGATCCCCACGGTCTTCGCCTCCGCCTTCACGATCTTCCCGCCCTCGAAGCGCTCCATCGTTTCGCCGATGATCGGCCTCGTGGCGACGCTCGCGCCCACCATCGGGCCGACGGTGGGCGGTTACCTCACCGACCTGTTCGACTGGCACTGGCTGTTCCTCGTCAACGTCGTGCCGGGGATCTTCGTGACGGTCTCGACCTACCTGCTGGTCGATTTCGACGAGCCGAACCTGACCCTGTTCAAGCGCTTCGACTGGTTCGGCCTCGTGTTCATGGCGCTGATGCTCGGCTGCCTCGAATACGTGCTGGAAGAAGGTCCGAACCATGATTGGCTCGCCGACGAGGCGGTCTTCGCCTGCGCGGTGGTGTGCCTGACCGCCGGACCCGCCTTCTTCTGGCGGGCCTTCACGGCCGCCGAGCCCATCGTCGACCTGCGCGCCTTCTCCGATCGCAACTTCACGGCCGGCTGCCTCTTCAGCTTCGTCCTCGGCATCGGCCTCTACGGCCTGACCTACCTCTACCCGGTCTATCTCGGGCGGGTGCGTGGCTACTCGGCGCTCCAGATCGGCGAGACGATGTTCGTCTCGGGCCTCTGCATGTTCGCCACCGCGCCGATCGCCGGGCGCTTCTCGGGCAAGGTCGACCCGCGCCTGATGATGGCGCTCGGCTTCCTCGGGTTCGCCACCGGCACCTGGATGGTCACGGGCCTGACCAAGGACTGGGACTTCTGGGAACTCCTGGTGCCGCAGATCCTGCGGGGCTGTTCGCTGATGCTGTGCATGATCCCGATCAACAACATCGCCCTCGGCACCCTGCCGCCGGCGCGCATGAAGAACGCCTCGGGCCTCTACAACCTCACCCGCAACCTCGGCGGGGCCGTCGGGCTCGCGCTGATCAACACCGTCCTGAACGACCGCTGGGACCTTCACCTCGCCCGCCTGCACGAGCGCTTCACCTGGACCAACACCGCCGTGCTGGAGCGCCTGGACATGACCCGCCGGCAGTTCGAGGTGCTCGGCGGCGATGCCGACGCGATGGCGCTGAAGGCCATGATGAACACCGTACGGGTCCAAGGTCTGGTGATGGGATTCACCGACGTCTTCCTTGTTCTGACCGTCCTGTTCGTGGCCATGGCCTGCGCCGTGCCCTTCATCCGGCGGCCCCGTGCGGCGGCCGGCGGCGGCGGGCACTGAGGACGTCGAGCGCGCATCCGAAGCCGGCGCGGTTCTTTACCCTGACCCCGGGAATGCGGGGACAGCGCCGCGCGATGCGCCCCTGCGACCGCAAACCCCGGCCAAAAGGTTTGCGTTCGCGTTCGACGCATCCGATCTGCTACAGCGGAGCGACGGCCCCGGGGGAGGCCGAGAGGATCGACCAATGGACTTTCTGAACGCCATGGGCGGCACGGCGAGCGGCTTCTTCGGCGCCGTGATCCCCTTCCTGATCGTGCTGAGCATCGTCGTGTTCGTGCACGAGATGGGACATTTCCTGGTGGGGCGTTGGTGCGGGGTCGGCGTTCACGCCTTCTCCCTCGGCTTCGGACCGGAACTGTTCGGCTTCAACGACCGGCATGGGACGCGCTGGAAGCTCTCGGCGATCCCCCTCGGCGGCTACGTGAAGTTCCACGGCGACGCCAACGGCGCCAGCGCTCCGGATCCCGAGGCCCTGGCCCGCATGTCCCCACAGGAGCGGGCCACCAGCTTCCCGACGCAGCCCCTGCCGAAGCGCGCCGCCATCGTGGCCGCGGGACCGATCGCCAACTTCATCCTCGCCATCGCGCTGTTCTCCGGCGCCATCTATTTCGGAGGGCGTTACGAGACGCCGGCCCGCGTCGAGGCCGTGATGCCCGACAGTGCCGCCGCCCGGGCCGGCTTCGAGCCCGGCGACGTGATCCGCGCCATCGGCGGATCGCGGGTCAACAGCTTCACCGACATGCAGCGGACGGTTTCGGGGGCGGCCGGCTCCAGCCTGACCTTCACGGTCGAGCGCGGCGGCGAGACCCGCGAGCTCGTGGCCGTGCCCGAGCGCAAGGAGGATGTGACGCCGTTCGGTCGTCACCGCTTCGGCCGGCTCGGGATCCAGGGTCCGAAGGCGAGCGAGGCGAAGCTCGTGCATTACGGCCCGGTCCAGTCCCTCGGCCTCGGGACCTACGAGACCTACTTCGTGGTCGACCGGACGATCGACTACATCGGCAAGCTGGTCACCGGCCGGGAATCCCCCGATCAGCTCTCCGGACCGATCGGGATCGCCCGCGTGTCGGGTGCCGTGGCCCAGAGCGGCGGCCTCGGGGGCCTGATCGGGTTGATCGCGTTGCTCTCGGTCTCGATCGGCCTCCTCAACCTCTTCCCCGTGCCCCTGCTCGATGGGGGCCACCTGCTGTTCTACGCCTTCGAGGCCGTCCGCGGCCGGCCGCTGAGCGAGCGGGCCCAGGAGATCGGTTTCCGCATCGGCCTCGCCCTCGTGCTGTTCCTCATGCTGTTCGCCGCCTGGAACGACATCCTCAACCTCGGCGCGTCCTGGGGCGCACGCGGAACCTGAGCGCGACCGGACGGGACCGTCCGGCGTTCGCGCTCCGGTCCCGCTACGGGACACGCAACCGCCTCGATCTTAACCACAATCCGTCGCGCGCGCGGAACCTTCGGGTTTCGCGCGCAACCGTTTGTTGACCCTGTTCGACGATCGGGCCGGGGCGTTAAGTGACCGGAAGGCCACGTCTCCCCAAAATCCCCGGTGTGCAGGACCCCCCGGCGTTTGCTTAACGCGGGAATCCCGATAGAAGCTGAGCTTGGGACCAGATGTCAGGACGCCCGGAAAACGGACGCCTGATTGCGGGTGCAAACTCGCGCTGAAGATATAAAGAGACGGGCGATTACATGATGTCGATGACGGGGAAGCGCCGGCGTAAGTCGGCGGAACAGACCATCGTCCTAGTCGCCGCGGCGGCCGCTGGCCTTGTTCTCGGTGGAACCGCTCAGGCGCAGCAGATCGTCGTCCAGGGTAACAAGCGTGTCGATGCCGACACCATCCGGTCCTACGTGACCGGCACCGCCTCCGGCTCGCCCGAGGAAGCCCGCCGCAACCTGCTGGCGAGCGGCATGTTCTCCGACGTGAAGGTCTCCCGCAGCGGCGCCAGCACCGTCGTCAGCGTCCGCGAGAACAACCTGATCAACCGGGTGGTGTTCGAGGGCAACAAGAAGATCGAGAAGGCCACCCTCGAGGGCGAGGTCGAGGCCAAGGCGCGCGGCGCCTTCAGCGAGGCCGTGGTCCAGGCCGACATCCAGCGCATCAAGGAAGTCTACCGCCGCGCGGGCCGCGGGACGGCGAAGGTGACCTACCGGACGGTGGACCTGCCGAACGGCCGCCTCGACGTGATCTACGTGATCGAGGAAGGCGACAAGACCGGCATCAAGGCGATCAACTTCGTGGGCAACAGCGCCTACTCGTCGTCCAAGCTGCGCGAGCTGATGTCCTCCTCGGAGATGAACTTCCTCAGCTTCATCAAGACGTCCGACGTCTACGACCCGGATCGCATCACCAACGACCTCGACATCGTCCGGCGCTACTACCTGAAGAACGGCTACGCCGACTTCCGCGTCGTCAACGCCGATGCCCGCTATGTCGAGGGCGAGGGCGATGCCGGCTGGGTCGTCACCGTCACCGTCGATGAGGGCGAGCAGTACCGCGTCGGCGCGGTGGCGATCGATTCCCGCCTGCCGGGCCTCGACACCCAGACCCTCGACGGCGAGATCCGCGCCCAGGTCGGCGACGTCTACAACGCCGAGGACGTGGAGCGGACCCTCAACGGCGTGACCAACCAGGTCGGGCGCCAGGGATACCCCTTCGCCCAGGTGCGTCCCACTGGCCAGCGCGACCGCGCCACCCACACCGTGGCCCTGGGCTTCGTGGTCGAGGACGGCCCGCGCGTCTACGTCGAACGCATCAACATCCGCGGCAACACCCGCACCCGCGACTACGTGATCCGGCGCGAGCTCGATATCACCGAGGGCGATGCCTACAACCGGGTGCTGACCGACCGGGCCGAGCGGCGCCTGAACGGCCTCGGCTTCTTCAAGAAGGTGCGCTTCTCCAACGAGCCGGGCTCCTCGGCCGACCGCGTGATCATCAACATCGACGTCGAGGATCAGCCCACGGGCTCGTTCTCGGTGGCGGGCGGCTACTCCACCCAGGACGGCATCATCGGCGAGGTCTCGATCTCGGAGTCGAACTTCCTCGGACGCGGCCAGTACGTCCGCGTGGCCGGTACCGGTGGCCAGTACTCGCGCGGCTTCGACTTCTCGTTCACCGAGCCGTACTTCCTCGGCTACCGTCTCGCCGCCGGCTTCGACGCCTTCTACAAGTACAGCGACCAGACCCGCTACTCGCGCTACGAGACCACGGTCTATGGCGGCCAGCTCCGCGTCGGCCTGCCGATCACCGAAGAGTTCGGCATCACGCTGCGCTACTCACTCTACAACACCGAGCTGAAGGTCCCGAACACGGTCAAGCGGCCGTACAACGACTGTTCGAACCCGATTTCCGGCTACACCGCGACCTACGCCGCGAACGCGACGCTTCCGGGTCTGAACCCGGGTGACCCGGTGCGAAACGTCGGTGGTCAGGCGATCTACCCGAACTGTGCCCTCGACGGCGAAGCCTCGATCGCGCTCAAGGGTTCGCAGGGCAGCACGCTGACCTCGCTCGCCGGCCTGACGCTGGCCTACTCGACCCTCGACAACCTGGGCTCGCCCCGCAACGGTCTCTACGCCGAGCTGAAGCCCGACGTCGCGGGCCTGGGCGGCGACTCGAAGTTCTTCCGCGTGACCGGCGACGCCCGGTACTACAAGGAACTCTACGAGGACGTGGTCGGCTTCGTCCGCTTCCAGGGCGGTCACATCACGGCGCTGAACGACCAGCCCCTGCGCATCACCGACCAGTTCTTCCTCGGACCGTCGCTGGTCCGCGGCTTCGCGCCCAACGGCATCGGTCCGCGCGACGTCGGCATCAGCGACAGCCGCTCGAACGCCATCGGCGGCTCGACCTACTTCGGCGGTACGGTCGAAGTTCAGTTCCCGCTTCCCGGCGTGCCGCGCGATCTCGGCCTGAAGGGCGCGGTGTTCGCCGATGCCGGTACGCTGTTCGGCTATAACGGCCGGACGCAGTTCAACGTGAACGGCGATGCCTTCATCAACGGTATCGCTCCGGGCGGCGCCTGTAACTTCAACCAGAACACCATCGGCGTCGAACCCGAATGCGTGAACGTGCGCGACAAGATGACGATCCGCTCCTCGGTCGGCGCGTCGATCCTCTGGAACTCGCCGCTGGGTCCGATCCGCTTCGACTACGCCTACGCCCTCTCGAAGGATGAAGGTGTGAAGGCCTACGATGCGACCGGCAACTACCTCGGCCGCGTCGGCAAGGATCAGCTCCAGGCCTTCCGGTTCTCCGGCGGCTCGCGGTTCTGACCCGGAGCGCTGCCTCCTTTCGGGGAGGCAGCACGTTGTGACGGCATGTCAGATCCGATCTTCTTCTCCGCGACCACAACCCTCAGCCTCGGCGCCATCGCCGAGGCTGCTGGCGTTTCGCTTCCCCAGGGGGCGAACCCCGACGGCGTGATCACCGGCGCCGCGCCGCTGGAATCCGCCACGCCGGCCGACGTCGCCTACATGGACAACGCCCGCTACGGCGACGCCCTCGCGGCGACCCGGGCGGGGCTCTGCCTCGTGTCGCCCCGGTTCGCCCCACGCGTCCCGGCCGAGACCGTGGCCCTCGTCCTGCGGGATCCCTACCGGATCTATGCCGGCCTGCTGGCCCGGCTTCATCCGGAGGCGATGCGGCCCGCCTCGCTCTTCGGCTCCACCGGCGTCGCCCCGGGCGCGCACATCCATCCCGAGGCCCGCCTCGAACCCGGCGTGCGGGTCGATCCGGGGGCCGTCGTCGGCCCCGGTGCCGAGATCGGCTCCGGCACCGTCATCGGGCCGAATGCCAGCATCGGCCCCCGCGTCCGGATCGGGCGCGACTGTGCGATCGGGGCCGGGGCCACCCTGACCCACGCCCTCCTGGGCAACCGGGTCATCATCCATCCGGGCGCCCGCCTCGGGCAGGACGGTTTCGGTTTCGCCATGGGCCCCGGCGGGCACCTGAAGGTGCCCCAGATCGGCCGGGTCATCGTTCAGGACGATGTCGAGATCGGCGCCAACACCACGATCGATCGTGGCGCCAGCCGCGACACCATCATCGGTGAGGGCACCAAGATCGATAACCTCGTGCAGATCGCCCACAATGTCGTCGTCGGACGCCACTGCGTGATCGTTTCGGGAGTCGGGATCTCCGGCTCCACCACCCTCGAGGACTACGTCGTCCTGGGTGGTCAGGTCGGCGTCGTCGGCCACCTGCGGATCGGCATGGGCTCCCAGATCGCGGGGTCGTCGAACGTGAACCGCGACGTCCCCCCGGGCAGCCGATGGGGCGGGACCCCGGCCAAGCCCGTGAGGGCCTGGTTCCGCGAGTTGACCACGCTGGCGCGCCTGGCCGAGCGGTCCACCGGCGGAGACGAGCCGAAGGCGTGAGGCGCGGCCGCGTCCATCCGGGCGCGGGGAGGGCATGTTGCCGCCGCATTCGTCGCCGAGGGCTTGCATCCGCCGGGCTTCTGCCGAATGAAGGCGCATCCTCCAGGTCTGGCGACACACGGGAAAAAGGCGGGCGGCGGAGGCGCCGACGCGCAGCAGGGTATTGCAATCGATGAGCGACATGCCGCGTGAACTCGGCTCGGCTGACATCCAGACGGTTCTGGAACTCCTGCCGCACCGCTATCCCTTCCTGATGATCGACCGGATCGTCGAGATCGACGGCGACCGGAGCTGCGTCGGGATCAAGAACGTCACGATCAACGAGCCGCAATTCACCGGGCATTTCCCCGGCCTGCCGGTGTTTCCCGGCGTCCTGCTGATCGAGGGCATGGCCCAGACCGCGGGCGCGATCTGCTGCCGCCACATCATGAGCGACGAGCTGCGCACCAAGCAGGTGTTCTTCATGACCATCGACAAGTGCAAGTTCCGCAAGCCCGTCGTGCCCGGCGACACCGTGCGCTACCACATGACCAAGACGAACCACCGGCGGACCATGTGGTGGTTCCGGGGCGAGGCGCGGGTCGACGGCGTCCTCGTCGCCGAGGCCGAGATCGGCGCGATGCTGGT
The DNA here is from genome assembly GCF_001426045.1 of Methylobacterium sp. Leaf94. Taxonomy (NCBI): domain Bacteria; kingdom Pseudomonadati; phylum Pseudomonadota; class Alphaproteobacteria; order Hyphomicrobiales; family Methylobacteriaceae; genus Methylobacterium; species Methylobacterium sp. Leaf94. The sequence goes on from NZ_LMRM01000034.1 coordinate 386,356, forward strand.
GACGGAGTGAGCGCCGCCGCGGAGATCCATCCGAGCGCGGTGGTCGAGGACGGCGCGACCCTGGGCGAGGGCGTCCGGATCGGTCCGTTCTGCCATGTCGGCCCGGCCGTGACCCTCGGGGCGGGCTGCGATCTGGTCAGCCACGTCGTGGTGGCCGGCCAGACCACGATCGGCCCCCGGACCCGGCTCTATCCCTTCGCCTCCATCGGCCATCCGCCGCAGGACCTGAAGTTCAAGGGCGAGGCCTCGACCCTCACGATCGGCGCCGATTGCCTGATCCGCGAGGGCGTGACCATGAATCCCGGCACGGCCGGGGGTGGGCTCGAGACCACGGTCGGCGATCACTGCACCTTCCTCGCCAATTCGCATGTCGGGCACGATTGCCGGGTCGGCGACGGCGTCGTGTTCTCGAACAACGTCATGCTCGCCGGCCATTGCAGCGTCGGCGACTACGCCATCCTCGGCGGCGGTGCCGCCGTGATCCAGTTCGCGCGCGTCGGGGCGCACGCCTTCGTCGGCGGCCTGTCGGGACTGGAGAACGACTGCATCCCCTACGGGATGGCCCTGGGCAACCGGGCCTACCTATCGGGCCTCAACATCATCGGCCTTCAGCGGCGTGGCTTCGCCCGGGAGGACATCCACACCCTGCGGCGTGCCTATCGGCTGCTCTTCGCCAACGAGGGCACGCTGATGGAGCGGCTCGAGGACGTCGCCGCCGAGTTTGAGACCCACCGCGCCGTGGCCGAGATCGTCGCCTTCATCCGCGCCGGCGGCAAGCGTTCGCTCTGCACCCCGCGCGAGACGCCGGGCGCCGCTTGAGCGCGAACCCGGTGCCGGCGGCGCGCATCGCGTCCGCACCGGCGGCGCTGGTCCTGGTGGCGGGCGCCGGCCGCCTGCCGGAACTCGTGGCCACCTCCCTCGACCGGGCCGGACGGCCGTTCCGCGTCCTGGCCATCCGGGGCTTCGCCGAGCGGGCGATGCGCGCCCGTGCGGACGCCACCGTCGACCTCCTCGACATCGCCGGCATCCTGGCGATCCTCAAGGCCTGGGGGCCGGTCGCCGTGGTGCCGGCCGGCGGCGTGTCCCGGCCGAACCCGGCCGCGATCCTCAACGCCGCCGCGGCCCTGCGCAACCGCGACGCCCTCAAGGCCATCTCCGGCGGGGGCGACGACCGCCTCCTGCGCGGCGCCCTGGCGCTCCTGGAAGAGCACGGCCACGGCGTGGTCGGCGTCCACGAGGTCGCCCCGGATCTTCTCACGCCCGAGGGCCTGCTCGGCCGGCACGCGCCCGATGCCGCGGCGCGGGAGTCCATCGTCACCGGCCGCGCCCTACTGGCGGCCCTGTCGGATTTCGATGTTGGCCAGGCCTCCGTCGTCGTCGGGCAGCGGGCCCTGGCCGTCGAGGGTCCGGAGGGGACCGACCGGATGCTGGCCCGGGCCCGGATGCTCGGACGCCGCCCCTTCGGCTACGGCAGCGCGCAGCCCGGCACCGTGCTGGTGAAATGCGCCAAGATCGGTCAGGACCTGCGCGTCGACCTGCCGGCGATCGGCCCCCGCACGGTGGCGAACGCGGCGGCGGCGGGCTGCGCCGGCCTCGCCATCCAGGCGGCCTTCACCCTGATCATCGACCGTCCGGCCACAATCGCGGCCGCGGACCGGGCGGGCCTCTTTCTCCTCGGCCTCGGCGCCGACGCGGGCGGCCCGGAGGCCGGAACGGGATCGGGATCATGAACGCACCGCACAGCGAGCGGACGATCTGGCTGGTGGCCGGCGAGGATTCCGGGGATCAGCTCGGGGCCAAGCTGATGCGCGGCCTGCGCGAGCTGTCCGACCGGCCGATCCGCTTCGGCGGCGTCGGCGGCGAGGCCATGGTGGCGGAGGGCTTCGCCTCGCTGTTTCCCATCGATGACGTGGCGGTGATGGGCTACCTGCCGGTGGCCGCCCGCCTGCGCACCCTGCTGCGCCGTATCCGCCAGACCGTGCGCGACGTCGTCGAGGCCCGGCCGGACGTCCTCGTCATCATCGACAGCCCCGGCTTCACCCACGCGGTCGCTTCGCGGGTACGCAAGCGGATGCCGGACCTGCCCATCGTCGACTACGTCTCCCCGAGCGTCTGGGCCTGGCGTCCGTGGCGGGCGGCGAAGATGCGCCCCTTCATCGACCACGTCCTGGCCCTCCTTCCCTTCGAGCCGGAGGCGCACCGGCGCCTCAACGGCCCCGCCTGCACCTATGTCGGCCACCCGCTGATCGAGCGGCTCGGGGAGCTGCGGCCGGACCCCGTCGAGGCCGAGGCCCGCATGGCGGGGCAGCCGGTCCTGGCGATCCTGCCGGGCTCGCGCCGCTCGGAGATCGAGCGACTGATGCCGGTCTTCGGCGCCACCCTGGCGCGGCTCACGGCGCGCTTCGGGCCGATCGAGGCGGTGCTGCCGGCGGTGACCCGGCACAGGGCCCTGATCGAGCGCCTCGCGCTGTCGTGGGACAGCCCGGTCACCCTCGTGCACGGCGAGGCGGCCAAGCACGCCACCTTCCGCCGGGCCCGGGCGGCCCTGGCGGCCTCGGGCACCGTCACCCTGGAGCTGGCCTTGGCCGGCGTGCCGATGGTGGTCGCCTACAAGGTCTCGCGGATCGAGGAGGCGGTGGCCCGCCGCCTCATCCAGGTGCCCACGATCGTGCTGCCGAACCTGATCCTCGGGCGGAATGCCATGCCGGAATTCATCCAGGCCGAGTGCACGGCTGCACGCCTCGCCGAAGCGGTGGCGCCGCTCCTCGCGGGTGAGCCGGCGCGGGAGGCGCAGGTCGATGCGCTCGCCCGCATCGACAGCCTGATGCGCCTGCCGGACGACGAGCCCCCGAGCCGGAGCGCCGCCCGCATCGTCCTGGCCGCCCGGCGCGCGGCCTGACCCGCTCAAGGCGCTGCGGGGACCGGACCGTACCGGTTGGTCCCGGGGCTCCCCGCCCGGAACACCGTCTCGACGAAGAACCAGACGAAGACGCCGAGCATCGCCGCCACGAGGGCGATGACGGGGAGGGGATGGGTGTCGACGGCCCGCTCCAGGGGCAGGACGCCGACGGTTTCCGCCAGGACATACAGGCCGAGCCAGCCGCCGCTGCGGTTCCGGTCGTGCAGGCGCCGGACCGTCTGGATCGCCGTCGCCCCCATCACCGGCAGGATCCCGGCGACCGCGAGGAACCCGACCCAGCGCAGGCCGAGGCTCGCGAGCCAGATGCCGAGGCAGAGCAGCCCGGAGCCGAGGAGCAGCGCGCGGATCAGCAGGTACCGGTAGGCTGAGACCGCGAGCCGCCCGCGCGGATCGTAGAGGGCGAGGGGGGAGTGGAGGCGTTCGCTCACGTGCCCCTCGGCTTCACCCGCCGGGTGGGCGGCTCGGCAATCGGGTCCTCGGGCCAGGGATGGCGGGGATAGCGCCCGCGCATCTCCGAGCGCACCGCGCTCCACGACCCGCGCCAGAAACCCGGCAGGTCGCGGGTGATCTGGATCGGCCTCGAGGCCGGCGAGAGCAGGTGCAGCACCAGGGGGATGCGTCCCCCGGCGATGCTCGGATGGCGTTCGAGCCCGAACAGCTCCTGCACCCGGACGGCGAGCACCGGCCCGCCCTCGGCCTCGTAATCGAGGGCGATGCGCGAGCCGGTGGGTACCTCGACGTGTGTCGGGGCTTCCGCATCGAGCCGGGCGCGCAGGGACCAGGGCAGGAGCGCCTGGAGGGCGCGCGCCAGGTCGTCGGCACCGATCGCATCGAGGCTGGTGCGCCCGACGATCTCGGGCGCCAGCCAGGCCTCGATCGTGGACACGAGGTGGGCGTCGGACAGGTCGGGCCAGGTCTCGGGATCGGCCGTGCGCAGGAACTGCAGGCGGGCGCGCCACTGCGTCAGCGCGGGCGTCCACGGCAGGGCCTGGAGACCGATCTCGCCGACGCCCCGCGCTAGGATCTCCGCCGAGGCGAGGTCGGCCGGGACGGGCAGGGTTCGCTCCCCCAGGGTGAGCGCTCCGAGGCGCCGCAGGGAGCGGGCCCGCAGGGCGCGGGCGCTCCGATCGAAGGCGATCTGCGTCGCCGCCTCGATCGCCGGTCCGAACAACGCCTCGATCGCCTCCAGGGTGATCGGGGCCGCCGACAGGATGCGCCCCTGGGCGGCGCTGCCGGTGAGCTCGGCGACGACGAGGAAGGGCGCGCGGGCCAGGGCGGAGGCCGCATCGACGCGCCCGGCCCGGCCATTGGCCATTACGAACTCGCCGTCACGGCCGCGGGCGCGGGCGACGCGGTCGGGATAGGCCAGGGCGAGGAGCGGTCCGGCCTCGCTCATGTCGAGGCCGGCCGGTGCGCTGATCAGTTTGCCGGCGAAGCCCTCCGCCTGTCGGGCCCAGCCCTGGGCGAGGCGGCGCATGTCCGCGGCCCGCTGGGCGCGGTCGCGGCCGTAGCGCTCGGCCCGATGGGTCACGTCGGTGTCGTCCCCGCCGAGGCCGCGCTCGACCAGCACCGCCGCGAGATCCGCCGCCGCGCGGGCCGTGCCGTATCCCGCTGCGCCGACGACCATGCGGGCGAGGCGCGGCGGCAGGGGCAGGGCGCGCAGGGCCCGGCCGGTCTCCGTGAGCCGCCCGTCGACCTCGATCGCTCCGAGGTCGCGCAGCATCGCCCGCGCCTCGGTCAGGGCGGGCGCGGGCGGCGGGTCGAGGAAGGCGAGGGTCGCCGGATCGGACACGCCCCAGGCGGCGCAGTCGAGCACCAGGCCCGAGAGGTCGGCGGCGAGGATCTCCGGGCGGGTGAAGGGCTCGAGGGCGTTGGTGGCGGCCTCCGCCCAGAGGCGGTGGCAGATGCCGGGCTCGGTGCGGCCGGCGCGCCCCCGGCGCTGGTCCACGGAGGCCCGGGAGGCGCGCGCCGTGATGAGGCGGGTCAGCCCCAGGCCGGGCTCGTAGACGGGGACGCGCGACAGTCCGGAATCGACGACGATGCGCACGCCCTGGATGGTCAGCGAAGTCTCGGCGATGCTGGTCGCGAGCACCACCTTGCGCCGGCCCGGCGGCGCGGGCGCCACGGCGCGGTCCTGCTCGGCGGGCGTCAGCGCACCGTAGAGCGGCGCGATCTCGGTGACGGCGTCGACCTTGTCGGCCAGCAGCGTCGCGACCCGGCGGATCTCGCCCTGGCCCGGCAGGAAGGCCAGGACCGAGCCCGGATCGGCGCGCAGGGCCCGCAGGATGGCCTCGGCCATGACCTCCTCGATGCGCCGGTTCGGGTCGCGATCCCAGTACCGCGTCTCCACCGGGTGGGCGCGCCCCTCCGATTCGATCACCGGCGCTGTCCCGAGTAGGCCGGCGACCCGTGCGCCGTCGAGGGTCGCCGACATGACGAGGATCCGCAGGTCCTCGCGCAGCGCTCCTTGCGTATCGAGCGCCAGGGCGAGGCCGAGATCCGCGTCGAGGGAGCGCTCGTGGAACTCGTCGAACAGGACGGCGCCGATGCCCGTGAGTTCCGGGTCGTCGAGGATCATGCGGGTGAAGACGCCCTCGGTGACGACCTCGATCCGGGTACGGCCGGAGATCTTCGAGCCGAGGCGGACCCGCAGGCCGACCGTGTCGCCGACGCGCTCGCCCAGCGTAGCGGCCATGCGCTCGGCGGCCCCCCGGGCGGCGAGGCGGCGCGGCTCCAGCAGGATGATCTTGTGGGAGGGCCGCAGCCAGGGCGCGTCGAGGAGGGCCAGCGGCACCCGGGTGGTCTTGCCCGCGCCGGGCGGTGCCACCAGCACCGCGGCCGGCCCTCCGGCGAGGGCGTCGCGCAGGGCCGGGAGGGCGTCCTCGATCGGCAGGTCCGATACGGCGGTGGCGGGAAGCGTCTGAGCCATCGCGGTGCTGGTGACGCGATCCGGCGCGATCCGCAAGCCGGGGCATCGCCCGATGAAGGCTGATGGCCGCCATGCCGAACCCCCGGTCGTCCCGGGGCCGACGATCCGCTATGGGAATGCCGCGACGAGCGGCGATGCGCGCGGCCGGCCATTCGGGCGGCCCCGAGGGACAGCGACATGACGGTATCGAGCGACGACGACTTGGCGGCGCTGAAGCGGATCGGGCGCATCGTTGCCCAGACGCTGGACGCGATGGGGAAGGCCATCGAGCCCGGGATGACGACGGCGGAGCTGGACCGGATTGGACGCCGGCTCCTGGAGGCGGCCGGCGCCCAGCCGGCGCCGGAATTGGCCTACGGCTTTCCCGGGGCCACCTGCATCAGCGTCAACGAAGAGGTCGCCCACGGCATCCCGGGGGACCGCCGGATCGCTCCGGGGGACCTCGTCAACATCGACGTCTCCGCGGCGAAGGACGGCTACTTCGCCGATACCGGCGCCTCGTTCGCCGTGCCGCCCGTGACCCGCGCGGTGGAGCGGCTGTGCAAGGATGGCCGCCGGGCGATGTGGACCGGCCTGCGCCAGGTCGGCACCGGCAAGCCGATCGCCGCCATCGGCCAGGCGGTCGGCGCCTTCGCGCGCCGGAACGGCTACACGCTGGTGCGCAACCTGGCGAGCCACGGGGTCGGCCACTCCCTCCACGAGGAGCCCACCGAGATCGCCACCTGGCCCGACGCCTCCGAGCGCCGGGTCGCGACGGAGGGCCTGGTCTTCACCGTCGAACCATTCCTCTCCCTCGGGGCCGAATTCGCCGAGGACGGGGACGATCCCTGGACCCTCTACAGCCGGCCGCAGGCGCCCACGGTCCAGTACGAGCACACGGTCGTCGCCACCCGCAACGGCCCGCTCGTCGTCACCATGGCGAGCTAGGGAGGCGCACCCGCGGCGCAGGAGCGGAGCCCGTGCCGGGCGACCCGTCGCGGCAGGATCCGCGGCGCAGGATCCACCGTCTTCGCGACCGGCCCCGTTCAAGGCGATCCCGTCAGGGCGTGGGCGTCGAACCCATGGTCGAGGCCTTCAGCTCGGGATTCTTGAGCTGGGCATAGGTCACGCTGGCGAAGCTGCCGATCACCGCGTGCCATCCGGCCTTGTCGTAGCGCGTGTCGTTCCGTCCGGCCTTGCAGAAGGCCGTCGTCAGCCCGTTGACGATATCGTCGCCCTTGGCGTCCGGGACGGCGGCCTTGATCTTCGGCAAGAGCGCGTTGAGGATTGGGATGAAGTTCTCGGGGTCGAGGCCCGCGAGGCTCTGGGCGGCCCCCGACTCGGCCACCGCCTTGGCGATCTCCGGCTGGGCGATCTCCGCGCAGGGCGCGGTGCCGGCCAGCATCGTCTCGGTCGCCTTGCGCGCCGTGGCGACGACGCCGCGCTCGCTGATCACCGGGGCGGCATTGCCCCAGGCATTGCGGACGTAGTCGGTGACGTCGGCCACCTCCTGGTCGGTCATGCCCGCGCCGATGGCGGGCATCGGCGCGTAGCCGTTCTGGGCCGAGAGGCCGCCGAGGATGACGCGGATCACCGTCTCGGGGCCTTGCGCCTGCACCGAGGTGTTGCCGGCGAGCGCCGGGATCGCCCCCTCGACGCCCTTCCCGTTCGGCTTGTGGCAGGAGGAGCAGTAGCTGAGATAGGTCGCCGCACCGGGGGCGTCGGCTTGGTTGAAGGCCTGGATGTCCTTGACCTTGTAGCTCTCCTTGGCCTTCTGCGTGCGCAGGTAGGCCACCATCGCCTTCAGGTCCGCATCGGTCATCTTCGACAGGGATTCCTGGATGGTCTGGCGCATCGGGCCCGCCGCGACGCCTGGCTGGTTCCCCGGGGCGGCGCCGGTCTTCAGGTAGGTCACGACCTGGTCGTCGCTCCAGCCACCGATGCCGGTATGGTCATCGGGGGTGATGTTGGGGGCGTACCAGCCATCGATGACGCCGCCGCCGAGCTTGCCGGCCAAGCCGCTGTTGCCGACGATCTTGTTGGCGTTGTGACACATGCCGCAATGCCCGAGCCCCTCGACGAGGTAGCCGCCGCGGTTGACCTCGGCGCTCGCCTGCGGGTCCGGCTGGAATTCGCCGGCCGTGAAGAAGGCGGTGCGCCAGGTGATGAGCGCCGTGCGGATGTTGAAGGGGAAGGGAATCTCGGAGGGCTTGCGCGGCTCGTGCACCGCCGGCAGCGACTTCAGATAGGCGAAGATCGCATCGGAATCGGCGCGGGTGACCTTCGTGTACCAGGCGAAGGGAAAGGCCGGGTAGAGGTAGGAGCCGTCCTTGGTGATGCCCTCGTGGAAGGCGCGGTAGAAGTCGTCCGCGTTCCACCGGCCGAGGCCGGTCTCCGGGTCCGGGGTCAGGTTCGGCGTGCGGATCTTCCCGATCGGCGTGTTGAGCACGTAGTTGCCGGCGAAGGGCTTCCCGTCCGGTGCCGTGTGGCAGGCGACGCAGTCTCCGGCGGTCGCCAGGTACTCGCCGCGCTTGATCAGCTCGGCATCCTGGGCCGAGGCGCCATGGATCGAGACGCCCGGGGCGGCCAATCCCACGACGAGGCCGGTCCCCAGACGGAGAGCGGTGCGGCGGTAGTCCATGGCGTCTCTCCGGAACTGTGGGGTCGGGGGGTGGTCAGATGGGCGTGTCGTGGGGATCGCGAAGGCGGACGGGCGGGGCGAGGAGGCCGAGGCGCAGCGCCATCTCGGTGAGGTGCGCCAGCCCGGCCCCGGCGAGGCATCCGGCGATCACGGGCCAGCCGGCACCGGTCAGGGCGCCGCGCAGCGCCAGCATCAGGGCCGCGCCGGCGGTCAGATTGCACAGGAGCGCGAGCGGCCAGACGCCCTGCGCCCGACGGCTCCACAGGATCAGCCCCAATGCCTCGATGGCCACGAGGAGCAGGATGGCGTCCACGAGGTGACCGCTGGCGAGAAAGGCCTCCATCGCTCACGCGCTCCGAAACGGACCGTTGAGGCGGACGATCGCCCGGTTCAGGCAGGCGGCGATCCCGACCCAGAGGAGGTAGGGCAGCAGGAGAAGGGCAGCCATCCCGTGCACGCGCCCTGTGACGATGATCAGCACCGCGATCGACAGCCAAAGGAACAGCACCTCGACGAAGGCCCAGTCCGGCCGGCGCAGGCGGAAGAACAGGCCGCTCCAGGCGATGTTCAGCACGGCGTTGACGGCGTAGGCGGCCACCAGGGCCGCCCGGGCCGCCGGGCTCGCATCGGCGTTCCAGGCGAGCACCGCCGAGATCGCCGTCAGCGTGAAGATCGTGGTCCAGACCGGGCCGAAGGCCCAGTCCGGCGGCTTCCACGCGGGGCGCCTGAGGGCCTGGTACCAGGGCCCGGTCGTGGTCAGGAGGCCACCCGCCAGCGCCACCAGGATCGCCGTGACGGCGGCGATTCCGGCCGGCGCCCAGCCGCTCGCCCCGTCGAGAGCCATGGCGGGATTCACGGCGAGACCCAGCGGAACAGGTGCGCGAGATCCTTGAAGAAGATTCGCGCATGGGCCGCGGGCTTGGCCCGGACCAACTCCTTGTTCATGTAGGAATCCCAGGTCAGCTGCTGCACGTCGCGATCCCGGCAGATCGACACGAAGCGCTCGCGCAGGCCGTCGTTGCGATACCAGACCGCCTGCATGATCCGCAGAATCAGGAAGACGCGTCCGTGCAGCCGCATGAAGTTGCGGCGCGCGCCCGCGAGGGCCCGGGCCTGCCCCGTGGCGAGGAAGGCTTGGCCTGCCTCGGCGGCGAGGCGCCCGCCGAGCATGGCGTAGTAGATGCCCTCGCCGGAGGCCGGCGCGACGATGCCGGCCGCGTCCCCGGTGAGGAGGACGTCGCGGCCGTTGTCCCAGCGGCGCAGGGGCTTCAGGGGCAGGGGGGCGCCCTCGCGGCGGACGGTCTCGCCCGCCTCGAGGCCGGTGGAGGCGCGCAGGGCCCGGATGGCGCCCCGCAGGGAGAAGCCCTTGCGGGCACTCCCGGTGCCGATGCTCACCGTGTCGCCGTGCGGGAACACCCAGGCGTAGAAGTCCGGCGAGAGCTTGCCCTGGTAATAGACGTCGCAGCGCGTGGCCTCGACGTCGTGCGCATCCCCCTCGGGCAGGCGGACGATCTCGTGATAGGCGAAGACCTGCCGCATGGCGGCGTGGCCGGGGATCTCGGCGCGGCCCACCGCCGAACTCGCCCCGTCGGCCCCGATGACGAGGCGCGCCCGGGCGGCGCGGGGAAAGCCGTCCTGGAGGTAGTGCACGGCGACCCCCTCCGCGTCGCGCTCGATGTGCCGGAAGGTGGCGGGCCGGAGCACCGCGCCCGCGGCGGCGGCCCGCTCCCGCAGCCAGGGATCGAAGTCGGCCCGGTCGACCATGCCGACGAAGCCGTCGCCGATCGGCATGTCCACGCGCTTGTCCCGGGGCGAGACCATCCGGGCCGAGCGGATTCGCGCGACAAGGAGATGGTCGGGGATGGCGAAATCGCGGATCAGGCGCGGCGGGATGGCGCCGCCACAGGGCTTGATCCGTCCGGGCTTGTCGAGGAGCAGCACGCGCCGCCCGCTGCGCGCGAGGTCGGTGGCCGCGGTGGCCCCCGCCGGGCCACCGCCCACAACCACCACATCATAGGTTTCGAGGTCGGTGTCCCGATCGGCCGCCATGATCTCACCTCGTGGATAGCGATGTCTCGAACGACGATTGAAGACGCCGGCCCCGCGGCACCTGGGTTGCTGGGGCTTGGGTCATGGGAGCATGGGCGATGCGCAGGGCGAGGGCGGCGGCGAGAACGAAGAGCAGCGCCTCGGCGGCGAACACGCTGGCATAGGCGTTGACCACGCGCGGCGTGACGAGGCGGGCCAGGTCCACCGCGACGGTGCCGAGGAATCCGCCGGCTCCGAAGGCCACGCCCTGGGCCGCGCCCCAGACGCCCATCCGCGTGCCGCGCTCGGCCTCGCCGCCGGCCCCGGCCAGCGCCATCATCGAGCCGATGGCCGCCACGGCGAAGATGCCGTTGAACAGGCCGAGGGCGAAGACCGGCACCCGCAAGGGGAAGTCGGCGCCCGCCAGGCCACCCGCCGCGATGGCCAGGAGGGCGAGGGCCGAGCCGAGGCAGCCCAGCGTGGTCCAGACCTTCAGGGACCCGAGCACCGGACCGCCGAGGCCCATGGTGAGGCCCGCCACGGTCAGCATGCCGGCGAGCACGCCGCCGTGCTGCAGGCCCGCGAGCTTGGTGGTCACCCCGGGCGTCATCGCGAAGACGAGGCCGGCGAAGGGTTCGAGGATGAGTTCCTGCGCGCTGTAGGCCAGCATCGCCATGAAGATGAAGATCGTGAAGCGCCGGGATTCCGGCTCGGCCCAGACCCGCGCCAGCACCTCGCGGAACGGACGCTTCTCCGCCGCCTCGGTGCCGCCGGACGACCCTTTTGCCGGCTCGACGCCGCGCAGCGCCAGGACCGCCATCGCGAAGGCGAGGAGCGAGACCGTGCCGGACACGGCGATCAAGCGGTCGCCCGAGAAGGGATCGAGGAAGTGCCCGGCCAGCGGCGCCGTGATGGCGAAGCCCGCGATCATCATGACCCAGACGACGGTGGCGGCGGCTCCGCGCCGGCGGGCGTCGACGCCGGTGGCGAGGAGCACGAGGAGCGAGGTCCCGGCGGCCCCCGCGCCCATCCCGACCGTGAGGAAGGACACCACCGCCAGGGCGAGGCCCGCGGCCTCGTGCGTCTCGGCGAGGGCGGTGGCGACGGCCGCGCCGAACCCGCCGAGGGCCAGGGCCGCCATGCCGCCCACGATCCAGGGCGTGCGCCGGCCGGTGCGATCCGAGCCGTAGCCCCAGCGCGGGCGCAGGACCTGGACGGCGTAGTGCAGGGCGATGAGGCCGCCCGGCACGATGGCCGGCAGGGCGAGTTCCACCACCATCACGCGGTTGATGGTCGAGGTCATCAGGACCACGACGGCGCCGAGGGCCGTCTGCACGAGGCCGAGCCGGACGATGGCGATCCAGCCGAAGGTCGGGTTCGGCATCATGGACCTCCCTGGACCAGGGGCCGGAGGGCGAAGGCCGCCACCAGCATGCCGAGCACGTAGAGGGTGGTGCCGGTGCCGTTGTACCAGGCGGCCCGCTCGCGGGGTGCGGCCAGGAGGCGGCGCATCAGGATGAACTGACCGAGCAGCAGGAGGCCGATGACCGTTCCGTGCCAGGGCCGGTCCCAGGCGAACAGACCGAGGATGACGGCTACCTGGGGGACGGCCATGACGAGGCAGGCGAGACGGGCAGCCCCGAGCGTTCCGAGCTGAACGGGCAGGGAGCGGATGCCGGTCCGGCCGTCGCCCTCCACCGACTTGAAGTCGTTGAGGGTCATGATGCCGTGGGCACCGACCGAGTAGAGCAGGGCGACCAGCAGGACCCGGTGGTCCGGCACCGACGCGGCCATCACCGCCGCTCCGGTGAACCAGGGCAACCCTTCGTAGCAGATCGCCACCGCCGAATTGCCCCACCAGCCGTTGCGCTTCAGGCGCAGGGGCGGGGCGCTGTAGATCCAGGCCAGCACGAGGCCGAACAGGGCGGCGCCGAGAATCCAGGGACCGAGGGCGGCGGCCACGACGAGGGACAGGACGGTCCAGCCCGCGGCGACGTAGAGACCCCAGCGCCCGGGCATCCGACCCGAGGGGATCGGCCGCTGCGGCTCGTTGATGGCGTCGACGTGGCGATCGTACCAGTCGTTCACCGCCTGCGAAGTGGCGCAGACGAGGGGGCCGGCCAGGATCACCCCCGCGGCGATCACCGGCCATTGCCCGGTGGGCGAGGCGCCGGAGGAGACCACACCGCAGGTGAATGCCCACATCGGCGCGAACCATGTGATCGGCTTCAGAAGCTCGATGAGGGCGCTGGGTGCAGGCGTTGCCATACCGACGACGCTAGAGTTTTACATACCTGAGTGTCAAGTTTGATTTACAATATTGTCGTGAGGCCGGGCCCCGGCGACGCCGCATCCGGTCGCCCGGTCAGACGTTCGTGACGACCGGTTCTCCGCCGCAGGTCAGGCTTCGTCGGGGGCGTCGCGGCCTTCGAGATCGCCGATGCCGTAACGGTGCATCTTGGCGTAGAGGCCCTGGCGGCTCAGGCCCAGCATCTCGGCGGCCGAGGCCCGGTTGTCGCGGGTGATGCGCAGAGCGGCCTCGATGCACAGGCGCTCGATCAGATCGGTGGATTCGCGCACGAGGTTCTTCATCGAGACGCGCCCGACGAGCTCCGTCATCTGCTCGACGGAGCGGGGCAGCTCGCGCCCGCCGGCCACGGCCGCGGCGCGCCGGGGCGTCGCACGGAGGGTGAAGCCGATGCAGGGCTGGCTGCCGCCGGGGACCGAGACGGCGGCGATCTCGACATCCTCGACGCTGCCGTAAGCCCCGCGGACCTGCGTGGGGAAGTGGCGGACGGAGCCATGCTGCGACAGCGTCGCGAACAGGGCGGCGGCCTCGGATTCCTCCCGCCCGATCCAGCTGTCGAGGGGCTGACCGCGAACCTGCTCCTCCGTGGCGAGCTGCACCAGGTCCAGGAAGGCGGGATTCGCGGTGAGCACCCGGCGGGCGGGGTCGGTGACCACGAAGCCTTCGGGCAGATTGCGCAGGACGTCGAGGGCCCCGGCGCCCGTACGGGCCGCGCTCGTCTCCAGGGGTTCGGGGGAGGCCAGCCGCAGCAGGATGCTTGTGGCGTTCTCCTGGCGGAACAGCGAGGCGGCGACGCGCACGACGCCGCGCCCATGCCCGAGCCTCGCCTCCAGGTCGGCCGCCTGCCCGGTCATCCGCAGGCCGGCGAAGAGCGATTCGAGGTCGCGGACACAGGAGCCGTCGAACAGGTCGACCGCATCCTGGCCGACGATGCGCCTCTCGGCCCGCCCGATCAGCCGGGAGGCGGCGGGATTCACCTCGGTCACCCGGCGGGTCGCTGCATCGACCACGAGGACGGGCTCGGAGCCGAGCTGGAACAGCAGGCGGTACCGGGTCTCGGCGCCGCGCATGCGCAGGTAGTCGCGCTCCAGCGCCTGCTGCGTCTCGGCCAGGGTCCGCTGCAGCGAGGCCATGGCACGCAGGTTCCGCCCGAGGACGAGGATCTGGCCGTCCTTGGCCAACCGCATGGCGGCGTAGCGCACGGGCAGGTCGGTGCCGGTGGGCGAGACGTGGTTCACTTGGCGCCAGCGCGTGACGGCGCCGGGCGCGGCATCCTTGAGGAGCGCGGCGATCTTCGGGCGACTCTCCACCGTGACCGTGTCGACCCACGGCCGACCCAGCCAGGTTTCGCAGCCCTCGTCCGCGAGATCGGCGCTGCCGAACGTCGCTTCCCGGACGACGCCGTCACCGTCGATGACCAGGGACAGGTCCGTCGCGGCAGCCACCAGCAATCCCGCCGCCTGCGCGTCGAGAGGGCCGAGTGACTTTTGAAGCGCCGCGAGCGCATGGCTCGCGGCAGGAAGCGCCAGGCTGGTCACGGATCACCACGTCGGGATGTGGTCGGGCAGGTCGGATCAGGGAGGGAGGCTGTGTCGATCGAAACTGTCTTTCAGCAGGGTCTGACCGGCAGATCAAGCAAGCATTCGGCAACGGACAGGGCCGTGCGGGCGTCGCCGGCGCTCGCGTCGGCCCCGACGCGCCGGAAGCTGTCCGGATTGGCGGCGAAGGCCGGGCCCCCAACGAGGACCCGCAGCGCTTCGTTCCGAGAATTCCGGCGCAAGGCCGCCACGGTCTCGGTCATCGTCGGAAGCAGGGTCTCGGAGGCGAGGGACAGTCCCACGACGTCGAACCACTCCTCCTGGATGCAGCGGAGGCTGTCCGTCTCCGGCTGCGTGATCGTCGAGGTCACCGACCAGCCGGCTTCCCGAAAGAACTGCTCCACCAAGGTGAGGCCAAACCTGTGGGAATCTCCCGGACAGGGCAGCAGCAGGATCTTCCGGTTCACGGCGGGGGCCACGGGCTCGCTGCGAAAGCGGCTCGTGATCTCGCGCATGATTCGCTGCAGCCGCCCCATGGCGCGGGTCACCTCGACGAAGTCGCAGAGGTCCTCCTCCCACAGGGTGCCGAGGTGGCGGGCCGTCGGTGCGAGGAGGTCGAGGAGGAGGCTGTCGGTCCCAAGGCCGGTCGCCAGGAGTTCCGCGAGCCTGCCCTCCACGTCGTCGCCCGCCGGGTCGAGCATGAGGGCCGTGAAGGCCGCGATCTGCTCCTCGCTCGGCAGCACGTCCGTCGGCTCCGGGGCCGGCTCGATCCGGTGCGCCAGCATCAGGCGGGGAATGATCTCGGATTCGACGACGCGCGCCAGATCCCGTTGCAGCCGGATCGCTTGTCCGAAGACTGCGAGCTGGGCGCTGATGCGGGATTCGCACAGGTCCGCGACATCCCGGCTGGATGGTTCGTAGCGCAAGCGATCACCGAACTGACTCACATCATCCATTGGTCCCTCCCAATGTGGCTGACGGCTTTACTGTCGGTTCGATCTTGCGCGTCGAATTCCGGGACGTCTGAGCACGCGCCTCAGTACCCCGGCGCCGGGGAGGGCCAGCTTGGCCGGCCTCTGCAATGAAGCCGCACGATACGCCCGAAACTGACTTTATCAATACGCACCCTGTAACTATTTTGCATTCAATCTGTCATTCTCTTTTGACGTAAAGCTGGCTTGACACATCGGGACCGCCTTCCTAACCTCCCCTTCAACGAGGCCCGGCGACCTGGTCGCAAGGGGTCTCCACAGGGGGGCGGACAGCATGATCCGGAGTGGGGACAGGCCCAGACGACCTCTCTACGACGCCGATCAGCGCGCCCGTCGCGACGCCACCCGCTGGACCCTGGTCCAGGGGGTTCTGGCCCCCCTTCAATTCCTCGTGTTCGCCGTGAGTCTGGGCCTCGTCCTGCGCACCCTGTGGACAGGTGAAGGCGCGACCGCCGCCAACGCGTCCGTGGTGGTGAAGACCCTGGTGCTCTACGCGATCATGGTCACGGGCTCGATCTGGGAGAAGGCCGTCTTCGGCCGCTACCTCTTCGCCCCGGCCTTCTACTGGGAGGACATGGTCAGCATGCTCGTGCTGGCCCTGCACACCGCCTACCTCGTGGCGCTGGCCGCCGGCGCCCTCGACACCGCCGGCCTGATGGGCCTCGCCCTGGCCGCCTACGCCTCCTACGCCGTCAACGCTGCGCAATTCGTGCTGAAGCTGCGCGCCGCCCGGCTCCACACGCGGCCGTCCCGCCTGGTCGCGGAGGCCGCGCGATGAACGCCCATGCGCCGCTTCCCGCCCTGGAGACGGGCTGCGACATCCGCCAGGAGCGCGGCCAGCGCGCGGTGTTCTGCGGATTGACCGGCATCGTCTGGCTGCACCGCAAGATCCAGGACGCCTTCTTCCTCGTGGTCGGCTCGCGCACCTGCGCCCACCTCATCCAGTCCGCGGCCGGGGTGATGATCTTCGCCGAGCCGCGCTTCGCCACCGCGATCCTCGACGAGCGCGACCTCGCCGGCCTCGTCGACGCCAACGAGGAGCTCGACCGGGTGGTCGCCCGCCTGATCGAGCGCCGCCCCGACATCCGCCTGCTGTTCCTCGTGGGCTCGTGCCCCTCGGAGGTGATCAAGCTCGACCTGTCGCGGGCGGCCCAGCGCCTGTCCCGCAGCTTCCACCCCGACGTGCGGGTGCTGAGCTACTCGGGCAGCGGCATCGAGACCACCTTCACGCAAGGGGAGGATGCCTGCCTCGCCGCCCTCGTCCCCGAGATGCCCCGCGCCGCGGAGACCGGGGCGCCCGCGCTCCTGGTGGTCGGCGCCCTGGCCGACGTGGTCGAGGACCAGTTCGCCCGCCTCTTCGCGGATCTCGGCCTCGCCGACGTGGCCTTCCTGCCGGCGCGCCGCGCCGGGGCGCTGCCGGCGGTCGGGCCCAACACCCGCTTCCTCCTCGCCCAGCCCTTCCTGGCCGAGACCGCCCGCGCCCTCGAGGCCCGGGGTGCGAAGCGGATCTCGGCGCCGTTCCCCCTCGGGGCGGAGGGCACGACAGGCTGGCTCGCTGCCGCCGCGGAGACCTTCGACGTCCCGGCCGAGCGATTCGCCCGCGTCACCGCCCCGGGTCGGGCCCGCGCCGCCGTCGCCCTCGACCTCTACCGGGAGCGCCTCGCCGGAAAGCGGGTGTTCTTCTTTCCCGATTCGCAGCTCGAACTGCCGCTCGCCCGTTTCCTGTCGCGCGAGATGGGGGCGGAGCTGATCGAGGTCGGCACGCCCTACCTCCATCGCCAGCACCATGCGCCGGACCTGGCGCTGCTGCCGGCCGGCACGAAGGTGGTGGAGGGTCAGAGCCTCGACGCGCAGATGGATCGCTGCCGGTCGGAAAAGCCCGACCTCACGGTCTGCGGCCTCGGCCTCGCCAACCCGCTGGAGGCGGAAGGGCTGGCGACCAAGTGGTCGATCGAGCTGCTGTTCACCCCGATCCAGGGCTACGACCAGGCCGGAGACCTCGCCGAACTGTTTGCGCGCCCGCTGAAGCGCCGCGCCCGGCTGGAGGTCTGAGGCGATGCAGCTCACGCTCTGGACCTACGAGGGGCCGCCGCATATCGGCGCCATGCGGATCGCCACCGCCATGCAGGGCCTGCACTACGTGCTGCACGCGCCGCAGGGCGACACCTATGCCGACCTGCTCTTCACCATGATCGAGCGGCGCGACGCCCGCCCGCCGGTGACCTACACGACCTTCCAGGCCCGCGATCTCGGCGCTGACACCGCCGCGATCTTCCAGAACGCCGTGGGAGAGGCTTACGCGCGCTTTCAGCCGCAGGCGATGATCGTTGGGGCCTCCTGCACCGCCGAGCTGATCCAGGACGACCCGGGCGGCCTCGCTCGCGCCCTCGACCTGCCGATCCCGGTCATCCCCCTAGAGCTTCCGGCGTACCAGAAGAAGGAGAACTGGGGCGCCTCGGAGACCCTCTACCGCCTCGTCCGGGCGCTGGCCGGCGGCACGCCGAGCGCGCGCGACGGGCGCCGCCCTCTCTGCAACATCCTCGGCCCCACGGCGCTGGGCTTCCGCCACCGCGACGACCTCGTGGAGGTCATCAAGATCCTCGCCGCCCTTGGCATCGACGTGAACGTGGTGGCGCCGCTCGGTGCGACGCCCGCCGATCTCGGGCGCCTCGGGGCGGCGGATTTCAACGTCGTGCTCTATCCCGAGATCGCCCGTGCCGCCGGCCTGCACCTTCAGAAGACCTTCGGCCAGCCGATGGTCGAGATCGTCCCGATCGGCGTCCAGGCCACCATCCGCTTCGTCGAGGCGGTGGCCGCCGCCGCGGGCGTCGATCCCGCCCCCGTCCTCGCCGGCGCCCCCTCGCGCCTGCCCTGGTATTCGCGCTCGGTCGATTCGACCTACCTCACCGACAAGCGGGTCTTCATCTTCGGCGACGCCACCCACGCGCTGGCCGCCGCCCGCGTCGCCGCCACGGAACTCGGCTTCAAGGTGGTGGGCCTGGGCACCTACACCCGCGAATTGGCCCGCGAGGTCCGGGCCGAGGCGACGCTCCATGGCATCGAGGCCACGATCACCGACGATTACCTCGACGTCGAGGCCGCGATCCAGGCCGCTGGACCGGAGCTCGTGCTCGGCACCCAGATGGAGCGGCACATCGCCAAGCGCCTCGGGTTGCCCTGCGCGGTGATCTCGGCGCCGATCCACGTCCAGGACTTCCCCGCGCGCCACTCGCCGCAGATGGGGTTCGAAGGCGCCAACGTCCTGTTCGACACCTGGGTCCACCCGCTGATGATGGGCCTGGAGGAACACCTGCTCGGCATGTTCCGCGAGGATGCCGAGTTCCACGGTGCCGCCGCGCCCTCGCACCTGCCCCGGCACGGCGTCGCTGCGCCGCAGCCGGTCGCCCCGGCACCTTCTGTGGCCGCAGAACCGATCCTCCTGACCTGGGCGACCGATGCCGAGAAGGAACTGAAGAAGATCCCGTTCTTCGTGCGGGGCAAGGCCCGCGCGAACACCGAGCGCTTCGCACGGGAACGTGCCCTGCCGCTCATCACCGTCGAGACATTGTACGATGCCAAAGCGCATTTCGGACGCTGAGCGCCCGGCGCTCCGGGTCGTCCTAGTGACGATGGACAACCACGTGGCGAGCGCGCTGGAGCGCGCCCGCCAACGGCTCGCCCGCGACCTGCCGGGCCTCACCCTGGACTTCCACGCGGCCGCCGCCTGGGACACCGACGCCACCGCCCTGGAGGCCTGCAAGGCCGACATCGCCCGCGCCGACATCGTCCTCTCCACCATGCTGTTCATGGACGAGCACGTCCGGGCGATCCTGCCGTCCCTGCTGGCCCGGCGCCCGCATTGCGACGCCATGATCGGCTGCCTGTCGGCGGGCGAGGTGGTGAAGACCACCCGCCTTAACCGCTTCGACATGGACAGCACCAAGCGCGGCGCCCTCGATTTCCTGAAGAAGCTGCGCGGCAAGCCCGGCGCCCAGGGCAACGGCGCCCGCCAGATGGCGATGATCCGCAAGCTGCCCAAGATCCTGCGGTTCATTCCGGGCTCCGCCCAGGACGTCCGGGCCTATTTCCTCACCCTGCAATATTGGCTCTCGGGCTCGGACGAGAACATCGCCAACCTCGTGCGCTTCCTGGTCGGCCGCTACGCCGCCGGCCCGCGCGAGGGCTGGCGCCGAATCGCCGCCGCGCCGGCGCCGCTCAGCTACCCCGAGAGCGGGCTGTATCATCCGCGCATGGCCGGCCGGATCGGCGAGGACGGGGCGAAGGTGCCCGCACCCGCCGGCGCCCTGAAGGGCCGCGTCGGCCTCCTCGTCATGCGCTCCTACGTGCTGGCCGGAAACACGGCGCATTACGACGGCGTCATCGCCGCCCTGGAGGCGCGGGGGCTCAGCGTCGTGCCGGCCTTCGCCAGCGGTCTCGACAACCGCCCGGCCATCGATGCGTTCTTCCGGCGCGACGGACGCCCGATCATCGACGCGCTGGTCTCGCTCACCGGCTTCTCCCTGGTGGGCGGCCCGGCCTACAACGACGCCGCCGGGGCCCAGGCGCTCCTCGCCGACCTCGACGTGCCCTACCTCGCGGCCCACGCCCTCGAGTTCCAGACCCTGGAGCAGTGGGAAGCCTCCGACCGGGGCCTGTCGCCGGTGGAGGCCACCATGATGGTGGCGATCCCCGAGCTCGACGGCGCGACCAGTCCGATGGTGTTCGGCGGACGCTCCAGCCGCTCCCTCGGCGCCAGCGCCCGCGACATGGTCGTGCATCCCGAGCGCGCCGACATGCTCGCCGCCCGCGTCGAGCGCCTCGTGGTCCTGCGCCGCAAGGCGCGGGCCGAGCGCCGGGTCGCCGTGGTGCTGTTCGGCTTCCCGCCCAACGCCGGCAGCATCGGCACCGCCGCCTTCCTGTCGGTCTACCACTCCCTCCACAACACCCTCGCGGCCCTGAAGGCCGAGGGCTACGCGGTCGAGGTGCCCGAGAGCGTCGACGCCCTGCGCGAGGCTGTGCTCGCCGGCAACGCCGCCCGCTTCGGCACCCCCGCCAACGTCCATCACCGCATCCCCGCCGACGAGCATGTCCGGCGCGAGCGGCATCTGGCCGAGATCGAGGCCCAGTGGGGCCCGGCGCCCGGGCGCCAGAACAGCAACGGCGCCCAGATCTTCGTGCTCGGCGCCCAGTTCGGAAACGTCTTCGTCGGCGTCCAGCCGGGCTTCGGCTACGAGGGCGACCCGATGCGGCTGCTGTTCGAGCGCGGCTTCGCCCCGACCCACGCCTTCTCGGCCTTCTACCGCTACCTGCGCGAGGATTTCCGCGCCGACGCGGTCCTGCATTTCGGCACCCACGGGGCGCTGGAATTCATGCCCGGCAAGCAGACCGGCCTGTCCGGCGCCTGCTGGCCCGAGCGGCTGATCGGCGCGCTGCCCCACATCTATCTCTACGCCGCCAACAACCCGTCCGAGGGCCTGCTGGCCAAGCGCCGCTCGGCCGCGACCCTGGTGAGCTACCTGACCCCGAGCCTGGCCCAGGCCGGACTTTATCGCGGCCTCATCGACCTCAAGGCCTCGATCGAACGCTGGCGCGGCCTGGAGCCGGAGGCGGTGGGCGAGCGCCGCGATCTCGCCGAGCTGATCCAGGCCCAGGGCGCCGGCCTCGACCTCGTCGCCGCCGAGCCCGCCTGGACCGCCGATCTCGCCGGCCACGTCCACGGCCTCGGCACGGCACTCCATGAACTGGAGCACACCCTGATCCCGCACGGCCTCCACGTGGTCGGGCAGTCGACGCCGCCGGAGGAGCGGACCGACATCCTCCTCGCCCTGGCGGAGGCCAGCCACGGCCTCGTGCCCACCCGTGCCGGCCTCCAGGCCCTGGTGGCCGGCGCGGCCATCGACGCCGCCCTGGCGCAGGGCGGTCTCGGCCCCTCCGATGCGAACCGCGCCGCCTTCGCGTCCTTGCGCGAGACCGATCTCCTGTTGTCACGGGATCACGAGATCCGGGGCCTCCTCGCCGCCCTCGACGGCCGCTTCATCGCCCCCGTCGCCGGCGGGGACCTCCTGCGCAACCCGGACATCCTGCCCACGGGCCGCAACCTGCACGGCTTCGACCCCTACCGCCTGCCCTCGGCCTTCGCTCTAGCGGACGGCGCCCGGCAGGCCGCGCGTCTCCTGACCCGCTACCGCGACGAGGGCGCGGTGCTGCCCGAGAGCATCGCCCTCGTGCTCTGGGGCACCGACAACCTGAAGAGCGAGGGCGGTCCCATCGCACAGGCCCTGGCGCTGTTCGGCGCGGCCCCGCGCTTCGACGGCTACGGCCGCCTCTGCGGCGCCATTCTGATCCCCCTCGAAACCCTGGGTCGCCCGCGCATCGACGTGGTCGTGACCCTGTCGGGCATCTTCCGCGATCTGCTGCCGCTCCAGACCAAGCTCCTGGCCGAAGCCTCCTATCTCGCCGCTACCGCCGACGAGCCGTCCGACCGGAACTTCGTGCGCAAGCACGCCCTGGCGCTCCAGGCCGAGCACGGGATCGACCTCGAGACCGCGGCCCTGCGGGTGTTCTCCAACGCGGAGGGCACCTACGGCGCCAACGTCAACCAGCTCGTCGAATCCGGTCGTTGGGAAGAAGCCGACGAGATCTCGGAGACCTTCGCGCGGCGCAAATCCTTCGCCTACGGCCGCACCGGCGTGCCCACCGCCCAGCGCGCCCTGATGGGGGCCGTGCTCGCCACCGTCGATCTCGCCTACCAGAACCTCGATTCGGTCGAGGTCGGCGTCACCTCGGTGGACCACTACTTCGACGGTCTCGGCGGCATGGGCCGCGCCGTCGCCGAAGCCCGCGGCGCGGCGGTGCCGATCTTCATCAGCGACCAGACCCGCGGCGAAGGCGTGGTCCGGACCCTGACGGAGCAGGTCTCCCTGGAGACCCGCACCCGGATGCTCAACCCGAAATGGACCGAGGGCATGCTCGGCCACGGCTACGAGGGCGTGCGCCAGATCGAGGCGCACCTCACCAACACCCTGGGCTGGTCGGCCACCACCAACGGCGTCGCCCCCTGGGTCTACCAGCGCATCACCGAGACCTACGTCCTCGACCCCGCCATGCGCGCGCGCATGGCGGCCCTCAACCCGACCGCTTCGGCCAAGGTGGCTCACCGGCTGATCGAGGCGCACCAGCGCGGCTTCTGGACCCCCGACGCGGAGACGCGCGACGCGCTCGACCGCGCCGAGGAGGAACTCGAGGACCGCGTCGAAGGCATCACCGCAGGGGTCGCCGCATGAACATCGCCATCCGCAATCCCGTCACCGCGCGCCAGCCCGAGGGCAGCGTCCAGGTCGAGCTCGACCCGAACCTCAAGATCGGCACCGCCAAGGTGTTCGCGGTCTACGGCAAGGGCGGCATCGGCAAGTCGACCACTTCGTCGAACCTGTCGGTGGCGTTCTCCAAGCTCGGCAAACGCGTGCTGCAGATCGGCTGCGACCCCAAGCACGATTCGACCTTCACGCTGACGAAGCGCCTGGCCCCGACCGTGATCGATGCCCTGGAGGCCGTGCAGTTCCACTCCGAGGAGCTGCGCATCGAGGACTTCGTGGCCGAGGGCTACAACGGCGTCATGTGCGTCGAGGCCGGCGGCCCGCCGGCGGGCACCGGCTGCGGCGGCTACGTGGTCGGCCAGACGGTGAAGCTCCTCAAGGAGCACCACCTCCTCGAGGACACCGACGTGGTGATCTTCGACGTGCTCGGCGACGTGGTCTGCGGCGGCTTCGCCTCGCCGCTCCAGCACGCCGACCAGGCCCTCATCGTCACCGCCAACGACTTCGACTCGATCTTCGCCATGAACCGGATCGTGGCCGCGATCCACGCCAAGGCGAAGAACTATCCGGTGCGCCTCGGCGGGGTCATCGCCAACCGCTCGGCCAAGACCGACGAGATCGACCGCTTCAATGCCGCCGTGGGCCTCGAGCGCATCGCGCACTTCCCCGACCTCGACGTGGTCCGGCGCTCGCGCCTCAAGAAGTCGACCCTGTTCGAGATGGAGCCGACGCCGGAACTCGAAGCCGTCACCACCGAGTACATGCGTCTCGCGGCGCATCTCTGGGCCGGCGGCAAGCCGCTGAACGCGATCCCCATGAAGGACCGCGACCTGTTCGAATTCCTCGGCTTCGATTGAGCGGGCGCCGGACCATGACCTCGCACAGCTACGCCGCCCGCCGCTCTCAGCTCACCACCTACTTCGACCGCACTGCGGTCGAGGCCTGGGCCCGGCTGACCTCGGACGCGCCGGTCTCGAAGATCCGCGCCACGGTGCGGGCCGGCCGCGACGCCATGCGGACCAACCTCCTGTCCTGGCTGCCCGAAGACCTCACGGGCCGGCGCCTCCTCGATGCCGGCTGCGGTACCGGGGCCCTCAGCCTGGAGGCGGCGCGCCGCGGCGCCGAGGTCGTCGCCATCGACGTGTCGCCGACGCTGATCGGCCTCGCCCGGGAGCGCACCACCCTGTCGGGTCCGGGGCGGATCGACTTCCGGGTCGGCGACATGCTCGACCCCGCGCTGGGCCGATTCGACCACGTTGTGGCGATGGATTCCCTGATCCACTACGCCACGCCCGACATCGTGCAGGCGCTCGCGGCCCTAGCGGCCCGGACCAAGGCCGGCATCCTCTTCACCGTCGCGCCGCGCACGCCCCTTCTCACGCTGATGCACATGGCCGGCCGCGCCTTCCCGCGCGGCGACCGGGCGCCCGCCATCGTGCCCGTCGGCGCGGCGGACCTGCGCCGTCGCCTGGCGGCGGAGCCGGCTCTGGCCGGTGTCCGGGTCGCACGCGCGCACCGGGTGAACAGCGGGTTCTACCTGTCCCAGGCCTTCGAACTCCGGCGGCTGCCATGACCCGCCTTGGCGCCTCCATGGCCCGCGCCCTGCAACGCGTCGGTCCCGGCTTCCTGCCCTTCGCCGACGCGGCGACGGCGGAGCTGCCCATGGGGCGCCTGCTGCGGCTCGCCCTGTTCCAGGTCACGGTCGGCATGGCCGCGGTGCTGCTCATCGGCACCCTCAACCGGGTGATGATCGTCGAACTCGCGGTGCCGGCCTGGATCGTCGCCGTGATGCTGTCCCTGCCGCTGATCTTCGCGCCGTTCCGGGCGCTCGTCGGGTTCCGCTCGGACACCCACCGCTCGGTCCTGGGTTGGCGCCGGGTGCCCTACATCTGGTTCGGCACGCTGCTGCAGTTCGGCGGGCTGGCCATCATGCCCTTCGCCCTGCTGATCCTGTCGGGCGACACCACCGGCCCGGCCTGGCCCGGCCACGTGGCCGCCGCGCTCGCCTTCGTCATGGTCGGCGCCGGCCTCCACACCACCCAGACCGTGGGCCTGGCGCTGGCCACCGACCTCGCCCCGGCCCATGCGCGACCGCGGGTGGTGGCGCTGCTCTGCGTCATGCTGCTGGCCGGCATGGTGGTGAGCGCCATCGCCTTCGGGCTGCTGCTGGCGGATTTCTCGGCCCTGCGCCTCATCAAGGTGATCCAGGGGGCCGCGCTCCTCACCGTCGTGCTCAACGGCATCGCCCTCTGGAAGCAGGAGCCCCGGTCGCCCACCCGCACGGCGCGCGACCTGCCCCGGCCGACCTTCTCGGACTCCTGGGCCCTCTATGCCGGCAAGGGCCGGGTGCGCCGCCGCCTCGTCGCCACCGGGCTCGGCACCGCCGCCTTCTCGATGCAGGACATCCTGCTCGAGCCCTATGGTGGCCAGATCCTGCACCTGCCGGTGGCCGCCACCACGGCCCTGACCGCGCTGCTGGCCGCCGGCGGCGGCCTCGGGCTCCTGATCGCGGCGCGCTGGCTCGACCGGGGCGGCGACGCCTTCCGGGTCGCGGCCTCCGGGGCGGTCGTGGGCATCGCGGCCTTCTCCGCGGTGGTCTTCGCCGCGCCCCTGGATTCCGCCCGGCTCTTCGCCGTGGGCGTCGCCCTGATCGGCCTCGGCGGCGGCCTCTTCGCTCACGGGACACTGACGGCCTCCATGGCCAAGGCCGGCCCGGAGGATACGGGCCTCGCCCTCGGCGCCTGGGGCGCGGTCCAGGCCAGCGCGGCCGGCCTCGCCATCGCGGCGAGCGGCATCCTGCGCGATCTCGGCGCGCATCTGGCCGAGACCGGCCGGCTCGGCGAGGCGCTGAACCTGCCCTCCACCGGGTACCTCATCGTCTACCATCTGGAGATCGCGCTGCTGTTCGCGACGCTGCTGGCCATCGGCCCGCTCGTCCGGCCCGAGAGCCGCACGCCTCTTCCTCGATCCCTGCCTCGCTCAGCCTGAAGGAGACCGGCCATGCCGAGAGGTGAAATCACGGGCTACGTCGACGTCGCGCAGCTGGTCCTCTACGCGTTCTGGATCTTCTTCGCCGGCCTCGTCTTCTACCTGCGCCGCGAGGATCGCCGCGAGGGCTACCCGCTCGAATCCGAGGCCGCCCGCGGCCGGGCGATGCCCCCGGACCCGTTCCTGATCCCGTCGCCGAAGGCCTTCTTCCTCTCCAACGGCCACGTGAAGCACGCGCCCCAGACCGGCGAGCGCACCCCCTGGACCTATCGCGGCCACAAGCACGAGGTCTGGCCGGGCGCGCCGCTGGAGCCCGATACGGATGGACTGCACGACGCCATCGGTCCCGGCTCCTACGCCGACCGCGAGGACAGCCACGACGAGACCTGGGATCGCGAGAAGCGCATCGTGCCCCTGCGGGTCGCGGAGCACTTCGTGGTCCATGAACTCGGCCCGAACCCCATCGGCATGTCGGTGTTCGGCGCCGACCGGCAGGTGGCCGGCACCGTGAGCGATCTCTGGGTCGATCGCGGGGAATCCATGGTGCGCTACTACGAGATCGAGCTCGGCGCCGGCGGCCGGCGGGTGCTGATGCCCGCCACCTTCTGCCGGACCGGCCGGTTCTCCCAGCGCGTGACCTGCGAAGCCCTGCTGGCGCACCAGTTCGCCGACGTCCCCACCACCAAGGATCCGGATTCGGTCACCCTCAACGAAGAGGAGCGGATAATGGCGTTCTACGGCGGCGGCACCCTCTACGCGACCCCCACCCGGCAGGAGGCCATCCTGTGAACCGGTCCATCAGGCGGCCCGTGCCGCACCTGCCCGCCAACGCCTTCGACGCGCCGCCCGGCCTGCCGGCGCCGCTGCCCGCCGGCGAGCACATCCTCTGGCAGGGACGCCCCTGCGGCTTCGGCATCGCCTTCCGGGCGCTGCATCTGCGCCTCGTCGGCCTCTGGTTCGTCGGGCTGGCCCTGTGGGCGGCGCTCCCGGCGGCCCTCGCCGGACAGGTTCGGGAGGCTGCGTCGCTCGCCCTGCTCACCCTGGGGATCGGCACCGGTGCGGTCCTGCTCCTGGGGCTCCTCGGCTGGCTCTCGGCCCGCACCACCACCTACACCATCACCAACCGCCGGGTGGTCATGCGGATCGGCATCGCCCTGCCGATGACCCTGAACCTGCCCTTCGCCCTGGTGGAGGGGGCCGGCTGCCACCTCTATGGCGACGGCAGCGCCGACCTGCCCCTGCGCCTTCGCCCGGGCAACCGCGTCGCCTACCTCCACCTCTGGCCCCATGCCCGGCCCTGGCACGTGAACCGGCCCGAGCCGATGCTGCGCACGGTGGCGCAGGGCGGCGAGGTGGCCGCGATCCTGGCCCGCGCGCTGGCGGCCCATCGCGCGGCGCCGGAGGAGACGGCCGGCCCGGTCATCCTGCGGCCGCGCGTGGCGCCCGGCCCGCGCCTCGCCACTGCGAGCTGATCCGATGACCCGATCCAACCCGCATCCCCTCGCACGCACTGCCGGCCGCACCTCCCGGGGACTCGTGGCCGGCGTCGGCCTCCTCCTCGGCTTCGTCGTGGTGGCCGTGACCGTCGGCCGGGTCGAGAGCATCGGCCTGACCCGGATGGAGCCGGCGCGCCCCGTCCAGAGCCTCGCCCTCCGGGTCGACGACGCGGCGGACGGCTCGATCACCCTGCGGGATGCCGAGCACGGCGACCTCGTCGCCACGGTCCGCCCGGGCGCGGACAACTTCATCCGTGCCACCCTGCGGGGCTTCGCACAGGGGCGGCTCCGGGCCGGCCTGCCGCGCGACGTCCCCTTCCGCCTGACGCGCTTCGACGACGGCTCCCTCCGGCTCGACGACGCGCTCACCGGCCGCAGCGTCGATTTCGGCGCCTTCGGTCCCTCGAACTTCGCCGCCTTCGCCCGCCTGATGCCGAACGACGGAGCCGCACGATGATGGCCTGGCTGAACGGACGCCGCACCGTCGACGTCCCCTGCACCGTCGAGATCGAACAGACGCCCGAGAGCCTGCACGCCCACGTGGTCCTCGACGCCAGCTTCGAGATCGAGCCCGGCGACGCCGTGCAGGTGCACGACGCGCCCACCTCGGTGCCCTACGGCGAACGCCTCGTGGTGCGCCGGACCGCCACCGTGACCCGCGCCGGACGCCTGGAGCGGCTCTGGACCAAGCTCGCGGGCCACCTCGAGCTCACCGAACTCTACGAAGTCAGCTTTTCCGAGAGGAGGCGCCTGTGACCGCAGCCATTCAGCAGTCCGTTCCCAAGGCTCCCGCGCCCAAACTGCCCCTCAACGAGGCCACCAAGGCCGCGCAGGAGACGACGTTCCTGTCGCCGCGCTTCTACACGACCAACTTCGAGGAACTCGACCGCACCGACGTCGAGCCCGTCCGGGCCGAGTGGAACAAGCTCATCGCCGAGCTGCGCGCCGATCCGAACAAGCGCCACTTCACCCGCAATTCGGAGTTCGACTGCGACATGTCCGGGCTCGACCCGGCCCTGCGCAAGGAGTTCATGGACTTCCTGGTCTCGTCGATCACCGCCGAGTTCTCGGGCTGCGTGCTCTATGCCGAGATGCGCAAGCGCGCCAAGAACCCCGACATCCGCGAGCTGTTCGGCTTCATGAGCCGCGACGAGGCGCGGCACGCCGGGTTCATCAACGACGTGCTGAAGGATTTCGGCATCGGCGTGGACCTGGGCTTCCTGACCAAGTCGAAGAAGTACACCTTCTTTCGGCCGAAGTTCATCTTCTACGCCACCTATCTCTCCGAGAAGATCGGTTACGCCCGCTACATCACCATCTTCCGCGAGCTGGAGCGCAGGCCCGAGCGCCGCTTCCACCCGATCTTCAAGTGGTTCGAGAAGTGGTGCAACGACGAGTTCCGCCACGGCGAGGCCTTCGCCCTGCTGATGCGGGCCAACCCGAAGCTGACCTCCGGCGTGAACCGCTACTGGATCAAGTTCTTCCTCCTGGCGGTCTTCGCGACCATGTATGTCCGCGACCATTGCCGGCCGGCCTTCCATGAGGCCCTCGGGGTCGATCCGACCGATTACGACTTCCAGGTCTTCCGGATCACCTCGGAGATCTCGAAGCAGACGTTCCCCCTGACGCTGGACCTCGACAATCCGCGCTTCAAGCAGGCCCTCGACCGGCTGCTCGCCTGCTCGGTGGGGATCGCCGATGCCAGGGCGCAGGGCGGCTTCCTCGGCAAGCTCAAGCAGGGCGCCTGGGTCGCCGCCTCGGCGGTGAACTTCGCCCGGCTCTACGCCCTGCCGACCCGCGACAACCCGATGCCGGCGGAGATCCGCCTCGAGCCGGTCTGGTAGGATGGCCGCCTACGCGCTTCCCGCCCTCTATGCGGTGCTGGTCTGGTGGTTCTCCACCGGCCTGATCCTGCTCCTCGACCACCGCCCGCGCGCGACGCACGGGGTCAGCATGGCGGCGGGCACGGGCGTGCTCGCCCTGGCGCTGTGGGCCATCGGCGCCTCGGCCGGCGATGCCAGCGCGGGCGGCGCATACGTCGCCTTCACGGCGGCCCTGGTGGTCTGGGGCTGGCAGGAGATGAGCTACTACATGGGTTACGTCTCCGGCCCCCGGGCGGAGGGCTGCCCGCCCGACGCACGGGGCTTCCGGCGCTTTCGCGCGGCGGCGGCCACCAGCCTGTGGCACGAGGCGGCCATCGTCGCCGGCGGCCTCGCGATCCTGGTCCTGACCTGGCGCCAGCCGAACCTCTTCGCCCTGTGGACCTACCTCGTCCTGTGGGGGATGAATCTCTCCGCCCGGCTGAACCTCTTCCTCGGGGTGCGCAACCTCAACGCCGAATTCCTGCCCGAGCACCTCGCCTATCTCGGCAGCTACCTGCGGGTGCGCGCCATGAACCCGCTGTTCCCGGTCTCGGTGACGGCGGCCGGCCTCGCCACCGCCGCCCTGGTGCTGGCGGCCCTGGCCGAGGGCATCACCGCCCACGAAGTCGCCGGCCTCAGCATCCTGGCGACCCTGATGGCGCTGGCCACCCTGGAACACGGCTTCCTCATGCTGCCGCTGCCCTCGGCCGCTCTGTGGCAGTGGAGCCTGCCGAAACCGGACCGGGGCGGCCCGGTGTCCTCGCCCGTCCCGGCCGCGCGCGGGGAAAGCCCTCGCGTCGGCGAGCCCCGCCTCGCCGAGGCCGAGGGACGCTGAAACAGGTTTCCGGTCCGCCCCGGCGGACCGGCTCGATCGACGCCGCCGCGGCGGCAGGATGGGCGAGCGGGCCGAAACCCGCCGTGCAACGAGGGAAGGGGACGGGCATGAACTACGAAGAGATCTTCGGCTCTGCTTTGGCCGGCCTGCATCGCGAGGGTCGCTACCGCGTCTTCACCGACCTCGAACGGCAGGCGGGCCGGTTCCCGCACGCCACCCACCACACGCCGTCCGGCACGCGGCCCGTCACCGTCTGGTGCTCCAACGACTATCTCGGCATGGGCCAGAACCCGGCCGTGCTCGACGCCATGCACGAGGCCCTGGACCGCTGCGGCGCCGGTGCCGGGGGCACCCGCAACATCTCGGGCACCAACCATTACCACGTCCTCCTCGAGCGCGAGCTCGCCGACCTCCACGCCAAGGAGGCCGCGCTGCTCTTCACCTCCGGCTACGTCTCGAACTGGGCGGCGTTGGGCACCCTCGGGAGCCAGCTCCCCGGCTGCGCGATCTTCTCGGATGCCGGCAACCACGCCTCGATGATCGAGGGGATCAAGGCGAGCCGCGCCGAGCGCCACATCTTCCGCCACAACGACCCCGAGGATCTCGACCGCAAGCTGCGCCTCGTCGATCCGGGCCGCCCGAAGATCGTGGCCTTCGAGTCGGTCTACTCGATGGACGGCGACATCGCCCCGATCGCGGAGATCTGTGACGTGGCCGAGGCGCACGGCGCGCTCACCTACCTCGACGAGGTGCACGCCGTCGGCCTCTACGGCGCGCGCGGCGGCGGCATCTCGGAGCGTGACGGCCTCGCCCACCGCCTCGACGTGATCGAGGGCACGCTCGGCAAGGCCTTCGCGGTCCATGGCGGCTACATCACCGGCTCGGCCAGGCTCTGCGACTTCGTGCGCAGCTTCGCCTCCGGCTTCATCTTCACCACCTCGCTGCCGCCCGCCGTGGCGGCGGGGGCCGCGGCGAGCATCCGCCACCTCAAGGCGAGCGGAGCCGAGCGGACCCGGCACCAGGAGCGGGTCGCCGCGGTGCGCGCCCGCCTCGACGCCGCCGGCATCCCCTATCTGCCGAACGACAGCCACATCGTGCCGGTGATGGTCTGCGATCCCGTGCTGTGCAAGGCGATCAGCGACACCCTGCTCGACGAGTTCGGCATCTACGTCCAGCCGATCAACTACCCCACCGTGCCCCGCGGCACCGAGCGCCTCCGGATCACGCCCTCGCCCCTGCATTCCGACGACGACATTGACCACCTCGTCGGCGCGCTGAGCACGATCTGGGGCCGGATGGGCGTCCAGCGCGCGGCGGCCGAGTAGGACGCCCGCGAACTCTGCACCCCGCATGGGGGCAGGGGACCCCGCACACGGTCTCGCGCAAGGAAGATCAAGCCCATGATCGTGAATGGATCGATCCGAGCGATGTCCCTCAAACCGGTCTCCGCGACGCCTCCGAGCGAGACGCCGCCGATCCTCCGGGCCGCGGGTCCGGTCAAGGCGCCGCGGGCCCAAACGGCCTCGGCCACGCCGACCTTCCCGTTCTCGGCCATCGTCGGCCAGGACGAGATGCGCCGGGCGCTGCTCATCGCGGCCGTCGACCCGTCGGTCGGCGGCGTGCTGGTGTTCGGCGACCGCGGCACCGGCAAGTCGACGGCGATCCGCGGCCTCGCCGCGCTGCTGCCGCCGATGGCGGCGGTGGCGGGCTGTCCCTATGCCTGCGATCCCGGCCGGCCGGCCGAGCACTGCCACCGCTGCCGCGAGCAGGTGGAGCTGCGCGCCGAATCTGTTCCTGTCCCGGTGGTGGACCTGCCGCTGGGTGCCACCGAGGACCGGGTGGTCGGTGCCCTCGACCTGGAGCGCGCCCTGACCCGCGGCGAGAAGGCCTTCGAGCCGGGCCTGCTGGCCCGGGCCAATCGCGGCTTCCTCTACATCGACGAGGTGAACCTCTTGGACGACCACCTGGTCGACCTCCTCCTCGACGTGGCGGCATCGGGCGTGAACACCGTGGAGCGCGAGGGCCTCAGCATCCGCCATCCCGCCCGCTTCGTCCTCGTCGGCAGCGGCAACCCGGAGGAGGGGGAGCTGCGGCCCCAGCTCCTCGACCGCTTCGGCCTTGCCGTCGAGGTGACGACGCCCACGGACCTGCCGACCCGCATCGACGTGGTCCGCCGCCGCGACGCCTACGAGCGCGATCCGGCGGCCTTCTGTGCCGGCTACGCCAAGGCCGACCGCGCCATCCGCAAGGCGCTCACCGCCGCCCGCGCCCGGCTTCCCGCCCTCGCCGTGCCCGACGCCACCCTGGAGGCCGCCGCCCGCCTCTGCTTGGCGCTCGGCACCGACGGCCTGCGCGGCGAACTCACGCTGATGCGCACCGCCCGGGCGCTCGCGGCCTACGAGGGCGCCGAGACGGTGGGCCTCGATCACCTGGCCCGGATCGCCCCCTCGGCCCTGCGCCACCGCCTGCGCCGCAACCCCCTCGACGAATCCGGCTCCACCGCGCGGGTCGCCCGCGCCGTGGAGGACATCCTCGCCCGATGAGCCCCGCCTGGGCCCAAGCCCTGCGCGTGGCGCGCCTCGTCGCCCGCGACCCACATGCCTGCGGCGGCGTCCTCGTCCGGGCCGGGGCCGGCCCGGTGCGGGACCTCTGGCTCGACCGTCTCGCAGGCGAACTCGCACCCGCCCGGCCCGTCCGCCGGATGCCGGCGGGCATCGCCGACGACCGCCTCCTCGGGGGACTCGACCTCGCCGCGACCCTGGCGGCGGGGCGGCCCGTCGCCCAGTCCGGCCTTCTGGCCGAGGCCGATGGCGGGCTCGTGGTGGTGCCCATGGCGGAGCGCCTGTCCTCCGGCACCGCCGCGCGCCTCGCCGCCGCGCTGGATGCCGGCGCGATCCGGGCCGAGCGCGACGGACTGGCGGCGCGGACCCGCACGCGGATCGGCCTCATCCTCCTCGACGAGGGGGAGGGCGACGACGCCGCGGTTCCCGAGGCCCTGGCCGATCGCCTGGCCTTCCGCCTCGACCTGACCGGTCTCGCCTGGGGCGACACGCAAGGGGCGGCGACCGAAGGCGAGCCGGAACCGGACGACCCGGACCTCGAACCCGACGCCGCGGTCGCGGATCTCTGCACGGTCGCGGCCGCGCTCGGCATCGCCTCCCTGCGGGCGCCCCTGCTGGCCCTGCGGATCGCCCGCCTGCTGGCGGGGCACAAGGCGCTTCGCGCGCGAGACGTTCGCGAGGCCGCCAGCCTCGTCCTCGCCCCGCGCGCGACGCGCCTGCCGTCGAGCCCGGAGGACGCGGAGGCGGCGCCGGCGGAGCGGCCCGAGCCGCCCGCACCGGACGGGACCGAGTCGTCCGATCCCGGTCTCGAACCGGGCGCCGAGAGCCTGGTCGAGGCCGCCCGCGCGGCGATCCCGCCGGATCTCCTCGCCCGCCTGGGCGCGGCCGGCGCGGCGCCGTCCTCCCCGAAGGCCGGCCGCGTCGGCGCGGTGATGCAGGCGCCGCGCAGCGGCCGTCCGGCCGGCACCCGGCCCGGCTCGCCGCGCACGGGCCGCCTCGCCCTCCTGCCGACCCTGCGGGCCGCCGCGCCCTGGCAGCGCCTGCGGGCCGGTGCGGAGGGAGCCCCGCGCCTGATCCAGGTGCGCAGCGACGATTTCCGCATCACGCGGTTCCGCCAGCGCAGCGAGACCACCACGATCTTCGCCGTGGACGCCTCCGGCTCGGCCGCCCTGGAGCGCCTGGCCGAGGCGAAGGGCGCCGTCGAGCTGCTCCTGGCCGAGGCCTATGTCCGGCGCGACAAGGTCGCCCTCGTCGCGTTCCGGGGCGCCGGGGCCGAGATCGTCCTGGCCCCGACCCGCGCCCTGGCGCGGGCCCGGCGCGGCCTCTCGGCCCTGCCGGGGGGCGGGGGCACCCCCCTGGCCTCGGGCCTCGACGCCGCCGGCACCCTCGCCCGCGCCGTCCGGCGCGGCGGCGGCACCCCCGTGGTGGTGGTGCTCACCGACGGGCGCGCCAACGTCGCCCGCTCCGGGGCGCCCGGCCGGGTCGCGGCCGGCGCCGAAGCCCTGAACGCCGCCGGCCTCCTGCGGGCCGACGCCATCCGGACGATCCTCATCGACACCGCGGCGCGGCCGCAGGAGACCGCGCGGCGCCTCGCCGAAGCGATGGGCGCGCGCTATGTCCCGCTTCCCTATGCCGATGCCGCGGCCATGAGCACCGCGATCCGCTCGGCCCGCTGAAGGATCTGCGATGCCTGCGCCGAGCGACCGGCCCCAGTGGGAGCGCGACGGCGCGGATTGGCCCAATCGCGCCGCGAGCCGGTTCATCCGCGCCGGCGACCTGACCTGGCATGTGCAGGAGTTCGGGGCGCCGGAGGCCCCCGTCGTCCTGCTCCTGCACGGCACCGGCGCGGCCACCCATTCCTGGGCCAGCCTCGCGCCGCTGCTCGCCGAACACTTCCGGGTCGTGGCCCCGGACCTGCCGGGCCACGGCTTCACGGATCCGTTGCCCGCCGGGCGCCTGTCCCTGCCCGGCATGGCCGGAGCGATCCGCGACCTGCTGCGGACCCTCGACCTGTCGCCGGACCTCGTGGTCGGGCATTCCGCTGGCGCGGCGATCCTGGTGCGGCTCTGCCTCGACGGGCTCGCGCCCCGGCTGCTGGTGGCCCTGAACGGCGCCCTGACGCCGTTTCCCGGCCTCGCCTCGATGTTGTTTCCGGGGCTCGCCCGGATGCTGTTCCTGAACCCCGTCACCCCGAGGATCTTCGCCTGGACCGCCGACCGTCCGGCGGTGGAGCGCCTGATCCGCGGCACCGGCTCGCGCCTCGACGCCCGCGGCCTCGAACTCTACCGGCGCCTCTTCCGCTGCCCGGGCCACGTGGCCGGCGCCCTCGGCATGATGGCGAACTGGAACCTCGCCGCTCTCGACCGGGAGATCGGTCGGCTCGCGGTGCCGACGCTGCTGCTCGTCGGCGGCGACGACAAGGCGATCGCCCCCGAGACCGCCTTCGCCCTGAAGGACCGGCTGCCCGACGCCCGGGTCCGCCTCATCCGCAACCTCGGGCACCTCGCCCACGAGGAGGCGCCGGCGCGCGTCGCCGACGAGATCGTCGAGGCCTACCGGGAGCAGGTCGCCGTCCAACCGTCCGCCGGGACTTGACGCGGACGCAGCCCGGCCGCACCGACGGGCGAGAGGACGCCCGACTGGGGATGGTCCGATCTTGGATGTCCGACGACGGTGCCGGCTCGGCCCCCGTCCGGGAGGTTTCTGCCCATGGCGCTGACGCCCGTCACCCTCACCGGCCGGCACGTCGAACTCGTGCCGCTGGCGCACGACCACGCCGCGGCCCTGGCCGAGGCGGTGCAGGACGGCGAGCTCTGGCGCCTCTGGTACACGGCGATCCCCGCCCCGGAGACGATGGCGGCCGAGATCGAGCGCCGGCTCGGCCTGCGGGACCTCGGCACGATGCTGCCCTTCACCGTCCTCGACGGGCCCGGCGGGCGCCCCGTCGGGATGACCACCTACATGAACATCGACGCCGCCGGGCCGCGGGTGGAGATCGGCTCGACCTGGTACGCCGCGCGGGTCCAGCGCACCCATCTCAACACCGAGGCGAAGCGCCTGCTTCTGGGCTACGCCTTCGAGGCCCTCGGCTGCCTCGCCGTCGAGTTCCGCACCCATGTCCTGAACCAGGCGAGCCGGCGCGCCATCGAGCGCCTCGGGGCGCGCCTCGACGGCATCCTGCGCCACCACCAGCGCCTCGCGGACGGCTCCCTGAGGGACACCTGCGTCTACAGCATCGTCGCGCCGGACTGGCCCACCGTGCGGACCCACCTGACCTGGCAGCTCGCGAAGCCGCGCTAGCGTGGCCGCCACGAGCAGCGTGACCGCGACGACGAGTTCCTCGAACATGCGGGCTTGACGGAGCCCCGGTTCGGACGAGCGCCGAGATCGAGGTGGCTTCGCGCGCCGATGGTCCGCAAGACGGGTCCGCGCCGAAAGCGTCTCCGCCCGAACCGAGGGAAATGGTTGGGGTTGGTCGGCTGTGTCCCGTAGCCATCGCGCGCCCGATGTCCGATGACGGGGGACCGGCGCGGATCGTGCGCCGGCCGCTCCAGCCGTCCGGGCTCGCCCGCCCCCAGGCTTCTCACGGAAGGGGACCCGACGATGTCCGGAACCACGAGCCTCCTTGCGTTCGCGGCGGTCGCCCTCGGCATGGCGCTGACGCCCGGGCCGAACATGGTCTACCTGATCTCGCGCTCGATCTGCCAGGGCCCGCGGGCGGGCCTGATTTCGCTCGGCGGCGTCGCCCTCGGGTTCGTGGTCTACATGCTGTGCGCCGCCTTCGGTCTCACCGCCCTGGTCCTGGCGGTGCCGTTTGCCTACGACGCGATCCGCATCGTCGGCGGCCTCTACCTGCTCTGGCTCGCCTGGCAGGCGGTGCGGCCCGGGGGGCGCTCTCCCTTCGAAGTGAAGGCCCTGCCGCGGGACGGTCCCCGGAAGCTGTTCCTGATGGGCTTCCTGACGAACCTGCTCAACCCGAAGATCGCGGTGATGTACCTGTCGCTGCTGCCGCAGTTCATCGACCCGGCCCGGGGCAGCGTCTTCGCCCAGGCCCTCGGCCTCGGGGCGATCCAGATCGTCCTCAGCGTCGCGGTCAACGCCGCGATCGCGGTCTCGGCCGGGTCGATCGCCCTGTTCCTGACGCGCCGGCCCTCCTTCGCCGTGGTCCAGCGCTGGATCATGGGAACGGTCCTGGCCGGCCTCGCCGTCCGGATGATGACTGAGGCGCGGCGCTGACCCTTCGCCGGCTCCGGTGAGTTGCCGGACGGGTCGGGGCGGCGTGCCGGCGAGGCCGGCGCAGAATCGCGCTTGCGCCGGACGCCCTCCCGCGAATAGTGTCAGGCTATGTTGACACTCGCCGACTCGCCGAGCCTCGCGACGACCCGGTCTCCCCGCCCGCACGCGGTGGTGATCGGCAGCGGCTTCGGCGGGCTGGCGGCGGCGGTGCGTCTCGGCGCGCGCGGCTACCGGGTGACGGTGCTGGAGCGCCTGGACCAGCCCGGCGGCCGGGCCCGGGTCCACCGCCAGGACGGCTTCACCTTCGATGCCGGGCCGACCATCGTCACGGCGCCGTTCCTGTTCGAGGAACTCTGGAGTCTGTGCGGGCGGCGCATGGCCGACGACGTCACCCTGGCGCCGATGCTGCCCTTCTACCGTATCCGCTTCCCGGACGGCGCCACCTTCGACTACAGCGGCGACCCGGAGGCGATGCGGGCGGAGGTGGCGCGGTTCTCGCCCGAGGACGTTCCCGGCTACGAGCGCTTCATGGAGCGCAGCGCCGCGATCTGCCGAGTCGGGTTCGAGGAGCTCGGGCACGTCGCCTTCTCCTCGATCCGCGACATGCTGCGGATCACGCCGTCGCTGCTGCGGCTGGGCGGTCACCGCTCGGTCTACGACCTCGTGGCGCGCCACATCCGCGACGAGCGCCTGCGCACGATCTTCAGCTTCCATCCCCTGCTGATCGGCGGCTCGCCCTTCCGGGCCAGCGCCATCTACTGCCTGATCGCCCATCTGGAGCGCCGCTGGGGCGTGCATTTCGCCATGGGCGGCACCGGCCGCCTGGTCGACGGACTCGTCAAGCTGATCGAGGGGCAGGGCGGCACCCTGCGCTGCCGGGCCGACGTGGCCCGCATCGACGTCGCGGCCGGGGCGGCCACCGGCGTCACCCTCGCCGACGGCACCCGCATCGCCGCCGACATCGTCGTGTCGAACGCCGATTCCGCCGAGACCTACCTGTCGCTGCTCAGCGAGGAGGGCCGGTCCTGGAACCGGGCGAAGCTGAAGGCCTCGTCCTCCTCCATGGGCCTCTTCGTCTGGTACTTCGGCACCAACCGGCAGTTCCCCGACCTCGCCCACCACACCATCCTGATGGGGCCGCGCTATCGCGAACTGATCGAGGACATCTTCGTCCGGAAGGTGCTGGCGCCGGATTTCAGCCTGTACCTGCACCGCCCCACCGCCACCGATCCGCTCCTGGCGCCGCCGGGCTACGACGCGTTCTACGTGCTGGCGCCGGTGCCGAACCTCGCCGGTGGGCAGGACTGGTCGGTGCTCGCGGAGCCCTACCGCAAGGCCATCGCCGACAGCCTGGAGCGTTCGGTGATGCCGGGCCTCGCGGGTTCGATCGTGACCTCCCGCGTGACCACCCCCGCGGATTTCGCTGGCGACTTCCTCAGCTTTCGCGGCTCCGGCTTCGGCCTGGAACCCGTGCTGACGCAGTCGGCCTGGTTCCGGCCGCACAACGCCTCGTCGGCGTTCCGCAATCTCTACCTCGTCGGCGCGGGCACCCATCCGGGTGCCGGGCTTCCCGGCGTCCTGTCCTCGGCCAGGGTTCTCGACACGGTGGTGCCGGATGCGCGTCTCTTCGCCTGAAATCGTTCGGCCCGCCCGCCCGTTCTTCGACGCCGTCCGGCGCGAACCGGAGCGGCCGCCGCTCTGGGCGATACCCCATGCGGATGCCGCCGACCATGCCGCCTGCCGGGCCGCGATCCGGGACGGCTCGCGCAGCTTCTTTGCCGCCTCCGCCCTGCTGCCGGCCCGGGTCCGGCGGCCGGCCTACGGGCTCTACGCCTTCTGCCGCCTGTCCGACGACGCGGTGGACCATGCCCCGGCCCGCGACCGTCCGGCGGCCCTGGCGCGCCTCGCCACCCGCCTTGCTCGCATCTACGACAACGCCCCTTCCGATTCCCCCGCCGACCGGGCCATGGCCGACCTCGTGGCCGGCCACACGCTGCCCCAGGCCCTGCCCGCCGCCCTCATCGAGGGGCTGGCCTGGGACGCGCAGGGGCGGCGCTACGAGACCCTGTCCGACCTCACCGCCTATGCGGCCCGGGTCGCCGGCAGCGTCGGTGCGATGATGACCGTGCTGATGGGCGTGCGCGACGCCGCCGTGCTCGCCCGGGCCTGCGACCTCGGCGTCGCCATGCAGTTCACCAACATCGCCCGCGACGTCGGCGAGGATGCCCGGGCCGGGCGCCTCTACCTACCGCTCGCCTGGATGCGGGAGGCCGGCCTCGACCCGGACGCCTTCCTCGCCGATCCGGTCGCCGGCCCGGAACTGCGGGCGATCGTCGGTCGTCTGCTCGCCGTCGCCGACTCGCTCTACGCCCGGGCCGAGGCGGGCATCCCCGGGCTGCCCCCCGATTGCCGGCCCGCCATCCGCGCCGCCCGCCTGATCTACGCCGAGATCGGCCGCGACCTCGAGCGTGGCGGCCTCGACCCGGTCGCCACCCGCGCCCGCGTTCCCGGCCGGCGAAAGGCCGCCCTGATGGCCCGGGCCCTCCTGCCCCTGGCCGCCGCGCCGGGCCTGATCGAGCGAGACCTGGCCGAGCCGGCCCTGGCCGAGACCGCCTTCCTGGTGGAGGCCGTGGCCGCCCAGCCCGTGCCGGTGCCGACGGCCTGGTGGAACGTCCCCGCCCAGGCGGCCCGGGTCCTCGACCTCGTCGAGACCCTGCGCGCGCGCGAGGCCGCGCTGCCGGCCGGCCCATGACCGACCCGCTCTTCGCCGCCTTCGACATCGGTCTCGTCTTCGCGCTCGCCCTCGGGCTGGCAACCTGGCAACTCGTCGTCCTGAAGCGCGGCATCCGGCGCGACCGGGCGGCGGCCCAGCGCGCGGTGGCCGAGCGGGCGAAGGACCCGCCGGCCTGATCCGTTTCAGCGCGTCCGGCGCGGCATCCGGAACGGAAGCATCAGCCGGACCAGCGGGTGTCGGAAACGCGCGAGCGACAGGCTCTCGTGAACCGGGCGCACCGCCTCGCCGCGCAGGGTCGAACGCAGGTACGAGCGCGCGTAGAACGGCGTGTCCTCGAAGGTCCGCGCGACCTCGGCACGCGCGTCGTCGCTGCGCGTCTCGCGCGGCATGCGCCAGAACCGCGTCGGCGGCAGCGCGACACGCCGCGGCGGATCGATGTCCCGGGGCGTTCCGTCGGCGGCAAAGCACAGGGTGAGTTCCTGCCGGGTGCCGTCCGTCCGGTTCACGTCGTACAGGATCGCGGCCCCGTCGCGCAGGTCGGCACGGCACCAGGTCCAATCGCGAAATGCGGCCTCGAGAGACGTGTCGCCGTGGTTGGTGTCGAAGTAGGCGGTTCCGCGCCAGGCGATCCCGGGCTCCTCCAGCGCCACCTCCACCGGCGAGGAGGGCGCCATCGGCCACCAGCGGTGCTGGCCCCGCGCGTCGAGGGTGCGGGGGCCCGGCGTGAAGCCGCCCGGGCGCAGGCGCACCGTCCCCCGGACCCGCGAGGGGATCGGCGCCGTCACCTCGTCGAGGCGGATCGTCAGGGTTGTGCCGTCCCAGGACAGGCCGCTCGGACCGATCCGGATGTGGTCCGCATCCCGGTGGAGGCTCGCACGGCCCCGCTCGGTCATGCAGAAGCGGTTGGCCCGCTCCCCGTAGAGCACGACGTTGACGGCGCAGTGATCGAAGGGGTCGCGGGCGGGGTCCCAGGCGTAATAGGGCGAGAACACGCTGCCGATGAAGGCGATGATGGTCAGGCCCTGGCGGCCGTCCTCGCTCAGGGCATCGACGTACCACCAGACGTAGCCGTCGCGATCCACCCGCGTATCGAAGCGCGGGCGCCGCTCCGGTCCCGCAGCAGGCTGTCCGCCGCGATTCGCCCGGACTGCGCTGCCATCGGCACCCCCGGTCCCGGATGGACGCTCCCCCCCGCGAGGTAGAGGCCCGGAATCCGCGTGCGGGCCCCCGGGCGCTTGAACGAGGCCATCCAGCCGTGGGACGCCCGTCCGTAGAGGGCGCCCGCCGATCCCGGGAACAGGCGCGCGAATTCCGCCGGACCCGTCGTCACCGAATCCGCCGTCTCCGAGAGGGTCAATCCGCTCGCGCTCAGGCGCCGCCGCATCGTGGTCACGCATGTCTCGATCTCCGAGGGGCTGAAGGTCCGGGCCGGGG
This sequence comes from Methylobacterium sp. Leaf94, assembly GCF_001426045.1. Taxonomy (NCBI): domain Bacteria; kingdom Pseudomonadati; phylum Pseudomonadota; class Alphaproteobacteria; order Hyphomicrobiales; family Methylobacteriaceae; genus Methylobacterium; species Methylobacterium sp. Leaf94. The sequence goes on from NZ_LMRM01000034.1 coordinate 427,153, forward strand.
CATTGACGAGGCAGAGCAGGCGCTCGGGCCGACCCGACGGCGCGTTCGCGTCGGTGCGATCCTGCGCGCAGACGTAGACGGTGGGATCGTCCGGCAGATGCCCGGCACGGATGCGCGCGAACTCCGCGGCGGAGTCGCCCGAGAAGAACACCGTGTGCCGCGAGAGCGGAAAGCCTTCGGCGCGGGCCTGCGCGCAGAGCGTGACCGCCGAGAGCGACCGCTCGGAGGCCGGGACGGTCTCGGCCGCCCGGGCGGCGTCGCGTCCGAGCAGGCCGTCGGCCAGGGCCGCCACATCGGCATTGCTGATGACGGCATCCGCGGTCAGCCGCTCGCCGTCGTCGAGATCGACGCCGACGACGCGGCCGCCCTGCACGGCGATGCACCTCGCGGCCGTCCCGTAGCGGAATCCGGCGCCGCGCTCCGCCGCCAGATCGGCGACCGCGGCGGCAAGGCGGCTGAGGCCGCCGGCCACGTGCCAGACGCCTTGGCTCTCCACATGGGCCACCAGCATCAGGGTCGCGGGGGCCGCGAAGGGCGACGAGCCGCAATAGGTCGCGTAGCGGCCGAAGAGCTGGCGCAGACGCGGGTCTTCGAAGTAGTCGCCCAGCGCGCGCCACAGGGTCGTGAAGGGCTGGATTCGCCAGAGGTCGCCCAGTCCCGAGAGGCCGGCCCGGCGGGTCAGATCGATCGGGCTCGGGCGCTCGCCACGAATGAAGGGCCCCTCCAGGGTGGCGTAGACCTCGGCCGCCCGGGCGCGGAACCGGCGGTATCCGTCGCGCTCGCGCGCCCCGGCGAAGTTCGCGATGGCCGTCTCGGAGGCGTCCGGATCGGCGTGGAGGTCGAGCTGTTCGCCCGGTCCCCAGGCGTGGCGGGCCAGGATCGCGGCCGGCTCCAGCCCGACATGGGCGGCGAGATCCGCACCGCATTCGGCAAAGATCTCCTCGAAGACCCAGCGCATCGTGAACACGGTAGGACCGGCATCGACCGCCGCCTCGCCCACCGGCACGCGTCGCATCTTGCCGCCCGGCCGCTGCGCTCGCTCCAGCACCGTCACGTCGAGGCCCGCATGGGCGAGCCGCAGGGCCGCCACCAGGCCTCCGATCCCCGAGCCGATGATGACGATCTTCACGTGGTTCCCTCCCGTCAAGTAAATCTGACTTGACGACTGTCAACAAATACTGACACTTTTGATGTCCAAGAACAAGCGGCATGGGAGTTACGGCCAATGGACGCCAACCGTCGCATCGAGCAGGCCCTCGACGCTGCCGTTTCCCACCTGGAAGCACCCGGAGCGCCGCCACGACTCGCGGAGTCGATCCGCTACGCCGTCTTTCCCGGCGGACACCGGATCCGCCCCCGCCTGTGCCTGTCGGTGGCGCGCGCCTGCGGTGACGACGATCCGGCAGCCTCGGACGCGGCTGCCGCCGCCATCGAACTTCTGCACTGTGCCTCCCTGGTCCACGACGATCTGCCGTGCTTCGACGACGCGCCCCTTCGGCGCGGCCAGCCGTCCGTCCATGCGGCCTTCGGCGAGCCCCTGGCGGTGCTGACGGGCGACGCCCTCATCGTGTCCGCCTTCGAGACGCTGGCGCGCGGCGCGGCCCGGAACCCGAAGCGGCTCGCCGCCCTGGTCGGCCTCGTTGCCCGGGCGGCCGGTTCGCCCTCCGGGATCGCCGCCGGCCAGGCCTGGGAGTCCGAGCCGACCGTGGCGTTGACCGAGTATCAACAGGCCAAGACCGGGGCCCTTTTCGCCGCCGCGACGGTCACGGGGGCCGCCGCGGCGGGCGTACCGTCGCTCCCGTGGCGTCTCCTCGGCGAATGCCTGGGCGAGGCCTACCAGGTGGCCGACGATCTGCGCGACGTCGCCTGCCGTCAGGAAGAGGTCGGCAAGCCCGTCGGCCGCGACTCGACGCTCGGTCGCCCGAACGCCGCCGCGCTCCTCGGGATGAGCGGGGCGCTCACGCGCCTGAAGCGTCTGGTGCGCGAGGCGATCGAGGTGATTCCCGATTGCCCGGGCGCCGAGACGCTGCGCGCCGAGATCGAGGCGCAGACGCGGCTCTTCCTGCCGGCGAGCCTGGCACGGGAGTTGGCGTAAGGTGGCGCGCGGCGCCACCCTCGATCCACCGGCCCGGGCCGGCGCCGGTGGCCTTCAAGCGCGCTGGTACGCGTTACGGGCCCGCCTCGTCGCCGATCCGCGATTCCAGCGCTGGGCGGCCGGCTTTCCCCTGACGCGGCGGATCGCCCGGGCGCGGACGCGCGCCCTGTTCGATCTCTGCGCGGGCTTCACCTATTCGCAGACCCTGTTCGCCTGCGTTCGACTCGATCTCTTCGGCATGCTGTCGGAGGGCCCTGTGCCGGAAGCGGCGCTCGCCCACCGGATGGGGCTCGCGCCCGAGGCCGGGACGCGTCTCCTCAAGGCCGCGGCCTCCCTCGGGTTGATCCGCCGGCTGCCGGACGGCCACTGCCTCCTGGCCGATCTCGGCGCCGCCCTGGTGGGGAACCCCGCGATCGGCCGGATGATCGAGCACCACGCGCTGCTCTACGAGGACCTGCGCGACCCCGTGGCCCTGCTGAGGGGCGAGGCGGGACCGACCCGTCTCGCCGGGTACTGGCCCTATGCGTCCGGAGACGGGCCCGATCTGCAGGGCGACGCGGTTGCGTCCTACAGCGGGCTGATGTCGGCCTCCCAGGCGCTGATCGCGGAGGATCTCCTCGAGGCCTACCCGATGCGGCGCCACCGCTGCCTCATGGATGTCGGCGGCGGCGAGGGCGCCTTCCTGACGGCGGCCGGCCGCGTCGCGCCGGACCTTCAGCTCAGGCTCTTCGACCTGCCGGCGGTGGCCGATCGCGCCGAGGAGCGCATGATGCGCGCCGGGCTCGCGGGCCGCTTCGAGGCCTTCGGCGGCAGCTTCCGGACGGACCCGCTCCCGCCCGGTGCCGACGCGATCACCCTGGTGCGGGTGGTGCACGATCACGACGACGCAACCGTCCGCATCCTGCTCGCGGCGGTACGCGAAGCGCTTCCCCCCGGCGGGCGTCTCATCCTCGCCGAGCCCATGAGTGGCACGCCCGGCGGCGAGCCCATCACGGACGCCTATTTCGGCCTCTACCTTCTCGCGATGGGCAGCGGGCAGTGCCGCTCCGCGCGGGAACTCAGGGCGCTTCTCTCCGAAGCAGGCTTCCGGCGCACCGTCGAGGTCGCAACGCGCCGTCCTCTGCTGACGCGCCTGTTGGTGTCAACGCGATAAGCCATGTGCGGGGTAAGTTTTTCTTGACGTTTTAAAGTGTCTATCTAGGATGACATAAGGGTTCGGGATCGAACGAACCGAGTCGATGGATGGGGGGAGGGCAGGCGCGATGCAGACAGATGCCGTCGTCCTCCGCGATCCCGGTCGGATCAGCCTGGAATGCCTGGCTCTCGATGCTCCCACGGCGGCCGATGCCGTCGTGGCGATCCGCTGGAGCGGCATCAGCACCGGAACCGAGCGCCTGCTCTGGTCGGGCCGGATGCCGTCGTTTCCCGGCATGGGCTACCCGCTGGTGCCCGGCTACGAGTCCGTGGGCGAGGTCGTCGAGGCCGGGGTCGCGAGCGGCGTCCGGGTCGGGCAGACGGTGTTCGTTCCCGGCGCGCGATGCTTCGGTCCGGTCCGCGGATTGTTCGGCGGGGCCGCGTCCCACCTCGTCAGCGCCGGCGAGCGCCTCGTGCCCATCGACGGCGCGTGGGGCGAGCGCGGAACCCTGATCGCCTTGGCCGCCACCGCGCGGCACGCCCTGGCGGGGATCGACCTGTGCCAGCCGCTCCTCGTCATCGGCCACGGCGTCCTCGGCCGCCTCGTCGCGCGGATCGCCCAGGCCCTCGGGGGGACGCCGCAGGTTTGGGAGACCAACCCGGTGCGGCGCGCGAGCGAGGGTCCCTATCCCGTCCTCGCTCCGGACGACGATGCGCGGCGCGACTACGCCACGATCCTCGATGTCAGCGGCGATTCCACGATCCTCGATACGGGGATCGCGCGCCTCGCGCCCGGTGGCGAGGTCGTTCTCGCCGGGTTCTACGAAGACCGCCTCGGCTTCGCCTTCGCGCCGGCCTTTCTCCGGGAAGCCCGGATCCGCGTCGCCGCCCAGTGGCGGCCGGAGGATCTCGCCGCGACCCTCGCGCTCATCGCCGAGGAGCGCCTCTGCCTCGACGACCTCGTCACCCATCGGCGTCCGGCCGCGGACGCACCGGACGCCTATCGCACGGCCTTCGGCGACGCCGGATGCCTGAAGATGATCCTGGATTGGAGAGCCGCATGAACATCCAGCTGAAGGCCACGCAGCTGAACGGCGGCGCCCTGACGGCTTCCGAGACCCTTCGCGCCGAGGCCGGCATCGAGCCGGATCCCGTGCCGGTGGCCGCCTCCAAGGAGACGCAGATCATCGCGATCTACGGCAAGGGCGGCATCGGCAAGTCGTTCACCCTCGCCAATCTCAGCTACATGATGGCCCAGCAGGGCAAGAAGGTTCTGCTGATCGGCTGCGACCCGAAGAGCGACACGACCTCGCTGCTGTTCGGCGGACGCGCCTGCCCGACGATCATCGAGACGTCGACCAAGAAGAAGCTTGCCGGCGAGCAGGTCGCGATCGGCGACGTCTGCTTCAAGCGCGACGGCGTCTACGCCATGGAGCTCGGCGGTCCCGAGGTCGGGCGAGGCTGCGGCGGGCGCGGCATCATCCACGGCTTCGAATTGCTGGAGAAGCTCGGCTTCCACGAATGGGGCTTCGACTACGTCCTTCTCGACTTTCTCGGAGACGTGGTCTGCGGCGGCTTCGGCCTGCCGATCGCCCGCGACATGTGCCAGAAGGTCATCGTCGTCGGCTCGAACGATCTCCAGTCGCTCTACGTCGCCAACAACGTCTGCTCGGCAGTGGAATACTTCCGCAAGCTCGGCGGCAACGTCGGTGTCGGAGGCCTCGTCATCAACAAGGACGACGGCACCGGCGAGGCGCAGGCCTTCGCGGCCGCCGTCGGCATCCCGGTCCTGGCCTCGATCCCGGCCGACGACGACATCCGCAGGAAGAGCGCGAACTACGAGATCATCGGACGGCCCGAGAGCCCCTGGGGCTCCCTGTTCTCCGATCTCGCCCGAAACGTCCACGCGGCGGCGCCGAACCATCCGACGCCCCTCAGCCAGGATGGGCTCCTCGGCCTGTTCAAGGGCGAGGCCGTCGGCCGGGGCGTCACCCTGGTGCCCGCCACCTTCGCGGACATGTGCGGCACGACGCAGGTCGTGAAGCCGTCCCTCGAAGTCGTCTACGACGAGGTCTGACGCATCATGGCCGTCACCCTCGACATCGCCGACCTCCGCGCCCGCCAGACCCTTCGCGCCGGCCATGAGCGCCCGGCTTCGACCCTGGCCCCCGTCGCGGCCCCGGCCGAGGTGGTGAACCTTGCCGCCGCGAAAGCGGACGGCCTGGGCTGCCACTCGGGCAGAGCGACGATGCGGGCGGCGGCCGAGGCCGCCGGCATGTCCGAGACGCTCGAGCAGCTTCGGACGGATTACCCTGCCGGCCCGCACGACCAGCCCCAGAGCATGTGCCCGGCCTTCGGTTCGCTCCGGGTCGGCCTGCGGATGCGCCGCACGGCGACGATCCTCTCGGGCTCGGCCTGCTGCGTCTACGGCCTGACCTTCACGTCGCATTTCTACGGCGCCAGGCGGAGCGTGGGCTACGTGCCCTTCAACTCCGAGACCCTGGTCACCGGCAAGCTGTTCGAGGACATCCGCGAGGCGGTGTTCCAGGTGGCCAAGCCCGCCGACTACGACGCCGTCGTCGTCATCAACCTCTGCGTTCCCACCGCCTCGGGCGTGCCCCTGCGCCTCCTGCCGAAGGCGATCGACGGCGTCCGCATCATCGGCATCGACGTGCCGGGCTTCGGGGTGCCGACCCATGCCGAGGCCAAAGACGTGCTCGCCGGGGCGATGCTGAAGTTCGCCCGCACGGAGGCCGAGCAGGGTCCCGTCCAGGCGCCCCGCACGGGGCGGGCCGAGCGCCCGACCGTGGCCCTCCTCGGTGAGATGTTTCCGGCCGACCCGGTCGTCATCGGCGGCCTGCTGGAGCCCCTCGGACTCAGCGCCGGACCGGTGGTGCCGACGCGGGAATGGCGCGAACTCTACGCGGCCCTCGACTGCACGGCGGTCGCGGCGATCCACCCGTTCTACACCGCTTCCATCCGGGAATTCGCCGCCGCCGGCCGCCCCGTCGTGGGTTCGGCCCCGGTCGGCCATGACGGCACCGCCGACTGGCTCGACCGCATCGGCGAAGCCTGCGCGGTGCCCCGTGCCACCGTCGAGGCCGCCAAGAACCGGCTCCTGCCGATGATCCGGGGCGCGCTCGCCGCCAACCCGATCCGGGGCCGGATCACGCTGTCGGGGTACGAGGGGTCTGAACTGCTGGTCGGGCGCCTCCTCGTCGAGAGCGGCGCGGACCTGGCCTATGTGGGCACCGCCTGTCCGCGCACGCCCTATTCGGAGGCCGACCAGGCCTGGCTCGAGGCGCGCGGCGTCACGGTGCGCTACCGCGCCTCCCTGGAGGACGACCTCGGCGCCCTGCGGGACGCGCGGCCGGACCTCGCCATCGGCACCACGCCGGTGGTGCAGAAGGCCAAGGCCCTCGGCATCCCGGCCCTCTACTTCACCAACCTGATCTCGGCCCGCCCGCTGATGGGCGTCGCCGGCGCCGGGTCGCTGGCCAAGGTCATCAACGCGGCGCTCGGCAACCGCGGCCGCTTCGATGCCATGCGGGCCTTCTTCGACGGGGTCGGCGAGGGTCATGCCGCCGGCATCTGGGAGGACGTGCCCAAGCTCCGCCGGAACGTCGCCTCGGCCGTGCGGGCCAAGCCCGCCCCGGGACAGTTCGAACACGCGCCGATCGGGGAGATGGCCTGATGCTCATCCTCGATCACGACCGGGCCGGCGGCTACTGGGGCGCCGTCTACGTCTTCACCGCCATCAAGGGGCTGCAGGTCGTCATCGACGGCCCGGTGGGCTGCGAGAACCTGCCGGTGACCTCGGTGCTGCACTACACCGACGCGCTGCCGCCGCACGAACTGCCCATCGTGGTGACCGGCCTGGCCGAGGAGGAACTCGGCCGGCACGGCACAGAGGCCGCGATGAAGCGGGCCCACGCCACCCTCGATCCCGCCCAGCCCAGCGTGGTCGTCACCGGCTCCATCGCCGAGATGATCGGCGGCGGCGTCACGCCGGAGGGCACCAACCTCCAGCGCTTCCTGCCGCGCACCATCGACGAGGATCAGTGGCAGGCCGCCGACCGGGCCATGGCCTGGCTCTGGAACGAGTACGGCGCCAAGCGCTTCGCCAAGAAGGGCATTCCGGCCCGGCCCGCCCGCAGCGAGGGCGTGAAACCGCGGGTGAACCTGATCGGGCCGGCCTACGGCACCTTCAACATGCCCTCGGACCTCGCCGAGATCCGGCGCCTCGTCGAGGGCATCGGCGCCGACGTGAACCTCGTGTTTCCCCTCGGCTCGCACCTCGCCGACGTGCCCGCCCTGGTGAACGCGGATGCCAACATCTGCCTCTACCGCGAGTTCGGCCGCCTGCTCTGCGAGGCCCTGGAGCGCCCCTACTTCCAGGCGCCCATCGGCATCCATTCGACCACGCGGTTCCTGCGCGCGCTCGGCGAGGCCCTCGGCCTGGACCCCGAGCCGTTCATCGCCCGCGAGAAGCACACCACAATCAAGCCGGTCTGGGACCTGTGGCGCTCGGTGACGCAGGATTTCTTCGGCACGGCGAGCTTCGGGATCGTGGCCTCCGAGACCTACGCGCGCGGCGTCCGGCACTTCCTCGAGGACGAGATGGGGCTGCCCTGCCACTTCGCCGTGGCTCGCAAGGCGGGTGCGAAGACCGACAACGCCGAGATCCGCGATCTCATCGCGAAGACCCCGCCTCTGGTGCTGTTCGGCTCCTTCAACGAGCGGATGTACGCGGCCGAGTCCGGTGCTCGGGCGGTGTTCGTGCCGGCCTCGTTCCCCGGCGCGATCATCCGGCGCCACACCGGCACGCCCTTCATGGGGTTCGCCGGCGCGACCTACCTCGTCCAGGAGGTCTGCAACGCCCTGTTCGACATGCTCTTCCACATCCTGCCGCTGGCCCGCGACATGGACAGGGTCGAGGCGACCCCAGCGCGGCTCCACCGGGAGCTGCCCTGGGACGAGGCGGCCCGGGCCCGTCTCGACGAACTCGTCGAGGCCCATCCCGTGCTGGTGCGGATCTCGGCGGCCAAGCGCCTGCGTGATGCCGCCGAGCGCGTCGCGCGCGGCGAGGGCGGAAGCCGGGTGATCGCCGATCACGTCGAGCGCGCCCGCGCCGAGGCCAGCCTGGGAGCCGCCGCATGAGCGCGCGTCCCGGCCTCGGCGCCCATTCCCTTTCCGATTGGAACGGCGCGGCGCCGTCCAAGCGGTCGATGCCGACCCCGCGCGTCCCGACCCGGACGCGTCCCGCCGCGGAACGCCGAGAGGAGACCCATCCCATGCAACGTTCGCTCAATCCGGTGTCGCGCCTGCATCAGGACGAGGTCCAGTTCCGGATCATCCTGGCCAGCACCTATCCGTTCTTCCTCATCGCGGCGCTGGTGCAGCGCGTGATCCCGCAGGCCCGGACGGCGCTGCCGCAGCGGCGGCGCTCGGTCTTCGCCGAGGCCCGGGCGATGGCCGTCTCGGCCATTCCCTTCGTGTTCATGGGCTGACTTCGCCCTCGGGTCGAGGCGTTCCGCCCGCCCCCGATCGACCTCCCGTCCGAACAGGCGGGAAGGACCGCCGAGGCCGCTCCGCGCGGTCCGGTGACACCCACCGTACCCGGACGTGCGGGCGCGGCTAGCCAAAGCGGAGGTTTGACCCAATGGCCAATGGCATTGTCGAGAAACCGAGCAGCCTGTCCGGGCTGACGGAACCGGAAGCCAAGGAGTTCCACGCGATCTTCTTGACCAGCTTCATCATCTTCACGGCGATCGCCGTGGTCGCCCACATCCTCGTGTGGCTGTGGCGCCCCTGGCTGCCCGGACCGAAGGGCTACGCCGCCCTCGAGACGGCCGCCCAGGGCGTCGCCGCCCTGCTCTCCTGAGAAGGACCCTCATCATGCACAAGGTCTGGCTTCTCTTCGATCCGCGCCGCACCCTGGTGGCGCTCTTCACCTTCCTCTTCATTCTGGCGCTGCTGATCCACTTCATCTTGCTCAGCACCGACCGGTTCAATTGGCTGGAAGGTCCCAAGGCGCCGCGCGCCGCCAACGCGCAGACGCTGGTTCTGCCCACGATGCCCGCCTGACCGGCGCGCACCGCAAGCACGGATGATCGGCGGGCGGGCGCCAAAAGCCCCCCGTCGGCCATCGCCGACAGACGTGGTCGAGAAACGTGGTGGAGCGGGGAGGTCGCGATGGCGATGCTGAGTTTCGAGCGAAAATACCGCATCCGCGGCGGCACCCTGGTCGGCGGCGACCTGTTCGATTTCTGGGTCGGGCCGTTCTACGTCGGCTTCTTCGGCGTCACGACGCTGTTCTTCTCGGTGCTTGGAACGGCGCTGATCATCTACGGTGCGGCGCTCGGACCGACCTGGAACATCTGGCAGATCAACATCGCGCCGCCCGATCTGAAGTACGGGCTCGCCCTGGCGCCGCTCCAGGAGGGCGGCCTCTGGCAGATCATCACCTTCTGCGCCGTCGGCGCCTTCTCGTCCTGGGCCCTGCGCGAGGTCGAGATCTGCCGCAAGCTCGGCATCGGCTACCACGTGCCCTTCGCCTTCGCGGTGGCGATCTTCGCCTACGTGACCCTGGTTGTGGTCAGGCCGCTCCTGATGGGCGCCTGGGGGCACGGGTTCCCCTACGGTATCCTCAGCCACCTCGATTGGGTCTCGAACACCGGCTACCAGTACCTGCACTTCCACTACAATCCCGCGCACATGCTGGCGGTGACGTTCTTCTTCACCACGACGCTCGCGCTCTCGCTGCACGGCTCGCTGATCCTATCCTCGACCAATCCGGGTAAGGGCGAGGTGGTGAAGACTCCCGAGCACGAGGACACCTTCTTCCGCGACACCATCGGCTACTCGATCGGCACGCTCGGCATCCACCGGCTCGGCCTGTTCCTGGCGCTGTCGGCCGGCTTCTGGAGCGCCGTCTGCATCGTCATCAGCGGCCCGTTCTGGACCCGCGGCTGGCCCGAATGGTGGGGCTGGTGGCTCAATCTCCCCGTCTGGCGCTGATCTCGGAATAGGGAGGCTCGCGACACCATGGCCTACTACCAGAACATCTTCTCCGAAGTGCAGGTCCGCCCGGTCCAGCCGGACCTCGGCATCCCGGTCGACTCCAACAAGCGCTGGGGCACGCCGTTCAACTCCTACCTGTTCGGCCTCATCGGCAATGCGCAGGTCGGCCCGATCTACATCGGCTATCTCGGGGCGCTTTCCTTCGCCTGCGGGTTGATCGCCTTCGAGATCATCGGCCTCAACATGTGGGCGAGCGTGAACTGGGATCCGATCCAGTTCGTGCGGCAATTGCCCTGGCTCGCCCTCGAGCCGCCGCGACCGCAATACGGCCTGAAAGTCCTGCCGCCACTGGCCGAGGGCGGCTGGTGGCTCATCGCCGGCTTCTTCCTGACCGCCTCGATCCTGCTCTGGTGGCTGCGGCTGTTCCGGCGCGCCAAGGCGCTGGGCCTCGGCTACCACGTGCCCTGGGCCTTCGCCTCCGCGATCTGGCTGTTCCTCGTGCTCGGCTTCATCCGGCCGGTGCTGATGGGATCCTGGAGCGAAGCCGTCCCGTTCGGCATCTTCCCCCACCTCGACTGGACCGCCGCCTTCTCGCTGCGCTACGGCAACCTGTTCTACAACCCCTTCCATATGCTCTCGATCGTCTTCCTCTACGGGTCGACGCTGCTCTTCGCGATGCATGGCGGCACCATCCTGGCCGTGAGCCGCTTCGGCGGCGAGCGCGAGATCGACCAGATCGTCGACCGCGGCACCGCCACTGAACGCGCCGCCCTGTTCTGGCGCTGGACCATGGGCTTCAACGCCACCATGGAATCGGTCCACCGCTGGGCTTGGTGGTTCGCGGTCCTGACGACGCTCACCGGCGGCATCGGAATCCTGCTCACCGGGACGGTCGTCGACAACTGGTACCTCTGGGCCGTCAAGCACGGCGTCGCCCCGTCCTACCCGCAGGTCTATCCGCCGGTCGTCGATCCGCTGAGTGTGTCGCCCACAACCCTGCCTGGGGGAGCTCCATGAAGACCTTCTTCGCCGTCCTCGGAGCTTCCATCGCCTTCTTCCTCACCGTGGCGATGGTTGGTCTGACCGACTGGGACCGACCGCCGCTGGCGGTCCAACAGAATGGCTTTCGCGGGACCGCGATGGCGCAGGTCCACACCCGCGAAGCCGTCGAGGACACCCGGGACGCCAACCTGGCGCCGGCGCCCGCCGATCCCGCCGAGCCCGGCGAGGAGCTCGCCGGTACGACCTACGAGAACGTCCAGGTCCTCAAGAACGTCAGCGTCAACGAGTTCAATCGCCTGATGGCGTCGATGACCGAGTGGGTCAGCCCCGAACAAGGCTGCACCTACTGCCACAATACTGAGAACATGGCCGACGACAGCCTCTATCAGAAGAAGGTCGCCCGGCGGATGCTGCAGATGACGCAGCACATCAACAGTTCCTGGAAGGAGAACCACGTCGGCGGTGCGGGCGTCACCTGCTACACCTGCCACCGGGGACAGCCGGTGCCGGCCAATATCTGGTTCACCCAGCCGGGTCCCAATCGCCCGGGCGGCTTCATCGCCCGCAACAACGGGCAGAACATGGCCGCGCCGTCGGTCGGCCTAGCCTCGCTCCCCTACGACACCCTCACCGAATACCTCGCCGACAAGACCATCGACAACAACGCGATCCGGGTGAACGCGACGACGGCGCTGCCGACGACCAAGGGCAAACCGATCCAGGATGCGGAGAAGACCTATGGGTTGATGATCCACATGTCGGAGGGACTGGGGGTCAACTGTACCTTCTGTCACAACACCCGGGCGATCTCGAACTGGTCGCAGAGCACTCCGCAACGGACCACCGCCTGGCACGGCATCCGGATGGTGCGGGACATCAACGGCAATTACCTCGAGCCGCTGCTCTCGACGTTCCCCCCGAACCGCCTCGGCGCTCTGGGTGACGTGCCGAAGGTCAATTGCACCACCTGCCACAACGGGGTCAGCAAGCCCCTGAACGGTGCGAACGTCATCGACGCCTATCCCGAGCTCGCCAAGTCGACCGAGACGGCGAGTGCCGCCGATCCCAATCCGCCGGTCACCCCATCGCCCGTTCCGGATCAGCCCGCGATGCCCGTTCCGACGCCGCAATAGGCCGGCCGTCTCCCGATCGGACACGAAACGCCGCTGGACAAGTCTCCAGCGGCGTTTCGACGATCGGAGACGGTCCGCGACGAGTGACGCGTCTCGTCGCGCGGGACTACTTCTTGGAGGCCAGGTAGGCGATCACATCGTCGATCTTCTTGTCGTCGGGATAGCCGGCGAACACCATCTTGGTTCCCGGGACCTTCGCCTTCGGATTCTTCAGCCACTCGTGCAGATTGGCCTCGTCCCAGGTGATCCCGGAGCCCTTGAGCGCGGCGGAATAGGTGTAGCCTTCCTCCGAGGCGGCCTTGCGGCCGACGACGCCGGTCAGGTTCGGTCCAACCCCATTCTTGCCGAAGGCGTGACAGGCCTTGCAGGGTGCGAACGCCTTCTCCCCCGCCGCGGCATCCCCCTCGGCATGCGCGGCCATCGGGAGCAGGGCGGCAAACAGAGCACCGTAGATCGTGTGTCGCATGGGGTTTCCTCGCAGATCGTTCTGGTGGTGAAACCTAGCTAAAGCGCCGCTATCAAAAGTAATGCGAACCGCAACGATTATCACGGCAACGTGATCGTCCGGGAGGGATTAAGGGCGGCGACCGTCTGGTTTGGCCGATTGGGGGGCCTACCCTCAGGCCCCTGCGCGAAATTCATCGCCCCAGGTGGAGCCATGCCGGTCCAACCCGCCGACGTCTGCCAGTTCCTCCATCGCACCGGCTGGAGCCAGGCGCGCCTCGCCTGGGAACTCGGGATCAACCAGCCGCGGATCTCGCGTTTCATCAACGGCATGAAGAAACCGAACCCGGACCTCGTGCGTGTCCTGGACGCCTTCTTCGCGGCGGAGGCGCAGGCCCGCGTCGCGGCGCGGACAGGCGGCGGGCATCGGCACGGCCCTCCGCGCGCGTAGACTGCCACTCTCCCGACACCGGCGCTGCCGGCATCGGATCCAGCCCGTCTTCGCGTTGGACGCTCGCCCGAAGCGCGCCGTCGCCTTCACTTGGCGAACGCTCGCCGAAGGTCCCGCAAGGCTCGTTCGCGAATGACCGATGTCCCCCGCGGCGAAGGCCGGATGGTCCGCGCCGAGGAAGAAACGCCAAGGGTGCCGGTCCGGTCACGACCGCGGCGCCTCCTCGGCACGATGGCGTCGATCGCTGCCGTCGTCGCCCGGGTGACCTCGGGCTGAACGCCCGCGCGCCCTCGTCCCGTCAGGTCCGGGCGAAGGCGGCCGCATCCGCCACCTGCGCGGAGGACGGCGTCACGCCGGTGTAGCGGATGAACTGCTCGAGGCCCTGCAGGACCAGGACCTCGTGCCCGGTGATGCACGGCTTCCCGAGGCGTTCCGCCGCCGCGAGGAACGGCGTCCGGGAGGGCAGGGCGACCACGTCGAAGGCGATGGCGCAGGCGGCGATGGCCGCCTCCGGAAAGGCCAGGGCCCCGGCATCCGGCCCTTCCATGCCGAGGGGCGTGACGTTGACGAGGAGCGGCGCCGTGCCGTCGCCGAGCGCGGTCGCATGGGCGAAGCCGGAACGCTCCGCCAGGGCCGCACCCGCCGCCGCATTGCGCGCCACGATCGTCCCATGCCGAAAGCCCGAATCGCGCAGGGCCGCCACGACCGCCTTGGCCATCCCGCCGGACCCGCGCACGATGAACGGCGTCGCCGGATCGATCGCGTGCCGGGCCAGCAGGGCGCGCACGGCGAGATAGTCCGTGTTCGCGCCGGTCAGCGTGCCGCCGTCGTTGATGATGGTGTTGACGCTGTCGATCGCCCGCGCGGACGGATCGAGGGTGTCGAGGAGGGGGATCACCGCCCCCTTGAAGGGCATCGAGACCGCGCAGCCGCGGATGCCGAGGGCGCGGATGCCGCCGATCGCCCCGGGCAGGTCGGTGGTCGAGAACGCCTTGTAGACGTAGTCGAGACCGAGCAGCGCGTAGAGCCGGTTGTGGAACCGCGACCCGAAATGCCCCGGCCGGGCCGACAGGGACATGCAGAGCGTCGTGTCCCGTCCGATCGGGGGACGCGCGGGCAGACCCGCCTCCGCGTTCTCCGCCGTCCCGCCCACCCTCAGGGCTGCGATCCCGCGAAGAGCTTCGGGTTCAGGGCGGCGAGCGCCAGGAGGGGCGGGGGCATGATGACGCCGGCGACGCGCATAGCGCGCGCGGCCGCCCTGCAGGCGGTCTGGTCGTTCGCTCCGGCGGCGGCCTCGAGCTGCGCCACGACGGCGGGATCCGGCTTCGGGCTCGGCGCCGGCGCACCGGGGGGCGGCGGAGACTTGGCGGCGGCATTGGCCTGCGCCAGGACGGTCTTGCCGTCGCTGACGGGGGCCCGGGTGTCGCTGGTGGGCGCCTTGGTATCGGTGTTCGTGGGCCCGCTCAGCCCCGAGTTCTGCTGCGGGTCACCGCCGGCCGTGGAGGGCTGCCCGTCGCTCTTGCCGGAGGCATTGGAGATGGCGGTGGCCTGCTTGGGCGGCGTGGCGGCCTCCTGCTTCTTCTCCTCCGGCTTCTGCACGAACGCGATCAGTTCCTGGCACAGGTTCGCCGGTCCCTTCGCGGGGGCCGCCGCCGGGGCGGGTGCCGCATCCTGCGCGAAGGCCGCGGGCGCCGCGAGACAGCCCGACAGGAGCAGTGCGGCGAAGGGCAGGCGTCGGATCATCTTCGGTCCCCTGTGGTCCGGGCTCGTGGTTTTCATCGGTGATCGCTGGAAGGATCAGGATCGCTTCGGATGGGACGGCTCTCCGGTGGCCTTGCCGTGGGCGGATTCCCCGGTGTCGTTCGTCTGCGGATCCCCGTTCCACTTCTCCCCGACGAGATTGGTGCCCGGCTCCGACACGCGGGCGCCCGACGTCGCGAAGGCCTGGTAGGCGAACGTCTGATTGCTCGTCAGGGCGTACATCGCCACGACGCCGAGCCCGATGGCCGCGATGATGGCGAGGATGAAGGCTTTCATGGTCGGGGTCCTCGCCGCGCGGGCGTGCAGGGTGTTCGGTTACTCGGCGGGGGCGGGGTGGCGACCGGAGAGCTGCGGGCCGCTCGCCGTCTTCGCCTGCTCCTGCTCCACCCAGAGATCGTGGTGGGCGCGCGCCCAGGCCAGGTCGACCTTGCCGCTGCCCATGGCGTCGTAGGCGCCCTTCATGCCGAGCGTGCCGATGTAGATATGGGCGAGGATGCCGGCGATGAAGGCGATGCCGATCAGCGAGTGGATCACCTGCATGACCTGCATGCCGTTGATGTCCAGCAGCGCGAACGGGAACAGCATCATCAGGCCGGTCATGCTCATGGCGGCGCCGAAGCCGGCAACCATCCAGAACACGCCCTTCTGGCCGGCGTTGAAGCGGGCCGCGTGCGGGTGCTTCTTGCCGATGAACCCGCCGCCGGCCTTGATCCAGTCCCAGTCGAGGCGGTTCGGGATGTTGTCCTTGATCCAGACCACGAACATCATCACCACGCCGAACATGAACGGCCAGGCGAGATAGACGTGGCTGTACTTGGCCCACTGCGCCAGGGCGCCGAAGGCCTCGGGGCCGATCAGCGGCATCAGCAGGCGCTTGCCGAAGATGTAGTTCAGGCCGGAGAGCGACAGGATGATGAAGCATACGGCCGTCATCCAGTGGGTGAAGCGCTCGAAGGTGTTGAAGCGCAGGATCTTCCGGCCTGATTCCTGGCTGTGCTCCGTGAGGATGCGCCCGCGCCAGAGGAAGAACGCCCCCAGCGCGCCGATCATGCCGAGAATGAGGGCGGCCCCGATCCACGGCAGGTAGTGCTCGCGGAACGACTGGTACTCGCGACCCTGCGGCTGTTCGAGCGTGTAGGACTTGCGATCCGGTATGGACCCGCGCCCAACGATCTTCGAGTTCTGCTTGAAGTAAAACTCTTCGTTCACCGAATCCGCCGTGGGCCTGGCGCCCATGGGGTTCTGCCCATCCTGCGTGATCGGATTCTGGGCGCGTGCCGGTTCGAACGCGCCCGGCGCGGCCAGGAGCGTCGTCGCGACGACGAGGGTGCTGAGGAGCGTGACTGCCCGCCGCATCGGCGTTCCTTTCGATGGCGTGTCGTCATGGAGCCGCCGGACGGCCGCCGGCTCCAGGGGCGAGGGGGCGATCAGATCGCCACGGTCTCGCGGTAGGCCGTCTTCCAGCCCCAGGCGCCGGAGCCGTAGCCGCGCTTGATCACGCGCTGCTTGTAGATCTCGGCGATCATCTCGCCGTCGCCGGCGAGCAGGGCCTTGGTCGAGCACATCTCCGCGCAGAGGGGGAGTTTGCCCTCGGCGAGGCGGTTCGAGCCGTATTTCTCGTACTCGGCCACCGACAGGTCCGGCTCCGGGCCGCCCGAGCAGTAGGTGCACTTGTCCATCTTGCCGCGCGAGCCGAAGTTTCCGACGCGCGGATACTGGGGCGCGCCGAAGGGGCAGGCGTAGAAGCAGTAGCCGCAGCCGATGCAGATGTCCTTGGAGTGCAGCACCACCGCGTCGGCCGTGGTGTAGAAGCAGTTCACCGGGCACACGGCCGCGCAGGGCGCGTCCGTGCAGTGCATGCACGCCATCGAGACCGAGCGCTCGCCGGGCTTGCCGTCGTTGAGCGTCACGACGCGACGGCGGTTGATGCCCCAGGGCACCTCGTGCTCGTTCTTGCAGGCGGTGACGCAGGCGTTGCACTCGATGCAACGGTCGGCGTCACAGAGGAACTTCATACGGGCCATGGTCGATGCGCTCCTCTCACGCGGCCTTGATCTGGCATAGGGTACACTTCGTCTCCTGCATGCCCGTCACAGGATCGAAGCCGTAGGTGGTGACCGAGTTGACGCTCTCGCCGAGCACCACCGGGTCGGTGCCCTTCGGGTAGTAGTCGCGCATGTCCTTGCCCTCGTACCAACCCGAGAAGTGGAAGGGCATGAACGCGACGCCCTTGCCGACACGGTCGGTGACGAGCGCCTTGACCTTGGCCTTCGAGCTGTTCTCGGCGCCGGTGACCCAGACCCAGGACCCGTCTTTGATGCCGCGCTCGACGGCGTCGCCGGTGTTGATCTCGACGAACATGTCCTGCTGCAACTCGGCCAGCCACGGGTTCGACCGGGTCTCCTCGCCACCGCCCTCGTATTCCACGAGGCGGCCCGAGGTGAGGATGATGGGGAAGTCGCGCGCCACGTTGCGCTCGACGGCCGCCTTCTGCACCGAGAAGCCGATGTTCGGCATGCGGAACTGCCGCTCGTCGGGGCGGGTCGGGTACTTCGCCACCAGATCGGGGCGCGGCGAGTAGACCGGCTCACGGTGCACCGGCACCGGGTCGGGCAGGTTCCAGGCGTTCGCCCGGGCCTTGCCGTTGCCGAACGGGATCACGCCGTGATCGAGGCAGACCCGCTGGATGCCGCCCGACAGGTCGGTGGCCCAGCTCACGGTGTCGGCCTTGTCGCCGCCGATCTTGAGGATCGTGGCGAGTTCGTCCGCCGTCAGGTCCTTGTCCCAGCCGAGCTTCTTGAACACCCCGAAGGTGAACTCCGGGTAGCCGTCGGTGAGGTCGGAATCCTTGGTGAAGCTGTCCTCGGCCAACAGGGTCTGGCCGTTGCGCTCGGTGCCGAACCGGGCCCGGAAGGTGCTGCCACCGTCCTTCACGTGGAGGGAGGTGTTGTAGAGGATGGCCGAACCCGGATGGCGCAGCTCGGGCTTGCCCCAGCACGGCCAGGGCAGGCCGTAATAGTCGCCGCCCACCTCCGGGTCGTCCTTGGGCGCCCGAAGCGTGATGAGGTCGAACTTGTGCTGGTTGCGCATGTGCGCCTTCAGCCGCTCGGGGCTCTGGCCGCAATAGCCGGTCGACCAGCCGCCGCGGTTGATCTCCCGCAGCAGATCCTCGGCCGAAGGGACGTTGTTCTCGACCTTGATGTTCTTGAACAGCGTCTCGGCGAAGCCGAGCTTCTTGGCGAGGAGGTAGAGCACCTCGTAGTCGTTCTTCGACTCGAAGGCCGGCTTCACGATCTGCTCGCCCCACTGGAGCGAGCGGTTCGAGGCCGTGCGCGAGCCCTCCATCTCCAGCGAGGTGCAGATCGGCAGCAGGTAGGTGTTGTCCTGGCGGGCATCGAGGGCCGCGAAGGTGGTCGGATGCGGGTCGGCGACTACCAGGAGCTCGAGCTTGTTCATGCCCTCGATGGCCTCGGGCAGGCGGGTCACCGTGTTGCCGCCGTGGCCGAACACCATGAACGCCTTGATCGGGCTGCGCTGGTCGATCTGCTCCGGCGGCAGGTTCACGGCGTCGAACCAGCGCGTCGAGGTGATGCCGGGCGCTTCCATGTTCTCCTTGCGCGAGCGGGCCTTGCGGCCGGCCGCGGCGGGAACCTCGTCGAAGCGGGACTGCAGCCACTCGTAGGGCACGTCCCATACGCGGGCCCAGTGGCGCCAGCCGCCCTCGACGAGACCGTAGTAGAGCGGCAGCGAGGTGACATCGAGGCCGAGATCGGTGGCGCCCTGCACGTTGGTGTGGCCGCGGAAGATGTTCGCGCCGGTGCCGGGCTTGCCCACGTTGCCGGTGGCGAGACACAGGATGCAGAGGGCGCGCACGTTGGCGGTGCCCACCGTGTGCTGGGTCGCGCCCATGCACCAGATCAGGGTCGCGGGCTTCTCCTTGGCGAACTTCTCCGCCACCCGGCGCAGCTGCTCGCCGGGCACGCCGGAGACGCGCTCGACCTCCTCGGGGGTCCACTTGGCGACTTCCTTGCGGACGTCGTCCATGGCGTAGACGCGCTGGCTGATGAACTCCTTGTCCTCCCAGCCATTCTGGAAGACGTGCCAGAGGATGCCCCAGACCACCGGAATGTCGGTGCCGGAGCGGATGCGCACGTACTCGGTGGCGTGGGCCGCCGTGCGGGTGAAGCGCGGATCGATGACGATCATGTTCGCGCGGTTGATCTCCTTGCCCGACAGCACGTGCTGCATGGAGATCGGGTGCGCCTCGGCGGGGTTGCCGCCGAGGATGATCATCGTCTTGGCGTTGCGGATGTCGTTGTAGGAATTGGTCTGGGCGCCGTAGCCCCAGGTGTTGGCGACGCCCGCCACCGTGGTCGAGTGGCAGATGCGTGCCTGGTGATCGACGGAGTTGGTGCCCCAGAAGGCACCGAACTTGCGCATCAGGTAGGCGGCTTCGTTGGTGAACTTGGCCGAGCCGAGCCAGTAGACCGAGTCCGCGCCGTTCTTCTCGCGGATGGCGCCGAGCTTGTCGCCGATCTCCTCGATGGCCTGTTCCCAGGAGACGCGCTGCCACTGGCCGCCGACGAGCTTCATCGGGTACTTCAGGCGCCGGTCGGACGAGACCAGCTCGCGGATCGCCGCGCCCTTGGCGCAGTGCGTGCCGCGGTTGATCGGGCTCGCATAGGACGGCTCCTGGCCGACCCAGACGCCGTTCACCACCTCGGCCGTCACCGTGCAGCCCACCGAGCAGTGGGTGCAGATGTTCTTCTTGATCTGGACGTCGGGGCCGACGGCCGACGAGCCGGCGGCGCGGGCCTGACGGACCGAACCGAGCTGGATCGTGCCGGCCGCCGCCAGGGCGCCGGCGGTCAGGCCCGACTTCTTCAGGAAGCCGCGACGGTCGAGCACGCCGGCCGCGAGGCCCGCGGCGACGGCCTGGTGCTTGGTGCGGCTCGCCTCGCCGCTCTTGCGCTTGGTCAGCATCGCAGGCTCACTTCTTTCCGGCGTTCGTGCTGTTCTGAAGGGTCTCGTAGCCGTTCGTCCGGTAGAACGCCTTCACCTCGTCCGTGAGGCGGTAGCGCGACCGGGTCTCGTCCGTGCCGGGGTCATAGGCCTGCGCCTCGGTGACCGAGAGCGGCGACGCCATGCCGGCCGCGGCCGCCACCGTGCCGCCGCCGAGCGCGCGGAAGAACTGGCGACGGCCGAGCTGGTCCTTCTGATCCTGTCCCATCGCCCACACACTCCCTCCGGCGCTCTCCGACACGGGGTCGAGCGCCATGATCCAAAGAGACGGATGCCTCAGGCATCCATCGCGAAAGCCGCCGCCTCGATCTCGAGGAAGGCCCGTCCCAGGGCCCCGACCGGGCGATAGAAGCGCGCCGCCTTGGCCCGCTCCAGATCCGTGAAGAAACGTTCGCCCCACGGCGCGATGTGCCGGAGGAAGAACGCGCGCGCGGCACCGGGCTCGGCCTCGAACCGTCCGGCCGTGAGCCCGGCCATCACGTCGAAGAGAATCGCGAGATGATCCTCGGGTTCGGTCGTCGCCGGGTCGCGCTCGATGCCCAGTCCCGAGAGATCCTCGCGAACCCGGGCGAGGGGCCGCTCGTTCAGGAACCCCGTCAGGTAGTAGGAGGCGTAGGGCAGAAGCTCTCCCCGCCCGACACCGACGAAGAGCGCGAAATATTCCCGCTCCACGGCATCCGCCGACGTCTCCCGGGCCAGGGCTGCGAGGGAAGCGACCTCGCGGCCCAGGACGCTGTCGCCGCCCGCGAGCCCCGCCAACGCACGAAGAAGATCCACCGTGGGAGGACGGCCGAGGAGGACCGCGAGAAGGTCGTACTGCTGCGCGCGCAGGTGATCGACCTCGTCCAGGGCCAAGCTCACCGTCGTGGCCTCGCCCATCCGATCCATCACCCCGACGCCGACTTCCCCTGGCGGCTCTGAAAACGGCGCACCGGAACGCATACCACTCCTCGACCCTTCCGGCCCCCGCCGCTCCACCTGAGGTGCGGTCTAGTTTGTATTGATAATAAAAAGGGTTTCACCGAACGGCAATCGCGTTTCTTCGCATTAGCTCGGCATCGCGCCGCCATGGCGTCGCAGGGGCGAAACAATCGGGGCCGATTGAAACGTGCGCTCGCCATTCTGCGATGGATGAAGGTCCTCCGCGCCGACGTGCGCGGTCGGCGCGTCCTGGATGGAGACCATCTGCGTTTCCGCGGCGGTTTCATCCGCGACCGGGACGGTCGACGGCGCGACCTCGACGTCACCCTCTTGGATACCGACCGGCTCCTGCGGCGGCTTCGGGGCGTGGCCGGTCATGATCCGCTCGACCATTGCCGTGATGTCGTCCGTGGGGAGCATGGGTCCGAGCCCGGGCACCCCACCGGGCGTATTCCAGTCGTAGGCATATTCCCGGGCCTCGCTGACGAAATCACGGATCGCCGGATCGACGGACCACATCCGCCGAAGGGCGGCTTTTCGCAGCGCCGCCGGAATCCCCGCCCTGAGAAACGGAACGAGCTCGGTCTCCGCGGTCAGATCCTCAATCTTCGGTAACCGGGCGATCGCGTCCGCCAGGCTCTCGTCGTCGAGCGCTGGTTCCGAGGAAACCAGAGCTTCGTCAACGACTTGCGGTTCGGGCGGGACCGCGAGCGCCGACGGTTCCGTGATCGCCTGCGCGCGCTCGTGCTGACGAACCTCCTGCTTGCGTCGCGCCCAGCGTGAGAGAAGGCTCTCGTTCATTCGCCGCGTCCCTTGCCCTGACCGCCCCGCGCCAGCGCTTCCGGATCGGCGCGGTCGCGCTTCCGCTTCTCGAACTTCCGCTCGACATGGAACGCCTCGAAGAACGCGAGCAGGATGCCCTGGCATTCCGTCGGCATCGGGACCGCCTCCACGATCTCGCCGATGCCTTCCGCCATGGCCTCGCCCTCGTAGGGGTCCGCCGTCACAGTCGCGATCTCGTAGGAATCCTCACCGAGCTTGCGCAACGAGACCCAGAGGGAAGGACGTCCGGACACGAGGTTGTCGCGATAATGCGAGGTCTCCGCGGGGTGGAGGAGAACCTCGTAGGATCCGGCGTAGAACGTTGATTCCTCTTCGTTTTCTGCAAGCGGGGTCCAGTTCGCGACGGGAGGCGCCGCCGGGAGTGCCGCGACCGGCAGCCAGGCATGGGTCGCCCAGGGGCCGCGCAGGCGCCGTCGGGCGACGAGGATACCGACCTCGAAATGATTCTGCGGCCTGGCGCGATCCTGCTCAGGGTCGTCCAGCGCTCGTCCGCCCGCATCTTCGTCGAGTATTGTCGGATCGTTCGACATCAGCAAGGCGCCTGCGCTGTCTTAAGGGGGAGACCCGCGATCAGATTGTGCGGCTTCAGCGTCACGAGGTTCGCGCCCGTCGCCGCCAGCAGGAGGTAGACCGGACGGTCGCCGACCGAGTCTTCGAGGCGCGTCCGGTCGGTGAACGTCAGGCTGAAGAGCGCGATGACGCGTTCCTGGTCGGCGTTCGAGACCGGTTCTCCCCGCCAGAGGGCGTTGCCGATCCGCGTCGCTTCCGCATCAAGGCCGACGAACCAGCGCCAGTCGGAATCCTCGAGCTTGTCGAGGGGGTTGACCCGAACCTCGACGTTCAGGAGGTGCCCGACGAAAGCCTCGATCACCCGGGCGAGCGCCTCGCGGCTGCGCATGCTGGAGCCGAGGTTCAGCGCCATCGAGAATGCATCGGAGCGGCTCCAATAGCTCCAGGCATTGTCCTCGTTCAGGATGTCGAGTTCGTTCGCCGCGTCCTTGCCCAGCATGCTCACCAGCGGCGACAGGGGGGCGCTCCCTTCTCGCGCCTCGATCACCTCGGCGTCGGCCAGGAGAACGGCGTGATCGAGGCGACTGATCCGTTGAGGCCGGAACAACAGCTCCGCCGCGCGCAGCACGAACGGGTCGTCGCAGCCGTCGAGGGCGTTGCGCAGGATCAGGTGGACCAGCTGGTTCAGGAACAGCGAGGGAATGCCCTGCAGGCCCTCCCGGATCATTCCGAGATAGGCTGCCTCGATCGAGCGCGCCGCCAACAGGCGGTCTCGGAAGGCAAGCAGCACCTCCCAGTTTTCCCGAGCATCTGGATCCGCGATGGCCCTCACGGCCTCCATTGATACGACGCGGCGTGGATGGGCGAGCAGGTCAGCATACAGGCCACGCTCCGCGGCGCAGGCGTCGTCGGGCGGCAATACCTCCGGGCGGGCCAGATAGGCGAGGATCAGTTCGTCGGTGACGGCCAATCCCCCACCCTCGGTGCGCTGCGTCAGGTGGTGGCCGCTGGAGACCCAGAATTCGGTCATGGCAGGGTCTGTCCCGGTACGAGGGCTGGCATCGATCAGTTTCCCGAGGAAGCCGAAGCGCGCGCGAGCCCGATGAGATCGGCGCGTTCCTCGGGTTCCTCCTCATCGGTCTCCACGAAGCGAAAGGCGCGGGCATGGGCATGCAGACGGTCAGCTCCCGGCGTTCCGGCATCGCGCTGGTGCAACGTCCGGAAGGCTTCGGTGATCTCGCCGTCCGTCTGGGTCCGGTGCATCGCTACGACGCTCCCGATGGGAACGCCGCAGAGGGAGGCTGCGAAGTCGAGCTCTTCGCGGGCCGCCGCCCGTGCGGTCACCCGGTCCGGTGCACCGAGACGCTCGTGAAGATGTCGAGCCAAATCCTCGACCGCGGCATCGCGCTCGGTCTCGGACGCTTCGGTCACCACCACCAGGGTCGAGAAGCCGAGAGACGTCACCCCGACGAAACCGGACCGGAAGGCGGCGCGCGCTTTCCCCTCCAGGGCGGAAAGATCCTGGTCCCAGAAAAGAAACGAGCCCGTCACCGCCCATTCACCCGGCTCGGCCGGATGCGCGAAGACGAAGGTATCAGAGGGGTCGAGCCGCAGTGTGCGCGGCAGCTTGAGCGCCGTCATAAACGGACCGTCCCGGTTTCAGGATCAAGCCATGCCGGTTCGCGCAGCAGCCGCGCCAGAGGCCAGCGCTCGGACTCACCCAGGATGACGTCGCCGGCCCGATCGATATGGACCGGCACGCCCGGCGGTGTCGGCAGGTGCGCGAGGTAGCGGGCGGCGATCCCGTCGAAGCCATCTTCCGCCCAGAGGGAGAACGTCCGGATCAGATTGCGGGCAAAGCTCTCCACAAGCGGAAACCGGATGTCCGCCGCAAAGCCCTCCTCGTCGAGGGCCGTCGAACCAGGAGTGAGCCCCGGATCGCCGGTGGCTCCTTTCGAGAGAAGAAGCATGGCCGAGAAGACGAGCCAGTCCGGCGTCGATTCCTCCGGGCAGTGGGCGGGCCAGCCCAACCGTCCCCCCCCGAGCCGGGCGCCGTCGAAGACTAGCACGTCGGGCCAGCCGAAGGTCAGCGGCATCTCCGGTGGACCATGCGCGCCGACAGCGTCGGCCAGGGCCGTCATGGCAGCCAGGAATGCGCGGCGCGCCGAGACCAGCGGCTCTTCCGGCGCCAGAACCACTGCAAGGTCGAGCACGCCCGCGCGTTCGGTGAGCACGAGGGTGCCCGCCGCATCAGCCCCCTGATGCTCGGCCAGCGACCGGGCTTCCGTGAAGGCATCGCAGGCACCTCCCACCAGGCGGCCGGTGAATGCCGGTGGCAGAGCGAGTGCTGTCGATCGGATTTCGAGGTCTGGGGTTGTCGTCACGGAGAAGGCAGGACTCGCGAGGAACCGGTTGCGGGAGAAGCGCTGCCACCGAGATGTCGTCCCGGCGACCGAGTCACAAGGCGCAAGATGCGCGCGGGACGTGTCGTCGCTGCGCTCCGGTGTCGGATCGCAGTTTTGAACCATTTGAGTATATGAGATACGAACGACGACGCGAAGAGGCCATCGCTGTGCCGGCCCGTCGTCTGCATCAGCTTCCCCAGATCCATCCAGGGTTCGTCCGTGTCCGACCGTATCGTATTCGCCTGCACCTGCGAGAAGACGATGTCGCTCGACGCCGAGGCGATCGGGCGTGGGTGCGGCGGGACGCTCAGGGTGGCCGATCAGCTCTGCGGCCGCGAACTCGACCGATTTCGGGGCGCCGTGCAGGCGGGCGGTGCGGTCACCGTATCCTGCACCCTGCAGTCGCCCCTCTTCGACGAGGTCGCCTCCGAGCTCGGCGCCGAGGACCGGGTGGTCTACGCCAAAATTCGCGAGACGGCAGGCTGGTCGTCCCAGGGTGACGCGGCTGGCCCGAAGATGGCAGCATTGCTCGCCGCCAGCGCCGAGCCGGTCCCGGATGCAGCCACCGTCGCGATCGAGAGCCAGGGCATCGCACTTGTTTATGGTCGCGATGCGACCGCCATCGAGATCGGCCGCCGTCTCGCGGAGCACCTCGACGTGACGGTGCTTCTAAGTCGGCCGGAAACGGTCGAGCCGCCTAAGCGCAACGACTTTCCGATCGTGCAGGGGACGATCGCCGGCGCCAAGGGACGGCTCGGGGCCTTCGAGCTGCGCATCGACGACTATGCCCTGCCGGCTCCGTCGTCCCGATCGCATCTCCTGTTCGGAGCGAGCCGCAACGGCGCCACTTCGACCTGCGACATCGTCATCGACGTCAGCGGCTTCACCGCTCTGTTTCCGGCGCACGAGGTCCGGCTCGGCTATCTCCGCGCGGATCCGCGAGATCCGGCGGCGGTCGAGCGCCTGATCACGGAGGCGTCACACCTCGTCGGCACCTTCGACCAGACGCGCTTCGTGGATTTCCACGCCGAGCTTTGCGCTCATTCACGCTCCCGCATCACCGGTTGTACCCGCTGTCTCGAGGTTTGCCCGACGGGGGCGATCGCGCCAGCGGGCGATACGGTGGCGATCGATTCCTACATCTGCGCCGGGTGCGGAAACTGCGCCTCGGTCTGCCCGACCGGGGCTGCCGCCTATGCACTGCCGCCGGCCGATGCGCTGATGCGCCGGCTGCGGACCCTGATGGTCGCCTACCAGGCCGCTGGCGGTCGTGACGGCGTGATACTGTTTCACGATGGCAACCACGGCGAACCCCTGATCGACGCCCTCGCCCGTCATGGAGACGGCCTGCCGGCCCACGTGCTGCCCGTGCGGGTGAACGAGATCACGCAACTGGGCCCGGAGGCCTTCGCGGCACTCTTTGCGTACGGCGCCGCCGGGGTCCGCATTCTCGCCCGCGACCGACCCAAGCATGACCTCGACAGTCTGCGCCGGGCGGTGACCCTCGGCGACACCCTGGCGCGCGGGCTCGGTTTTGGCAGCGGAACCGCAGAGCCGGTCGTCTCCCTGATCGAAACCGACGACCCGGATATTCTCGGCGCCACCCTGGCAGGACAGCGGGTCGGAAAAGCGGCCGGCGTTCCCTCTCGTTTCATGCCGATCGGCGGCAAGCGAGAAGTTCTACGCTTTGCCTTCAACGAGATGCATGCGGCCGCCCCCGAGCCGGTGGCGCGCATCGCGCTGGCTGGGGGGGCTCCATTCGGCGGCCTGGAGTTCCGCACCGAGGATTGCACGCTCTGCCTGGCCTGCGTCGGCGCCTGCCCGACCCATGCACTGTCGGACAGTGCCGACCGGCCGTTCCTCGCTTTCGAGGAGAGCCTCTGCGTGCAGTGCGGTCTCTGCGCGAATACCTGCCCGGAGAGTGTCATCACCCTGAAGCCGGGCGTCGATTTCGAGGCCTGGGCCGCGCCAAGGCGGGTGTTGAAGGAGGAGGAGCCCTTCGCGTGCATCGCCTGCGCCAAGCCCTTCGGCACGCGCAGCACCATCGAGCGCGTAGTGGAGAAGCTGCGCGATCGGCACTGGATGTTCCGGGGCGAAGCCGGCGAAGCGCGCGTGCAGGCCCTCATGATGTGCGAAGATTGTCGTGTCGAGGTCGCGGTGAATCAGGGCTTTGATCCCCATGCCGGCCCCGAGCGCGACCGCCCGCGCACCACGGAGGATTATCTCCGCGAGCGCGCCGCCCGCGGCGAGGCGATCTAGCCGGATCGGCCGCTGCCATGGGCGACTGGACGTGGCGGAGCATGGAGGAGCGGGATCTCGTACAGGTCGTCGCTCTGGCCGACCGGCTGTTCCCGGACCATCCGGAGGATGCGGCGCATTTCGGCGAACGGCTCGCGTTGGGAGCCCGCCTGTGTCTGGCTCTGAGCGACGCGCATGCAGGCGTCGCGGGGTATGCGGTTGCGTATCCCTGGCCGCTCGGACGAGTTCCGCCCTTGAACCGATCACTCGCGCCCGTGCCGTCGGCGGAGGGCGCTGCCTACCTGCATGACCTCGGTATCGAACCGGCGCTCGCCGGTGCCGGGCAGGCCGGAGCGGGTCTGGCGCTCCTGATCGGCCGGATGCGGGAGGCCGGGCTGCACGACCTGGCCCTGGTGGCGGTCAACGGGACCGTGCGGTTCTGGGAGCGCCACGGCTTTCGAAGCTGCGCGCCAGGCGACGCGACGGCGAGGACGCTCGCCAGCTACGGCGGCGAGGCCCGTTACATGATCCGGACGCTGTGAGCCGGATTCAGCGCGTCGCCGTCGCGCTCTCCAAGAACTTCACGAGTGCCTCCCGGTCTTCCGCCCGGTTGATCGTCTGCTCCGGCATCCGCGTCCCCGGTGTGTAGCGGGTCGGGCCGACCTCGAAGAGCCGAGCGATGGTGCGCGCGTCCCAGACGATGTCCATGCCCCTCAGGGCGTCGGAATAGCGGTAGCCCGGCACGGTGGCGATGCGCCGGCCGATGATGCCGGCGAGCGTGGGGCCGGCGCGGGGGCCGTCCTCCGGGGTGAGAGCGTGACACGCGACGCAGGCCTGGAACAC
This sequence comes from Methylobacterium sp. Leaf94, assembly GCF_001426045.1. NCBI lineage: Bacteria > Pseudomonadati > Pseudomonadota > Alphaproteobacteria > Hyphomicrobiales > Methylobacteriaceae > Methylobacterium > Methylobacterium sp. Leaf94. The sequence goes on from NZ_LMRM01000034.1 coordinate 454,978, forward strand.
CTCGGCGCCCCGGTCCCCGTGATACGCGGCCAGGGCATCCGACGGACGCGGCATCGCCAGGGGACCGATCGGTTCGCCGCTCAGGGCATCCCAGCGCCGGATCATTCGGTCGCTGCCGCCCGTGAGGAGTTCGCGTCCGTCCGGGCGCCACGCGATGGACCAGACCGGCAGGCCCGGCCCGACGAGGCGGTGCAGGATCGTACCCGATTCCCGGTCGATCAGCGCGACCGCGCCGCCGGCGGTGGCGGCGGCGATCCGGCGGCCATCGGGGGAGGGCGCGAGCGCGATGACCGGGTTCGGCCCGACATCGACCGAGGCGCGGACCGATCCGTCCGGGTGTAACAGGCGTACGACCGCGTCCCCGCCCGCGACTGCGATTTCGCCGTCCGGCGTCACTGCCAGCGCGTTCAGGATGGTGGGCAGCGTGACCACGATGGGCACGCCCGCGGGGTCGTCGGCCCGCGGCCAGATCCGCACGGTGGCGTCGTAGCCGGCGGTGACCGGCCGCCGATCCGGCAGGAAGCCGACAGCGTTCACGTTGCCCTGGTGCCCCGCGAGCACGCGGGCCGGGCCGCCGGCGATCGGGCGGATCCGGGCGGTTCCGTCCCAGGCGGCCGAGGCTAGCAGCGATCCGTCAGGCGAGACCGCCAGCGCCGCCACCGGCCCCGCATGTTCGGTGAAGACCCGCTCCGGCTCGGGTTGGCCGGCGCGCCAGAGCGCGATACGGCCATCTTCCGAGGCCGTGACGAAGCCGCCCTCGGACAAGGCGGCGACCGCGTTTACGGCCCCGTCATGGAAGCGCAGGACGGTGAGCGCGCTGCCGCTGTCGATCGCCCACAGGATCGCGGCCTGATCGAAGCCGCCCGAGATCGCGAGGGCACCCCCCGGCGCGACCGCCAGCGCCCGAACCGGGCCGCCGTGGCCGCGCAACTGGGCAGCCGCGGGTGATCCTGACAGGACGGAGGCGAGAACGCAGAGGGCGAGTGCCCGCCGGGACGGGACACGATCGACCAAGGCTTTGCCGAATATCTGCACTGCATCCCCCGCGAGGAAACGCCGGGATACCGGCCCGGCGCGCGAATTTAGACGATCCGCCAGAGAGATGTCGCTGCATGGAGACGGGACCCGGTGACGCGGGAGACCCGGGGGGCGCTTGATCATCGCTCGGCGATGGCGCATCGCTCGACAGATGATCGCATCCGACCGCAGCGCCCTCGAATCGGAGGCCGGCTCGCCCGCAGCGGCACCCGGTCCGCGCCGGACCGCATCCTCGGCCCTCATGCCACTGACGCAGGCCGTTCGTCTCTTGACGGAGCACCTTGTCCCGGTCGCACCGGAGGCGGTGCCGCTCGCCGAGGGCCTCGGCGGGACCGGCGCCGTCGACTGCCATGCGCCGCGGGCCATTCCGGAATTTGCGACGGCCCTGCGGGACGGTTGGGCCGTGCGCGGTGCGGACGTCGTCGGCGCCTCGCCCTTCGCGCCGATTCTCGTCGTGGGCCGCCCGCCCTGGGTCGAGGCCGGCGCGCGGTTGCCGGAGGATGCCGACACGATCCTGCCCCCAGAAGCCATCGAGGGATCGTCCATCGTGGCCGATGTCCCGGTGGGGGAGGGCGTGCGTACGGCCGGTGCCGAAGCCTCGCCCGGCACCCTGCTCCTCGCCACCGGTCAGCGGGTGACGGCCCTGCACCGGCTGGCCCTTCAGGCGGCCGGCTTCGCGAGTCTCGCCCTACGCCGTCCCCGCCTGACCCTGATCGTCGCGGGAGCGCCCGAGGCCGACACGCTCTCCCCCCTCCTGGCGCATTGGATCACCGCGGCGGGCGCGCTGGTGCCCAGCATCGTGGCCGCCAACACACCGGACGCGATCGCGGATGTGCTCAGAACACAGGACGGCGACGCCGTTCTGACGATCGGCGGGACGGGCTTCGGACACAACGACCACGCCTCCGCCGGACTGGCCCTGGCTGGAACGGTGCGGGCGCATGGCATCGCCCTCCAGCCGGGGGACACCGCGGGCTTCGGCGAGGTGGGAGGACGGCCCGTCATTCTGCTGCCGGGGCGCCCCGACGCGGCGCTCGGCGCCTTCGTCGCCCTCGCGCGCCCGCTGATCGCGAGCCTGTCCGGAGCTCGGGCTCCGGCGGGAAGCGGCGCACCGCTTCTGGGCAAGATCGCCTCCACCATCGGCATGAGCGAGATCGTCTTCGCCCGCCGGATGCCTGACGGCCTTCTGCCGCTGGGCGGCAGCGACCTTGCGCTGGCTAGCTTGATCCACGCCGATGCGGCGATCCTCGTCGGACCGGAATCGGAAGGATATCCGGCCGGCCGCGTCGTCCCGGGGCTCGCGCTGTGAGCGACGCCGTGCCCACCGACACCGCCGCGGAAGACGCCTTCCTGGACCGGCTGGCGCAGGCCGCGCGCCAGGAGCAATTCCTCACGGTGGTCAGCCGGGAAGAGGCCCTCGCGCGCTTCCGCTCGGCGGTGCCGCACGCGGCCCTCGCGGCCGAGACCGTGTCCCTCGTCGACGCACTCGGGCGCGTCCTGGCCCACGACGTCGCCTCGCCCATCGACGTGCCGCCCTTCGATCGCGCCCTCGTGGACGGATTCGCCCTGCGCGCTGCGGATACCGAGGGCGCGGACGAGGCGCGGCCGCGGCGCCTGATCCTGAACCGCGAGATCCTCGCCTGTGGGGTCGCACCGGTCATGGCCGTGGCCACCGGCACCGCGACGCCGATCGCCACCGGCGGAGTCGTCCCGCGCGGCGCCGATGCCGTCGTGATGGTCGAACAGACCGAGTTCCGCCCCGACAGCCTCGCGATCGACCTCGTCCGTCCGGCCCGGCCGGGCCAGTTCATCGGCTATGCCGGGGCCGACATGGCCTCGGGCGAGACGGTCCTGCGCAAGGGAATGCTGATCACCGCGCGCGAGATCGGCATGCTGGCCGCCTGCGGCCTCGCCGCCGTCGACGTCGTCCGCCGGCCCCGGGTCGCGATTCTCTCGACCGGCGACGAACTGGTGGCGCCGGGCCGGGCGCTGAAGCCCGGGGCGATCTACGATTCCAACGGGCCGATCGTGGCCGCGACCGTCAGCGAGAACGGCGGCACCGTTTGGCCACTGGGTATCGTTCGCGACGACGAGGCCGCCCTGGACGCGGCCCTCCGCACCGCCATCGCCGACAGCGACATCGTCGTCCTGTCGGGGGGGACCTCGAAGGGGGCCGGCGACGTCTCGCACCGCATCCTTCAGCGCCTCGGCGAACCCGGTATCCTCGTGCATGGGGTCGCCCTGAAACCCGGGAAGCCCCTCTGCCTCGCGGTCGCGGGACAGACGCCCGTGGTCGTCCTGCCGGGCTTTCCGACGTCGGCGATGTTCACGTTCCACGACGTCGTGGTGCCGCTGGTGCGGGCGATGGCCGGCCTGGCGCCGCGGGAGGACACCTTTGTCACGGCGATCCTGCCTCAGCGCGTGCCCTCCGAGCGCGGGCGCACGGAATTCGTGATGACCGCCCTGGCCGAGACGGAGGGCGGCCTGCGCGCCCTGCCGCTGCCCAAGGGATCCGGCTCGGTGACGGCCTTCTCGCAGGCCGACGGCTTCTTCGCGGTTCCCGCTGCCCGGGCCGGCCTGGAGGCCGGGGAAACCGTGTCGGTCACCCGGCTCGGTGCTGGCGTCCGGCCGCCGGATCTGACGATCATCGGCAGTCACTGCGTCGGACTCGACCGGGTGATCGGGCGACTCGCGGAGCACGGACTTCGTGCACGGCCCATCTGGGTCGGCTCAGCCGGGGGGCTCGCCGCCCTGGCCCGGGGGGAGTGCGACCTCGCCGCGATGCATCTCCTCGACACCGAGACGGGCATCTACAACCGGCCGTTCCTCGGGCCCGGACTGGAGTTGGCCGAAGGCTGGGGACGCCTGCAGGGCGTCGTCTTCAAGCCCGGCCATCCCCTGTTCGAGGGCTGCTTGCCGGACGAGGCTGTCGCCGCGGCCTTGGCCGAACCCGAGATCGTGATGGTCAACCGGAATACCGGCTCGGGCACCCGCGCCCTGGTCGACGGCCTCCTGAAGGGCGCCCGTCCGCCCGGGTTCTGGAACCAGCCGCGCTCGCACAACGCCGTGGCGGCGGCAGTGGCCCAGGGGCGGGCCGATTGGGGCGTCGCCATCGCCACCGTGGCGCGGGCCTACGGCCTCGGTTTTCTGCCGCTCGCCGATGAGCGCTACGATTTCGCCTACCGCGCCGAGCACCGCGAACGGCCGGCACTCGCCGCCTTCCTCGCCTGCCTGCACGATCCCGAGACCCGCGCCCTCCTCAGCGAAGCCGGGTTCTCGCCCGCGGAGGCGCCGTGAACCCCGCCCGGGTCATCGGCCTCGCGGGCTGGAGCGGCGCGGGCAAGACCACGCTCCTGTCCAGGCTGATCCCGCTGCTGACGGCGCGCGGCGTGAAGGTCGCAACGATCAAGCACGCGCACCACGCCTTCGACGTCGATCATCCCGGCAAGGATTCCTACGTCCATCGCGAGGCAGGGGCGTCCGAGGTCATCGTGTCGTCGTCGCGGCGCTGGGTCCAGATCCACGAGATCGGCGCCGAGCGGGAAGCGCGACTTGGCGAGCTCCTGCGCCGGCTCTCGCCTTGCGATCTCGTCATTGTCGAGGGCTTCAAGCGCGACGTGCATGCCAAGCTCGAGGTCCACCGCGCCGCCAACGGCAAGCCGCCGATCTACCCCGACGATCCCCGGATCGTGGCGGTCGCGAGCGACCAGCCCTTCACGGATGCTCCGGTGCCGATCGTCGATCTCGACGCCATCGCGCGAATCGCCGACCTCGTCCTCGCCCTGTCGGAACCGCTGGAGACGGCGCTGGCGCACCTGGAGGGACCATGGCCCAGTTGACCGACGACTGCTTCGCGTTCGGCGGTGCGCTGATGCGCATCGAAGACGCCGTGGCGCTGATCGGCGAGCGCCTGCCGATCCTGGCCGGGACCGAGTGGCTGCCGCTCGGGCTGGCCGATGGACGCGTGGCGGCCGAGCCCGTCCTGGCGCTCCATGACGTGCCTCCATTCCCGAATTCCGCCGTCGACGGCTACGCGATCCGCCACGGTGACCTCAGCCTGGAGGGCGAGACGCGGCTCCCGGTCCGCGGTCGGCTCCCCGCGGGGACGGCCGCGGAGGGAATCTCGGGTGTTGGCGTCGCGATCCGGATCTTCACCGGGGCTCCGATGCCGCCCGGGGCCGACACGGTGTTCATGCAGGAGGACGTGCGCCGCGAGGGCGACGTCGTCGTGCTGCCCCCCGGGCTGAAACGCGGCGCCAACGCTCGAGACGCCGGTGAGGACATCGCCCGCGGGGCCTGCGCGATCCCGGCTGGGCGGCGCCTGCGGCCACAGGATCTCGCCCTCGCGGCCGCTTGCGGCCATGACCGGATCGCCGTGCGCACGCGCCTGCGGGTCGCCCTGTTCTCCACCGGCGACGAACTTACAGAGCCGGGCGCGCCGCTTCCCTCCGGCGCGATCCACGATTCGAACCGCGTGATGCTCGCGACCCTGCTCGCCCGCCTCGGAGCCGAGGTCGCGGATTTCGGCATCCTGCGCGATGAACCCGATGCCCTCGCGGCGCGCCTGCGGCAAGCGGCCCGGGATCATGACCTGATCCTGACCTCGGGCGGTGTCTCCACCGGTGAGGAGGACCACGTGAAGGCCGCCGTCGAGGCGGTCGGCGCGCTGATGTTCTGGCGCCTTGCGATCAAGCCCGGCCGTCCGGTCGCAATGGGCGTTGTCGACGGTACGCCATTCGTCGGGCTGCCGGGCAATCCCGGTGCCGTCTACGTCACGCTCCTGTTCGTGGTGCGCCCACTCCTCGCGCGCCTGGGCGGCGCAAACGACGTTGCACCCCTCGGCCAGCCCGTTCGGGCCGCCTTCGCCTATCGCAAGAAGGCGGGCCGGCGCGAATTTGTCCGCGTCAGCGTCGCCCTCGGGCCCGATGCCGTCCTGGAGGCCGTGAAGTACCCCCGCGAAGGTGCCGGTGTGCTCTCGTCGCTGACGGAGAGCGACGGCCTCGTCGAACTCGACGAAACGGTGACGGCCGTGGCCGCGGGCGACATCCTCACCTTCTATCCGCACGCCGTGCTCTGGTAGCCGAGGGTGACGGACGCCGCTCGTCCGGCGGCCTCCGTCAACTGCGTTAACAACGCCTCGTCGACGGTGGTGCGGGCGGCCAGGAAGTAGGTTTCCCAGCCCAGGGACTGGAAAGCGAGGCCGAAGCGCTCGGCGATCGCGGGTGTCCCCATGCCGACATCCGCGGTGCCGGTGGCGATGAGCGCGGCGACGGCCTGATGGGTGAATTCCTCGGTCTGCGACCCCCGGATCGCGCGGCTCTCCAAACCGGCCTCGGCGCAGAGACGTTCGAACCAGATGCGCGTCCCGGCACCCCGCTGGCGGTTCACGAAGCGCAGGTCCAGGCGGGCGATGTCGCGGACGCCGGTGACCCCGTGCGGGTTGCCGGGCGGAAGCATCAGGCCCTGCTGACGCCGGAACAACGGTCGAACGTGGAGGTCCGGATCGCGGAACACGGCACCGAAGGGATCCGGGGCCGGACCTTCGGAGCCGTAGTGGAAGCCCGCCGCATCCGCGCTCCCAGTACGAAGATGCGACAGAGCGTCGAGGCTTCCGGCGATCGCGAGCTCGACGTCCGCCCGGGCTTCGACGACACCCAGAAGCAGCGGATCGTGGCTCGCCGCGAGCCTCAGGGGGGGCAATTGACGGGCCTCCAGCCTGCGCAAGGCCTCCGTCATCCGGTCCGCCTCGGCGGCGAGAAGGGGGCCGAGCCGATCGTACATCTCTGACAGCGTCGCGTGGAGCGTACGGCCATACGGTGTGAGCACCGTGCCGTGCCCCTTGGTCTTGATCGCCACCGGTTGTCCGAGGGCGGCTTCGAGGTCCGAGACCCGGCTCCAGGCCGAACGATAGGAAACTCCGAGTCTTCGCGCGGCGACGAGCAGCGAGGTGGAGGTGGAAAGCGCGTGCAGCAGGGCGAAGGTCGGCCGCAGCGCGAGACCGTTCCAATCGCCATCGGCCTGCAGCGTGAGAGGCGTCGATACGCGCATCGGCAAAGTCTTTCCTATTGATCTTTCCCGCTCCCCCGTATCATCCCGCGAGGCCCCGTGCAGCCCGGTGACGATGCTTCAGACCTTTCAGGAGACGATCTCGCGTCTGGTGACCCTCGACCGCGATGTCCTCGTGATCGCGTGGCTTTCCCTGCGTGTCAGCCTCACCGCCGTGGGCATCGGGCTCGGCATCGGGATCCCAGTGGGGGCCCTTCTGGCGGTCGCCATGTTTCCGGGGCGATCGGTCCTGGTCGGGCTGCTGAACGCCTTCATGGGGCTCCCCCCGGTGATCGTCGGGTTGGTGCTCTACCTCGTGCTGTCGCGCTCCGGCCCGCTGGGGTCGCTCGGTCTCCTGTTTACCCCGGGCGCGATGGTGGCGGCCCAGGCCGTACTGGCGACGCCCCTCGTCGCGGCGCTCACTCGGCAGGTGGTCGCCGATGCCGAGGCGCATCTCGGTGAGCAACTGCGTTCGCTCGGACTGTCGGCCCCGCGCCGGGCGCTCGCGCTGATCCACGATACGCGCTTCTCCCTCGTGACGACGGCCCTGGCCGCCTTCGGGCGCGCGATCTCGGAGATCGGCGCCGTCCTCGTGGTCGGGGGCAACATCGATGGTCACACCCGCACGATGACCACGGCGATCTCTCTGGAGACCCAGAAGGGCGACCTCAGTCTGGCCCTCGCGCTCGGGCTGGTGCTGATCGGGCTCGTCATCCTGATCAACCTGTTGGCGGCGACCCTGCGCGCCCACGCCGCGCGCGCCTACGGCTGAGCCGATGCCCGCGATCGAACTCAGCGACCTCGCGCTCGCCCGGAACGGCACCACCATCCTGGATGGCCTGAGCGCCCGGATTTCCGCCGCCGGCATCACGGCGCTGATCGGGCCGAACGGCGCCGGCAAGAGCGCCACGCTGCGCGTCATCGACGGCCTGCTCGCACCCGATGCCGGGTCGGTGCGGATCGTCGGCGCCGGCCCTTTGCGGCGCGCCTTCGTCTTCCAGCGCCCGGCTCTCCTGCGGGCCAGCGCGCTCGCCAATGTCGCCCTCGCGCTGACGCCCCTCGGCCTGTCGCGGACCGAGCGGACGCGGCGCGCCCACGCTGCCCTGGCGCGCGTCGGCCTCGGCGACCGGGCTTCGGCGCCGGCGACCCGCCTCTCCGGCGGCGAGCAGCAGCGCCTCGCCCTCGCGCGGGCCTGGGCGGTCGAACCCGATCTCCTCCTCGCCGACGAGCCAACTGCCAATCTCGATCCGGGCGCCACCGAACTCGTCGAGGGCCTGATCGCCGAGATCGCCCGGCAGGGCACGAAGGTGGTGCTCGTCTCCCACAATCTCGGACAGGTCACGCGGCTCGCCGCCGACGTCGTCGTGCTCGCCCGAGGGCGGGCCGTCGAGCAGGGTCCGACCCGCACGCTTCTCACCTCGCCCCGGGCCCCCGAAACGCGGGCCTACATCACCGGAGAACTTCCTTGGACATCCTTCGCCGCGGCCTCCTGACCTTCGGCTTCCTGTTCGCGCTCGGTGCCGCATCCGGCGTCCGAGCCGAACCGGCTTCCATCGTCGTTGCCTCCACCACGTCCACCGAGCAATCGGGCCTGTTCAAGCACCTGCTGCCGGTCTTCGAGGCGAAGTCCGGCATCGCCGTGAAGGTCGTGGCCCTCGGCACCGGACAGGCCCTCGACGCGGCCCGCCGGGGCGATGCCGACGTGGTTCTGGTGCACGATCGCCCGGCCGAGGAGAAGTTCTTGGCCGAGGGCTTCGCCACGAAGCGCTGGGACGTGATGTACAACGACTTCGTCCTGATCGGACCGAAATCCGACCCGGCCGGTGTCCGTGGGGGCGACGCGGTCGCGGCTTTCGGCAAGCTCGCGGTGGCCAAGGCTCCGTTCGTCTCGCGCGGCGACCGGTCCGGCACCCACAGTGCCGAGTTGCGGACCTGGAAGGAAGCCGGCGTCGATCTCGCGGACATCAAGGGCGACTGGTACCGCGACATCGGCCAGGGCATGGGACCGGCCCTCAATACCGCTTCGGCCCTGAACGCTTACCTCCTGGCCGACCGCGGGACCTGGCTCGCGTTCAAGAATCGCGGCGATCTCACCATTCTCGTCGAGGGCGACAAGCGCCTGTTCAATCCCTATGGGGTGATGCTGGTGAACCCGGCCAAGCATCCGAACGTGAAGGCGAAGGAGGGCCAAGCCTTCATCTACTGGCTGATCTCACAAGAGGGGCAGGCGGCGATCGCGAGCTACAAGATCGAGGGCAAGGAGCTGTTCTTCCCCAACGCGAGCAAGTAGGGCCGAAGCTTTCGTACGGGGAAGCCGGATCATCGGGGAAAGCGTCGGGTCGAGCTGCCCTCCGGGCGGGGCAATCGTTCATCGATCTTTTCTTCGAGACGGGTGACGTCGGCTCCCGCAAGCCTGCCGGCTGCGGCGATGCGCGTCGAGAATGCGTCGCGCAGGATGCGCGCCCTGACACTGATCGGGATGCGATGCGGGCATGTGGACGGCGCCACGTCGAGTGCCTTGCTGCCATCTCGCTCCAGGGCCTATCGGTGAATCATGACCGAGTTCATCGAGCACACCGACGGCGAGGAGATCCTGGAAGACGGTCACGGGGTCCGGTTCATCCTGCCGGCATGGCGGTTCGACCTCCCTGTCACCCGAGGGGCGTGCAGAGACGAGTTGTCTGATGGCCGAAGGGTGCGAACCTTCAGCATCCAGAAGGGTGACCTTTCCGCGAATGAAGCGCGTCATTACGCGGGCCGGCTGCGGGACGCGCCGGCCCGGGCGATGGCGGTCTTCGACGCAAGTCGACGCGATGTTCATCCACCCGGAAAAACGATGCGGGCCAGTTTCACGATCAACGTTCTCCCGGGCCTGCTGATGACGCACGATTGGTGCATCGTCAGCCAATACAACGCACGCCCGAGCCCGGGCGAGCGCTGGCGAAATCCGCCCTTCTCGATCGGGGTCAGGCCGCAGGCCCCTCACGCTCGGGAGGAAGTCCTCTACGTCGATCTCGCCACCTTCCCCACGGCCGGATCTCAGGAACAAGGCCGCCACGTCGATCTGGGACCGGAGGCCGTCGTCCCGTTGCAGCGGGATCGCTCCTATGCGGTCGCCATTGACTTCGCGGATGGGGCCGGCGGCGAGGGCCTGCTGAAGGTGAGAGTCGATGACAAGCTCATCGTCGATTACGCCGGCCCGACGGGCTACGCCAACTTCGCCGGGTGCTTCTTCGCCTACGGCCTCTACCGCTCGCCGTGGTGCCCCGGGTGTGAGGGCCTGAGCGCGCCCTTCGTGAACGTCGTGGAAGGCGTCGCTGAGTAGTCGCTGGACCCGCCGCTCGTACGAACGACGAGTCCTCCGGGCCGCACCTCGTCACGCCTGCGGTCCGAACGGTGCCGCAGGACGGTTTCCCGGATCGATCTGCCGGGCAATCCTGCGATTGCCCGGCGCTCTCATCTAATCAGTGCCGATCGCGACGGACGACGGCGGCGCCGTGATCGGCCCTGGCACGATCTCGGTTCACGGCACTCCGACCGACAGCCGCAGCGTGATTGTCTCTGCGCAGACCTGCCCCGTCCTGGTTGACGGCCGCCTGATCCCGCGCGATGGCGGCTCGGTCTCCGCGCCGTTCGTCTCGGCGCAAGACTGCGCCATCATGATATTCCCTGGCCCGGTCCGTCCCGACGGACCTGCGATCATCGGCGCTCGATTGCTCAGCGCGGTTCAGATCGCGGCGCTCCGCAGCCGCTCGCCCGTTGTCGCGGCGCTGAATCGCTGCGTCAGACTGCGCAAGGGCCGGCAGCACCGCTGAGGCTGAGAGAAAAAGTGATAAGGTGGCGAGGGTGAATTTGGATTGGGTCATGTGGTGAACCTCGTCCGATTTCTGAGCCCCTCGGGCCCGGCTGAATGGGCAGAGCATCTGCGTCGTGAGCTGTCGGTTCGATGAACGCCGTTGCCCTCTCGTGGAAACGGCGTTCACGAATTGCCGATCGGATCGACGGGCGTTGTGCTCTCAGCGGATGTTTCCCGATTGCCGGCGCCGGGCGACGTACCAGACTGCCAGCGCGACGACCGCGATGACGAGGCTCAGCCAGATCCAGTTGAAATCCGTCGCCGCCGCGTTGGCGGCGGCGGAATTCGAGCCGGCGGGTCCCGTCTCCGGGATCGGTGGGGCCGGATTGGTCTGCTGGGCGAGCGCACTTCCGATCGTTGCCGTCCACAGGAAGGCACTCGTGGTGAGAGTTCGGGTCATCGTCATCGTGGTCTCCAAGGCTACTTGTCGGCCTGGCGGGCCGCTCCGTACTGGAAGGCCGGCGCCGCGTTGAGCTGTGCCTTGGTCATGCGGATCTCGGCCTCGACGGGCACACCGCCGGCCAGCACTGTGGCGCGATCGGCGGGCGCCTTCCGGTTTTCGTCGACCGTGCCGGTGGTCGCCGTGACCTGATCGGTGTGCTTGTTCTGGACGGCGCCCAGGACCTCGCGCGTCGTGTCGGCCCCCGGCATGGTCTCGGGCTGCACGCGGGCTGCGGCCTCGGTGCTGGGCTTCGTCTCGGGTGTGACCACCGAGGTCGGCCCACGCGTGAGGGGAACGTCCTTCATGTTCCACGCGAGCGAGTGGTAGGGAATTGCCACCAGCTTCTCGCCGATTCCGAGGAAGCCGCCGACGCCGATCACCACCGCCTCGACCTTCCCGGCGTCGCCGATGAGAACGTCCTCGATCGATCCGACCCGCACATGGTCCATGCCCACCACCGGAAGGCCGATCATCTTGGATCCCCGCATCGCCCCCGGCTGCGGCTGGGCAAACCCGGCGCCGGTTCCGTCCGAGGCCGGTTGTGCATGGACCGGCCCCCCGGACGCCAGCGGCAGAGCGAGAACGGACAGGGCGAGGAGCAAGGTGCTCCGGCGGCGGACAGACATCGCAAACTCCACGAAAACAACTGGCTTCGCAGAACGCGAACGACCGGTGGACAACGCGCGGTTCACGTCCTGAGTTCAGGGCGATCCGCGCGCAACCCCTCCGGCGATTTGACTCTCCGCGCCGGGCAGGGCTGATCTCTGCCGGCTTCGCCATGCTATTCACACACCTCTCCGACGACCTGTTCAAGCCGCTCGCCTCGCCGAGCCGGGCCTTCAATGCGGCGCTCCTGCTGCACCTGCACGGTCGGGTCTTCGGGGACACCGCCGAACCCCTGCGCAAGAGCGAACTTCTGACGGCGATCGGTGACTTCGCCGCCGAATTCGTGGACCGGGAGATCGACGACGACGCCTCCGGCACGGTGGAACCGAGCGAGCGCCGCTCGGTCGTCTATCGCCGCCTTCTCGATGCCGGCTGGCTGGTGGAGCGGCGGGAGCGCTATGTTCCGGTGGTCGAGTTCGACCCCGAGGCCCGGATGGTCATCGAGGAACTGGCGCGGCTCGACAGGGGCGAGCGGCGCTCCTACGGCGGTGCCGTCCTCGACGTGCTGGGCAGCCTGGAAAGCGCGATCGCCAACCCCGCCGAGAGGTCCGAGGCCCTGGTCAACGCGGCCAAGTCGGCCCGTACCTTCCTCAGTCATCTGCGCAGCCTTGCTGGATCGATGCGCAAGAGCGAGGAGCGCATCCTGCGCGAGGCGGATCAGGGCGTCGCCCTGCGCCTCTACTTCGAGGAGTTCGTCGCGCGGCACCTCGTCAGCGACTACCGGACGCTGCACACCCGCTTCAATCCTTTCCGCTTCCGGTCGGGAATCGTGCGCGAGGCCGGCCGTGCCCTGCGCGATCCCCTCACCCTGCGCGCCCTGACCGATGCGGGTCTCCGGGAGGGGCGGGCGCCCGACCGGGAGACGGCCGAGCGCGCCGTCCGCGGCGATCTGGCCGAGATCCTGGCGATCTTCGAGGGTCTCGATCGCCACCTCGACGTGGTCGCCGACATCGTCGCCCGGCTCGAGCGCCGGATCGCCGCCACGCTGCGCTACCTGGACCATCGGGATTCCGACCGGATCGAGCGCACGGCCGCGGCCCTGCGCGCGGTGGCTGGTGGCGATGACGACCTCGCCGGCCTGCCCGATCCCCAGGTCTCGCTGTTCCGTCCCCCGATCGGCGAGCCGCATTGTTACGCACCGCGCCTGCGCCGGGCGGCGATCGAATCCGAGCCGTTGCCCGAGATCGAGATCGATCCCGTCATCGAAGCCTTCATCGCCGCCAAGGACGCGTTCCGGGAGCGCGTCGCGGTCACGCCCGAGCGGATCGTGGCCTTTATCGAGGCACGGCTCGGGCCGGAGCGCACCATCCGGGGCTCCCAGATCCGGATCGCCGACGTCGACGATTTCGTCGTGTTCCAGCGCCTGCGGGAGATCGACGTCCTGTTCGACGGGAGCCTGCGCGGCCGCTATCGGCTTTCGCGGATGGAGGGTCGGGTGTCGAATGGCTGGCTCGATTGCCCGGACTTCCTGCTGGAGCGGGCGCCGACGCTGCGCCGCTAGATCCGGGGCCGTCCGAGTCCGGTCGCGGCTATGCTGCCTTCACGGCCGAATTCTCTGCGCGACGGCGTTCGTCGCGAACGGTTGAATTGACGATCCCGGTTTAATCCCGGGCCTTGGCAAACTACTGTGACGGGTTCATGCTCCGCTGGACTTTATTCGCGCGATGCGACACGAAATTCGAGAAGACTGCGGGAGCGTTCGTCCATGACCAGCGCCAAATGCCTGATCAAGTCCGCCTGGATTGCCGCGGAAGTCGGCCGGGAGCGCTGTGAGCGGGTCCTGGTGGTCGAGACCTACATTGCGGTCAGCCCGCTGGAACCGAACTACGATCCGGCCCGCTACGAGGCGATCGTTTCCGAGGTCCAGCGCGTTCTCGCGGCGAATCCCTCGCTCGACCGCGCTTCGATCCTCAGCATGCACCGCGACACGGCCTGCCTCTCGCTCTTCCGTGCGACGCCGGCCGTCGCGGCCTGAGCGACATCGCGGAACTGGCGTCGCACTCTCGCGGACCCGCTCGCGGCCACGACCGTTGGCGCGCGTCGCCGCGAGGCGCTAGAGACACCGGCCGGCGCGGGCAGATCCCGCGACCGCGAGGCCAGCCATGCTCGAATCGTTTCGCGCCATCGTCGACGGTGAGGACTTGCCGCCGCCCGGAGCCCGCGCGCCTTCGGAAGAGGAGTTGACCCGGGCGCTTCAGGTCCTCCTGAAGAGCCAATGCGTCTATGCCGGAACACCGGGCATCGGGCGCTCCTATGAGCTCGCACGGCACTACGCGCCCTTCTTCCAAGCCTACTTCGCGTGCCTCGGCTACCAGTTCGACGTGATGCATCGCGATCAGATGGTGTGCCTGCGGGTTCCGCCCGAGGGCGTCCGTCACGATGCCCAGGCCGAGCGCCTGCGCAAGGACGAGACTCTGGTCTTGCTCGCCCTGCGTCTCGCCTACGAGGAAGGCCTGCGTGCCCACCGGGTGACCACCGAGGGTGTCGTGGAATGCACGACCGACGACATCGTCGAATCGATCCGCACCGCTACGCGTAGCGATCCGCCGGAAGAGGCTCGACTCACCGAGATCCTCCGTCTGTTCGCGCGCAAGGGGGCCCTGCGCCTCGGCGAACGCGACAAGGTCGAGAAGATCACACCCTTGATGGTGATGCCCGGGATCGCGGTGTTGTCGCCGGACGCCTGGATGGATCAGGTCCGAGCCTGGGGGGCTGCGCGCGGCGACGAGGAGGCGTGAGGTCTCAGGCGTCGATCCGCACGCGCTTGCCGAGGAAATCGAGGAGGCTGCGCATCCGCGGTGAGAGTCGATCGCCCACCGCGTCGAGGGCGTTCTTGTCCTCGCAATCCCCTGGCTTCCAGCCTTCGAGCATCGGTTCCGGTCGCCCGGCGGCGCGACCATCGCGGGATGCGCCCGGAACAGGCGCGATCAAGCGGTAACGACGATCCGCTCGGAGGACCCAACGGCGCCGGCCGATGTCATGGACGCCGGGTTCTTCCGGGTCCACCGCCCTCTCTCGCTGAGTCAGCGCAACATCGCCTTGGAGGAGATTGCCGCATTAATCGCCTCCCTCGCCAGTCCCAACTCCGCGGTCACCCACGACGCGACGCGGCGCGGGGAGCGTGGGATCGTCCCGACTCTCGCCCAGCGGTGCCGCGTCCCCAGGCCGGCGGCCCCGCCGGCTTGCATCCCGGGCGCTCAGCGTTCATGCGAGGGGTGTCTTCTCGAACTCGGGATCGTCAGCGCCGGCCGTGTACCGCCTTACCGATATTGTCCTCTCGAACTGGTACCTGATCCGCCGCGAGCAGATTCGGATCCGGGGCGCGGCTGCGCTGGTGGGACCTACGGGGGCCGGCAAGTCGACCATCTTCGATGCGGTCGGCACGGTGCTGGCGGGCAACAATGCCAGCCGCCTCGCCCTCAACGCTTCGGCCTCGGGACGCAGCGCCCGGACCGTGCGGGATTACTGCCTCGGCTGGATCAGCGATCCGGCCGAGGGCGGACGCCCCACCCGTGAAGCCTGCGAGACACTGATCGTCCTGGTCTTCGAGAACGAGACCACGGGGCGCGTCGTCTCCGCCGGGCTCGCCCTGGCGGCCCGGGCGGAAGACAGCCGCGAGACGACCCTGTCCCGCTTCGTCCATGTCGGCCACCGCTTCGAAATCGCCGACTACGTCCGTGAGACGCCGGGCGGAAGCTTCGTCGCGCCCTGGGCCGAGATCGCCAAGGACCTGCGCACCCGCGGGACCACCTTTGACGAGTACCGAGCGTCCGGCGAGCGCTTCACCGCTGAACTCCTCGGAAACCTTCGCGAGGGCGCGGCGGTGCCGGAGCCGCGCCACTTCCTGCGCACCTTCTCCAACGCCGTGGCGTTCAAGCCGATCTTCGATTCGTCGGCCTTCGTCCGGTCCTTCGTGCTCGAACCCGAGCCCCTGGACGTCGCCCGCATCCGGCAATCGGTGGAGACCTGGCGGCGCCTCCTCGAGACCATCGACGAGTTGGAGCGGCGCCTCGCCCACCTCGCCCGGATCGTCGGGCGCTACGAGACCTGGGCCGAGGCGAGCCTCGCCTCGGTTCTCGGAGACCTGCGCGCCGCTGATGCGGACCTGCGTCGGCGCATCATCGACACCGTGACCGCCCGCCAGACCCTCAAGGACGTCGCCGAGCGCCTGCGCATCACGCGCGAGAGCGTCGCCACCAGCCAGGGCTTCGTGCGCGAAATCGACGGCGAGATCGCGGGTAAGAAGGCGCTGCTCGCCGGCACCGCCGCCGAGGGGCGCCTCGCCGCCTCGAACGCCGGCCTCGCCATGCTGGCCCGCGACCGACGGGACCTGGCCGCCCGGGTCGCCGAACTGGTCGGAATCGTCCTCGACACCGGCAAGCTCGCGGTGATCCTCGGCACGATTCGCACGGTCTCGCCCGAAGCCGCCCGCTCGGTGGAGGCCTGCGCCCGATCGGGTCTTCGACGCGAGGCCAATCCCGAGGAAACGCTGCGGTCCGACGGATCGCTCGCCGCGTTGCTCGCCGGACTGGCTGAGATGCCCCCGATCGCCGCACCCCTCGAGCGGGCGGCGGAGGACGCGGCGCTGCGCGCCCGCGCCCTGGAGAACGAGGCGCAGTCCCGCGCGCCGGCACCGAGCGCGGGGAGGGGGGCGGCGCCGCGTCTGTCCTCGGACGTGGCGGCGTTCCGCGAAGAGCTGTCCCGCCTCGGCATCGTGGCGACACCGATCTGCGAGCTGGCCGAGATCATCGATCCAAAATGGGGGCAGGCCCTCGAGGGCCTCCTTGGCGGCGCCCGCGAGGCGCTGGTCGTGCAACCGGACCGCCTCAACGAAGCGTTCGCGCATCTCGAAGCGCGCAAGAGCCAGTTCTACCGCTGTCTCCTCGTAAAGACGACCGATACGGCCCGGCGGCGCGGCGGGCGCGACGACGAGGGTCCGCTCGCCCTGATCGAGACGGCCGATCCCCACGCGCAGGCCTTCCTCGGGGCGCGCCTCGGCGGCTACGATCTCGCCCCGAACGACGCGGCCCTCGCGCATATGAGCCGGGCCGTGGCCCCGAGCGGGCGCTCGACCTCGGGCATGGCTTATTCGGTGGTGCGCCCGGTCCAGCTCATGATGACCCGGGGCCACCGGGGTCCGACCGCAGAGAGCCACCAGGATTGGGAGCAAGCGGTCTCCGAGGCGCGCCGAGCCCGGGCAGAGGCCGATGTCCTGCGGGAAGCGGCCCGGATCGGGGCCGCCCTCGCGCGCCGCCTGTCCGAAACGAACCTGGATCTCGCTGAATTGCGCGCCGAGGCGGACGCGATCGAGGGCCGACGCCGCAGCCTGACCACGGAGCGGGAGAGCGTCGAGCGGGCCGAGACCGGCGTCCTGGAGGCCGAGCTCGCGGAGCTCGCCAAGGAGCGTTCGGCCTATCTCACCGAGCTCGTCCAGGTGCTGGAGCCGAAGCGAGACCTGCTGCTGGGCGAGGAGGCCGGCCTGAAGGCCAAGGTTGCGGCGAGCCGCGAGGCCGCCCGTGCTGCGCTCCAGGCGCGCCGGACCGCGTATCAGCGCTGGGCAGGCGGCGACAGCATGCGCATCCGGCTCGTGCGTCCGGACGCCTTCGACCCGAAGGCGCTCGCGACGCTGCGTGCTGAGCGTGCGGATCTCGACGCCAAGGCGCTGGCGAGCCATGCCAATACCGGGCGTGCGCGAGCCCGTGAAGCGGCGGAGACGGCGCGAACGCAGGGCAGGGCGGCCGAGCGCGACGTCGCCGAGTACTGCGTGCAGTGGCGGGTGGAAAATCCGCTGGGGGCGGGCGACGTGCCGGCCTCCTTCGGCTACGGCTGGGCGAAGCGGGCCCATGACGAGGTGGCGAGCCACGAACTGCGGCGCTACCGGGACCAGGCGCGGCGGGCGGAGAGCGAGATGCGCCGCCTGATGATCGAAGACCTGTTGACCCGGCTCGCGGACAAGTTCGAGCGCGTACGCGCCCGGCTTGAGGCCCTCAACGAGCGCCTGTCGAGCCAGACCTTCACGGGGCAGACCTATGCCTTCGAGGCCGAGGTGGATCGGCGCTACGCCGCCGTCCATGCCCTGGCGACAGAGGTCGCCCGCTCGCCGGATGCGGCCCAGGCGATCCTGCCGGACGAGGGCGGCGCGATTCCCGATGGTCCGCTCGCGGCGGCGATCGACGAGATCACCGCCCTGATCGCCGGTGAGGAGAGCGCCGCGCGCCTCGCGGACTACCGGAACTACTTCGTCTACGAGATCGGTATGCGGGATCGGGCGGGAAACCGCACCACGATGTCGAACCGCGCGCTGCGAGGTTCGGGCGGCGAAGCGCAGGCGCCCTTCTACGTCGCCATCGCGGCGTCGCTCGCCTCGGCGTATTATCCGGGCGACCGACCCGGCGACGAGAACCCCGGCCTCGGCCTCTGCCTTCTCGACGAGGCGTTCTCCAAGCTCGACGTACGCAACAGTCAGGCCCTGGTCGATCTCTATCAGGCGTGGGGGCTGCAACTGCTGATCGCGGCCCCGGAAGACAAGCGGACGACCTTGACCGAGGTGATGGACACCATCGTTACCGTCTACAAGAGCCCGGATCTCTCCTCCGTGCGAATCGAGGCCGAACACCCCCTGGAAGCTGCCAAGCGCGCCCTGGCGGCGATCAATCCCGAGCGCCAGGGCATCGAAGGCTTCCGGATCACCGACGCCGCCGAGTAGGGCGCGAGGCCGCCCTACCAGACCGGCTCGGGACCGTACCAGGTGAAGTGCTTCTTGACCGGTTCGATCACGTCCCAGGTGCCGGAGAAGCCCGCCGGCGTGACGAAGGCATCGCCGGCCCGGTAGGTCTTCGCGACGCCCTCCGCGTCCGTCACCGTCACCACGCCCGCGATCAGTTGGATGAACTCCGCCCGGCCGAAGTCGATGCGGAACTTGCCGGGCTGGCAGGTCCAGATGCCGGCGGCGAACAGGCCGTCGGGGCTTCTGTAGACGTAGGTCGCCGTCTGCTCCGGCTTGCCCGACAGGATGTGTGAGCGCTCAGGCCAATACGCGGATTCCCGCGGCTGAAGCGCCGGGAAGTCGTAGGTCCGCTCGACCGGTCCCTCCAGCACCGGGGGAGGTGCGGCGGGCCGCCGCCACGACGGCAGCGTGCCGACGAGGGCCATCACAGGACCCGCGAAGGTGTGAAGCAGGCGTGCAATTTCCATTCGAGATCCTCCGACCCTCTCCGACCGAAAGTCATGGGTCCGCATGAGAACCGCAATGCAATCATCGACTTTCGGCGATTGATTTGAACAGAAGACTGAATAGATCCTTAAGTACAGGATGCATAAACCAACATGTCGTTTTTCGTTGATACTGGCGGATGATTTGCCGGTGAGCGCCATGGCGCGGAGCGATGGCGGTCGCTGAATTTCCGGCCCACGGAACAGCCACGGTTGTGCATCTATCCCAAGTTGCATATCCGATGGCTGATCCATCACGTCGGTGCGACACCTTCACGTGTAACAGATTTTGGACAGATCTCTGCGTCTAACAAATGATTGGTTCGTATCGCACACACAGTTGACGCATGGAATCTTGCGGATCGAAATCGGTAACTGCACTTGCATCGATACTGCACTTGCATCGATAATGGATAAGGGGCTTACTTGTGTTCCGGGTCTGCTGGGATCTGGCTCCGTCTCAAAAACAGGGTCGAGTGATGGAAGAAGCCGGAACATCACGGGGGCCGGTCGCCGAAAGCGACACGATTCTCCCCCTCGACTTGTACGAAATCCTCCGGAAGGCCGATTCTCGCGTTGCCGGCCCGCTGACGACGGCGGCGGCGACCGAGGCGCTTCGGAGGCGCCAACGCGTCGATCCGCCCGTCATCGAGCCACGGCGCCAGGATGGCGACCGCTCAAGGCCCTTTCGGTGTTTCCGCAGGCACAGTGTGACCTTCGTTCTGCCAACGACCTGCCATCGCGAGGATCCGATCACGCGGGGCTTCGGCGGCGCGGCTTGGCTCGCGAAGCCCACGATCCCCTGGGACGTCGTGAGGGCCCACGACGAATTTGCGATCGGGAGTGTGTGACATGGGACAGGCCCTCAGCAGTCAAACGTCCGGCGATCGCGTCCTCGTCCCCATGATGGAGTCGCCCGCGTCTGCGCTGATACAGAAGCTCGAAGCGTTCCAGGACTTGTCGACGGAGGATCGGAATGCGCTGTCACGTCTGGCGACAACCGCGCGGGACTACCCCGCTCATACCGACATCCTGCGCGAGGGAGAGCCCGCCGACGGCGTTCTGATCGTGGTGAAGGGGTTCGCCTGTCGCAACCAGTTCCGTCAGAACGGTGCACGGCAGATCACCGCCTTCCTGGTGCCCGGTGACCATTGCAACCTGGAGGCCGGCCTCATCAATCGGATGGATCACGCCGTGAGCACGCTCTCACCCTGCCGTGTGGCGCGCGTGAACGCGGATGCCCTGCAGGCGATCCTGCGGCAACACCCGGCCATCCGGCAGGCCCTCCGGATGAGCATCCTCGTCAACGAGGCCACGCTCCGCGAGTGGATTGTCAACATCGGATGCCGGACGGCCGTCGAGCGCATCGCGCATCTGTTCTGCGAACTGCACCTGCGCCTCAACGCGGTGGGACTGACTCGGGGGATGACCTACGAACTACCGTTCACGCAGAACGACATCGCTGTCACCGTCGGGTTGTCGAACGTGCACGTCAACCGTTCCCTGCAGGCCCTGCGCCGCCAGCGGCTCATCGCCTTGTCCGGCAAGCGGCTGACCATCCTAGACTGGGCCACCCTCAGCGAATTGGCCGAATTCAACCCGAGCTACCTGCAACTCGGTCGCCGGAGTCTGGATGGATGACTCGAACCGAGGCGTCGGTCTGCCTCGGTTCGAGGCTCGGGTGCCGAGCCGCCGGTTCTTAGAGCACCGGGTGATAGGCCCGGCTCAGGCTTTGACGGACGATTGGGGATCGATCGTACCGGTTTCGCTTTCCGGACGATCGTCGGAGGCCTCGTCGAACGCCTGCATCCAGGCGGCTCGGTCCTCGCTTCCCTCGGCATAGGGGCAACTTTCGCGCTGCCTGCCGTAGAGGCGGGCATTGCGGCCCTTGATGAAGGGGCTGTCGCTGGCGGTCGCACCGTCGCTCATTTTTCGTATCCTGATGGTTGGGCCGCACGCCGGGGGGGACGTCCCATGGCGTTCGTCGTTCGCACGGCTCTGTTGCGAGTCAACCCGGAGCCGGTCGCTCCGGTTCATCCGCGTCCGATCACGAGCGCGCTCTCACCCGTGGCGCCGATGATTCGCGGCATGCGCCACCGCGCGTCGGAGGTTCCGGAATAGATCCTCGACCGCGTAGGGGTTGCGAAGCAGCTCGAAGCCGTGTCCATCGCGGATTCTGCCGCGTGACGCCTCCCTATCCCACGCCCGTCGGCGCGTCGCTCACCCGCTGTCGAGCATGACGGCGAAGGCGTCGGAACCATTGCGCGGACCATGGATTGCGATAGGCGCTGACGTTAGACCTGTGCCTGCAGTGTGTCGGCCCTGGCCGATGGATGACCCTGCACCGCCTTTTCGTTGTTCACTGGCCAGCGGCATCGCTGTCCGTTCCGGGAAACGATCGTTCGTGCCGAGTTTTGGACCGATGCAGACGTTCGATACGACTACGACCACCTTGACGACCCTGCGGCGCGGTTCGCAGCTGTACGAAACGGAGCGGCGACTCAACGCGGTCCTGAACAATGCCTCGGTGGCCATCTTCCTGATGGATGACCGCCAGCACTGCGTCTACATGAACCGTGCCGCCGAACTGCTCACCGGTTTCAGCCTGACCGAGGTGCTCGCGCGCGATTGCCCGCTGCACGACATTGTCCATCACACCTACCCGGATGGCCGCCCGTTCCCGCTCGCGGAATGCGCCATCGACCGCGCCTTTCCGGAGAACAACCAGGAGCGCGGCGAGGAGGTGTTCGTTCATAAGGACGGACATTTCTACCCGGTCGGATTCACCGCCAGTCCCATCCGCGACGACGAAACCCGCATCATCGGCACGATCATCGAGGTGCGTGACATCACCGAGGAGAAGGCGGCCGCCGAGCGTCAGCGCCTGCTCACCAACGAGCTCAACCACCGGGTCAAGAATACGCTGGCGACCGTTCAGTCGATCGCTGCGCAGACTTTCAGGGGCAACACCGACGCCGCCGTGCGCCAGACCTTTGATGCGCGGATGGTCGCTCTGTCGAACACGCACAACGTGCTTACGGCCGAGAACTGGGAGAGCGCGAGCCTGCGCAGCGTCGTCGAGGGCGCCCTGGCACCGCATGCTCTGGCCGAGGTCGATACGGCGCGCTTCGACCTCGTCGGCCCGGACACCCGCCTGCATCCGAAGGTCGCCGTAACCCTCGCGATGGCGCTGCACGAGCTCATGACGAACGCGGCCAAGTACGGCGCGCTGTCCGTCCCGGAAGGCCGGGTCGGCGTATCCTGGACCCTGGAGCCGGGGGAGTCGGGCGAGCGCCTCGAACTCGTCTGGACCGAGACGGGCGGGCCGCCGGTCGCGGAGCCCACGCGGAAGGGATTTGGCAGCCGGCTCATTGAGCGCCAACTGCCGATGGAATTCGATGGCAGCGCGGACCTGACCTTCGTGCCGACAGGCGTGACCTGCCGTCTCTGGATCCCGCTGACCGCCCTCGGGTGGCATGGGCAGGAACGGGTGACCGGACGGACCGCCCGATGAGCGGCCTTCAGGGACGGCGCGTTCTACTGGTGGAAGACGAGAGCCTTGTTGCCATGCTCGGCGAGGACATGCTCCTCGATCTGGGCTGTGAGGTCGAGGTCGCCATGCGCCTCGACAAGGCGATCGACTTGGCCCGCAGGGCGGACCTCGACATGGCGATCCTCGACGTGAATCTCGGGGAAACCTGCAGCTATCCCGTGGCCGACGCCCTGTTCGAACGCGGCATCCCCTTCATCTTCGCGACGGGCTACGGTCTCTCCGGCATTGAGCCCGCCTACCAGGCCATCCCGGTGATGCAGAAGCCCTATCAGGTGGCTCAGATGGAGCGGCTGCTCCGGCACCTGCTTACCTGCGAAACCCCGTCCTCCGCAGGGACCGTGCAGCCGCTGCCGTGCGGGTGCTCGTTCTGGGCGAAGATCGTCGGCCCGCTCCAGATCCGGGCGGACTGAGCACCGTCGCTGCGGCCTTCGGTCTCCGGGCCGAGGCGCTTGCCGCCGGACCTTTCCGAACGATGTCGCGTTCGCTCCTCGCGGTGACGGGACAACGAACACGACGCGCATGCAGATTCATCTGGACGCCCTTGGCGGCGTCGCCGGCGACATGTTCGCCGCCGCCCTTCTCGATCTCTTTCCCGACCGGGAAGCCGGCGTGCTGGGGAGCATCCGAGCCGCCTTGCCGGGGGTCTCGTGCGAACTCGTCGGACACAACGACGGCATCCTCGCCGGGCGCCGCTTCGTCGTGGCGCGCAGTGCGGAGCATCGGGACGGCGTCGCTCCCGGTCACACGCATCGCCATCACGCGCACGAGCATGGCCACCGACACGATCCCGCCGGCGGAGCCGGTCACGGGCATCGCCACTGGTCGCAGATTCGCGCGGACCTGCAGGCCTGTCCGCTCGAATCCACCGTCAGCGCCCACGCGATCGGTATCTTCACCCGTCTGGCCGAGGCCGAGGCGCGGGTTCATGGCATCGCCGTCGAGGCGGTGGCGTTCCACGAGGTCGGCGCCTGGGATTCGATCGCCGACATCGTGGCGGCCGCCCACCTGATCGCGGCCCTGGATGCGGAGGCCTGGAGCGTGTCGGCCCTGCCCCTCGGCTCGGGCCGGGTCCAGACCCAGCACGGGCCGCTGCCCGTGCCGGCCCCGGCCACGAGTCTCCTTGTCGAGGGCTTCGAGACCCTGGACGACGGTGTGCCGGGCGAGCGCGTCACCCCGACGGGGGCCGCGATCCTGCGCTACCTGCGGGACATCGCACCGCCGCTTCCAGCGGCGCCGCGGATCCTGAAGGGGTCGGGCATCGGCTTCGGCACGAAGGTCCTGCCGGGCCTGAGCAACTGCCTGCGCGCGGTGGCGTACGAGGCGGCGACGTCGAACGGGAGCGGCGAGCACCGCGACCTCGGCGTGATCGAGTTCGAGGTGGACGATCAATCGGCGGAGGACCTCGGCATGGGCCTCGATCGCCTACGCAGGCACCCCGACATCTTCGACGTCGTCCAGATGCCGGTCTTCGGCAAGAAAGGACGGATGATGACCCATGTGCGGGCGCTCGCCCGAGCCAGCGCGCTGGACGAGGCGATCGCGGCCTGCTTCCGCGAAACCACCACGATCGGCCTGCGACATCGTAACGTCTCCGGCGCAGCCCTGCCGCGGCGGATGCACACGGTCACGGTCGCGGGCCAGCCCGTGCGGGTGAAGGTGGTCGACCGGCCGGGTGGACGCACCGCCAAGGCGGAGGCCGACGACGCAATCGCGCAGGAGACCCACGCCACCCGTGCCGGCCTGCGCCGCGCCGCCGAGGGCCTGGCGCTCCGGGCGGATGACGAGGCGGGAGGCGCGGCATGAGCCCCGAGGTCTTGCAACGTCTGAACGACGTCATCCTGGCGATCGGACCTCTCGCGGTCGCGGTCAGCGGCGGTGTCGACAGCCTGACCCTCGCCGAGACCGCCCACCGCCTGCTCGGGGCCGACCGGGCGCTGATGGTCCACGCGGCTTCGCCGGCGGTGCCCGTCGAGGCGACGCAGCGGGTCCGGAACGAGGCGGCGCGGGCGGGCTGGTCCCTGCGCGTGGTCGAGGCCGGCGAGTTCGCCGACCCGAACTACCGGGCCAATCCGGTCAATCGCTGCTTCTTCTGCAAGACCAACCTCTACGGCACGATTCGTCAGGTCACCGACCGGATTATGGTGTCGGGCGCCAACCTCGACGATCTCGGCGAGTACCGCCCGGGCCTCGACGCGGCGCGCGAGCACGGCGTCCGCCATCCCTACGTCGAGGCCGGCTTGGACAAGGCCACGGTGCGATCGCTCGCCCGAGCGCTCGGTCTCGGATCGGTGGCGGAGCTTCCGGCGGCGCCCTGCCTGTCGAGCCGCGTCGAGACCGGGATCCGAATCGAGCCCGAGACCCTCGCCTTCATCCACGCCGTCGAGGGCCTGGTGAGTCGCAGCCTCGAGGCGGCGATCGGACCGCGCCGTGCCGTGCGCTGCCGCGTCCGGGCCGCCGGGATTGTGGTGGAGCTCGACCCCGTCAGCCTCGCTGCCCTGGACGGCACTCGCCAGACCGCGCTGGCGGCGCAGATCCGCGCGGGTGCCCCGGCAAACCTGCCGGAGACTCCGGTGCGGTTCACGGCCTACCGCACCGGCAGTGCCTTTCTGACGGGAGCGGCCCGATGAGCGTCTCCGACGAGTTCGTCCTCGATTTCGCCCGACCCGAGCGGATCGGCCTTGAGGAGGCGATCTACGCGGCCGGCAAGTCCCCGGTGCAGATCGACGCGATCCTGGACGCCGCCGCGGCCCGTGGCGCGCCGCTGCTGCTGACGCGCCTCGACGCCGACAAGCACGCGGCCCTTGCCGGGCATCACCGGGACCGGATCGATTACTGCGCAGTGTCGCGCACGGCGATCTTCGGGCGAGCCCGGCCGCTCACCGGGCCGGCCCGGATCGGCATCGTCGCCGCCGGGACCTCCGACGTTCCGGTCGCTCGGGAGGCCGTGCGGACCTTGGCCTATCAAGGGCATGCCACGACCCTTTTCGCCGATGTCGGGGTCGCCGGGCTCTGGCGCTTGACCACCCGGCTCGACGAAATTCGCGCTCATCCGATTCTCATCGTGGCCGCCGGCATGGACGCGGCCCTACCGAGCGTCGTCGGCGGCCTCGTTGCCAGCGCCCTGATCGCGGTGCCGACCTCCGTTGGATACGGGGTGGCCGAGGGCGGCCGTACGGCCCTCGACGCCATCCTGGCGAGCTGCGCCCCCGGCATCACCGTCGTCAACATCGACAACGGCTACGGGGCCGCCTGCGCGGCGATGCGCCTGCTCCAGGCCGCCCGCACCCTCTCGGAAGCCAATCGCGTCGAGGGGACGGCGGCCTGACATGCCGCACGCATCCCGCAACATCCCCCTTCACACCGGAGAGCAGACATGGAACGCCGCAGCTTTCTCCAGGGCGCCGCAGCCGGCGCCGGACTCGCCGCCACCAGCAGCGCCAGCGCGGCCGTGACCGCCCCCGGCCTGCCCAACACCCGGCCGAAGGACCCGGCCGACTTGCCTCTGCTCATCGATCCGGGCGAGCGCCGGGGCGAGATGCTGTACCGGTCCTTCGGTCGCCACAACGAGAAGATCTCGGCGATCGGGATGGGCGGCTTCCACCTCGGCAAGAACGCGGTCTCCGACGACGAGGCGACCCGCCTCATCCATGCCGGCATCGAACGCGGCATCACGTTCATGGACAATTGCTGGGACTACAACGGCGGCCGTTCGGAACTGCGCATGGGGGTCGCCCTCTCGCAGGGCGGCTACCGCGACAAGGTCTTCCTGATGTCCAAGATGGACGGTCGCACCAAGCAGGAGGCGATGCGTCAGATCGACGAATCCCTCAAGCGCCTGCGCACCGATCGCATCGACCTCGTGCAGCACCATGAGATCCTGCGCTTCGACGATCCGGACCGGGTCTTCGCCGAGGGCGGCGCCATGGAGGCTTTCGTGGAGGCCAAGAAGGCCGGCAAGCTGCGCTACATCGGGTTCACCGGCCACAAGGACCCGCGCATCCACCTTCAGATGCTCGAAGTCGCCGAGGAGCGCGGATTCCAGTTTGATTCCGTGCAGATGCCGCTCAACGTGATGGACGCGCATTTCCGCTCGTTCGGGCATCTCGTGCTGCCCTACCTGGTCCAGCACGGAATTGCGGCCCTCGGCATGAAAACCTTCGGCGACGGCGTCATCCTGAAGAGCGACGCGCCGATCAAGCCGCTGGAATACCTGCACTTCTCCCTGAACCTACCGACCACCGTGGTGATCACCGGCATCGAGAGCCAGCGCGACCTCGTCCAGGCCTTCGAGGCGGTGAAGACCTTCAAGCCCATGGACAAGGCGACCGTCGCCGAGCTTCTGGAGCGCAGCAAGCCCTACGCGCTCCAGGGCAAGTACGAGCTGTTCAAGACTTCCGCCACCTTCGACGGCACGGCCAAGAACGCGGCCTGGCTCGGCGAGGACGTGGAAAGCGTCAAGAAGCTCGCGCCCACGATGGAATGAGACCGGACGGCACCCGGGCGTTGTGGGACCGTCCCGGTCCGAGACTTCCAGCGAGGTCGCACACAGAACCACGTCATCCCGGGTCCGCGCAGCGGAGCCCGGGATCCAGACACGCAGGAGGTGCAGACCTTCCACGCGTCGGCGGTTCTAGAAAGCACGCCTCCGGCCGCGCCCCTTCGGGTCCGAGCTCGCCTGCGGCGCCCCGGAATGCCGAAGCTGTCAGGCTCGCAATCGTCTGCCTTTCACGGATGGCCGTGCCGTCACGCCCCACGGGGATCCGCGATGACCTGATGAAAGCCGAAGTACAGAACGATGCGTCGAGGCCGCTCACGCGCAGGCCGAGCGGCCTCGCTCCAATCAGCCTTCCTTGAAGCCGTAATCCGGGACCCCTTCCTCGTTGCCGTAGTACTTGTACGGCAGGAACTTGCCCGAGAGATTCATCTTGACCCGGTCGCCCTTGTTGTTGGGCTCACGTTCCATGGTCATGTTGAAATCGATCGCCGACATGATGCCGTCGCCGAACTCTTCCTGGATCAGTTCCTTCCAGGTGGTGCCGTAGACCATCACCAGCTCGTAGAAGCGGTAGATCAGCGGGTCCGTGGGCGGCATCTGCGCGATCGAGCCGCGGAACGGCGCCTCGTTCAGCATGCGCTCCTCTGACTGGCTGAGGCCGAACAAGGCAGCGGCCTTGGCGGCCTGGGCCTTAGGCAGCTTCATCTGGCCCATACAGGCGGCGGTGATGAGGATCGGCGAGATGCCGCCGATCTCATCCTGGATGTACTTCCAGGTCCAGCCCTTCTCGCGCTTGATGTCGAGCAGCTTCTCGGTGAGGTCTTCGCGCTTCATGGCTTGGGTCTCCGTGGCGAGTGGGTGAGGGAAGGTCAGGCGCGCCGGGCGGGGGGCGCGTCCGCCGAAAGGGCGGTGGCATCGGCCTCGCTGAGGCTCGGGCGGATCACGGGCGGGTGGCGCTGGTCGTAACCGGCCGGCATCGCGTCCCGGAGCGTCTTCGAGCGGCTAACGAGGAAGTCCATCAGGTGATTGCGCAGCGCGTAGTAGCCGGGCGCATGATGCAACTGCGTGCGGTCGCGGACCTTCGGCAGCGGATTCTCGACGATCTCCGCCACCTTGGCCTGGGGGCCGTTGGTCATCAGCACGATGCGGTCGGCCAAGTAGATCGACTCGTCGACGTCGTGGGTGATCATGAACACGGTCTGTCCGGTCTCGACGCAGATCCGCCGGACCTCGTCCTGCAACGTGCCCCGGGTGAGCGCGTCGAGGGCCGAGAAGGGCTCGTCCATGAGCAGGATCTTCGGCTCGATGGCCAAAGCGCGCGCGATGCCGACCCGCTGCTTCATCCCCCCCGACAGTTCCGACGGCCGCTTGTGCTCGGACCCGGCGAGCCCCACCGTCGAGATGGCCTTGCGGGCCCTGGCCTCGACCTCGGCCCGGGGCGCCTGGCGCCAGCGCGACGCGACCGCGTAGGCGACATTGCCCAGCACCGTGCGCCAGGGCAGGAGCGCATGGCCCTGGAAGATCACTGCCCGATCGAGGCTGGTGCTCTCGATGGCCTGCCCGTCGGCGATGACGACGCCCTCGCTCGGCGCCTCCAGCCCGGCCAGGATGTTCAGGACCGTGGTCTTGCCGCAGCCGGAATGGCCGATCATGCAGACGAACTCGCCCCGGCGCATGGGCAGCCACAGGTTCTCGAACACGGTGGTGCTCTTGCCGCCCGGCGCCGGATAGCGCCGGGCGATGCCCTCGATCGAGATGAATTTTTCCAAGGACGGCATGGTCTGGGACGACATGCGGGCGTCTCCGGTCTTGTCCGAGGATTTGGAGCGGAACGGGAGGAGGGCGGTCATGGCGCTCACTCCGGGAAGGTGACGAGGCGTTGTGCCTGCGCCAGCAACTGGTCGAGGATCATGCCGACGAGGCCGATCACCAGGATCGAGGTGATCACGTTGGTGATCGAGAGGTTGTTCCACTCGTTCCAGACGAAGTAGCCGATGCCGGTGCCGCCCACGAGCATCTCGGCCGCCACGATGACGAGCCAAGCAATGCCGATGGAGATGCGCATGCCGGTGAGGATGGTGGGGGCGGCTGCCGGGAGGATCACCGTGACCGCCCGGCGGAAGGGTCCGACCTCAAGGGTGCGGGCGACGTTCAGCCATTCCCGGCGGGTCCCGGCGACGCCGAAGGCGGTGTTGATCAGCATGGGCCAGAGCGAGCAGATGAAGATCACGAAGATCGCCGAGAGCCCGGAATCCTTGATCGTGTAGAGGGCGAGCGGCATCCAGGCCAAAGGCGAAACCGGCTTCAGGAGCTGGATGAAGGGATCGAGGGCCCGGCCCATCAGGGGCGACATGCCGATGAGGAAGCCGATCGGGATCGCCACGATCACGGCGAGCCCGTAGCCCAGCGCTACACGGCCGATCGAGTAGGCGAGCTGGATGCCCAGCCCCTTGTCATTCGGCCCCCGGTCGTAGAATGGGTCCTTGAGGTGCTTCCACATCGTCGCCCCGACATCGAGGGGCCCCGGCATCGCCGACTTGCCGGTGGTGGCGCTGGCGCCCATCAGGGCGGCGTATTCCGGGTCCATCGCCTCGGTTTTGCCCGTGCCGCTGACCGCGATCTGCCATGTGAGCAGGAACGCCAGCAGCAGGCCCAGCGAGACGAGGCCGGCGCGGAGGGACAGGCTGGTGGCCATGGCTCAACCCGCCCGCTTGATCTTGAAGGACGCGAGATATTCCTTCGGCTTGGCCGGATCGAAGGTCTTGCCCATGACCGCGAAGGTCTTGCTGGTGGTCTCGGGCGGGGTAAGCCCGTTCTGCTTCATCAGCCGGGCGGCATCGGTGGCGAGATAGACCTTGGCGGCTACCGCCGCGTAGTCGACATCGCCCTTGATCTGACCCCAGCGCTGCATCTGCGTCAGGATCCAGACGGCGAAGGACTGCCACGGGAAGGCATCGAAATCGACGCGGTCGGGCACCTTGCGCACGTTGCCGAGGCCGTCCGCGAAGGTGCCGGTGAGAACCTGCTCCACCACCGTGACGGGCTGGTTCAGGTAATTCGCCGGGGCGATCTGGGCGGCGATCTCCTTCCGATTTTCCGGCTTGGAGGCGTAGGTGGTGGCCTCGATGATGGCCCGCAGCAGGGCTGCGTAGGTGTTGGGCGTCTGGGTGATGAAGTCCTGCGAGGCGGCGAAGGCGCAGCAGGGGTGCCGGTCCCAGATCTCCTTCGACAGGATGTGGATGAAGCCGACGCCGTCATAGACCGCGCGCTGGTTCACGGGATCCGGGGCCAGGAACCCGTCGATGTTGTCGGCCCGCAGGTTCGCGACCATGTCGGGCGGCGGCACGGCGCGGATCTGCACGTCCGCGTCGGGATCGATGCCGGCCTCCGCGAGGTAGTAGCGCAGCAGGTAGTTGTGCATCGAATAGTCGAACGGCACCGCGAGCTTGAAGCCCTTCCAGTCCTTCGGGTCGCGCCGGTCCTTGTGCTTCATGGCGAGCGTGATCGCCTGGCCGTTCACGTTCTCCACCGCCGGCATCGTGTAGGGTTGCGGGTTCGAACCGACGCCCAGCGAGATCGCGATCGGCATCGGCGCCAGCATGTGGGCGGCGTCGTATTCGCGGTTCAGGGTCTTGTCGCGGATCACCGCCCAGCCGGCCGTCTTCACCACGTCGACGTTCAGGCCCTGCTTCTCGTAGAAGCCCATGGGTTTCGCCATGATGATCGGCGTGGCGCAGGTGATCGGGATGAAGCCGATCTTCAAATCTGTCTTTTCGGGCTTGGCGCCCTCGGCAAAGGCCTCGGCGATCAGGCGGGTGGGCAGGAACTGGCTGACGGCCGCCAAGGCTGTCGCGGCTCCGACGCTGCGCAGGAACGCCCGCCGCTCCGCATCGTGGGGAAACAGCGCCCGCATCACCGTCCCGTCGACCACCCGCTGCAGGGCCGCGTCGCCGGTCGGCTGGGCCGCATCGTGTTCACCCTGCGAACGGTGAGCGCCGCAGGAGCAGCCGCCTCGGCCAAGGCGTCGGGCGGCATCGAAGGGATTGTCGAACAGGGCCATGGTCGCCTCGCCACTGAAAACTGCACACTTATGAGCAACCCCCATGCCAGGATCGAAAACGACTGTTTGTTAAGTGAAAGCAGATGCTTGACCTCGCAGGGCCTGAACACGAAATCTCGTGGTTCACGAAAGATCGTGGTTGCGCAACGAGATCTCGTAACAACATAAGGGCAGATGACGATTCCGCCCGCTCCGCTCGATCTCGGCATCGCGTTTCGCGAAAGCCGCGAGGCGATGCTGATCCTCGACCCGGATCGGGATTGCGTCGTGGATGCCAACCCGGCGGCCGCCGATCTGCTCGGATATCCAGACACCGTGCTGCGCGGCTTGCCGGCGAGCGTCCTGCATCCGGGCCAGCTCCCGACACTCATCGTGTTCACGCAGGCGGTCCAGGCCAAGGGCCATTGGTGGACCGACGCCCTGACGCCGCGGCATGGTGCGGACAAGGCCCTGCGCCTCGAATATGCCGGTTCAGTCCTGCTCAGCCACCCACCGCTGATGCTGGTGACCCTGGCCGACCTCGATGCGCGCCGTCGGCGCCAGGTGGATGCGCAGGCCGATGCCCATATGCGGGCCGGCCTCTCCGAGTGGCAGCGGATGGAGCGGGTCTTCCGTGATCTCGAACGCGAGAACCAGCTCATCCTGCGGGCGGCCGGGGAGGGCATCTACGGCGTCAACGCGGAGGGGGTGACGACCTTCGTCAACCCAGCCGCCGAGCGCATGCTGGGCTGGACCGCCGCCGACCTCGTCGGGCGGGACATGCACGCCACGGTGCATCACACGCATCCGGACGGGGCGCACTATCACCATCACGATTGCCCGATCTACGCAGCGTTTCGCGACGGTGTCGTGCATCAGGTCGACACCGAGGTGTTCTGGCGGCGTGACGGACGCGCGTTCCCCGTGGAATACACATCGACGCCGATCCGCGACCGAGGCCAGCTCCTCGGCGCCGTCATCGTCTTCCGCGACGTCGGCCCCCGGCGCGAGGCCGACGAGCGGCTGCGTCAGGCGCTCGCCGAGGTCGATTCCCTGCGCGAGCGCCTGGAGCTCGAGAACGCCTACCTCAAGGAGGAAATCCGCCTCGAAAGCCATCACCAGGGCATTATCGGCCGCTCACCCGCCATCGAAGCGACCCTTCGCCAGATCGACGTGGTCGCGGGCACCGACGCGACCGTGCTGGTCACTGGTGAATCCGGCACCGGCAAGGAGCTGATCGCGCGAGCGATTCACGAGGCCAGCCGCCGCTCCGATCGCCCCCTGATCCGGGTGAACTGCGCCGCCGTGCCCCGAGAGCTGTTCGAAAGCGAGTTCTTCGGCCACGCGAAGGGCGCCTTCACCGGGGCCGTCCGCGACCGGGTCGGGCGCTTCGAACTCGCCGATGGCGGCACGCTGTTCCTCGACGAGGTCGGTGAAATTCCCCTGGACCTCCAGGGCAAGCTGCTGCGGGTGCTGCAGGAGCGCTCCTTCGAGCGGGTGGGAGAGGAGCGCACCCGCGCGGTCGACGTCCGGCTGATCGCGGCCACCAATCGCGACCTGCGGGAGGAGGTGCGGCGCGGTCGCTTCCGCGAGGACCTGTATTTTCGCCTCAACGTTTTTCCGATCGCCGCGAGTCCCTTGCGCGAGCGGCCCGAGGACATTCCGTTGATCGCCCAGCACTTCCTCAAGGGCGCGGCGCGGCGGCTCAACATCGCCGAGCCGCGGCTCACGGAAGGCGACGCGCGCCGCCTCAGCCGCTATCCGTGGCCGGGAAACGTCCGCGAACTGGAGAACGTGATCGAGCGGGGGGCGATCCTCGCGGTGCGTGGGCGGCTCCATCTCGACTTGCCGGAAGTCGATTTACCGCCGCGCGGCCGTGACGCCGTCGCCATGGCCTTGCCGATCCTGAACCCGTTGACGGAGCTTGAGCGGCGCGCCCGCGACCGCTCCGAGATCGAGGGAGCCCTGACCCTGGCCGGCGGCAAGGTTTTCGGCCCGGGGGGCGCCGCCGAACTGCTCGGCCTGCGGCCGACCACCCTGGCCTCGCGGATGAAGGCGCTGGAGGTCGATGCACGGACCTTCCGTGCGCGACGTTGACGCCGCCCTGCATCGCCCGCTGCTCCGGCCCGTGACGGATACGCCGTCCTTCGCCACCGGCCGTCGCAGGCACGATCCGTGCGCCAGTGGATATGTCGAAGTCCGGCACCGGGCCCTAGATGGTCCGGACGCTCGCCTCGCTGGAGTTCGTGCCCCGATGCATCCCAATCGACGCGCCGTCATCGCCGGCGCCGCTCTTCTGCCTCTGTCGGCAGGTCCGCTGAAGCGCAGGGCGATGGCCGAGACGGCGCAATTCTCCGGATTACTCCGCCGCCCAATTCCTTCATCCGGCGAAACCCTGCCGGTGATCGGCATCGGTACGTCGCGTCGCTACGAGGTCGAACCGACGCCGGAGAAGATCGCGCCGTTGCGCGAGGCGGTCCAGCGGTTCGTTGCGCTCGGTGGAACGGTCATCGATACCGCGCCGAGCTACGGCACCGCCGAGGACGTGCTTGGACTGATCCTCAGCCAGGATGGCCTGCGAGAGAAGGTGTTCCTGTGCAGCAAGGTCGGGACGCCGGGCCGGGAGGCCGGCGCGGCGGAGATCGCGCGATCCTTCCAGCGCATGAAGACATCGGTGATCGACCTCATCGCGGTCCACAACCTCATCGATCCGGATGCAAATCTCGCGACCCTTCGCGATCTGAAGGCGCAGGGGGAGATCCGGTATCTCGGCGCAACGGTCTGGCGCGACAGTCAGCTTGCGGATCTCGAAGCGCTGATGACGCGCGAGACCCTGGACTTCATCCAGGTGAACTACGCCCTCGACGATCGCAGCGCTGCCGCGCGCATCCTGCCCCTGGCAAAGGAGCGCGGGACCGCCGTGATGGTCAACGTTCCCTTCGGGCGCGATCGCCTGTTCAAGGCCGTGCAAGGGCGCGCGCTGCCACCCTGGGCTGCGGAGTTCGACTGCGCGAGTTGGCCCCAATTCTTCCTGAAATACGTCCTCGCGCACCAAGCGGTGACTTGCCCGATCCCCGGCATGGCCAAGGTGGCCTATGTCGAGGACAACCTCGGCGCCGCACGGGGCCGTCTGCCCGATGCCGCGCAACGCACCCGCATGGAGGCCCTCGTCGATGCACTTTGAGTTCGTGAAACGCCGCTCGATCCTCGCGCACGTCTCCGGCGCTGCCGTCGCCTTCGCTCTAGTCGGCTCCGCCTGGGCGCAGACCGAATCGGAGCCGATGCGCATCGGGATCATCGGTGCCGGCAATATCGGCGGCACACTCGGCGGCCTGTGGGCTAGGGCCGGCCATCCGGTAATGCTGTCGTCCCGGCACCCAGAAGACCTGAAGGGCCTCGTCGACGGGCTGGGACCCAAGGCCCGCGCCGGGACTCCGGCCGAAGCGATCGCCTTCGGCGACGTCGTGCTGGTGGCGGTTCCCTATAAGGCGTATCCACAGATCGCGCAGGATCACGGTGCCGCCCTGAAGGGCAAGATCGTCATCGATGCCGGTAACGCCACCCAAGCCCGCGACGGCGAGGTCTACGGCGAGGTCCAGGCGAGCGGCATCGCAGCCGTTTCGGCCAAGTACCTGATTGGCGCCCACATCGTTCGTGCCTTCAACGCGGCGAATTACAAGGTGTTCGCCAAGAACGCTCACCGCGAAGGGGGCCGGATGGCGATCCCCCTCGCAGGTGACGACCCTCAGTCCGTCGCGGAAGTGACGAAGCTCGTCACCGATGCGGGCTTCGATCCGGTGGTCGTCGGACCTCTCAGGACGGCGGACAGCTTCGCCATGGGCTCGCCCGGCTTCGGGCTCGAACTTACCGCTCCGGACCTGCGCACGCGCCTGGGTGTCACACCTTGAGTGGTGAAACGTCCGCCGGCGCATCACCCAAAGTGCCGGCGGGTCAGCAGGCCGCTGCTTGGCTTGGGCGCCTCGTCGATATGCGGCCGGGCGAGGCACCGGCACTTGCCTGGTCGTGGGCGTACATCTTCTCGATCCTGGCGGCCTATTATGTGCTCCGTCCCATCCGCGATCAGATGGGCTTGGCGGGCGGCATCGAGAATCTGCCCTGGCTCTTCACGGGCACTTTGGTGGGGATGCTGGCTCTTAACCTGCCCTTCGCCTGGCTCGTGAAAACGCTGCCGCGGGCGCGGTTCGTACCGCTCACCTATCGGTTCTTCGCGGCCAACATTCTCGTCTTCGCCGCTACTCTGTACCTCGCGGGTCCGGAAGGGAATATCTGGATCGGCCGTGCGTTCTTCATATGGTTGTCGATCTTCAACCTGTTCGTCGTCTCGGTCTTTTGGGCTACCATCGTCGATGTCTTCTCGACGGAGCAGGGTAAGCGGCTGTTCGGTTTCATCGCAGCCGGGGCGACCCTCGGGGCCATCGCGGGCTCGGCGACCACCGCCATCCTCGCTCGCGACGTGCCGACCTGGGCCCTCCTGACCGGCGCGGCAGTCCTTCTCGAGGCGGCGGTCTTCAGCATGCGCGGACTCGCCCGTTTGTCGGACCGCCTGCGTCAGGCACCAACCGCCGGTGATGCACCGGCCGCCGAGGCCATCGGTGGCAGCGCCTTCGCGGGTATCACGCGGACGCTCCGGTCACCCTACCTTCTGAATATCAGTCTGTTCCTGTTGCTGTTCTCGACCACATCGACGTTCCTGTATTTCGAACAAGCCGGCATCGCGAAGCGCAGCTTTCCCGATCGAGGTGCGCAGACGGCCTTCTTCGCAAGCGTGGATCTGCTGGTGAACGCGCTCACTCTTGGCGTGCAATTCTTCCTGACCGGACGGATCGTGCGCCGGATCGGTGTGGGGCCGGCCCTGGCCGTCCTGCCAGCGGCCAGCATCCTGGGTTTCGCGGTCCTGGCCGTTTCGCCGACGATCACCGCCATTGTGCTCTTCCAGGTTCTGCGACGCGCCGGAAACTTCGCCATTGCACGGCCTATCCGTGAGGTGCTGTTCACGGTCGTACCGCGAGAGGATCGCTATAAGGCGAAGAACTTCATCGACACGGTGGTGTATCGCGTCGGTGATCAGGTCGGGGCCTGGTCATTCGCCGGGATCGCCGCTCTGGGGCTCGGTTCGACCGCTGTCGCCGTGACGGCGGTCCCGCTGTCCGTGGCATGGCTTCTGAACAGTCTCTGGCTCGGGCGTCGGCAAGGGGAGCGTCAGGCGCGTCAGGACAGCATCGTGCAGGATCAGACCGCAACCGGCCGGTAGCAAGCCCCGATGCCAAGGAGTTCTGGGCGTGGCGGCGTCACGCGACAAACCGGAAATCGCTGCGATTCCACATCGGATCGAGCAGTATGGACAACGCTCGACCTATCCACCGCGGCCCGATGGTTGTGCCGGCGGACGTGGCCGAGCACACAAGCAATAATCGCGAGTACGCTTCCGCATGCAGCGTCTCTGTTGTGGACATCTCTTATCTGTGATGCGCATGTCAGGCATGTTCATCGCCGAATTTGGCCTCGGGCGCTTGATAAATGTCTACGAATGGGCGATCTGCTGCCTTGGGGGCACAGGGAAAAGAAAATTACGCATGTCCGAAAGCACCGAAATTCAAACGACCGACTTCGTCGATCTCGCCGCCGACATCGTCGCGGCGTATGTATCGAACAATCCAGTCCGGACCACCGATCTACCGGATCTGATCCGCAATGTGCACGCCGCGCTCAACGGCCTCGTCACCGGTGCCGCCCAGACCGCCGAGGAGGTTGCGCCCGAAAAGCCGACGCCCGCCCAGATCCGCAAATCCGTGATGCCGGACGGCATCATCAGCTTTCTCGACGGCAAGAGCTACAAGACGCTGAAGCGTCACCTCAGCAGCCACGGCCTTGATCCCCACAGCTACCGGCAGCGTTACGGCCTCCCGGCCGATTACCCGATGGTCGCCCCGTCCTACGCCGCCATGCGTTCGGAACTCGCGAAGTCAATCGGCCTCGGTCAGGTTGCGAACCGCAACGAAGACGAAGAGGTCCCGCCGAAGACCAAGGGCCGCAAACAGGCTGCTTAAGTCACCGCCTCGCGCCTTGTCGAGGTTACGCTCCCCCTTGACGGCGCGTGACCTCGGCGGTCGTTGCATCAACCCCGTGGCTGGGTATTCGACGGGTTCTAGAGCCAACGTTCATCGAGGTCCGTAGCGTTCCGATCGGTGATCGGCTGGGTGTCGTCACCTTGCGCGAAGATTACGATATCGTTGGGACCGACGTCGCGCGTGGCGTAGAAGTCCCAGCGCCGGTGGATGATCCGGGGACCGCCGAAGAGACGGTACGCGTTCCAATAGCGATCATCGCGAAACCCCACATAGTGAACGCTTCGAGCGGACTGCGCCGGTTCGTCAGCCATGGCTTTGTCTCGGGCGAGGGAGAAGCGGCTGAAGTGAGGTTTTGCGTGCATCCCTCGGCATCGACGATCCTATCGTCCGGCCAGAGACGCGGGTTGGCCGGGAAGCGATAGGCGATTGCCCGTATCGATCAGGGTATCGCCCGAGATGCGGTAGATGCCCAAGTTCCGGTCGACGTAATTACAGACATAAACGTAATCGCCGGAGGGACTGAATGCGACACCCTGCGTGACGGCGCCCGCTTCCGCCTGGGACGTCATCTGCACGCTCTGTGACGAGAGGGTCAGCAACGCGACAGCGCCAGTCGGCGTATAGCCCGGGCTTCCACGTGCTGCGCTCGACCCCCGGACGATCGAGACGGCGGCATGTCGGCCGTCCGGCGCGATCACCAGTGCTTCCGGCGTGTCGCCGATTCCCAGGTGATCGAGGACGACCGGGCGTAGACCATCGGCGCGAATGACACTGATGGTATCGGCGTGCCCGTCGCTTGGCTCCTGTCCGGTGTTCCCAGTGAGCGCGAGCGTTCCGTCGGGCGTCACATCGAGCCCGTAGACCCCTGCGCCAACTGGCATATCGTACTCCGGCTCATAGCGCACCGAAGTGCCATTGATCGACAGGACGCCAATACGCGCCGCTTTGTTCTTTGCGACGAAGGCGCGCCGTCCATTCGCAGCGAAGGCGACCGCCGCAGCTTCATCGCCCACATCGATCGTTGCGACCGGCCGAACCTTTGAGCCGAGGATTGAGAGCACGGTGACGCTGCGTCCCTCGCGATTGGCGATGAGCGCGAGATCGCCGGTCCTCGAAATGCTGATACCGGAGGGTTGCTGTCCAACCTCGACTGTCTCAATGAGGCGCGGTGGCGTCGCGGTCAGATCGATGACATGCAGGCGATTGTCCGCGTGAGCGTACCAAGCGGTACCGTCATGGTGCATCAGCACCGAACTTGCGACCAAACCGAGACGCCCGTCCGGCGTGACCCGCAGGTTCGTCGGCGGTCCGTACACCGAGTTGTCGAGAGTTAGGGTATGGACCAAGCGAGGATGTGCCTCATCACTGGCGTCGATGATCCCAACGGCATCACTCCCGTTCGGTCCGTTGCGGCTGCCATCCAGCGTGAAGAACGTTTTGCCATCGAGGCCGACAAGCAGGAAGGCCGGTGCGTCTCCCGAGGCCAAAGCGCGTATCGGGCTAAGGGCGATCAGGAGTGCCATCCCGAGCGTGCGGACGTGAATGCGTGTCATGTCCTGCACATAGGGCAGCCGGATCGGGAGTCCCGTTCGGTACATACCGGAGCGATCGGCTTACCGGGCCCGCCGGCCGGCACGTTATCGAAACAAACGGAGTCCTGCGCCGAGAAGACCAAGGCCTGCAATGAGCAGCGTACCGCCAGCCCATTCCAAGGCACTCCGACGCCGCGGCGAGGCCTGGGCAGCGGCGGCCAGAGCAATACCTGCCAGCAGGAAACTTGCACTTACCTTCAACATCAAGAACCGCCTTCCTTGGGTGTTTGAGCTATTGCGGTCCTCATCGAAAGGTTGCCTGATCCTTCCAACGCCGCAGACACCTCCTTGTCTTTGAAATGAATTCGGAATGGCATACCCCATTTGGCGGATCGGCGAGGCTTTCGCACACAATAAAAATCTTCGCGAAAGCCGGATTCCCCTCGAAATTCAAGTTCATAATTGCAAAGTGCTCTGCCAGTCTTTGAAAAACATCTTTTTACAAATTACGCGTTTGAACATCGTCCTATAAAAGCGCTCAGATTAATCAGTTTGATAGACTGACATCAGTTTCACCTTTCATTTTGGACTATGGGTTCGATGATAACTTAACTTACCTCCAGGCTGTTCGGTGAAGATTTGTTCGGTTGATCGTCTGTCGCGATGCTTCCGATTGGTGGGCCGTTTTAAAAATTTGGTGTCGGCAAGGAAAATGCTGGGCAAGCCACACGTTGTGTTCGGGGCAGATATTTCATGGGCGGACGAGGTGGTCCGTGGCAGCGAACTACCCTCTCGGTTCTCGTAATGCGAACGCCCGTCGCGCTTCTGATGGACGACCTCCACGGTCAGTCCCGAGCCTCACTCCGCCGGGTCGCGACCTACCGGTTCGTGCGCTCGCGTCCGAGGAACTTCGACGGTTCCTCCGACCTCAAGCGGGATGCAAAGTTAATCTGTCGCGTTACAGGCAAGTGAGCGCGTTGCGATCAGCGTGTGCCGGGTACGACGCGTGTGGCCGAGCCAGTAAATCGCGAGGCCGCGAGGTCGTCGCCTGGGCTTCGGGCCGAGAAGCGGGTGGCGACGCCGACTTGCGGCAAGACAATCGCGGTCGGCGCTCCGTCGAGCTTTGCCTTCGCGTTGGCAAGCCTCACCGGCGCCATCCGACTCGCGGGCTCGACATTCGCGGCAGCCGCCACGAAGAGAGCATTGAGCTGCGTTCGCGGATCGGCATTGGCTGGCACGAGGGCTGCACGGGGGGGTATCGACGGGGAGAGATTGGCCATGCCGGCATTGCCGAGGCCGGCAAGGTGTACGACGGGCCGTGGGGGCG
Organism: Methylobacterium sp. Leaf94; assembly: GCF_001426045.1. Classification (NCBI taxonomy): domain Bacteria; kingdom Pseudomonadati; phylum Pseudomonadota; class Alphaproteobacteria; order Hyphomicrobiales; family Methylobacteriaceae; genus Methylobacterium; species Methylobacterium sp. Leaf94. The sequence continues at coordinate 495,272 of NZ_LMRM01000034.1, forward strand.
GTAGAGGCATCGTCAGGGCGGCGGTCACCGCTGCAAATTCCGCCGGACGACGGGGCGGCAGCGGCAGGGCCACAGAAGCGACCGTATCCGAGGCTGACGTTGCAGTTGTGGGCGTTTCGCTGGTCAGGAGGCTCTGGGCGTCACGGCCGTCGCGACGAAGGAAATTGCTTTTGAGGGCCTCATCCGCGGCGGGTGCCGCGTAGGCGAGCGCCGTGCGCGCACCGACCGGGTCCTCGGGATCGGCGCTGGCGACCACCACGGCTGCCGTCCTCGCGCGGGCTCGCTCCGACGCTTTCGTCGCTGCCTGCACGGGCGGTGCGGTATCTTGCGCGCGGCCGCCGCCGAAGAGGCTGGCAAAGAACCCCTTGATGCTCGGCCCGTCGTCCTCGTCCATTTGCGCCACCTCGGTGACCCCAAGAACGGTTCCGCCGCGCGAGAGGATTTCGGAACGGGCCATTTCGTAGCCGGGCAGGGGGCGATTGTCCGAGGGCAGGTGAACGGTCTTTCCATCCGGAAATAAACGGGCCAACTGATCGTGCGTCATACGCGGCCATGAGCGGACCGAGCCAACGTCGAGGTGCACGAAGGGGGAGCCGGAGCGGGGATACCAACCGACGCCGCCCCTCTGCATTCGCATGCCGATGGCCCGGATTTGGTCGATCGACACATCCGGCAGGTAGAAATCCATCGCCTTGCCGAGCATGTGCTGACTGTACTCGGCGACCATCTTGGATCGCCGGCGCAGCATCGCGTTGGTGCCGGGCGAGCGATAGGCAGAGACGACGTTGATCGGTTCCTGCGAACCCACCGACCGGTAGGCTTCCCAGACCGTGTCGAACAGGCGAGGGTCCATTTTGATCGGCTCATCGGATCGCCAGTCGCGCAAGAGCCAATTCAATTGCTCCAGAGCCGCCCTGTCGTAACGTCCGTCGCGCTTGAAGGTGACCGTCAGGCTTTCCTTGGTATGGGTGTGATAAATCGAAAGAGTCCGCGTATCACCGTTGGCGACGGCGTCCTGGGTGCCGCGGGTTCCACCCGCCAGAGCTAGACCGAAACTGGCACCGAAGACGGTCAGACGTCCGGCCCGCTTCCAAGAGCCGGGGCGATGGGTCGTCCGGCCGTTCCGCAGAAGCTTACCCACCGTGGTCTCACCCTCTTCCCATTCGCGCGCGGGGCACGGATCATGGTGAACGCAAGGTTGCCGAAAACCGTAAATGTCCGGTTTACCGGGTCCTCGACACTTCGCCGCTCGATGTGCAACGGCTAAGTCTGAACCGTGGCGAAATCGTGCCAGGGTGTGCGCAGGCGCACAGGGCAGATTTTGTTCCTAACTCATCTGGGGCAGAGGTAGGCGCTCCCGCTGCACGAAGCGATTCCTCCACCCCCGTCTGTGTCCACGGTGTACCAAAGCCTAGGTGCGGCGAACGCGATTTGGGCAGGCACGTCGACGAAAGGCTGATCGATGCGACGGCCGCGCGCCGATGTGTCGAGATCGTCACGGAGGGTTCGCCGCTTCGCCCCCTTGGTTCGCTAGGGGAGGACATCCCCATCCGTCGATATCAACCGCTGGAAAGCCAACGCAAAACGTCGTCGCGCGAGCCAACCCGCACCAAGCAACCGATCAATCGGCCTCGTTCGGACCCTCGGCAAACGATGGAGAAGTTTTCATGCCGCTTCAGCGGCGTCGGATTCAGAAATCGGATGGAGCGGGTACCGGGAATCGAACCCGGGTATTCAGCTTGGAAGGCTGCTGCTCTACCATTGAGCTACACCCGCATCGCCGACCTTTGTAATAGGTCGCCGAGGCTAGAGACATCCCGGAGAGTTTCGGGATCTCGGTAAAGATTTGGTGGGGGAAGTAGGACTCGAACCTACGAAGCTTACGCAGCGGATTTACAGTCCGCCCCCTTTGCCGCTCGGGACATTCCCCCAAACCGACCGTCTTTCGACGGCGCGCCGTCCTTATGATGACCGCCCGGGCGGGAGTCAACCGCATCGCTCAATCGAAATATGCGAGATCGCAGATGCGCATTTGGGCACGCTCAGCGCCACGCCAGGTATCCACGGACAGCGTCCCAGCGACATGCACCTCTCGGCCGACGCTGGATAGGATTGCCTGTCCGAGAGGACCCTGTGCCGAACGGAATGCGATGGCGCCGATGGCCTGGCCATCCCGACTTCGCAGACGGGCTCGAACGTGCCCATGACCGACGACCGCGGCGTCCACGATGCGGTGTCGCGGCAGGACGAAGGTCGGCTCCGGGGCCGCGGATCCGAATGGGCCGGCCCGGTGAATCGTGCGCACGAGTTCGGCGGTGACACCGCCCGCGCTCATTGCGCCATCCACCAGAAGCGCTTCGACAGCCCGTGCCTCGGCAACGGTCTCGGATAGAACAGCCGTGAGGTGATCGCGAAAACCCGTGACGTTCGGACCAGGCAGCGTGACGCCCGCCGCCATAGCGTGGCCTCCACCCTTCAGGGCAACCCCTGCCTCGACCGCCGTGCGGACCGCGTGCCCTAAATCCGCACCGACGATCGATCGACCCGAACCGGTTGCGGTGCCGTCCGGCCGAAGGGCGAAAGCGAAGGCCGGGCGGCCGAAGCGCTCCTTCAAGCGCGCCGCGATGAGCCCGACGACGCCGGGATGCCAGTCGGTGGACGCGGCCACCAGCACCGGTTGCTCGGGATCGAGACTGAGCGCGTGGTCCATCTCGGACTCGGCGGCGGCGACCGCTGTCGCCTCGATGACCTGACGTTCGCGATTGAGCCGATCGAGTTCCGCCGCAATCCGTGCAGCCTCGGCCGGGTCGGCCGTGGTGAGGAGGGTTGCCCCAAGAGCCGCATTCCCGATGCGCCCCCCGGCATTGATGCGCGGGCCGACAAGGTAGCCGAGGTGCCAAGCCTCTGGCGGCTCAGTCAGAGACGCAGCATCCAGAAGCGCTGCGAGACCAATGCGGCCGCGGGCGCGCATCACCTTAAGGCCTTGCACGACGAAGGCGCGATTCAGGCCAACCAACGGGACGACATCCGCGACGGTGGCCAGGCCAACGAGGTCGAGCGACTCGGCGAGGTCAGGCAGCCGATCGACGAATTCCGGTTCTCGCCGAAGTCGCCGGTTTAGCGCAACAAGCGTAAGGAAGACGACCCCAGCGGCGCAGAGATGGCCGAGCCCCGACAAGTCGTCGAGGCGATTCGGGTTCACGAGCGCACGGGCCGGGGGCAGGTGCTCTGGGGCGCCATGATGGTCGAGGACGACGACATCAAGGCCGACTGCCGCTGCGGCCTCCAAGGGCGCGTGTCCGCTCGTGCCGCAATCGACGGTGATCAGCAGCGTAGCGCCGGCCTCCCGCAGAGCCTCGACGGCGGCGACGTTGGGGCCATAGCCTTCGGTGATTCGGTCAGGAATGTGGATTTGGACGATCAGGCCGAGGCTACGCAGGTAGCCGGCCAGGAGCGACGCGCTGGCTGCACCGTCGACATCGTAGTCGCCGAATACCGCCACTCGCTCGCCGGTCAGAACAGCGCGCACGAGCCGCTCGGTAGCCGTCGCCATATCGACCAAGCAGTTCGGGTCCGGCATCAGGTCGCGCATTCGCGGCTGCAGATACGCCTCCGCTTCGGCCGGTCGGATGCCGCGCCCGGCCAGGACCCGGGCCAGCAACTCGGGCAGGGCATGCGCCTGCACCATCGTCGCCGCGTAAGCCTGGAGGGCCGGATCGGCGCAGCGGTCGCGCCAGGGCCGGCCGAGAACCGAGTGGGAGATGTCGAGGAACGCGCGAGGCGCGTCGAGGGCGAGGGCGGCTGACACGGGGGGATCATAGCGCCATCTGGGACGCAGGACTGCATCCCAAACGACGAAGGGGCCGGCGAACACGCGCCGGCCCCTCGAGGAAGGTCTCGCGGGCCAGCGCCCGCGGTCGCATCAGAGATTCTTGAGGATGTTGTCGACCACCTTCTTGGCGTCACCGAACAGCATCATGGTGTTATCGCGGAAGAACACCTCGTTCTCGACGCCGGCGTAACCTGAGCCCATGCCGCGCTTGATGAACAGGACGGTCTTGGCCTTCTCGACGTCCAGGATCGGCATGCCGTAGATCGGCGAGGCTTTGTCGGTCTTTGCCGCCGGGTTGGTGACGTCGTTGGCACCAATCACGAAGGCCACGTCGGCTTGCGGGAACTCGCCGTTGATGTCCTCCAGCTCGAAGACCTCGTCGTAGGGCACGTTCGCCTCGGCGAGCAGCACGTTCATGTGACCGGGCATGCGGCCGGCGACCGGGTGGATCGCGTATTTCACGTCCACACCTTCCTTCTTGAGCATATCGACCATCTCGCGAAGGCTGTGCTGGGCCTGGGCTACAGCCATGCCGTAGCCCGGCACGATGATGACGCGCTCGGCGTTCTTCATGATGTAGGCCGCGTCGTCGGCCGAGCCCTGCTTGACCGGACGGGTCTCGACAGCGCCACCGGCGCCGGTTGCTGCGGCGTCACCGCCGAAGCCACCGAGGATGACGGAGACGAACGAGCGGTTCATCGCCTTGCACATGATATAGGACAGGATCGCACCGGACGATCCGACCAGCGCACCCGTGATGATGAGCGCGAGGTTGCCCAGGGTGAAGCCGATACCAGCCGCGGCCCAGCCCGAGTAGGAGTTCAGCATCGAGACGACGACGGGCATGTCCGCGCCGCCGATCGGAATGATGAGGAGGCCGCCGAGTACGAAGGACAGCAGCACGATCAACCAGAAGATCGCCTTGCTCTCGTTGCCGATGAAGATTGCGATCAGCACCACAAGGGCGACGCCGAGGCCGATGTTGATGAGGTGCCGCTGCGGCAGCATGATAGGCTTGCCGGACATACGGCCATCAAGCTTCAGGAACGCGATGACCGAGCCCGTGAAGGTGATGGCGCCGATGGCGACGCCGAGCGCCATTTCGAACAGCGATTCCTTGTGAATGTGGCCGTTCTCGAGGATGCCGACCGCCTGCGGCGCGTAGAGCGTTGCCGCCGCGCCCATTACGGCCGCAAGGCCGACGAGGGAGTGAAAGGCGGCCACGAGCTGCGGCATCGCCGTCATCGGCACACGCTTGGCGATGACTGCGCCGGCACCGCCGCCGATGGCGAGGCCCAAGATGACAATGACCCAGGCGCCGAGCCCGGCTGGCGGATGGCCGACCAGGGTGGTGAGCATGGCGAGGCCCATGCCGATCATGCCGTACAGGTTGCCCTGTCGCGAAGTGGTCGGGTGCGAGAGCCCCCGCAGCGCCATGATGAACAGGACGCCGGAGACGATGTAGAGAAGGGATGAGACGTTCTGGGACATGTCTCAGGCCTTCTTCTTGTACATGCCGAGCATGCGCTGAGTGACGAGGAACCCGCCGAAGATGTTCACGCTGGCGAGGATGATGCCGACGAAGCCGAAGAAGCGGGCCCATCCGGTGCCGTGCTCGACGTAAGGCACGCCGGCGGCGAGCAGGGCGCCGACGATGATGACCGACGAGATCGCGTTGGTGACGGACATCAGCGGCGTGTGCAGAGCCGGGGTAACTGACCAGACAACATAGTAGCCCACGAAGATTGCCAGGACGAAGATCGCGAGCTGGAAGACCGTCGGGTCGACGGCTCCGTGAGTCACGGCGCTGAGGCCGTGACCGAGGCCGTCGGCGTATTTCTGCGCTTGGAGCGCGTGCTGCTGCGCGATGTCAGCGGCAGTTCGGGCCGCGGCGGCGGCGGCGCGCGCCTGCTCGGCGGCCTGATCGGGGGGAAGCATAGCCATCGTATCCTCCGGCGGGATCAGGATTGGGGCTGGAACGAGGGGTGCGAGACCTGGCCGTCACGGGTCAGGTTGGTCGCCTTGACGAGTTCGTCGTCCCACTTCACCGCCAGGGCCTTGGACTCCTTGTCGACCAGGGTCTCGACGAAGGCGTAGAGGTTGCGGGCGTAGAGGCTGGAGGCCGTCGCCGCGAGGCGGCCGGCCACGTTGAGATGGCCGACGATCTTCACCCCCTTGTCGGTCACCACGACTTCGCCGGGCTTGGCGCCCTCGACGTTGCCGCCGCGCTCGACTGCGAGGTCGACCAGGACCGAGCCGGGCTTCATGGAGGCGACCATCGCCTCCGAGACAAGCTTCGGCGCCGGCCGGCCCGGAATCAGCGCCGTGGTAATGACGATGTCCTGTTTGGCGATGTGGGTGGTGACGAGGTCGGCCTGCTTCTTCTTGTACTCGGTCGACATCTCCTTGGCGTATCCGCCGGAAGTCTCGGCCTGCTTGAACTCCTCATCTTCGACCGCGACGAACTTGGCGCCGAGGGATTCGACCTGCTCCTTGGTGGCCGGGCGCACGTCGGTGGCGGTGACCACCGCGCCCATCCGGCGGGCCGTTGCGATAGCCTGAAGGCCGGCAACGCCGACACCCATGACGAAGACGCGGGCGGCCGGTACGGTTCCGGCGGCGGTCATCATCATGGGCATGGCACGGCCGTATTCGGACGCGCCGTCGACCACGGCGCGGTAACCCGCAAGATTGGCCTGGGACGACAGTACGTCCATCACCTGCGCGCGGGTGATGCGGGGCATCAGCTCCATAGCGAAGGCGTCGAGACCGGCCTCCGCCATGGCACCGAGTTCGGCCTCGTGGCCGTACGGATCCATGATTGCGATGACCGTGGCGCCGCGCGGCAGGAGGGCGATCTCCTCGGCCGAGGGACGCCGGACCTTCAGAACAAGGTCTGCGGACCCGGCGGCCTCGGAGGCCGATCCGGCGATGGAGGCCCCGGCGGCCTCGTAATCGGCGTCCGGAACGCCGGCCTTCAGACCGGCACCAGACTGGACGGTGACGTCGGCCCCGAGGCCGATGAACTTTTTGACCGTCTCTGGCACCGCCGCGACCCGCGGCTCCGCGGGATCGGTTTCCGATAATACAGCGATGCGCATGCAGGAATGCTCCTTAAAGGACGGCCCGAAGGCGACCCGCAAATCAGTCAAGTTGTGGTTGGAGAGTGATCAGGCGAAAGCGAGGTAAAGCGCCAGCAGGATGCCGACCGCCAGGGGGGCCTTCCAGCCGATCGCGGGGGCGAGAGCACCGACCGCACCGGCGATACCGGAAAGGATTACACCGAAGATCGCCGTCAGCCAGGCCTCGCGGATACCGCCGACCGCCAGGGCCAGAACCCAACACAGCACAACACCGGTGCCGATCTCTACGAACCGAACGAATCCGCGATAGGTCTGCTCGTGGGTCTTCTCATCCATCGCCGGGCTGTAATGCGCGCCGGACACGGTCTTGGTATCAGCCATCTTGTGGGCGTCCCCTTGGGCATCATCTTGATTTGTTCCAAGGGGATTTAGCGCAAGCCAAGGTCGCTCGCAATCGACATGCGCGCCCGGCAATCGCCTCGAACGGCTTTTTGTGGCCACGCTTTCAAGCCGGAGAAGCAAGTCCTGCCTTTGCCAGTGCCTCGCCCTGTCGCCCTTCGAGATCCGCGAGGGAGAAACGGTCGATCTCGGCCTCGAACAACTGGTGATAGTTCAGCTCCGACCGGAGATGCAGGAAGACGGCGCCGAGGCCGACCGCCGCCCGGTCCATGAAGACGAATTCCTGCGGGATCGTAACCGGACCGCGTGCCTTCAGGGCCTGATGAACCTCGAAGGCTTGTCGGCGCCCATACTCGCCGGGCTTGACCCCGTCGGCCACGGTTCGCGTGCGATCTTCCAGGATCGGCCCATAGATAAAGCGCGCCCAGATATTCAGGATTTCAACGAGTTCCTTGTTGAGATTCTTGAACCCCCAGGTCTCGTAGGCATGGACGATGCGTGCGTTGTCGTTGGTGAGCAAGCCCCGATACAGGTCGACGACACCGCCGACGAAGCGTGGATGGAAGATGCGGACGCAGCCGTAGTCGAGCAGGTTGATCCCCCGCGCCTCGCCCCCTTCTGAGAAGACCGTGTAATTGCCAAGGTGTGGGTCGCCGTGAATGACGGCGGCACGGCTGAACGGATGCCACCAGGCCTTGAACATCGACCGGGCCAGACGATTGCGGACGTCTACTGGACTCTCGGCGAAATCGAGGATGCGCTGCCCGTCGAGCCAGCCGAGCGTCAGGAGGCGCTTCGTCGAGAGATCCTTGTGGATGGCAGGCACGCGGACCGCATCGACGTCGCGAAGGACGTCGCCGTAGAGGACGGCATGCTTGGCCTCGCGCTCGTAGTCGAGTTCCTCGCGGACACGGGCACCGATTTCTTTTGCGATCTCACGGGTATCGAGCCACGTGGACATCCGCCGATGCAGGGCAAATGCGACTTCAAGCTGTTTAAGGTCGGCCTCTACGGCCGATTGCATATCCGGGTATTGAAGCTTGCAAGCGAGGTGCGTGCCGTCGAGGGCCGTGGCGCGGTGGACCTGACCGAGGGAGGCAGCTGCCGCCGGTTTGAGGTCGAAGGTCCGGAATCGGGTCTGCCAATTGGCCCCCAGTTCGGAGATCATGCGTCGCTTGACGAAAGCGGCGCCCATCGGAGGCGCATCGGCCTGAAGCTTCTGCAGTTCGGTGGCGTAATCGGGCGGCAACAGGTCCGGCACCGTCGCCAAAAGCTGCGCTACCTTCATGATCGGGCCCTTCAAACCGCCAAGGGCTTGCGCGAGGGCTACCGCATTGGTCGGAGCCTCCTTTCCGCCGAACAGCTTCGCGCCGGCCATGCGCGCCGCCACCCCTCCGACATTGGCGCCGACGCGGGCATAGCGACTTGCGCGGGCGGAGAAGCGGTTGGCTTCACGATCGGTGTCGGCCATCGGGATCAATCAACTCGTCGGGAGAAACTTTCTTCGGAGATAAGCGCAGTGATCGATCACGCCAGGGCAGCGGGCTCATGGGTCGCGGCTCGACAGTCCAGTGCCGGGCCGATCATCGAAAATTGGGCGTGTCAGTCAGCCGACGTCACTCTCACCGGTGGCGAGCCCGCAAATTACCCTTACAGCTCCGGCATGTTTCACTTGGATCGCCCTTCGCGATGCCACGGGACGGGCTGGTCAGCCCGGGACGAGCGAGGCGCCGGGTCCACCGATGAACCACCCCCCGTTGTCCGGGACGAACAACGAGAGGCATCCTTCTTCCATCGCTCATATCGCTGAGCGCTTACGCAGCCTCCATCCCCTCCAGTTCAGCGATCATGCCCTCGATCATCGACAGTCCGATCTGCCAGAAGCCAGGGTCGCGGGCGTCAAGGCCGAAGGGGCCCAGGAGTTCTCCGTAGGGCTTGGCACCGCCAGCCGACAGGAGGGCGAAGTAGCGCTCCACGAACCCGACTTCGGCCTTGGCGTAGACGCCGTAGAGCGAGTTCACAAGGCAATCGCCGAAAGCATAGGCATAGACGTAGAACGGCGAATGGATGAAGTGAGGGATGTAGGCCCAGAACGGCTCGTAACCCGCATCGAGCGCGATCGCCGGACCGAGGCTCTCGGCCTGCACCGACATCCAGAGGCCGTTGATCTGCTCGGCGGTCAGCTCGCCCTGTGCCCGGGCGAGGTGGACCTTCCGCTCGAAGGCGTAAAACGCGATCTGGCGCACGACCGTGTTGATCATGTCCTCGACCTTCGCCGCCAGCATGGCGCGGCGCTGGTTCGTGTTCGTGGTGGCGGCTAGGAGGCGGCGGAAGGTCAGCATCTCACCGAAGACGCTGGCAGTCTCGGCTAGGGTCAGAGGCGTAGGCGCCATCAGGGCGCCGTTCGGGCCGGCGAGGACCTGATGCACGCCGTGGCCGAGCTCGTGCGCAAGAGTCATCACGTCCCGCGGCTTGCCCTGGTAGTTGACCAGGACGTAGGGGTGGGCCGAGGGCACGGTCGGGTGCGCGAAGGCGCCGGGCGCCTTTCCGGGGCGGGTCGGAGCGTCGATCCAGTTGCGGTCGAAGAACGTCCGGGCGATGTCGGCCATCTGCGGAGAGAACGCCTGGTAGGCGTCGAGGACAGTGTCACGCGCCTCGCTCCACGGAATGGTGCGCTGATCGACCTTGGGGAGAGGAGCGTTTCGGTCCCAATAGGGCAGAGCCTCGACGCCGAACCACTTGGCCTTCAAGCGATAATAGCGGTGCGACAGCCGCGGATACGCGGCCTGGACGGCCTCCACCATCGCGGCGACCACCTCGGGCTCGACGCGGTTCGAGAGATGACGCGCATCCGCGACGTCCTTGAAGCCACGCCAGCGGTCGGAAATTTCCTTGTCCTTGGCGAGCGTGTTGGTGATCAGCGTAAAAGTGCGCAGGTTCGCACGGAAGACTTCGCTGAGAGCGCCCGCAGCGTCCTGTCGAATGGCGCCATCCGGATCCTGAAGCTTGTTGAGGGTCGGCTCCAGGGTAAGCTGCTCACCCTGCACGGGGAAGCGGAGCGCCGCGATCGTACCGTCGAAGAGCCGATTCCAGGCCGAGCGCCCGGTGACGGACTTCTCCAGGAAAAGTTTCTCGGTGCGATCGTCCAATTGGAACGGCTTCTCGCGCCGTAAGTCTTCCAGCCAAGGCGCGTAATGGTTGAGCGGCCCATCCGCCATGGCCCGATCCATCGACTCGTCTGAGATTCGGTTCAGTTCGAGGGCAAAGAACAACAGATTGCTGGAGGCCGCCGTCAGCCGCTCCTGCGTGTCTCCGTAGAATTTTTCCCTGAGCTCATCGGTGGTGTCGCCGGAATAGACCAAGCCCGCGAAAGACATCAGGCGTCCGAGCAGATCTTCGATGCCTTCGTATGTCGCGACCGCCTCGGCTAGTTGGGCCGAGGCATCCGACGCGGCCGCCATCTCGGCGAGGCGACCGGCGTAGCGCTCGGAGAACCGGGCACAATCCGCTTCGGCGCGGACCAGATCAGCCGAGAAATCGGGAGAATCGATCCCAACATACAGGTCGGTAAGGTCCCATTCCGGCAAAGCCCCCAGATCGGCCGCATGCGCGGCGACTCTGGCAGCGCTGGCCCCTTCCGCATTCGCGACGATGCCCGAACGACTGGCAGTGGCGACGGCTCGGCTCGGCATGATGATCTGGTTCCCTCTCGGACCGGTCAGGTCCGTGCGCGGTGATATCGAGTGCAAAGGCCGTCCGATCAATCCGAGTCGATCAGAATCCTGCGGGTCTGGACGGTTTGTCAGGGGGTGTGAAGTGGGGGGCGTGCCGAACGCTCTCCGCTCCGCAAAAGTCGGATCGTCGTTAAGCACGGCTTTACGCTCTTGGGGCACCCTGCGGTTCGAAACGAAACACGCCAGCGACGATGACGCCCGGACGACCCTCGTGTCGCCGGATGCCGTCCGCTTGCGAACAGCGAGGCTGCCCCATGTCGACAACGGTCCTGATCGTCGACGATGATCCCGTGCAGCGCCGCCTCGCCGAAACGATGGTTCGGCGCCTCGGCTTCGAGGCGCGGGTGGCCGAGAGTGGCGAGCAGGGCCTCCAGGCGTTGCGCGCTGGCGATGCGATCGATGTGGTACTTCTCGACCTCGTCATGCCCGGTGGCCTCGATGGACTGGGAGTCATGTCCGAGATGCGCAGAACCGGCCTCGACGTGCCGGTGATCGTTCAGACGTCGAACGGCTCGATCGATGCCGTTGTCACGGCGATGCGTGCGGGCGCCACGGATTTCGTGGTCAAGCCAGCCGGTGCCGAGCGTCTGCAGGTCTCGATCAAGAACGCTCTGAAGGTCGATCAGCTCGAGGAAGAGGTCCGCCGCATGCGCCGGCGCGCCTCAGGCGCGCTGAGCTTCAAGGATCTGACATCGCGGAGCCCGGATATGGAGCGCGTGATCCGCCTCGCCGAGCGCTCGGCCAAATCGAACATCCCGGTGCTGATCGAAGGGGAGTCCGGCGTCGGCAAGGAGGTGCTGGCACGGGCGATCCAGGGGTCCGGCGATCGACGCGGCAAGGCCTTTGTCACCGTCAACTGTGGCGCGATCCCCGACAACCTCGTCGAGTCCACCCTGTTCGGCCACGAGAAGGGCGCCTTCACGGGCGCTACCGAGCGTCATGTTGGCAAGTTTGTCGAAGCCTCGGGTGGAACGCTTTTCCTTGACGAGATCGGCGAACTGCCCCTCGATGCACAGGTGAAGCTTTTGCGCGCTCTCCAGGAAGGTGAGGTCGATCCGGTGGGCGGAAAGCGCAGCGTACGGGTGGACATCCGTCTGATCTCGGCGACGAATCGCTCGCTCCTCGACTTGGTCAAGCAGGGCCGATTCCGCGAGGACCTGTATTATCGCCTGAACGTCTTCCCCATGACGCTGCCGCCGTTACGGGCTCGCCGCGAGGACATTCCTGATCTGGTGCGCTCCTTCTGCGCGCGCTTCGCGGCCGAAGAAGGCAAGAAGGTCAGAGCCATCACACCCGAGGCGATGGCGCTCGTAACCCGGTACGGCTGGCCGGGTAACGTCCGCCAACTGGAAAACGCTCTGTTCCGCGCGGTGGTGCTGGCGGATGGCGACGAACTCACGGTGTCCGAATTCCCGCAGATCGCCGCCCAGGTAGAAGGCTTCGACATCCGGATTCCCGCCGCACCGATCCAGCCGATGGTGCAGGGCGGCGCGCCGCAGCCCGTGAGGGAGATCGTCCGGGTGGAAGTGCGCGATCCGCATGCCATGAGTCTGGTCGCGGAAGAGACCGGCGAGATGAAGACGATGGACGGCTTGGAAGCAGAGATCATTCGCTTCGCACTCCAATTCTATCGCGGCCGAATGTCCGAGGTCTCACGCCGCCTCGGAATTGGCCGATCTACCCTTTACCGGAAACTCAAGGATCTTGGTCTCGCGGAAGAGGACAAGGTCGACGAGGCTGCTGCCTGAGACCTCTTATCGGCGATCGTGCGATTGCGCACGCGGCCGCCTGGCCCGATTATCCTAATGCTATCGGCCGGTATGGTCGGTCCCGAGGAGTTGCCATCATGGGCGTTTTGCGCTCTGCCTCCGTCGCGCTGTCCGCACTGCTGGCGGGCTGCTCAGCCTATGGGGCCCAGGCCCAGGTTTCCGACATGCGGCAGCAAGAGGGTCGCGCATCCGACGCTCAGAAATCGCAGGCCCAGCCTTCACACGCACAGGCTCCGGATGCAGCCTCCGCGACCCCGGTTACGCGGAACGCCTCGGTCGATCCGGGCGCGCCCGAGGCAGCCAGGCCCGATCCGTCTGCCGATAGCGCGGGTCCGATTGCGGCGAGGGGACCGGACGCGAACGCGTCCATTCCGGGAACGCCTTCTGCGAGCGAAGCAACGGCACCGCCGCCCCTGCCGACCGACCCGCAGGCCGCTGCCATCGCCACCCGGCTTGCCGATCCGACACCGCTCCTCTTCCGGCTCTCGACGAAGGATCGCGAGGCCATTCAGGCGTTCTATGCGTTGGGTGCCTTCAAGCCGGTCTGGATCGTCGATGGAGCACTCACGCCTGCGGCAAAATCCGCGGCCGCCCGTCTGGCCTCCGCGGGGGAGGACGGTCTAGCGGCGTCCGCCTATCCTGTGCCGGTTCTTGGAACGCAGGGCGCCACCGAAGCGCAGATCGCGGATGCGGACCTGAAGCTCTCGGCCGCCGTCGTGCTCTATGCACGGGATGCGCGCGGTGGTCGCATCCATCTTGCCAACCTGTCTCGCTTGATCACGCCGGTCCTCGATTTGCCGGCACCGGATGCCGTCCTCGCCCGCATCGCATCCGGCGGCGCGTCGGCCGGTTCGCTGCTGCAGGGCTACAATCCGGCTCAGTCGGGCTACCTCTCCCTGAAGGCGCGCCTCGCGGTGTTGCGAGGTAACGGCCAGACTCCGTCCGCGGCCGGTGTGCATCTGCCGCCGGGGCCAGTGCTCAAGCTCGGCATGACGGACCCGCGCGTTCCGGCCCTGCGTAGGCGATTTGGACTCGAAACCCGGACGGCCGGCACCCTCGATGCCGGACCGGGCAATCCAGAATTCTACGATGCCGGCGTGGTCGCGGCCGTGACGGCGTTCCAGCGCGCGCGAGGTCTAGCCCCGAATGGCACATTGACCCTGCAAACAGTGTCCGCTCTTTCCCGGCCCGAGTCCGCAGCCCGCACCGACGACGCGGAGGCCGCGCTCATCGTGAACATGGAGCGCTGGCGCTGGTTGCCCTCCGACCTCGGCCGCGACTACGTCATGGTCAACATCCCGGAGTTCCGCCTACGGGTCGTCCGGGATGGGCGTCAGCGCGACGAAGCACGCGTGATCGTCGGCAAAACGGAATCGCCCACACCGATCTTCTCGGGGATGATGGAGTACGCCGTCGTCAATCCCTCTTGGAACGTCCCGCCTTCGATCCTGAAGAACGAGTTCCTGCCGGGTCTCGCCCGCGACCCGAACTACGCGGCCCGTCGGGGCTACGAAGTGGTCTACCGCAACGGCAACGTCTCGGTGCGTCAGCCGCCCGGGGAGCGCAACGCTCTTGGCTTCATCAAGTTTATGTTCCCGAACAACCACGCCGTCTATCTGCACGATACGCCGAACCGAACCCTCTTTTCCTCCGCTCACCGTGCCCTAAGCCATGGCTGTGTGCGCGTGGAGGATCCCTTCCGGTTCGCCGACGCAGTTTTGCCTGAAGCCTGGTCGAGTGAGCGCTTGAAGAAGCTGATCGGGAAGGGCGAGCGCCAGATCCGCCTGAGTGAAAAGCTGCCGGTACACCTCGCCTATTTCACGATGTCGGTGGACGAGGCCGGCACGGTGCGGACCCTACCCGACCTCTACGGGTACGACTCCCGTATGAAAATCGCCCTCGGCCTGAGCCCAGGAAACCTATTGGTTGCGCGCGGGGCGGACGGCAAAACCCCGGAAGCCCGGCGGTCGGCGCAGAAGAAGCCCGCGGTGACGGCGCGAACTGTGCCCGCCCTGACGGCGGCACCTAAACCCCTGGACGAAGGGCGGCGGTCGCGGATCCGGGAGGTGAACTCCGAAGGTCCCGCCTTGCGCGCCACGGCCGAACGCCCGCCCGCCGGTTTTGGCGAACCCGACCTATGGACCCCTCGACCCGGCCGGCCCCTAAACGGTTGGTGGTAGCGCTGGACCTTGGCGCGACTGAGCGACCCAACTGAACGGATCGTCGGCGGAGGCTTCTTTCCCGCAAGTTTCGTGGATGGACGCAAGAAGGTTCGGGAAATCGAGCAACGTTCGGCCGATCTTCAGCATGAGCTGAGTGTACTTCTCCCTTCCCGAAAGTATCCGTTCGCTGCCGGCTCAGGACTGCCGACAGGCTCGAAAACGTGTTGAGGGATGCATTCAGATGTGCCCAATTAAGGGCGCAGGATCCGATTGCGCAACGACCTGCAGAATTAGCGGCGCAGCAACGTACCGGATTGCAAATGTCGACGTGTGTGCCGTAATGGCACGCCAGGATTTCGGAAAGGTCAGACCGATCCTGCGGATGTCGTCCATCACATGAGATGACGAGCATCGACCTGTCCCCCCTCGCCAATCCCGAAGGAACACGACACTCGAAAGTTGCGGTCGAGTCGGCCTGGTGGGTAAGCCTGAGCGATGAGTAGGCGCCCATAGACCCGTGGGGGGCACCGACCACGCATGACGCCGGGCTCTGCATGGCATGTGCAACCATCGGCTTTGTCACCCTGATGGGCCAGGCATTTGGCGGATCATCGACGTCAACATGCACTTCCTTAGTGAAGTGCAGGGGGCGGGAGCACGAATTTGAATATCGATGGTTACTTCAGATAGTACCATTTCAAATAACTGAAATATGCTTCAATATGCCGGCAAATATACTGCCAAACCTGTATTTTCGTGCATGCTGCTGCCTTCGGTTTGTCGTAATTCAAGGGTATGGTTTACAAGGAATTTAGCCTAATTCCTGCTATTGATGCTTTCCGTAGTCATTGTTCGCTGCATTACGGGATGGACCTGGCCTGTTTCGCTTCAGCGCCACGGGCTGATGGGAATCGATGTCTGCTTATTCTGAGGGCACTGTCACGATGGACACCACTTCTGCTCGGAAGGGCCTTCCCGTCGGCACCACCACGACCGCGCTGACCCCATCCCNCGATGTCTGCTTATTCTGAGGGCACTGTCACGATGGACACCACTTCTGCTCGGAAGGGCCTTCCCGTCGGCACCACCACGACCGCGCTGACCCCATCCCATCCCGGCCTTGCCCGTCCCAGTCTCGCCCGTCCCAGCCTGGCGGCCCTCCGCCCCGCCCTGGACCAGACCCTGGCCGCCCTGGCCCTGTTCCTGGTCGCCCCGCTCCTGGTCCTGGTCGCCCT